>JANQJP010000040.1 GCA_028281575.1 Cellvibrionaceae bacterium
CGTTATGGCTTATCAGGTCGATCACGAGAAAGAGCTAGGTCATAAACTTCATTTCGATTACGCTTTCCTACAGCTAAAACAGTAACGGTAATTGTCGAATCGGAAACAGAATAAACAAGGCGGTAGCCAAGTTGTCGCAGCTTGATTTTGTACAAATTTTTACTGCCGCTAATCGCGGCCGAAGGAATATGAGGGTTGGTTAACCTCTCAGCGAGTTTTTTCTTAAAAAGCTCGCGAATGGATGGCCCAAGTTTTTTCCATTCCTTGAGAGCGTTTTTCTTAAACGCCAATTCATAGGTCATCTAAATTGACCTTTATACTTTCCTCGTTTAATCGACTCCTGGCGATTTCTAGCAGTTCCTTGTCTTCAATTAAATCCATCATAGCTTCATAGGCTTTGGCGGGGATGCAATAAAAGGCAGGTTCATTCCTGTTCAAAACAGCGATGGGCATGCCTTCGCCACTGGTCACAACCTTCATGGGATTGGCTTTCAGCTCAGAAATGCTGGCGGCCATATCAGTAAGTATCTGATTTGGCATAGTTTTCTCCTACAATTAAACTTTAAAGCCCTGATAATAGGTCTTTTAAGAGGTCTTGTAAAGACCATAACAAGGCGGTAAAGTACGCCCACAAAAAACGTGGGCTGGATGTGGGCGTTATGAGTCAACAATTGACTTTATGGTAAAAAATAAACATTTAAAAGCTATTCTTGTCGGCGGTGGGGTATGTGGCATGATTGGGGCATACCTTGGCTTTATGGCAGGCTTTACTAAAGAGGGCGCTGGAGCTGGTTTTGTCTTTGGCTGGATAGTAGGTGAAATTATAGGGCTTATGGTTTCCAAAACTTATGATTAAAGTATTAACTCATAACAAAGCGCAGCAATCGAAAGTACAATGGCTAGAGACTTTTCTAAATTGCAACGCGAGCGGCATCCTATGCCTTCCTTTGTGAAGTCGGCCTTAGAAGATCATGCGCTTATCCAAGATTATCTTCAACGACCAGCCCATCAGCAAAACGATTACATTGGTTGGATTAATCAGGCAAAGCTAGAATCAACAAAACAAAAGAGATTAAACCAGATGTTAGCCGAACTTAAACAAGGTGGTGTTTACATGAAAATGGATCATCCAGCGTCAGCTAAAAAATAATATCAGTGAATCTGCAACAAAGATCACATAACCAGTTTATCAAACATCGTTCCGGCCATAAAAAAACATGGCCTCCACTGGACGCGCAAAAAGACGCGCACCGTTTATAAAAGCATTATACCTAAAAATTGAATCAAGGAGTATTTCATATGAAAATAAAGGCATTGTTTTTCTCGGTATTACTAGCATCTTCTTTTTCTGCTTACGCAGATGATGGGACGAAAGAAGCTAAGTTAAGTGAATTGTTAAACGTAATGGGTATGGACTCAATGGTTGAGCAAATGTATTCACAAATGGAAGTAATGATGCAAAATATGTCTACCCAAATGGGTGTTCAACCTTCCGAGCAAGCAATCTTTGATGAATACTACAACCAGATGATTCTCGTAATGAGAGAGGATATGAGTTGGGCTAAAATGGAGCCTCTGATTGTTGATATCTACGATAGAAATTTCACGGAAAAAGAAATAAATGACATGTTGGTATTTTATAAAACAGAAACTGGAAAGTCTCTTCTGCTAAAGATGCCAGCTGTAATGCAAGAGTCTATGCAAATATCACAAACGTTAATGCAAACGTCGATTCCAAAAATTCAAGAAATTGCTAAAAAACTAGGAAAAGACCTGGAAAAATCACGTAACGGTAAGTAAAGGCCTCGCCGTTTAAGCGGGTTTTAGGACAACAATCCTATAGAGAAAACACTATGAA
The DNA here is from genome assembly GCA_028281575.1 of Cellvibrionaceae bacterium. Taxonomy (GTDB): domain Bacteria; phylum Pseudomonadota; class Gammaproteobacteria; order Pseudomonadales; family Cellvibrionaceae; genus Agaribacterium. The sequence goes on from JANQJP010000040.1 coordinate 1,859, forward strand.
TAGACTTGAAATTTCATACGATAAAATTCAGCATTGTGTCGTAAATAAGTATCCACAAGACGTTTCTTTAGCATTGGATTGCCCGCAAACTGGTGCTGGAAGAGAGTTTTCACCAACTAATTTAGTGGGCGCTGGTTTAGCTGGGTGCATGCTTTTATCAATGGGAGCAGTCGCCAACAAAGAAAGTATAGATATTGCAGGCACAAAAGTCGAAATAAATATGGATATGACCGCCAATAGAATTGGCGAAATTATCTTAGACTTCTCTATGCCAATGAAATACTCAAGACGCGAAAGTGACAAGCTCGAAGCATCAATTAGTTTATGTCCGATTTATTCTAGTTTTCACCCAGATACAAAAATAACTGTTAATTTTAATTATCCAAACTAGATAAAAAGAAGCACTATCATTGGCCGACAATGAGTAGCAGGAAGATACGAAGACGACACTAGCACTTAGAATACACTAATCCTGGCAACCCAATTATGTTCAGGGGTGGATTTGCTCTTCTAACTCAAAACTCCGCTATATAACGAAAATTTCACATTGCGACCTTAGGCGTTTAAAAGTCGAGTTGATCTATGCGAAGAATTATCGCTGTGTTCAGGAAGCTAAGACGGGCATCTTTGAATACATTGAGATATTTTACAACCGGAAAAGAAGACATTCTGCGAACGGAAATCTAAGCCCTGTTGCGCTCGAAGAACGGGTGGCATCCGCCGCCTAGATAACTGTCTACTTTTTGTGGAGCACACCACAGTACACATAAAGGAAATAAAATATGAGCAAAATGTTAAGATGGACTTTAGGGGCAATTACGTTTAAATATTATATGCGCCAATTTATAATTGGCTGTTTCTTTTACGCATTCTATTGGTATATGTTTACCGATCTAGGTGGCTCGATGCCTACAGCACTAATAGTTCTATTCACAACTAATTTGGTGTTCTTTGCTTATTCTAAATTTTCTCTAACTTCATTTTTAGAATTTTTAAACGGTGGACCTGTTCTACATGGTAGTTTTTTTGGTCGCGTATTTTACAGTTTATTGTGTTTTTGTTTTACGGTCTTTCTTGCTCCACTTGGTTTGGCATATTTATTCTATCTATCGTATAAACAAGATACTGCTAACAAGCAACCACAGCCGACCGGAACTAATTGAATATAGGGTTCGCTGAAACTAACTTTCCCAATGAACATAAGGAAAAAAATATTGAAAAGTCATATTACTTTTATACCATCAAGCATCTTAGTGCCTGACTGCGAAGCTCTTCAAACTACAGCCAGATTAGCCCCTAATCTTTGAAAACCTATCCATGCTCAACAGGAGACGTATTTTTGACTTTAGGTATAATCCATGAAAACTTAAAGCATTCTGAAATGCTAGTAAAAAATTGTGGATTAGACAACACAAGAACCAGAGAAATTTCTATAGGTCCTGACTGCCAACTAAAATACGGATGAAATGATTTCAAAGAAGAGATTTAAACCTTTCACAAATACGAGAGTTTTTTTCGACTCTATATTCAAGATGTTTAAAACATTTCACATACTTCAACTAACTTTATTATTGACTTCCATCTTTAATCATTCCACGCAAGCCGAAATTTACAAGTGGATTGATGAAAATGGAAAAATACATTTCAGTGATAAGAAAATCAATGGCACAAATCAAGAGGCTATTAAATTAAATTCGACGAAATCATATTGGGCCAAGTTTGACATTAAAATCAAGACGAAAGAAGTAAATTTAACCATTTCCGAGAGACAGAATATTGTCAATGGCGTAAATTATGTTTACGAGTTTTTCGATAAAATCTTGTATTTTGATATATATAAAACTGTTCCAGTTAATATTTTAATTCTAAAAAACAGAGATGTTTACGTTAAGTATCTGATCGAACACATGGGAGTTAGCTACACTTCCTCCTGGGGTGTATATTTTCGAAAAGAAAACCAGATAGTTGTTTACCTTCGTGAAGATAGAGATAAAACATTTAGAACAATAAGACATGAAGTTAGTCATGCAATCGTTGATACGATCATGCCATATGCTCCCGCATGGCTCAATGAGGGTTTAGCTGAGCAAATGGAAACGATAAACCGAAGTTCTTCAGGTTTGTATATTCAGCCGAATATACCCAACTATAGAAACGTTAATTGGGCGAAAGAAAATGATGCGTTAACCGATATTTCTGAATTTCTAAAGTTGCCTAGCGACAAATGGAGACACTCTCTTAGAAACAATAGAAAGAGCTTACAAAGTCAAACTGGCCAATTTGTGTACTTTTTGCTCTCAACACCCCCGAACCGTAACTTTGTTACAAGATTAATGCACCAATTCAGTCGAGGGAATCGAACACTGTCTTACTACCTCGCTGAAGATAACTATATAGGCGGAGTTAAAGCTCTAGACCTTAACTGGGCCGGCTGGGTGAAGAATCAAAGCAAAGATGTTATTAGATTCTACTAACACCTAGAGATACTAGTTTTATCGCCTATTCAATCTAACATCATGCAATTGACTCCGAATATGGAGTGTCTGTCTTACAGCAGAAGGGAGTACATTTAAGTGAGCCGTGTATCTTTACACCATTTTCCCATTAACGCTGGTAGGCTTGAAGCGATTTATTTAAATCGAGGCACAATAAGCGCGCATGTACAAAACACCAAAAAGCGAATTGGAAGTAAACAATTTAGAGCATCAATATCTGGAGCTAAAGATGCAGCAGCGTCCAGTGCTCGGGTTCACTACAGCAATACTTTTGTCTATAGTTACACTAGCGTTGCTTAGCTTAGAATCAGGCCGGGTTCCAGGAATCATATTCTTTCTTCCAGGCGTAGCAGCAGGACTTGGATTAAAGTTGATTGGCCGCCCTATATCTGAGATACATAGAGTAATACCGAGTATATTTGTCGGTTTACTGGTATTTTTGTACTTCTTGGGAAATGGATTGCTATTAACTTATATAATGCCATTACTTAATCTTGGGTGTTGTTACGCAATTTCCAGAAGAACTTTAAATTATGAACAGGAGTGTATTCTTTATAAGAAAAAACTCAATAAGATATAGCTACCTAGGTACGGACCAGGTGTGAGTCAATTTATCACCGTTACGCAATATGATATTAGCTGATATAGCTTTTGCCTGAGTAAGTTCCTTCTGCGTGAATTCAGCGCGCAATTCAGAGCGCCGTCCCAGTCTTGACGCGTCTACCGAAACCTGTTTATCCACACCGATTAAAGTGAGTTCAACGCTAACAATATTAGGGCGCCCCACTTGAGAAGATATGAGTAAGCGTACCAAGCCAGATAATTCGGTTTGGGCATTGCTTGCCAGCACGAGCTGACTATCGATATTCAGCCATGACTTTTTTGGAAGATACAATTCGTGTTTCGGCGCGTATGGCCCCTGTTGCTTATCGTACCAAAATGCACCAAAAATCATCGTAGCTAACAAAACAGGTAAGGTAGCGATTTGCGCCTTAGTTGGCGACATTGTTTTTAATCGGCGCCAGGTAAGCCATACCCCACTGACGGATAATCCCGTCATAGCAATACCCAAAAAAAACCAAAGGATTTTTGTTACGAGCCCGCCGAGATAACCAAAGTGAAGTGGATCGGCAACCTGATTTAAATACGCTACCCAACCTATTTCTTCAGCGCGCTGAACTTTTATGACTTCTGCACTCACGGGATCTAGAAAAACACTGTTCGCCCTATCGCGCACCCAAAAATCGTTATTTCTACCCTTTATAGAAACCGTTTGATTTGGGTTGAGTGAAAAAAAAATTGCACGTGGTTCCAGTTCGGGAAAGGCCTGCTTAGCGGCTACAACAAGCGCATCGGCGTTCGCGTCTTTTATTACAGTGCCGTAGTTCTGCAATTGCTGCTGTTCAAGTTTAGGTTGCTGCGGTTCAAAACGGCTTCCCGTAAAAAACGCAGCGAACTCAGCCAAGTACCAAAGGCTCGTCGCGATAATAACGATAAAGAACCATGAAGCCCAAAGGCCAGTAGCTTTATGGCCGTCACCAACGGCGACGCGTAAGCCTTTATCAAAGCGTATACGCGTGGCGATAGTTCGCCAATTGCGTGTTGTTCTAAGACCGGTATAGAGCGAAATTGTCAAAACAAATGCTAGAGATGTAACCAGGGGCAAACCGATAACATTCGGCATAAAAAGATAACGGTGCAAATCACGAAAAAACCGCTGCACGGTTAAGGTGTGCGACGTGCCGGTAACCTTTCCCGTCCATTGGTTTATATGGAGAAAATAGTTGCGCCCATATTCATCCAACATTCGCGCACGATAGGCAAAGTGATCGCTCCGCATCGAAAAAATGGATACAACCGTGTCACCAGGACGATAGTTTCGCGCAGCAGCTTCGATTTCACCCCATGATGCCATAGCGCCATCGGGTACTACGCGCATGTCCTTCTGAATCAGCCAATCAATTTCGTTGGAAATGACGGCAAAGGTGCCCGTGAAGAGCACCAAAGTCATAACCGCAGCCAAATGAAAACCTACCCACGTATGCAAACCATAGAGTTTTTTGCGCGCAGTTTTTTTCCTGGGCGAACGAGTGGCGTTTGCACCGGCCACCGCAATTACCACGCCTTGGATATTTCAACAAAAACCGAACGTGGATCGCCGGGAAAGTGACCGGTGCGTGTTAAAAAGCCCGAAGCAGCGTAAGTCTCGTCAAACACGTTATCAATGCGAAGCAAAACATCGACCGGACCAGGCTCCCAAATAATCGATGCGTCGAAAATAGTAAACGAAGGCACATCCCGGCCGTTTAAGTTAATACGCTCGCTAACGTAGTCGCCACCGAAAGCGAAGGCCGTATTCATTGCAGAAACCTGATAACGCGTCCAAAATCCAAACTGATGTTCAGGCGCATTCGCAAAACGATCGCCAAAACTATTGCGTATTGTCGATGTGTCCGCATCTTCGGTGATTTTTGCATTGTTATATCCGTAAGATGCTGTCAGCACCCAATCCGGTGTGATATCTGCAGAAATATCGAATTCAAATCCTTGGCTGGTCACCTCACCAAAGGAAACAAAATTATTAATACCATCATCTTCAGGATCCCCAAGAGGATCGGACTGGAGAATATTTTCACGAATAATTTCATAAACGGCAGCGCTGGTTTGTATTCGACCATCCATGAGTTCTGTTTTTACGCCTAGCTCGACGATCGTACCTGTAGTTGGCTCGAATGGTCCGCCAGCCTCTGCACGCTGATTGCCGATGCTTTGCGGTTCATAGCTTTCCGCCCACTGACCAAAAATTGAAATATCTTCGCGCGGTTTGTAAATCAGACCAAAACGCAACGAGGTATTATCGTCTTCAAAACTATCGTCACCACTCACATCTTCAAAATCGTCAAAACGCACACCTGCAACCGCAGTGAATTTGCCGAGCGTCGATTCGTTTAATAGGTACGCTCCACTGCGTCGCTGTTCCGTCATGCGCGGTGCGCCAAATTGAACCGCATAATTCTCCGGCTGCGTCACGCCATAAACCGGCGCGGAAATAGATAAAGGAATAATATCGCCGGGCAGAGACGCACCAGCTAAAAATCGCGCAACCATGTCCTGATTCGAGTTTAATCTACCCAACAGGGCGCTCTCTTCACCATCAAAAAACTCATAGCCGGCGAGCAACCTATTTTCAATACTACCTAAATGTTGCGACCAAATAATATTGACACCAAAAGAAAATTGCTCCTCTTCGCGCAACTGATCGCGGAACTGTCGGGCAACAAAATCGGGCGTCCCGTCTGTTGGCAGATCTGCCAGCGCCTCTACATCTATTAGCTGAATCGGTTCGTGATACTTTTGCGCCTGCTCACTGTCTGTTTGGCGAACGGTGATATCCCACTCAATGCTTTCGCTAACCTGCCCTTCTAATTTTGCTTGTAAATTATTCGATTCAAGATCAAGAAAATCACTAGCCTCATTGTGATTCCAACGACGATCAGTAATAAAATCACCACCTGCATCAACAATTACGCCACGCAAGCGATTGCCCTGCTGGTTCTGCTCGTAACGCGTTGCCTGTAATGTGAGCCGCGCAAAGTCAAAATCTTTGGCAATACCGCCGTCGTAGATAATTGTCTCACTCGCTGTATTCCAGCGCGGCGTGTTGCGATCCTCGTAAAAAATCCCAAAACGCCCCGCGCTACCTTCCACTGGCAAAGCACCGTTTACTTCGTAGGAACCTCCACGGCGTGCTTCCTGCCCATAAACCCCAGTAACACGAGAGTAAAATTCTTCGGTTGGTTTTTTCGTAACGTAATTGAACAAGCCCCCTGGCGCACCGGGCCCGTAGAGCATACCCGCAGGCCCTTTCAGGAAGTCGACACGCTCAATATTAAACAGCTGTGGCACGTTAAAACCGACGTAGGGATCGCCGCGCAGGCCATCAAAGAAAATTTCTTCCTGGCGAAAACCCCGAGCAGTCACGCCTGCGTAGCTGAACAAGCTGACACCAGAGATGTTTCGATAAATATCCTGCGCATCACGTGCACCCTGGTCGCGAATAAGCGCGGCATTGATACTGGTGACAATATGCGCGGACGACAGCGGATCTGACGTGAGTTTGCCTGTGTCTACCTCTACAACACGGTATAGCTCCTGCGCCCTGCCACGGATGACCATCGTCTCCTCGGAGACGCCCTTCTCACCCTGCTCTTCTTGCGCGGCCAGGTCTCCGGCAGCCAAAACGGCCAAAACTACCGCAAAAGCGCCCGAATGTTTGATTATCGACTGCATATGTATCCCCCAAATAAAAATAATTTGGACGATATATTAATAATAATCATTAGCGTTAACAATATCATTTATATAATAGGCGCAAACATACCCGCTATTACATACAAAGGAATCGTGCCTTGAAATCCTTGACCAATAGCGCTGTAATCAGTCCAGTAGCTTAGCCGGGTGTCGCACGCTACCACCCATGGCCTTGGCGCCAGATCATGTAGGCGTTTTGAGTATTTGTAATATATGGAAGAGCCCCAGTCTTTCAGTGCCCTAACGAAGGTTTACTATGAAAAAAGATATATACCAGGCTCCAAAATCTGAACTGTATCAAGAAGGCTTTACTTCTGAAGATCTAAATCTTGCGAGACGTCGGGATAGGTTTTGGGCATCGATGATAGACGCACTCACAATTATCCCGATATCGTTTTTATTGATGTATTACTCTGGGTTCTTCGACGATATTAAAAGTGACGTAGCGCCGTCAATGTTGTACACATTAACCTTATCCGCCATTACTACAGCCATCTTTTTATTGATGCATGGGAAAATCATGGTCCGAGATGGCCAGACCTGGGGCAAGAAAGCGCTCAATATTAAGATCGTTAGCGTGGATGGCGAGCACGCGAGTATTTCACATTTAGCAAAGCGATATGGCTTTTATTGGGCCATCCCACTTATTCCATTCGTTGGTCAGTTCATTAATCTGGCTAATATTTTATTTATATTTTCCAAGTCTAAAAGATGTCTACATGACTATGTCGGTGAGACCAAGGTCGTTAGAGTTGACAAATCTAGCCAGCAGGATAAGTAATTCTTACTAACCGACGATATCAAAACCCACATGGAGCTATTCACTTTTATATTTAGGCGCAGATGTGGCGCTAGTGGAGTCTAAAAATGGGGCGCAAGAAAGAAGCTCACTGGGATTTAAAAAAACTTAGTGATAAAGATTTGGCATCAATCCCACTGATTGAACTTCAAAGGATTGTGAACAAAAGATGGGCGTATGGAAAGCAAGAACTTCTCGCCAGAGCTCAAGATGAGTTGCAACGAAGAAACCCCAAGAATAAATGGAAATGCTTACGCTGCGGAAATGAAAAATACCATGAACAAGAAATACGAGTCTCTGGGGGCTTTATGCAGAGCTTTCTCGGTTGGGAGATGAACAAATACCACGCAATTATCTGTAATTATTGCGGTAAAACCGAATTCTATTCAGTCCAAATTCCTTCCTCTGAAAAAGCGATGGGGCTACTCGGTAACTAACAATGCAAATATTTCTGCCTACGGCAGCAATGAAATATTTACTTGTATCATTACTAGTACTTTTTTTAGCACCCAGTATAACTAAAGCTGACGCAATCGTGCCTGAAAATGTACTGAAGTCGTGGGGCTACGAGTCTACTGATAAGAGTGAAAAATGGCACGCTATAAAGAGAATTAAGGGTGAGCGCTGGGAAAACAACCAAATCTATTACCCAAGATTTGTCTTATCAAAATCCTGCTATCTCTCTGACAAAGAGGCTTCGGCCGAGCAAGAGAGAGTCATTGAAGAACATAAAAACGACCCTTTTAAAGGGTTTAAAAGTCATTACAACAGTTTTGTATTCGCTAGTTGCTTATATTCGATATCTACTGCCGCCCGGGTAACATTTCTGGAACATCAACCAGAAATACTAAAGAAGTATATGACCTATATTAAAATCGCACACAACAAGTAACTGCGAATTAGTAAGCGCGGCTATTGATTACTTTCCCTCAAGGGTGCGAACAGTCACCAATATATAAATACTTTGAATGAAAAATAACGAGGCAGTCCCTAACTCTGAGCATCAGCCAATACCCTGGCGACCGCATCTTTCCAACCGGCAATATTCGTCTCACGCAGCTCACCAGACATCTGAGGATTAAACATGCGCTCGACCTGCCAGGTTGAGCGTATGTCGGTTAGGTCTTGATATATACCTGCTCTCAATCCGGCTAAAAACGCAGCACCCAACGCCGTTGTCTCGGTAATTTTGGGTCTGTCAATTTGAATGGCTAATATGTCAGCCAAAAACTGCATAAGCCAATTATTTGCGACCATGCCGCCATCGACACGTACATTTTGCGGTGCTGTTGCATCAGCGGCCATCGCGGTAATTAAATCGTGTGTTTGATAGCACACGGATTCCAGTGCCGCGCGCACAAAGTCGGCAACGCCAGTTGCGCGTGTTATACCAAATATCGCCCCTCTTACATCGGGCTCCCAATACGGCGCACCGAGACCTGTAAAAGCGGGGACCAGGTAGGTTCCGGAATTACTTTTTAAATTCGAAGCGAGTGCTTCGGTCTGTTTTGCGTCGGAAATAATACCGAGCTCATCGCGCAACCATTGTACGGCTGCGCCGGCAATAAAAATCGAACCCTCGAGTGCGTAACTTGCTTTGCCATCCAGTTGGTAGGCAACTGTGGTGAGCAGGCGGTGATTGGATAACGCTGCTTTTTCCCCGGTATTCATAAGTGCAAAGCATCCCGTTCCATAGGTGCTCTTCGCGTCGCCGGGCGAAAAGCAGCACTGCCCCACCGCCGCTGCCTGCTGATCACCGGCAACACCATAAATGGGAATTTCACGGCCAAAAATATTGGCGTCGGTCATACCATAATCGTCGGAACAATCCAGTACGTCAGGCAACATTGTTTTTGGCACGTTGAATAGATTGAGCAACTCATCGTCCCACGTACCCGAATGAATATTGTATAAATTGGTTCGACTGGCGTTGGTCGCATCGGTGAAATGACTTTTCCCACCAGTAAGCCGATAAATCAGATAACTATCGACCGTGCCAAAGGCCAATTCGCCATCTGCAGCACGTCGTCGCGCACCGTCGACATTATCGAGAATCCATGCGACCTTGGTAGAGGAAAAATAGGGATCTAACAGCAAGCCAGTGCGTGCACGCAAACTTTCTTCAACGCTTTCATTTTTTAAATTTGCGCAAAGGTTTGCGGTGCGGCGATCCTGCCAAACAATTGCGTTATAAATCGCTTTGGCGGTAACGCGATCCCACACCAGGGTTGTCTCGCGCTGATTCGTTATGCCAATGGCAACAACACGCGCATTTTGACTTTCGGCTTGCGCGAATGCTTTTTTTGCAACGTTTAATGTGGTCGACCAAATATCTTCGGGGTTGTGCTCTACCCAGCCGTTCGCCGGATAGTGCTGCGGAAACTCTTCTTGGGCTACAGCAACGATATTTGCCTGGCGATCAAATACGATCGCGCGACTGCTCGTAGTGCCCTGATCGAGCGCCAGAATCAAATGATTGTCACTCATAGAATCTCCCTTATTATTGTTGATATTGGTCGTTTACATTAGTTGGTTAACTCAATATATTCGTTGAGTTTTTCATCAGCTTCCTCACCAAAGAGTATGGCACACGCCTCCCTCAAACCTTTTGCATGTATCAGTTCGTCGCGGCGCAATACCATAGAAATTTTCGAACGCCGCCGCAAAAAATCATCCAGTTTTGTAATCATTTCATGCTTGGCAGCATATTCAATTTCACAGCGAATGTATTCCGCGTTTTTTATCAATTGCCGGGCCTGGTCAGGGTCTTCACGAATATCTTCGAGCATCTCAATCGCGTGACGACCATAGCGACGCCAGAGCCTTTCCGAAAGTGGTTCCGACGCCTGGCTCCAGGTCAATTTATCCAGCTCCATCAGTTTCGCCTGATGGAAAAACGCCTCTTTGATCGAGCCGTCGGGCTCCCCATACCATTTTTTTCGGGGGTACAAAAGTTCGATACCAAAGTTCGCTACTTCGCTCGCAATCTCATTGCCGACATTAAGGCAGTCCGTCAACTTGCCGCCAAAAATACTAATGTGACGCCTCGCAGGGTTTATATCGACTGCGTGCTTGCGCGATAGCTTAACCCAATCTGCCTTGCCTTTACGGCCTTCAATCGCCAGGGGTCGCACACCGCAGCGCTCGGCAATAATATCTTCTTTGCTCAACGGTTTGTTCAAATCCAACATCGCGTTGACGTTTTCAAGAATAAAATTTCTATCTTCGTCCGTCACTTCAGAAAACGGCGATTCAACCTGGGTGTCCGTCGTCCCTATGCAGGTCTTGCGCCCCATTGGAATCACAAAAAATAACCGCCCATCACTTGCAAAAAAAGTAAGTACTTTTTTACTCGGTGTAATTTGATCGACAATCAGGTGCACGCCTTTCGAAAAAAGGTGATGATGCGTCGTTTCCTCATCTGTTACGTCATTGTGTTCATCAACAAAAGGTCCCGCCGCATTGACAAGCACGTTGCCTTTTATATCAAAGGTATCGCCGGTAATTTCGTCCCTGGCTTGCACCGTCCACATATCACCGGCGAAGCTTGCTCCCTGTGAACTGACATAATTTGCTGCAGCACAGCCGTAATCCAGACTCGAACGAATAAAATTAAAAACAAAACGCGCATCGTTGTCGTATAAAAACGCATCCGAATATTCAAACCCGCCGCTGGAATTAGAAGTGTTCACTACATTTTCCAACGATTCGATTTTTCCCGGACGAAGGTAGGCAGGTGCCTTCGTATAAAAACGACCGAAGGCCCAATATAACAGCGTACCTAGATACACAAAAAATGGTGGAAATCGAAAACCTTTTTGAATACAGGTAAGAAATCTAATTTCTTTAACAGTCGAAGGATAACTCTGCATCAAATGGTTGCGACTTTTACAGAGTTTATTTACCAGAAAATATTCATAACTCTCGAGATACTTAATGCCACCCCATGCCAAATTCGAAGAGTTTGAACTGGTAAAACCAGCGAAATCCCCCTTGTCGATCAATGCAACACGCGCACCCTTCGCTGAGAGTGATGCAGCGGATACTGCGCCGTTAATACCCCCCCCGATGATGACTACGTCAAATACTTCTTTATCGAGCTTTTCAATATTGCTTCTTCTTAAAGACATAAACGTAACTCTTAGGGCCTGTTAACACTAATTCGATCGCCACTGCCGGAGACCAAAATTTTCTCCGGCAAGACGATATGAGTGTGATGTGGTTGCTCCACATGAGCGAATATCAAAGCTACCGCTCCTGCATTGCTCTAATAAGCTACATCCATGTAGCAATCGTCGTTTATTTGGAGCAACCAAACCACTCTCCTCGCGCCTTGATTGGCGGATTTGCAGCCACAACAGTGGCGATCGAATTAGTGTTAACAGGCCCTAGGGCTATCGCCAAACAGTAACATCGTAAGCACCCAACTGGCGATTGCCAAGCACGCATTCAGCGTTTTCAGGGAGAGACAACTCCACTGGCACGTCGCTGTAATTAAATGCGAAACCTAAATCGCCGCGATGGCTTATACGCACATCCGGAGATGAACGGTAGGTACTTACACTGAGACGCTCGCATTCGCTTTGTAAATAATCCAGTAGAAACACTTCATCAGTAAGCGCGGCGATATACGTCACATTAGCCGCACTGAGAATCGCGGGTTCAGCATTTTTAAAACGCGCATGAACCGTTGCATCACCTGAATCAATCTCTTCACGCCAGCAGCGGGCGTTATACACCTTTTCCCGCCAGGTAAAAGTATCTGCACAGTCCGGGCGCAGTGTTTCAACCGATAAAACGCGGATGGGCAATATTTTCTGCAGTGGACCGGGCGGCAGATTATGCGGGTAAGCGCAGTAATAGTCTTTAGCGCCCGAACGCGGACCAAAGATAAACTGCGCTTTACTCGCGCCAATTTTAGCGACAAGCGTATCATCGAGAATTGGGTAGGCCGGCGCGACAATTAATGTGTATTGATCAAAATTTCCGTCCGCGGAAATGTAATCAACGTCTACACCCAGGGTTCGCAACGCGTTGTACCAGGCAAACTGGATGCGCCAGAAATCGTAACCGACGCCCTGCTTTTCGATGTCGCTCAACCACTGCCCTTCGATACTTATCAATACCGCGACGCGATTTTTCGGTGCTGGCAGGTCGGCGAGTTTGAGCTGGGCTATCTCAGTTCGCACTTGTTCAATTTCAGCCCAGGCGGTCGCGGGAGAATCATCGGGACGCAACAGCCCCGAATGCATTTGCTCTTGCGCAAATGGCGCCTGTCGCCAGCGAAAATAACAAACGCAGTTCGCGCCATGCGCGAAAGCTTCCAGCGTCCAAAAACGCACCATGCCCGCTAGCGGCCGTGGGTTGTGTTCCGCCCAATTGACGGGGCCAGGCTGCTGTTCCATCACCCAGTACTCACCCTTGCTCAAGCTACGTGTTTGATCGTGAAAAAAAGTGCCGTAGTCAGGGTGACCGGTGCGCATGTATTTTTGCATCTGTTCGGTATTCCAGTCGCCAAAATACAAATCCGTTCGCCCTAATGGGTAGTTGTCGTAGCTGGTAAAATCGAGCCCTTCAGCTAAGGCAAAGTTATCCGTGTTGGTATCGCTCGTCGGAATAAAGTTGTGCGTAACAAATTTATCTGGGGAATGCCGGCGAATCGTTTCAATAATTGTAGTGTGGTAGCGAATCACCTGGTCGGAAGAAAAACGCCGGTACGCAAATCTATGCGCGGGGTTTGTCTCCGTCACTGCAGCTATCGGCAGCGGGATTTCATCAAAACTGCGATATTCCATCGACCAAAAAACGTTGCCCCAGGCGTCATTTAAGGCTTCGATCGATGCATAGTTATGTTCGCACCACGCTTGAAACGCAAGCCGCGCCGATTCTGAACCAGACAGTGTCGTATCGTGGCAGCATAATTCGTTATCGGTTTGCCATCCAACAACTGCCGGGTGCTGCACAAAATATTTCACCAAGGCTTCAGTGATTCGCACGGATTCACGCAAATAGACGTCACTTGAAAAATCGTAGTGACGCCGCGAGCCGAATCTGCGTGTGGCCCCGGTATCAGGGTCCACAGGTAAAATCTCCGGATATTGATCAATTAACCATTTGGGAGGGGTTGCCGTGGGCGTACCGATAATGACCTTAAGGCCCTCCGCGGCAAGGACATCAATCGCATCCTCCAGCCAGCCGAAGTCATAGTGACCGGGTTCAGGCTCGTAACGCGACCATGCAAATTCTCCGACACGCACGTAGCTCAAGCCCAAAGCCCGCATTTTTTTTGCGTCGTTCGGCCAGCGCTCTTTTGACCAGTGTTCCGGGTAATAGCATACACCTAGCACAGACTTTCCCCCTGCTACGATTAATTACAATATGTAGCGCAAGTGCATCAACATTATAGACTTTCTCAAATTACACCACATGCTCACCAAACATGAGAAAGCTTACAGGCGAGAAAATACTGAGCAGAACCCCATTCCCGAAAACTTAAAAGAAGGCCTTTTGGTTTGACAGTACCGCAGGGTCGTTGCCAGAGAGATTAAAAGTTCAATTGAATTATGTCCCGTTGCGAGCTATCAATATGTAATGTAATGCGCTACCGGAGCATCGAGAGTATATTAACGCTTGGTTAGCTGCATCAGACACTGCACATTAAAAAGCATATACCGCTTAGAGAAAGGACCAAATACATGGCCAAGCTCACCACATTAGAACCGGGAATACACGATAAGCTCAAAGTTAGAGAGGCGGGAGTCATTGAGGTCGCTAAGCTGCAACAGGTCATCAATATTAGCGTCCAGGAAATCGCAAACGCCGCAGCTAATTTTCCAGTGTTTTTAAATAAGTCGGCATCATCAGGTCATTATGATTTGTCCGCGTTGATGGGCATTGAAGCGAGAAAAAATCTTTTTGTCTCCGACGGTCAGTGGTCGGCGGCCTACATGCCGATGTTTTTACGTACTTACCCTTTATATCTCGTACCATCGGATATGCAGGACGACGCCTTTAATATCGCCATCGCCCAAGACAGCCCGGCAATTTCGGAACAGGAGGGTGAAGATTTATTTGACGCTGACAGCAAGCCCACCGACTTTCTAAACAGTAAAAAACAATTGCTTGAATCTGAATTAAAAAATGGTGTGGCTAGCGCTCAATTTGTTCAGACAATTGAAAAAATGAGACTTTTAAGAGAAATCGATTTGGTGATCTACTACGCAGACGGCACCAAACAACCGCTAAAAGGCTTGCATACTATCAACGAGGATCGATTGCACAATATTTCTCAAGAAGAGCTCGCTGAATTGCACAGCAGTGACTATCTACTTCTGATCCACGCACTACTGCTTTCCTTATTTCAATTAAACCAGTTGATACGCAGACACAACGAAAGTAGCTCGGATAAAATCAGTCAAATCAAATTGGAAGTCGCCGACGAAGCACACCAACATATTTAGGTGCTACTTAAATTTTTTATCCTGCTTAGCCCGAAGTATCAGCTCCATAGACTCGTCGAGCAGCGCTGACATGTGGCGCCGTGCAGCTTTTGAATTTTTATCCCGAATTGCCCGCGCGACTTTTTTATGATCATTAACATCGCCAAGTGGTACACCTTTATATCGGTTGGTCAACCTAATACAAATCTTTAATGCCGTCGACGTAAATTCTTTTAGGTGGCTAAAAAACCGGTTTTCACTGGCTTCCAGTATCGCGACATGAAAGGCGATGTCAGATAACAGCGGATCATCTTCGCCGCGCTCAGCGGCTTCCATACGCGTTATCCCATCCTCAATTTTGCGCAACGCCGCTTCTGACCCCCGAAGGGCAGCATATTCCGCCGCTTGAGGCTCTATTACACGCCGGATTTCGGTAAATTCGATTAGCAAGTCAATAGAGAAATTGCGATTCAACAACCAACCCAAAACGCTCGGATCAAGCAAGTTCCAATAAGCCTCAGGTTGTACCCAGGTACCTTGGCGCGGCCGCGCGCTTAACAAGCCCTTGGACGTCAGCATTTTTACCGCCTCCCGCAAAATACTGCGGCTTACTTCATAGTGTTCACACAGCTCAGCTTCCGTCGGAAACGGGTTTTCGGCTGAGTAAGTGCCACAAACTATGGCTTCGCCAAGCTCCTCCACCAGGGAATGAGTCAAACTACGTGTTACTCTAGGCATAGCGGTTGAATCCAGAATCAAAAAATTATTGCTAAAGCCCAGCTCAAAATCGTATGCAACGACAATGCAAAAATCGATTCGGCCTAGGGATACTGAAAACGCATAATATATATTATCTATATACAGAATACTGTAGAAACCTCAAGTCCCACCATTACGCGTATACACGGAACAGGTCATCAACAATTCCGCCATAACACGCAGATCGCCCAAGATCAGGGCGGCACCTCCGACAGTAAAAATACTAAAAAAAACCGTGAGTTCCCACCAAGCCATAAACAACATGTGATTTTCATTCACACCTACAAGCTGATCCATATTTGAATATGGTCAGCGTGACGAGCTTGCAATAATCTATCACTATTGCATAAAGTGCTTCTTATTATTTATTGACCATGATTATTCTTGGAATAGCATCAAGCATAACTAACCACCACTATAAACATGATAAATATTATTATTTAATATTGTCTCAAGCCTGACTCTTGGCCAAGGTGTATTTTTCAATTGATAAGGGTTTGGCAGTATTATATTATTTATAATATAATAGCTATTCGGGTCCGCCCGATTATTCAACAATAACTATTTTATTCAAAGGTAGGAGCTGGCATGGCAACAGCTTTTGACCCTAAGGATCATCCTCACCGTCGCTTTAATCCGCTTGTCGGCGAATGGGTACTCGTCTCCCCACACCGGTCTAAAAGACCCTGGCAAGGGCAATCAGAAACACCCGACGAAGATGTCAAAGCGCATTATGATGCCAGCTGTTATTTATGCCCAGGCAATAAACGCGTCACTGGCGATCTGAACGACCCATATACAGGCACCTTCGTCTTCACCAACGACTTTGCTGCAATAACACCCGATACACCTGTGTATGAGCAAGAGGACCAGCTATTTCGCTGCAAATCGGAACAGGGGACAGCGCGAGTCATTTGTTTTTCCCCGGACCACTCCCTGACGCTTCCAGAATTGAGCGCTGAAGAAATACGACAGGTAGTAGACTGCTGGGCAGAGCAGGCATCTGACTTAAGCAAAACCTATCTTTGGGTACAGGTTTTTGAAAACAAAGGCAGCATGATGGGCTGTTCGAACCCTCACCCACACGGGCAAATCTGGGCGCAAAACAGCTTGCCAACAATTGCTGAAAAAGAAGATGATAATCAACTCGCCTATTTCGCCCAACACCAACGACCAATGTTACTCGACTATGCCAACCGGGAGCTTACGCAAAACGAGCGCATTGTCGTTGTTAATGACGATTGGGTAGTTGTCGTCCCATATTGGGCCTGTTGGCCATTTGAAACATTATTGTTACCGCGTTTTCACGTCACGCGCTTAATCGACCTCTCGTTCGATCAGCGCGACTCGCTTGCAGATATACTTAAGAAGATAACAACGCGCTACGACAATCTGTTTAACTGCTCCTTCCCTTACTCCATGGGCTGGCACGGGCGACCAAACGATGCAAACCACGGCTCACACTGGCAACTGCACGCACATTTTGCACCTCCGCTTTTGCGTTCAGCCACGGTGCGCAAGTTTATGGTGGGCTACGAGCTTATGGCGGAAAGTCAGCGCGATATCACCCCCGAGCAAGCCGCCGAACGCCTGCGCGAACTCAGTGACATTCACTATAAAAGCACCGGAGGATAGCGACGTGGAGGACATTGCAAAAAAAGCATTTGCTCGTCTATTTGGTCATGCGCCAGAAAATGTGTACTCCGCTCCAGGCCGCGTTAACTTAATTGGAGAGCATACCGATTACAACGATGGTTTCGTACTCCCGACCGCCATCGACTTTAGAACCTGGGTGGCTGCATGTAAGCGCGACGACCGAATTATCACTGCTGTTGCACTCGATGAGGAAGACGAAAATGGCATCCCCACCGTCGCTACCTTTGCAATCGACGACGACTTAAAAAAAATGGACCCACCGTGGAGCGACTATCTGCTCGGTGTCGTCAACGAATTAAAAAAAGAAGGCTACAAACTTAGCGGCGCTAATCTTGTAATAAAAAGCAATGTACCCAGAGGTGCAGGGCTAAGCAGCTCCGCCGCGCTTGAAAATGCACTGGTGCTCGCCTTAACAGATGTGTCTGGAGAACATTTGAGTGGCGTTAAAGCCGCCCTGATTGGCCAGGCCGCAGAAAATAATTTTGTCGGCTGCAATTGCGGCGTGATGGATCAAATGGTCTCTGCACTTGGTAAACAAGATTATGCGCTACTGCTTGATTGCCGTTCGTTGGAATATAAATTAGTGCCGATGCCAGAATCCTGGTCCATTCTCATCGTCAATTCAAATGTTAAACGCGGGCTGGTCGACAGCGAATACAATGTGCGTCGTCAACAATGCGAAGCCGCCGCTAAGTTCTTTAACGTGGATGCTCTCAGAGATGTTTCGCTCGCGCAACTTGAGAAAAATAAAGAAGCGCTCGATCCCGTGGTTTATCGACGCGCCCTGCACATAGTTACAGAAAATCAGCGAACCTTAAACGCCTGCACAGCATTGGAACAAGGTGACTTAGCCACCTTAAGCCGCTTGATGGAAGACTCTCACAAGTCGATGAAAAACGATTTCGAAATTACTGTGCCCGCCATAGATGGTTTAGTAAAAATAATTAAGGACGTAATTGGAACAGAGGGTGGCGTGCGTATGACGGGAGGTGGCTTTGGCGGCTGCGTCGTTGCACTCATACCCAAAGAGCTGGAAGCCGAAGCAATTCGTCGGGTAGAGGAGGAATACCCCAAGATAAGCGACGGCTTGGCGCCAAGCATATTTGTGTGCAGAGCCTCAGACGGTGCCTTTCTGCGCGGCAAATAAAACTATGAACCGTTCTTCATTTTGGGCATTGGCGTATTCACAATTCTTTCTACAACATCCAACACAAGCCCGGCCACCTGTGCGCAATATATAAGCGAAATATGATGCTTGTTGCTGGTATCTGTTTTTATACAACCCGTAAACGTGATTGTCTGTCTACTGGTGCAGGATAAAAGCGTACTGCAGAGTAACGCACAAATGATTAGTTTCATTGTTTGAACCCACCAGCAAATAATGACAGAGTGCTCTCTACTCTCGCGCCAAAACCTCTTCACGCTGACGCATATATTCTGTATACGTTTTCCGTTTTTTCATGACGCAATCGTGATATTGCGACGCTGGTAAATCATAGCACTCCCGTTTTTCATCCGATGCCATTGTGTCATAAACATAAGATTTGCAGGCGCCCAGCAAAGTACTCAGAACGAGAATCAAAATATAAGGTATTTTCAAAATACACCTCCCAAAATTCTCTGGACTATTTAAGGTCAACCAACAAGTGCACCTTAAGTTCGTTGGACTGCGTCGCTTTGGTTGTCGCAAGACTGGCGTTCAAACTGCCATTGATTAAATCGTCGTAGCGCTCAAATTTCTCACCGTCCAGACTCGCCCACCAACCGCTTTTATTGATATAAAGCCAAACATCCCGGTTCAACCGAATATCCATTGGCGCAGACTGGACAAGCTCGGCAATGTCGCTGTCGAGTTCAAACAAGGCGCGAATGATGTCGCCCGCACGAAATTCATAAATCAAGCCGTGTCGCAGTGTTTCAGCGTCTAAGGGTTCGTCTATAGTCGTGCCGCTGCGATCACCGTCGCCGTAGGCAACAACGCGCGCTGCGTTTTCAAAATCTGGTTTGGATGCACATGCACCAAGCGCCACAGCGGAAAAAACCAAGCAGGTAGCGAGAGCATTTTTCATGAGTATTCCTCATCGTACGCAATACCGGGAAATACTAGTCTTCACACTCCAGGCTTTCTGTAACAACATGTACTACTAGCGCAAGCATTGAGTTACAAGTTGCCGAGAATGCTTGTAATAAGTGCGGCGGCCGAGACAATCAGAGGTAAATGGAAGCGAAACCATGAAGTCTGATGCTCCGCAACTACCGCAGATAGCAGCGGAAAATTTACGGTATGCCTGTCTCTCCCCGTGCGAACGGAAAATAGATGCACTGTGGCACCATCGTCTTGAACGTACCCGTACTTTTTATTCAAGTGGTAATACAGTCGCCCAAAAACAATATCCGGATCAACACTTAACTCTTTTGCAATGCGCTCACAGTCGATAGGTACGTGTATCTTAGTACTCCGACTCGGCGAGTCCTCATCATAGCTACAAAAGTCGTCGTAATATCTATCGTGAATTTTTTTAAGAATATCTCTATCAGTGGGCAGGTTTCTCATAGTTACACTCTTCATCAGCACATCTGCGGATACGATAAAAATTCAGGCTATTTAAAAACATAAGGGCAACCGGCATAGTGGTTGATTACTGGGTTCCAACGTCGCACATCGTTTGCCCGGCGCCAACGTCGATGAAAAAACTCCATTAAACACGGGCCTTCCTCAAGCTCGACCATAAACGTATCGAACTCATTAACGTCTTCGTACTTTGGATAAGTTTCCCCCCGACCCCAAGTTAAACCACCCCGACTATCAGCGTATTCAAGCCAGAACTTCTCTATTTCTTGCCATTGGTTTTTATCGGAATTCCAAATTAGCGATGACTTGCTATCAGAGGCTGATACCTGAATACCAAGACCAAGAAGTACAAACATAACTATATATAACAACCGCATAATTCCTCCTCAAATAATTGAACAAGCTTATTACTATCTACTCTACGCGAAACTCAACAGTAACCGCCGCCTGATATTTTACTTCGTCAAACGAATTTTTGGGGCGAGGTTGAGACTTAGTCTTCGAGTATGAGCCCCCGTCAGAAAGTCTAATCGAGGTGACAACCACTTCCTCTTCAAACAAACCAGCCCCATGTGTCGCATGCAAGCCGACATCTGACTCTACGAAAGATACAGGCACTAACTTAATACCTAATGACGTTTCATAGAAAGCTTTCTTTTCCATCACCTTGGCCAGAGCTTTTTTCTTTACAAGTTGTTCGAATGCTGATTTTTCGGAATGTTTAAATGTGGTACCGGATAAATTAATTTCAGTATACTGATCAGAAATTTCAGCAATATCTTGCATATGCCGTTCACTACTAATGCGTATAGCCATTCGATTCATCACTTTATAACTATCGGGCTTACGACCAAACCAACCATATTGCGGCGAAGAGGAAAACTTGGAATTTTTGATATCAACTTCACGTACTCCCTTGGCGACTAAAATACTTTTCACCTTTCCCCGCAGATCGGTGTTTAACTTTAACGCTGTCGATAGTTGTTTATCTTCCGTTGTAACAACTAGATTAACGATCGCTTCGTCTGAGTAGGCCGTTTCTTCTGCTTTGTCACTGATCGAAAGGGTTCTTTCATCAGGATAAATATACGATTTTAGTTCGTCAGGACTACCTTTAATTTCTGGTGCAGAATAAGCTACCAACGGTAGGAACAACATCAAAAAAACCAGACTTCGCATCACAATCTCCTCACACATACATGTTTTTAATGTTTAGGGCGTGCTAACACACCTCCGTTAAGTTATCTCTGGCGCATATACCCTACTTATAGGCAATGAGAAAAAATCTTCTGAAAGGCAGCAATACTTTTCCGTTATCTCGCTTAAGGTAAACCTGTCGATATCGATCGAGCAGTTCAGATTCGAATCGAGACTTGTCTTCCGGGTTCTGCAGAGCATCTAAAAAAGGTCGCATTCCCGTGCCGCGAAACCACTCGAGAATGGACTCGACCGAATCCATTTCGTGATAATACGCTGTTTGCCATATGTCAATTTTCGACGCCGAATCGCCGAGCAAGTCGTAGTAAAATTCTGGCGGGCGCATTGACAACCTGCTACGCGCCGGGGCAGTAGCATCGGCCCAGGCCGTATTTTTGGATACATCAATTAGCTGTTTGTGCAGCGGCGAATCGTAATACGCTGGCATTTGTATCGCTAGAGCACCCGTCTGACTCACAATACTCAAAAGCCGAGGGAAAAGCTGTTCATGATTCGGCAACCATTGTAGCGCCGCATTTGAAAAAATAAGGTCATACTTTCTTTCTGGCAGCCAAGTTGACGCATCCGCCTCAAACCAAGAAATGGAGCTATCACTTTTTCGCGCCAACGCTAACATTTCAGGTGAGCTATCAAACGCACTTATTTCTGCACCGGGCCAACGCGACCTGAGTACAGCGGTACTATTACCAGGCCCGCAACCAATATCAACGATGGTGTTGGGTATATCCACTTCGATTCGTGAAACCAAATCCAAAGATGGTTGGGTTCTTTCACGTTTAAACTTTACGTATTGTTGGGCATCCCAGGACGGCATATCTGCCACCACCTTACATCACAGAGTAATTAAACCACTAAATGACAAAACAGTTCACACAAAACTCGCATTTTTACGCCACACTATATGCGTTATCTTTAAATGACGTGTATAGTCGCTACAATCCGTTAACACTGATGTAGCTGACCTCACTTTAATGGAGCTTGAATATGATATCGACTAAAGAAAAAATCATCACTATTATCGAGCAATATGACGGTGATAAATTTCTACCCAAGGACGCTATTAAGCAGTGTATTCAATTATTGGAACAAGCTTCTGAAGATTACGCGAAACAAATTGAACTGCTGCGCAGTCAAATTGGTATTTGGGGTTCCGACGATACCTCCATGTTCTCGCGTCAACTCACAGCATCCCGCTTGGCAGATGCATTGTTCTCGAAAGACACGCAATCGCATTAATGTAACACTGAGGTTTATTAAAGGCTATCTGGGCGGCGTTGGGTCTACAACGCCGCTGGCTTATATATAAAACCTACAACTACTGCACGATCCATTTTTCACCATTATTTTTACCTAAAACAATGGTATTGTACCCATCCCAGGCAAATAGCTCCCCCGATTGTTTTAGGTGAGAGAAATAAGGTGTTCTATACGGAAGTGGAACTTTTTCTGCCCAGGTTTCTCCACCATCACTAGAAACCGATAAGTTGGCTTTTCCCGACAACCATGCACCCTGCAAGCCAAATCCTTGAGCATCATCCTTAAAATAGGGCAAAGTCATAAATCGAGAATGTTTTGAAGAAACCCATGTTTCGCCCCAATCGTGACTTTCATATGGATTTACCGCTAACGTTTTTGCCGCTGAACATCTTATTACACCGTCGTTACCCAAAGTAAAAGCTGAAATTCCACCCGGAAATGATTTTTCCATTGTCGTTAGGCTATCCATATCGGTAATGGCTAAGGCCTTGCTTGGTAACGAAGTGACAAGCTTATTCTCATAAGCGATGGAACTCGGGTAAATCTGTACGCCAGTCCAGAAAGCAAACTTCAAGGGATGTTCAGAAACCAGTTCCCACTTGTCTGAACTAAATTCACGATAATAAATACCGATTTTTTCATGCGTCGCTACCGTAGCAAATATTTTTTTGTCGTAAGGTGTTAATCCCATAATACTCGAGTTTAAAAAAGGACTGCCAAAATCGCGCCAGGAAACGCCAAAATCTTTTGACATCACAATTCTTCCACTCTCGCTTCCCGCTATCCATGTACCGTCTTCTAGCTCTGCAACAGACTCAATAGCTTCCTGAACACCGGTATCATAAGACCTTACCCCTTTCTCAGGGTACCAAACTCTTACATTGCCAAGATAAGAACCAAATAATACGGAGCCATTCGAGGTTTCAAATGGCCGCAGCAAACCTTTTGATTTATTTTTTATGCCCTTGTACATATCCGCCATATGTTCGTGGGCATTTTCCCAACCGGCCATGTTTTCTGTGGAGAAGGTTTGCGTGATATGGGGATAAAATTCGTTCAGATAGTTTCCCACCCACTGGTCCTGAGATTTTCCATGCACCACTAGGGATTTATCCCTTCCAACAGCTACATAAAGTAGATGCCCCAGATCCGTAATCTCTGAGCTTTTAATCGAGAAAGACCCCATTGCCTTCGACAACGAAACATGTGACGAGATACACATTGCGCCGCATTGTCCGGAAGAAAACTCCACAAGTTCATATTCCCCCTCTGGCAGCGAACCGAAATAAACCGCGCTTCGAGAATTACCTTTTGCCGAAAACCCAATCGTATATTCCTTACTCCTTTCCTGATTAATCGACTTTACTGTCACTCCCCGCCAATAGCGGAAGAAGCCAATATTCGGCGAGTTGGCACTCAATTTAAAAATAACCAAACCATTCTCTGGTGGGATATCTGAAGTTGGCGTTACGGTAGAAACTGTCGCGCAACCCCAGACGACAGCACTCAAAATAAGCACTATAAATTTTTTAATCATTATTTTTTCTCATAACTTTTCTTAATCGATAGACCTCATACTGAAAATATACACCAAATAAATTTCAACGACATTTTATTTTCTCTTCACATCCACAGCTTATTGACCTAATTTTTCGTCGTCTCGCCACTTTTTAAGCTATCTAAGCTCCATTAACGCAAAGAAGATGTAGGTTAAAATAAATACCCAAGGAAAGAGTTCATGGATCGTCGTTGTTCGAATATATCTCTTCCCACAATTCAGCTTTTCATACCATTCAGAAGTATAGGGTTTTAATGGAAGTTCTTTCTCCATATCCTGAAGGACTTCATGTTTCGCCGATGTATGCCTCGTTATCGACTTGAGTGTTAAATACCAGAGAATACAAAAGCACATCGCGCACACAATTAACCCCAAACTTACGACGACTGGAATATTAAATTTTTCATCTGAGTACCGGTAGGCTAATAGTGTGATTATTACTGAGTTTAATGTTATGTATAGCCTACTTGTAATTTGCGCTCTGTCCTCAAAGGAATAAGCAAAAGACGCAAAACATTTATAAATTTCGACTTTACTATCCAAATCACTCATAGCTTCAAGCTACCCCCTATTAATTTAGTTATGACTAGATATATCAACGCCACCCGAACAATCAGGACCGCCTAAAAAGGGTCGTGATTAATGGAATAGCTTTAGTATTTTTTAATCAAAAAATTATCTAAACCAAGCGCTCTAGTGTTTTCTTCGGAGCACCAAATTACGATTGCAACTTCTTCAAATTCTTTTTGTATCCAATTTTTTGTAACGCTGTTTTAACCTGACTCTCGATATATCCTTGCAGGACGCCATAGTCTTTGGGCAATACAAGAGTCATTTATTTTAAGAGTCTCGTCATTCTACGTTTTGCAATATACCTAATCACAAATGTTATATATTTTATTTTGAAGCGCTTCTAATTTCGATACAAAGTTGTTCAGAACGACCAACCCATCTCCCCGAACGGATGCCATTAAAGATTTGAAGCGCAATTTCAATTTCCCGTGCAGCTCTTTTCAGCACTTCAACGCGGTGCTCAGAACTCGTAGATGCCATAGCATCGTTCCTATACATCAAACTTCTTTCAAAGTGCACACGTCCAACACCTTCAACCCAGCCTATGCGGCTAAAGTACTGTTGAGCGAGATCAAGATATACATCCCCACCTTGCTTAATTCCTTTATTTAGGGTCTCCGCGATCCTGAGGTTCGCGATCCCCAGATGCTCCACATCATCTACTTGTTCGAAAAGGCGCAGGCTCTGTTCGAAACGCACCAGCGCTGTGTCCAACTGATTTGTCATTAATGCAACGTTACCAAAGTTCCCTTCTATTCGTGCAGACAGTTCTGGATAATTTTGAACACCAGCGTCCGCTATTACTTTTTGGGCTGAGAAAAACGATTGTTCGGCGGATTGAAGAGCTAATTTGCGCGATCTTAGATAGGAAATTCCAATGTAACGATGGGCATAAAAACGCAACTCAACCATCTCGCCCCCGACTGCTGGAGAAGGCAAATTATCGAGTACCCACTGAATTTCTTCGCGGCCGTTTTTATGTTGCTCCGCCAAGATTAGCATGTAACCAATATCCTTCACACGAACCCAGCGCGCTTCAGCAACATCACCCGTTGCTTTGAGCGCCGCTTCATAAGCCCGACCAAACTCAATCGCTTTTTCATACTGCGACGAATACTCGAAATATTCACGCAGACGCATACGAATTTGAAGTATTTTGTTCCAGTTACTAGAACGGTGAAGGTGACGAATCTCTCTAGCCAAGTCTTCCACATGACGCTCGAGAACGTCGCTTACACGACTATTTAATGAAATATCTTCATCAATTATGCGTAGGAATGAATGGAGAAAATCAACCTCATTTTGAGTAATACTTTTCGGTTGATTTTTCTTTGTTAAATCACGTAATTTTAAAAGAAGGCTAAGGAATTTATCGCCGAACGCAACGAGAGCCGCTATCCCACCAAGGATAATAACGATTAAAGACCATTGCTGTGTAAGAATATCAATCATTTGTTACAACCAGGGGCGTTAAACACTCCTATTTAAACAGGAACTTCAGGACTTTGCGCCCTGTATGTATAACGTGATGTGCAAATCCAGCACCGCCAAGGCACACGCAATAATATCATTTTTTTGAGTCTGGTATTTTTTTCGAAAAATCGCAGTGTACCCTCACCGCTTATAATCAAGAAACATCTCCTCGCTTACTCTACACAAACTTTTATATTCCCGCTTCTCCAATTTTGATGTCAACGTTCGTTGGGGTACGATAGTGCGCTAATTCGGTAGCATCGTAAATGTAGCTGCAATCAAGGAAAAATTTTGGCAACTAATAGGCAAATTGACAATGATTTAACGCCGAAAGGTGGTTGGTTTTCGCGATTTCTTAGCACCGTTGAGTGGCTGGGGAATTTGCTTCCTCACCCAGTGACGCTATTCGCACTGTTCGCACTTTTGATCTACTTGCTTAGCGGTATTTTGGGCTACTTCGAGATCGCCGTCGCAGATCCGCGCCCGCCGGACGCCAAAGGTCGCGAAGAAGACGGCATGATAGAAGTAATTTCGCTGGTGAATGCAGAAGGTCTGCAACGAATCATGACCGGACTGGTGACTAACTTCACCGGCTTTGCGCCGTTGGGCACTGTGCTGGTTGCCCTGCTCGGCGTGTCAGTCGCGGAGCATTCCGGTCTATTGTCTGCACTGATGCGCGCGCTGGTGGTCAATGCTTCCCGCCGCACCGTCACTGTCTTAGTGGTATTTGCCGGCATTATCTCCAATACGGCTTCAGAATTGGGATACGTTGTACTCATTCCCTTGGGGGCGATGATTTTTCATTCGCTTGGGCGCCATCCGCTCGCCGGGTTGGCGGCAGCATTTGCCGGTGTATCGGGGGGTTACAGTGCGAATTTATTGCTGGGAACCGTCGACCCCTTGCTTTCCGGCATCACTGAAGCTGCTTCCCACATGATTGACCCGGACTATTCAGTCGGCCCGGAAGTTAACTGGTATTTCATGGTAATCAGTACCTTTCTTATCACCGGTCTCGGGGCTTTGGTTACGGAAAAAATTGTTGAACCAAGGCTCGGAAAATACGATCCGCGGGAAGCATCAATCGATTTAAATGCGCAAAAAATCGAACAACTCAACCCAGAAGAAAAAAGCGGCCTTAAGGCCGCTGGGTTGGCCTTTATAATCCTATGTGTTTTGCTTGCTCTCACTATTGTGCCCAGTAACGGAATTTTGCGCCATCCCGAAACAGGTGCCGTCGCCGGTTCTCCTTTTTTAAAGGGTATTGTCGCTATCATATTCTGTACATTTGCCATACCAGGTTTTGCCTACGGAAGAGTCGCTGGCACGATGAAAAATGATCGCGATATTATTAATGCAATGTCGAACAGTATGGGAAGTTTGAGCCTTTATATTGTGCTGGTATTTTTTGCAGCCCAGTTTGTGGCTTTTTTCAAATGGACGAATTTAGGTACGGTATTGGCGGTTAAAGGCGCAGTACTTTTACGCGCACTCGGACTGGATGGCCCGGAAATTTTTGTTTTCTTTATCTTGATGTGTGCTTTCGTTAATTTATCTCTGGGTAGCGCGTCGGCGCAATGGGCCGTGACAGCGCCAATATTTGTGCCAATGTTGATGCTGATTGGCTTTGCGCCGGAAACGATTCAGGCGGCTTATCGCATTGGTGATTCTGTGACGAATATCATTACGCCAATGATGAGTTATTTCGGATTAATACTAGCGATTGGCGAGCGCTATCACAAAAATCTTGGTATGGGCACTTTAATTTCTACAATGCTACCGTATTCGATGGTATTTTTCGTCGGTTGGACTCTGTTGTTTTATTTTTGGGTTTTTCTACTTGGCATGCCGGTCGGGCCAGGTGCAGAAACATATTACCAACCGTAATCTGGATGTCGACAAACCTAGAATCACCGTTTTGTTTGTTGACTACTCATGGCATCAGTAGCTCTCTCAAAATTTAGTATTGAATGTCTTTTCTATCTGAAAATCATCCATCAAATGTTATTAATTACTTTTTGATAACAATGTATTTTCAAGAGCAAATTTCTTACGGGTATCCAATTTAAGCCGTCTATTCAATTTAGAGAAATACTTATCAAATATTTCATCAAATATGCCATTTTTTTGAATCACATCGAAGCCATTTTCCATTCGGTCTGCGAGCTTTTGATTTTTAGGATTGACGTAAAAAACGATACTATAAGGGTATTCAATAAGTATTGAGGGTTCAATCATTAACCCTCCTAACGACTTAGCGCGCAACTTGAAGGCCTCTTCTACCTCATTGGCTCCGAGAGCAAAATAGTCAAACTTTTTCTCCTTGAGGCGCACAAAAATATCATCAAAGCTACCACCCTCAACTACAGGGTAACCGTTGTCTCGAAATAACATCGCATCAGGCCAGCCCTCCGGAATTCCGTGGGCCAGTCTTTTCATGTTAGATTCAGACTTAATGGTTCTAAATTTTTCTGCATCTTCTTTTCTAATAATTAACACTCTCTGACCAATAAGTCCCTTCATAATTGGCCGACCAATTGTTATCTTCTTTGAATGCTTGAGCAAAGGAGAATCATTTACTGATGCAAATAAATCATAGCCACCAACACTAAATAAGTTTTTTTCATCCTCTGGTTCATTATAATTTGAAGAATCAACAACCAACGCCCACTTCCCAAACTGTGCTTCGCTCGCCACCAGTACAGCATTCAGGAGCTCATTTTCATAGCTTCTCCGTAGTTCTGTGCGACCACCCCCATCCCAGAGTTTTATTACTTCTACCTTTTCACCTTCAAAACTCTTACTCCAGGTCAGTTGAGAACCACTAAGAAAAACCAGAGCGGCGATTAACACATATAAAAACTTAATCTTCACATCGACTTTCATTTTCGTATTTTTTCTATTTTCATTATTTTTTTAAAAACATTTTCCATAACTTAGAGTTATGCCTACCATGCTCGCGCGAACTACTCTGGCACAGCAAACAGTCCATTTACCCTCTAACTCGACAAAGCAATTCAACATATAACTCTTATATCTGTTAACTGGCATCAAATGTAACGCCAGCACTGAATACTTCGTGACTTACTATTTCAAAATAAGCTTCTTTCGAAGGCTTTTTAATCTCAACAACCGGCAAACAAATTTAAATCGCATCTGTTAACAGAACACCCAATAGCTCTAGCCATTGAACATTGATTACTTTGCCATATACTGATGAATGTCGAAACGCTTTCTACTATTCCAAATTCATTTTTCAGCATTCGCACAAACTATTCCTCATTACTCTCCATATATTGCTAAATTTTTCTAAGTAATCGTCATAACTTTCTTATAAACAAAGTTTAAATTGCTCCATAAAGTACTCAATACTTCTCCATTTCCTTACTAGTGTCAAACCCATTGCGCTAACATATGCACAAAATCTTGACATGCCATACATGAAAAAAGCACTGACCTTTCCTCGACCTATTCCATCTGAAATTTGGTCATTCGCAAGATGAATATGAGCATCCGCTCTACCATAAAATTCATCATCAACGTCTTTCATTACTTATCTCTTGATATCAAAGGACTAAATATTTAGTACATGGTGTCACTTTTTAGATAATCGACCATATAGAAAAATAACTAAAATTACTTGTGAATAACTGATGACTATTTGCGCCGGAATTCCCAAATAGAATAACCAGCCTGGCATATCTGGAATATATAAAATCAACCACAACGGGAAAGTTAATATCGCTGCGCCTCCAATAGATATAAATACATAGAAATAATCAAACAAACCCCAGGCGTTCTTGAACCCGTAACCAGTAGCTCCAATTGCCAGAAAAATGAACAGGCAAGCAATACCAAAATGCAAAGTGGTCAATGAGACAATTTTAGCTTTCAACATCTGATCGCTTTGTTATAGGTTTGATTTTCCAAGTACATTTGTTTTGATTGTTCTAAGGCTCAATATTCGTTACCAGCTACTCTTCAAGACGCATATCACAACAACAGACATATTTTGACCAAAATATGAACACTACCGCGGTGCTCCCGCAGCGTCAAGCCTGGCAAAAACCGTAAAAACTGTCGCAGAGGAAAGTGTCTCGACACGGGTATTTCTTAAGCAGAAGCCTTCTGCAGGTTTAAGATCTATATATTTAAAAAATAAATACCTTGGAATTACGCTATTACGTGACGGGACATCCGCGTTTGCAATACGGAATGACCTTCACCAACCCAACTCGGGTTACCACATCAAGCAATCAAAAGTTTATATTCAGAAGGGTATTTAATAACTATAGATGCTTATGCCAACCAAGCGACAAACCTTCAAAAAAGTACTTTTCAAAGCTATTTGCGACAAAAAGTGTTCTTATTTCTAAATATTGGCGTCTCGCGTTACGACTAAACAAAGTTAGAGTATTTAAAAGATATTCATCTCTTGTTAATATACCCTCCCGTCTACCTTGACGCGGTTCTATTTTTTTACTTCTTTATTTGTAGGCTTTAGTTCGTCGGACACATTCGTTTGATGTTTATGGATATGTGTGAATAAGAGCAATACAGTTTCAAATTTTGATCTACTAGTGTTTATACGAAGTTATGAGTGAATTCGATAAGTTTGAAGAAACGGATACCAAGCAATATCCGTTGGTATATGTCAACAGCAAGGACCAGGGCATTCTTTTGCCGGCCCACGCCGACAATGTTATTTGTGTGCATCTGCCGAAAAACGAATGGATTAGTGCAGGCATTCCTTTCGTAAATCGCAAGCGTTTCGATTCTATTATCGGCACGTACACATGTACGACACGAGGTGATGTGATCGTCCATCCAGTGGACGAGCGTTTAGCTAAGCGGCTCCCTGATGGGTTTTCGCTAGGCGCTCAGTTTATGGTGGATAAAACGGGCTTTTTCATCGCTATCGAAGAATACATCGTTGACCTTTATCAGGCGCCAAAATCGATAAATAAAGTTGAGCTGGGCGATTTAGCCGTCGCCTAAAGACGCTTCACCTCTACGCGACGGACCTGTGGCGCTTCTACTCAGAACGCAGCGACTGCATCGGCGCTGTGTCTACCACTTTTGACTTGTGTAAAGCAAATACAAAACCACTACATACTCGCACTTTTTCTCGTATTAACTCCGTTAGTCGCCGTGCATACTTGGTGAAGTTTCCGACGCAACATTAAAAATAACCTTGTTAAAGTTGACCCACTGGTTATTAAATAAAAGCACATAAGTTCCATGATGATTCCTTTATACGCAGTTGAAAAGTGTGATCATGTACGTTGAGGGCCTGTGAAGCGATCCGCGTTTTCGGCCTCCACATTTGCATAGTAAAACGCCATCCAATAGCCTCCAATGATCTTCGCAGTTTACTAGCACAAATAAAAATTCATTGCGATTGAAGCGCCGGGAGGCATTGGCAAAGTGAAAACAATAATATGGTACCGGTCCCTTTTCTTTTGCGTTAAACAACTACAGGGGCTAAAAATACCAAACAAGGCGTTATTTGTATTGCTTTTGGGCATTTTAACTAGCTGTGGTGGATCGAGTGGCGACGGCGCGCCGTCACCAACGTCCTTTTCTAGCCAGACTCCGACTCCGACTCCGACTCCGACTCCGACTCCGACTCCGACTCCGACTCCGATTCCGATTCCGATTCCGATTCCGGCTCACGGGGTGAGCCCACTACTTTTGGGAACATCTTTATTTTTAAATCATCTTGAATTCCGAGTGTGTTTTAGCCGTCTGTCACTCTTTAGGGAGGCTGTGCTGAGGGTGAGATGCGATCCCCTGAAGTCACAGACTGAGATATTGTTAATTTCTTCAAACTTTTCTCCCATATATACTTTTCGGACTTCCTCCTCGGCGTTAAGCTAAGCGCATCCTGAGTTTGCGCTGAATTGTGAGCAGGAAGATATCTGGGGATCCTTAAGGAGATTTTTATGAATCTTAAGATGACAAGAGGGGCTCGTTTCCTTTTTACGCTGACACTTTTAATCGGTTCTTCCGTAGGGTTTGTGAGTTGTATCGGCCCTCAAAGAGCCTTCTCCACTCCGAGCGACGAAATTGGAGCTAAGCCCGCGCCAGGGAGCCAACCGAATCGAATCAGTACCGATTCTTCCACACAAGCTGTTACGCAACCTCCGCGTGATGTAGAAGAAACCGGGACCCCCAATCTGTCCAATCCACCGGCGGCATTTTCAGCCGAAACCTTTGCCTCGGAAGCAGCCCAGTCTCTTCCTCAGGGCCAGGCTCTTATCGTGGTCCTCCCCGCGTTCAACGTCAATCCACTCTTTAGGCGCTTCGAAGTCAGTCAATTGGGTGAACGACTTGGGAAAGAATTAGAAGTCTCACTCAGGCGAAAGGTTTTACCCGATAAAACCATCATCACCGCTGAAGAGTTTAAGCGCCGTCTCGAAAAAACGAACCGTTCCCTCGGTGATTTGATGGGGCCTCAAGAAGCCCTGGAGCTCGCCGCCCGCATCGGAGCGTCGTACGTAGTTCGAGGTTTGATTTCTTCGAGTGAAACGAGCATCGGAATCGAATATGAACTCGTCAATCTCTCCGCAAATATCCTTGCTGAATCGCGACAGAAATATTCCATCGGACAAACTCTTACTCATCAACTCTACCGTGAACTTAAAGGTGGGTCGGGAGCCGTGAAACTTTCCAATTATCGCATTGGAGTCCTCGCACCCGTAGACTCCGTTTCTTTACGAGGAGAGCTCCACTGGATAATCACTTTAGGGGTTCATGAGCTATTAACTGAAGTTGGCGCCTCGTTAAAAGATCAACCCTTAGCGGTCTTGCCTACGAAATTGCCTCGTCAATACAAGGCAGATAAAATTCAGCGAGCGTTGAGAAGGGCGATCAACAAAGAAAAACAAAGATTCATCGCCAGTGGATTGAGTGAGGCCGAAGCCTGGCGTCAAGGTCCGGTGAGAATTTTGGGGCGAACTTTTCAACGGCTGGAAGAGGCGGAAGATCGTTTGGAAGAACAAATGTTAGACCGCTCTATCAGTAAAGAGGGTGAACTCAGTTCGACGATCAGTCGAATCATCTTCGATAAGATCGAAGACTTAGGCCCGAAGTCAGGCGTGGATTTGATTCCTCACGAGCAGCTTGTTTCTGAAGTATTAGAGTTCTCTAACGAAGAAACAGAGCTCGTTGGCGAAGGAGTGTTAGATCCCAAAATAATCGAAAAGTTAAAAGTGCAGGGAGCGAAAACTCTCCTCTTCAGTGAAATTATTGAAAATGGAGATACCTTTGAATTCAGCTTCCGAATTCGAAAGTTAGAAAACCTAAAAGCTCTCACTCAAAAGCAAGGTCAGATTTTAGAGCCTCGCTTCGCACCTATGTTGGGTCGATACCTGACGAAGAGTTAAGTTTGAGTTTTTCACTTCAATCTAAAAAAATACCTGTATCCAATTGATTGAGAATCCATGGAGAAAGTTATGCGACTTTTAAAAGCATTAACCAGTTTTAGTATTTTAGGTCTTTGTATTCTATCCATCTCTTGCGCTCCTTCGCGTACCGGGCGAATCAAAGCTGATGACGAGGCCGATTTAGTTGGAGATCGTGCTGCGGGTACGGTTGTTTATCGACAGGTCATCGACGAAGGTCTCAAGTCCCTCTCTGAGAAATACCGAGCAGGACAAAGAGGGAATCCCTCCTTTACCAAGATCAAGGTTGCTTTCTTAGGGGTTGAAAACAAAGGGACTCAGCCCATCGGACCTTGGCGTCATCAAATCAACGACATCATCAACCTTGCTGTCAACGATTCCCAAGATTTTCAGGATCTCGCCTTCGATGAGTTTATTAAACCAGCCTTGGATGCGGTTCGCGTTCGAAAAGACCAACTGGTTTTGCCTGCTAATCAAGAAGCCCTCTCTCGTGAACTTCGTAAAAATGGTGCGACTGTCGATGCCCTACTTTTTGCGAATTTAACTGAAGGCGTGACCAGCGCCGGCAGAGTTTCTCAGTCCGATTACCGTCTTACCTTTAAACTTATTCCCATCGTGGGAGATCAAGCCGGTACGCAGCTCATCGCGGCTGGAGATATTAAAAAGGAATACACTCGCTGAGCTCATTTCAGTTGATTTCGTCAGGTCGTAGCCAATCTCGCCAGAGATTGGACCTGAGTCTCTTTCCAAATACTGGTGAATTTGGCTACGGATGGCGAATTTGTTTACGGGGTGTGTTGAG
>JANQJP010000043.1 GCA_028281575.1 Cellvibrionaceae bacterium
TGTCAAGCTCTCTAAGGTTGGTAAAGTCAAATTAAATGCAGCGTAACAAAGCCGTCAAAAAGGAAGCGTAAAAAGCGCGCTCCTTTTACGGCGGCGTTAACTGCCCTAAATACACACGCTTCTTGACTATAACTACAATGTAGTTATAGTGTCGTTATGAATCATCTGATATTTGAATGGGACGAAAAGAAAAGTGATGCTAATGAGAAGAAGCATGGCATTTCTTTTGATGAAGCAAAGACAGTCTTTACTGACCAGTTTGCTCGTCTAATTGCTGACCCTGATCACTCAGATGAAGAAGATAGGTTCATCCTTTTAGGTACAAGCATCCACTCTAAGTTATTGGTCGTTTGTCATTGCATCCGGATGGATGATTCTATTCGTATCATTTCTGCAAGAAAAGCGGATCGTCAAGAACGTGAAATTTATGAAGGGTGTCGCCATGCGTAAACACTATGATTTTTCTGATTCCATCCCCAATCCCTATGCTCAAAAGCTGAAGAAACAAATTACTATCCGTCTTGATGAGGATACTATTGCATATTTTAAAGGCATGGCGGATGAAAAAGGCATCCCCTATCAGAGTCTAATTAATCTGTATCTCCGTGATTGTGCGCAAGCGCATCGAGATCTTAAACTACAATGGCAGTAGAAGTTAGCAGTTAACAAGTCAAGTCTGCCGGACGCTTCGCGCCGCAGCTTGAGGCGTTATGTTTCCAAGTTCCCCACATTTAGTGTGCACTCTGTATAGTTATATTTAACCTATATGGAGGTGTCTCAATGACACGCAAAAAGAATCAAGCTTATACCGAAGAGTTCCGTCGCGAGGCGGTAAAACGTTCCGAAAAGCCTGGGGTAACTCAAGCCCAAGTTGCCAAGGAACTCGGTGTAAGTGCGCAGCAAATCGCAAACTGGAAACGTCAATTTACACGCTTGTCTGATAAGCAATTTAATTCTGTTGATGGTGTGGATTATTCTAAGAAAGAAAGCGAAGAAATGCGTCGCCTACGCAGAGAAAATAAACGCTTACAGGAGGAAATGGCCTTCCTAAAAAAGGTGTCTGCGTACTTTGCGAAAAACCAAGAGTGAAGTACGCACTCATTCATGAGCACCTAGGCCAATACAGTATCAGCTTGATGTGTCACGTATTAGGCGTGCACCGAAATGGCTTTGCCCGTTGGCGAGATCGAGATAAGAGTCAAATGGAGCGACGTAAAGACGAAACGATTGAGCGAGTGAAACAGACGTTCGAAGAGTTTGAGGCAATCTATGGAGCCCCTAGAATCACCCAAGAGCTCAGTGCCCTCGGATACCCATGCTCGCTTAACTACGTTGCTAAAATTATGCAGGAACAAGGTATCGTAGCCCGAAACGGTAAAGCCTTTAATTACGGAGGCCACGCGTTGACGATGCACAATGTGGCAGAGAATCTCATTTGGCGAGACTTCTCCTCTGATCAACCCAATCAAAAGTGGGTATCGGACATCACCTAGATCTGGGTAGAAAGGCGCTGGATGTATCTTGCCACAGTGATGGACTTATACTCGCGTAAAATCATCGGATGGTGTTTAGGCGAAGAAATGACAGAGCAGCTTGTGACTAGAGCAATGCAGAATGCATTCGATGCACGCAATGTGACGCCCAATCTTATTGTGCATTCAGATAGAGGTACTCAGTACCGCTCACGTCACTATGTCGACTTTTTAGAGCGTAACGGTGTGCAACGCTCCATGAGTAGAAAAGGCAATTGTTGGGACAATGCTGTCATGGAGTCCTTTTATAGCCGCTTGAAAGTCGAGTTAATTTACGCGAAGAATTACCAATCGATAGAAGACTTACGTTCAGGTATATTTGGTTACATTGAAATATTTTATAACCGCAAGAGACGGCATTCAGCTAACGATGGGATGAGTCCCGTTGAGTTTGAAGAGGCAGCGAAAGTTGCATGAGTTGAGTCCACACTTTTTGTGGGTAACACCAGTACTTCAACAAGGAAATTTTATGCAAAAAATAGTTGTGATTACTTTGTCTTTCTTGTTATTCGCCTGTGTTTCAGGTGCACCTAAACTTACTGGTGAACAACAGCAGAAATTGGTTAGTTTGCCCGTTTTAACAAAAGATGAGCAACCTGGTTTCGAATATACGGTCATTGAAGACCTCTCAGGAGCTGATTGTTCCGGAGCTCCCTATGGAGGGCGTGTTTGGGGAGATGCTGAGAAAGCTATTTATGTACTAAAAGCAAAAGCCATAAAAGTTGGAGCTGATGCAGTATTAAATACGTCATGTGGAGCAGCTCCACTATTAAACAACTGTTGGGTTGCTAAGCAATGCACTGGGACGGCAGTAAAAAAGCTCAGTGAATGAAATACATAATAAGGCGCTCAATGCTCGGCCAACAAGTTGGCCTGGACAGTCACTGCTACGGCCTTTTTGGTGGGGAAGATCAGTTTCGTGCAGAGGAAATAGATAGTTAATCTTGGAGTGATCTTATGTATAAAAAACTTTTGCTTATTGTTTTCCCATTGTTTCTAGCTTCTTGCGCTAGCGTACCTGCTGTATCACCTGATTATACTGGCCCAGTCGCAACGATTCAGGAAACAGCGGTTAGAGTTGATAGTGGGAAAGCGAAAATGTTCTTTCTCGGAAAAATTGATGGAAAATACATGCGGGATAACAGCGCATCAAAATCATTTGGTGCATCGTATGGAAAAGGAAATAATCTAACTATTATTGATTTACCATATTCTATCGCTACAGAAGAACACATCTATACTATAGTCGGCTCACATGTCTGGGCAATGGATGGTCGTGGCATCATAGAAGCGGATTTGAGAGTAGAAGGGGATATAAAGTTCAAACCAGAGGCTGGGCGCATCTACGAGATTAACGGTTCACTTAGCAAAAAAGAATCAAGTGTTTGGATAAAGGATACGTCAACTGGCGAAATCATAGCTGAATTTAAAAAGGTTGATCCCTAGTATTTTCAACCGCTACGAACACCTACACACATAACACCTATATGACCGAACCTGTCAAAGAACAATAAGTCGCCAAAGCGAACGCGTTTTATGACGCTTGCTTTTAAAAATACGTTTTTATCTTGGTCGACTGACGATAATTTCATAAACGGTTGAATTGGCCAACCAAACACTTATTGAGAGTCTGTCTCCCGGTTTTATATCGAACTTGTTTCGACTAAAAACGGGAGATGTTTTAGTTAAGCTAAAACGCTACTAGAAATTTATCGGTTACCCTTGAGTCCGGCGCTTCAAAGAATCGGGTTTGCGTGTTACGCATCCGGTTATAGCTCACTCGGTCAAGGGGCAGCCAAAACAAAAACGAATAGGTGGGCAGAGAGCACTATCTAATCAAAGCGACAGGGGGTTGGCCTTATTCATCATGCAAACACTAAACTCGAAGTTTAAACAGTTCGTTTGCGCATTGGATCTTTCGGCACCATACCGCCAGTTATACTTAGCTATTAACCTGGAACACAAATATGCCTGCTAGGCAGCGTATCGAATATTTTCATTTTCGAAATATTTTTTGATCCGGCTTGGTTTGTTCTGAAGCGTTT
>JANQJP010000060.1 GCA_028281575.1 Cellvibrionaceae bacterium
AGAAGATTTATGGTTCAGACTCAATGTGTTTCCAATTATGATCCCGCCACTCCGTCAAAGAAAATCTGATATCCCTGCCCTGCTCCAATATTTCATTGCGCAAAAAGTGAAAGAATTAAAACTGCCCTCACTCCCCAAAGTCGCTCCTGAAAGTATAGATTTACTCATGGCCTATAACTGGCCGGGCAATGTTCGTGAACTGGAGAATATTGTTGAGAGGGCTTTAATCCTGAATCCTACCGGTCCACTTGCATTTGATCAACTCAATTTTACAATGGAGCGCCCGGGTAGTTCCGATGATTTTTTAACGGAAACCGACAACCTCAATGAAATGACATCCCGGCATATCCAAAAAGTACTCGACAAAACTGGAGGGAAAATCCATGGGCCGGATGGTGCAGCTGAACGGCTGGGTATCAATGCCAATACACTGAGAAACAGGATGGATAAGCTGGGGATGAAGTATAGAAAGTCATACTTAGAATAAATATTTTGCAGGCAACCCCGGACTACTATTCTTCCTCGGTGAAAAAGACCTCTTGTATAGCCCCGGGGATAGCCCTAAGCACATCTTCCGACGACACCAGGCTTGAAACGTCATTGGCGAGATCTCCCGCACGGCCGTGGAACCATGCCGTAGCGCCGCTTGGCGTGGAAGGTGTCGATGCCTTTTGCTGCAAGGGCACGTTATGGAACTCGCTGAGAGGGGAGTCCGCCGTGGCAGCGATCCCGGTGAACATCCCGGTTCATGGTTCCTCACTGGCGCAGTCAGCTTCTCCGAAGTCGAGAACAGCCGGTTCAGTGCTCTCTGGGAAAAAGCGAGGCCGGATGTGATTTTCAAGGACAGGAATGAAGATAGGTGACGATCTCTGTTGGCAGAGATTGCAGGTTTCACAGATCTTCAATTTTACCAAGGACTGCTGCAAGCTGAATTAAGCCCATTAGCACTTACAGACTATTGAATAGGCAATAGCGTATATTTTTCATAACGTCGCAAATAACCGGGTGCAAAAAGAGCGTAGCGGTTTTTGCGGTCCGAGTTAATTTGCATTGTTAGGCGAAATGGCAGAAACACTATAGCTTCTTTCTTTTTAGTTCTTTATCGAGTTTTGAGAAACCGGCCTGTTGATTAGGCACGAAATCAATGTACGGTATTCCAGCAATCGCAAGGGTTGGGCCTATTTCCTTTGCTCGCAATAGAAATACAGGAATACCTATTTCTTCAGAGAAGAAATATTCTTTGACGGTCCACTTAGACCGCTTCCACGCTTCCGAAAGAACACTCAGTGTCGCCGACGCCTCTGATATTACCCCTTCCAACTCTAGGAATAACTGAGAGTGGTAGTCTCTGTCGCTTTCTTCGTAATCCCAGTATGCGTAACCATGCTTTTTCATAAATTCCTTTAACAACTCAACAAAGTCCCCATCCTCTTCGGCGTAACTGATGAAAACGTAGCCTTTAGATTTCTCTGTCTTTTTTTGCACAGGAGCACCGATAGTGACTTCTCCGCGCAAAGCCTCAACAATTCTATCTACGACGCGTTCGAATCCATGTCGAATATCTAGCCATTGGTACTGGCGTAGACGTAGTGGCATAGAATCAATCGCTGCATCATCAGCAATTATCGGGATGATTGGCTTTCCTTGTGTTAGGAATGCTTCTGCTTCTGCATTCATCCATTGAGAGTGGACTGAATGCTGGCTTCCAACATAGATAAGAGCTGATGCTCCTTTCAACCCTTTCTCTATTTCTTGTATCCAACTAGCACCAGCCTGTATTTCTTCGAGATCACGCCAAACACGTACGCCTCGTTGTTGCAGCGCAGACGTAAGCTTTTCTACAAGCGAAAGATCCTGTCGAGAATAACTAACGAAGACGTATGTATCAGGTTCCATTTTATTTCAAGCGCCTAACATTAAATTCACGTGGCCCGGTGTTAGGGCTCGCGTGGATTTACGGGTTATGTTCCAATAATCTATAATTACTGCTCATAAAATTATCACGCTGTGTTTTCTGCTATCCGTTGCCGAAATCGTGAAAGATTATTCTCAAGGGAATGTATGGTTAATCTCAGTTCATTTAGCTGTTTAATATGAACTGAGACTGATTGAGCTATCCCTTGTATCTCTGTAAGTAGATTTGTATCATATTCTTCATTTTTTAATTTATGTTCAATAACAGTTAAATAATGGTTTACCTCTGGATTGCCCGGAGATTCGGTATTTTGAGATTGTCGAAATAACTTTATCAATGATTGTATTTCCTCTGGGCCACTGTATCTAATTTTTGAGTCACTTAACTGATTAAATCTCTCACCACCTATAATTGCCTCGTTAGTTAATTTTTCTATTGTCAATATTATCTGAAAAATCTCTTCAATTGTAGCCTGCTCTTCTGATGAGAAATATTTTTTTAATTGTTTTGAAGTCTTTGGGGCTTTTTTCTTTTCACCAAACCATATTATTTCATTTTTTAGATCATTAAACTGCCATGAGTAGAAGTCTGGAAGTAAATCCTGGCATATTTTCATAATGAAATTGAGGTTAGCTACAACTCTGTCACGAACATTATGCCGTTCATCACGGT
The DNA here is from genome assembly GCA_028281575.1 of Cellvibrionaceae bacterium. Classification (GTDB taxonomy): domain Bacteria; phylum Pseudomonadota; class Gammaproteobacteria; order Pseudomonadales; family Cellvibrionaceae; genus Agaribacterium. The sequence goes on from JANQJP010000060.1 coordinate 2,588, forward strand.
TACGTATTATTGAATCAATAACACGTACACTTACCCAAACTCCAATAATCTCAGTGGAGATATTCGGCCAAATATCCTTATATGCTTCAAGGCGCGGAGATAGGTTGTTTCCGTATTTAATATAAAGCATTGTAAGCAAGGTACCAGAACCAAAGGCCAGTAAATCAACCCAAAACCAATTTCGATACCAAGCAAGAAAAATGTTCTTTAATTTTTTCATATCTCTCACATAACGGACACGCATAAGCGGCGGCAAAAAATCCGAAAGCTTTGTGGCATTTACCAAATTATTTTCAATGTAAAAATTAAACCTCAAAAAAACCACCACGTTTTTGCCGTCCGACTTGATGCAATTGTTAGCGGCTGTTAATATTAATTTTCTCAAGAATTCCTTTTATAAATGAAATTATTAATGCAATGAAGATAAAAACTAGAGGTACTCCTATTACAATTATTTCCAATGCACTAATTCCTGAGACTCTAGAAAGTCCTATTAATTCTCTAAAACCTTCAATCGCAATAATGTACCCTGCAACCATCAGTAATTCTTCTAGTTTACTAAGTCCCTTCTTTGAAGAAATTATTCCAAAGCCAACTATAATTGATATTAAAATAAATATTCCAGAACAGATTTTCACAAACACATTTTCTAATTGTGTCCTAGATAATTCAATAGAAATATGATTGCCGCTATCAATTTCAATGGATAGATTACGACCTGATATTGCTTTTTGTACTTCAAAGTTAAAATCATATGTTACCCAATCTGAGTAATAATTTACTATTGGACGTAGTAATATCTTATCATTCGGAAATCCACTTACTGAATGCGTAATAGGTATTATGAATCTATTCGATTTAAAGGCAGCCTCTGATAAACCAATATCATTATATGTCATGGAATCCTTACTTGAAACTTCATTGTGAATTGCAAATGGTTGATTGTTATATTCCGTTCGCAATATCGCACGAAATTCTTTGGTAAAGAGATCTTGATCTCCATATACCATTAGAGAAGCCTCTAATGCATTCTCTTCAGGAAGAATTTTGTGCAGAATTAATCTTAGTGTTGGAAATTTCCTATTATGTTCTTTAGGCATGCCTAAATGGTTAGCATGTTTTGTTTCTATCATTCGTCCATATAAATCTCCATTAGTTAATACTATGTCAATATAAGGTATTACAATAAAGGTTAAAGCAAGTGGAATGATAATTAACGATATAATCTTAAGTATATTATATAATACTTTTATTTTCACTGAATTTCACCTCATGTTTTAATTAACGCTAACAAATAATTAGTTCGTTTCTACATATCTTGTTTCATCGACGCAAATAACAGTGCCTTGTGAGACTGTTCTGTCATGAAAGTTTAAAAATTACCATGAAAGATGAGTAAAATCAAGGTAATTATAAGTTTCACTTTATGGATATCATATAGAAATCAAGATAAACGAGAATAAGGGTATTACTTATGATAACCTTGCCGAAAGTGCTTGTAGTCAAACTCAACGACCGGCTGGAACTTGAGGCGATTGCTGACAGGGGTGCCCGTCATGGCAACGATCCGGGCGATCATCCCGGTTCATGGTTCCTCGCCGGTGCAGTCAGCTTCTCCGAAGCAGAGAAAACCCGGTTCAGTGCTCTTTGGGAAAAAGCGAGGCCGGATGTGATTTTCAAGGATAGGGGTGGGGAGGAGTGACGATCTCTGTTGGCAGAGATTGCAGGTTTCACAGATCTTCAATTTCACCAAGCACTGCTGTAAGCTGAATTAAGCCCATTAGCATCCTACACACCGTTTAATAGGCAATCGAGTCTATCTTTCATAGTCTTCTTCTCCAAAGGTTGAACTAAACCGCAAAGGGCGACGTAGCGACGACACGAATTAAGGAAACACAAATGACGGAACGAAGCAAGACCGACGAGCCCTTTGTCGGCTTGAGTGATTGGTTATGCCTCGTGCCGAGCGTTATCCTGGGATATGCGTTTTCGCCCCCACGTTAGGACTCGTTCCTGCCCGTCTTTTGTTTCTATCCAGGTTTTATCCCAAGGTCCAGCGATCAGCAAAGTGAGACATCCCTGGGATGGACCGAGCATATGATTTGTCTTTTTAGAGAAGAATTTCACGCGGGAAGTTCTTGCTGATTCGACAACTTTACCATCAATGATGTCGCGAACACGGTATGAACCAAAGATGCGAAAAGACACAGCATTGAATGCATGAGTGTGGAACCGATCTTGCCAGCCGCTACCCTTAAAAAAGTAGAAAATGATCGAAAATAGCGACTTGATCTCAATGATAATAAACTGATTCGCGTCCAACTCGCCTATAGTAATTTTCTTATAGCTGAGAAATTTCATCTGAATGTGTGTTTTAGCGATTCATTCCCTCTGCAAAACAATATGAGCATAGTGGCACTCTCAGAGGCCTAACGTCCAGCATCAGCGGCGCGGCTTGTCCGCGTCCGATGCATGTGATTGTTCGGCATCTTCGTAGTACGCGACGCGCTGAACAGTCGCTACCTGACGGACTTCAACATCACTGAGGAACGAGCGTCCTTCGAATTACGCGTCGATACCGGCACGCTACACGAACGACGAAGAATTGGAGAAGCGGCTACGCCACGAAAGCAATCTGCGCCTGCCCCAACCAAACGATGCTCAAACCCAAGGCAAGTCTATAGATAGTTTCTTCAATTTATTTGCGAACTCATCAGCCTCACGATTGGCTTTTAATGCGTCATCCTTCACCTTCAGCCAGCCAATCTCTTTCAGCAGTTCCACTGCATCCGATCGTTTGTGAGCATAGATAAGGCCGAGCAAGCGCAACTCAGTTTCTGAAAAGGCAACGGAATTCAAGCGGTAATCGAGAAACGCCTCCCACGTTATCGGAACCCATTTGCTGACAATTTCATGGCCGATAACGTTGGCATATTGCCTGATTTCATATTGCGCGTGGGAATCCATGCGCAGTTCCAGAAAATGTAACAGATTATGAAGATCGATCTTCCAATATGCTTCCGTGTATGTGGAAAGGGGAAGGTCCTTTCTCGCCTGCTCGCGCGCCACGCCCGCCTGCAATCGCTCCTCATAGACCTCCCGGCAAGCGGCTTGAATTTCGAATTCACGCTCACTCAATCGCGCGCCCAACTCGTCAACGACTAGCCCTTCGCTTCCTTGCCGATTGGTCGAAGTCTGAAGTCGCCATTCTGAAGGCTTCGTAGTCTTAGCAGCGTCAATCGCAATTGAGTACCGCGTCGAATACTCGTTTACGTTGGCGGTACGATGGCGAATCCATTGACGCCAGCAATCCATCGGCACCCGCACATGCAATTTTATCTCGCACATTTCAAATGGCGTTGT
>JANQJP010000074.1 GCA_028281575.1 Cellvibrionaceae bacterium
CATAGCCACATGGATGTGGTGTATTAGAATAACGCAGGAGCAGTTATCGACGACTGCATGGATGCAGGAGGTAGAATAACGCAGGAGCAGTTATCGAGAGGAGTTGGGACCTACAGGGGTGGAGCGGATTAAAGCGAAGCACCGCTTCGCTCCGTATAACGACCCTTATCTATGATTTTGGGCCGGCCCTGCTTGCAGGTATTTATGCGTTTTTTGAATGTATCAACGGTGCGTAAACGTTTCGAAGGTACAAATGCTTAAATTTTTATCTAAATGCACCATAGATTAGTCCTAATCACTTAAACAATGAAAATTCAAACACCCGCTGCGGAAAAAGTCGCTCCGACAATTTGTTGCGCCTCTTCAATCAGCGCGTTCAGGTGCGCTTCTCCAATAAAGCTCTCGGCATAAATTTTATAAATGTCTTCGGTACCCGATGGGCGCGCGGCAAACCAACCGTTTTCGGTAATCACTTTTAAACCGCCAATAGCAGCATTGTTCCCAGGCGCATGTGTCAGCTTGGCCAGAATGGGCTCACCCGCCAATCGCTCAGCAACCACATCGTCAGCGCTCAATTTTTTTAATACATTTTTTTGCGGTACAGATGCCGGCGCATCGATGCGTTTATACACCGGAGCACCGTATTCCTGCGTGAGCTCTGCGTAGTGCTGCCCTGGGTCCTTGCCAGTAACAGCGGTGATCTCCGCAGCGAGCAGGCCCAAAATAATGCCGTCTTTATCAGTGGTCCAAACACTTCCATCCTTGCGCAGAAAAGATGCACCGGCACTTTCTTCGCCCCCGAAACCATAACTGCCTTCAAACAGGCCGTCTACAAACCACTTGAAGCCGACGGGAACCTCCGCAAATTCCTTCCCAAGTGCGCCGGCCACACGATCAATCATGCTCGATGACACCAGGGTTTTGCCGATTTTAAGCTGCTCGGACCACTGCGGGCGGTGGGTATAAAGGTACTTGATGGCCACGGCGAGATAGTGGTTCGGATTCATCAAACCGCTGGAACACGTAACAATGCCGTGCCGGTCGTAGTCAGGGTCGTTGCCGAGCGCAATATCAAAATCGTCTTTTAATTTAACGAGTCCCGCCATCGCATAGGGGCTGGAGCAATCCATGCGGATCTTGCCATCTTTGTCCAAAGTCATAAACGAAAATGTCGGATCGAACTTGCGATTGACCAACTCAATATTGAGACCGTAGGTTTCAGCAATGACATCCCAATACGCCATGCCCGAACCACCGAGCGGATCAACACCTATCTTTAAACCCGAATCTGCAATCACCTGCATATCGATAACGGAATCAAGGTCGTCAACATAGGGCTTGATATAGTCATATTCGGTCAATAAATCTGACTGCCAGGCCTGATCAAAATCCAACGATTGCACCGATGCATTATTTTGCTTGATGATTTCGTTGGCGCGCACCTGAACTTTTTCGGTGATATCTGCGTCCGCCGGCCCGCCGTTGGGAGGATTGTATTTAAAACCCCCGTCTTGAGGCGGATTGTGCGAAGGTGTAATCACCGCGCCATCCGCGAGGGCTTCGCTGCGCCCTCTGTTGTACGTCAAAATTGCGTGAGAAATTACGGGAGTAGGTGTATAGCCGCGACCGGATTGCACCGTCACATGCACGCCGTTGGCAACCAATACTTTCACTGCAGTGACAAACGCGCACTCGGAAAGTGCATGTGTATCAATACCTACAAATAAAGGCCCGGTGATGTTTTCGGCTCGCCGATATTCCGCCAAAGCCTGACATATCGCTGCGATATGCGTTTCGGTAAAAGAGCCGGAAAATGAACTGCCACGATGTCCGGAAGTGCCAAAACTCACCAAGGTGTCATCGGTGGGCTTTTTATTAAAATAGTCGCTGACTAAGCGCGGAATATTTACCAAGTCCGCTTCCAGTGCCACCTTACCTGCTCTTTCATGTACACTCATACATCGACCCTTTGTTTAAAAAAACTTCGTCTTTAAGGCTTGTTAACACGCATTGAACCCCGGAAGCTCATCAGCTCAAATAGTGTTAAACAAGCGTTAAGCAATTCGGACTTTATTGTAATAGATCGTGCTCTCAAACGTTACTGTCGCGAGCTGAGGCCTGCCCACACCAAGATGACAAATGTACGCAAAGCCGCAATCGAACATGCGATTGAACATGGCATCCGGGAGTATTTCAATCAATGCCAGTCACGCGCTCCAGATTTTATTCGCCAGCATTACCGCTACCCAGGTTGCTGGCAGCTGAACAAACACGCTTTCGGTTTCGATTTGCTTCGCGCTCCGCTTAATCTGGTCTGGGCACCTGTCTATGTGAGCCTTGTGCTCAGCCTGCTAATACTGGGTTTTCTGCGAATACCAAAAACAATGCGGTGGGCACAACAACTACCTGGCGGGCTCACGACTCGTGTGCAGGCACACGCTAACACGCTTATAAAACACGAGTTGTTGCTGGTTCAAAATGTAACACTTGAGAATGCCCTCGGCGCGGCTGTTGTCGGGCATTTGGAAAAGCTCATTGATCCCAATTCCGCACACGCAATGTCGGAGCAAGACCGAGCTGCGCTAAGTCAAAAACTAGAAGCCGTCGTCGCGGATGCGCTCAATCAGTTGATGCTAACGCGCACTGCCTCTGCCGATATCTCCAATACGGTGTTTAGTACAGCTGTTGGTGCGCTGGCATTCAAAAAATTCACGCCAGGCGGCGTCGGAATTGGCCTTATGATTGCCGCGCTCTGGGCCAAAGCGCAAGCGCAGACAAACTTCTTTTTGGGAAACACTCTGGGTGGATGGTATTACTCGATATTTCCACCGCAACCAGATGTGATGGAAATTTCAGTAAGTATCGCCGCAGTCTTGTGCCTCCTCGCAGTGGTCGCTTCTTTTTCGGGGCTGGTAACTGACCCAATCCAAGCGCACTTGGGGCTGCATAAATATCGACTGCGCAAAATGCTGGCGCGCCTCGAAAAAGATGTACTCAAAAATACTCGGGGAAGTTTTCGACCACTCGATCCTTATGTCGCACGAATTCTCGAGCTATTTGACACACTGAAAGCACAATTTTCGTTTTAACTCACGGGACAAAGAACAACACAAACGGCTGACGTTCATCGGCGTCAGTTAGCGCCCGCGACTAACGCTGCTCTGAAATCCCTTACCCAGGACTCTACTTTCGCCGCATTATCTGGACCGAGACGCCATTTTAATTTTTGCAGGCCAGACATCGCTTCAACACCTTTGTCCCGGAAAACATACATTACCGACGGTCGGCTGAGCACCGACTGCTCATCTGACAGCACCACAGGTAAAAGTGCCTGATCCAGTGCCTTTAGCATTACCTCTCGAAAGTCAGGCTCGGGTAGACCGAGTTCTTGATAAGCTTGTTGGAGTAGCGGATAGTATGTTCGATACACCTGTGCAAGCGCCTCAGGCGAAACGGCATCGAGTGCGGCGATATGCTCGACATAACGCGCAAAACCAGCATCTCGTATTTTGAATAACATCTCATCGTTCGGGCCGCGCTTTGCAAGTGGTTCGGCGACAAACAAACCCGGCGGCGAGGCAATGGGCCTGTACTCTTTGACTGCGTAGCCCTCGCTCAGCGCATGCACGGCACGAACGCCTTTACGGATAAGCTGATCGTTCGCCAATAATGCGATGAGCCGCGCCGTGCCATCCAATTCGGCTAATGCCGCTTTAAATTGCTCATCACTTCTATTTAACGGCGGGAGCACGGGCTCAGGCGGCGCCGTTTCTTCTACAACGGGCTCTTCGGGCACCACCGGATCGGGGGCCTCTACAATCGGCTCCTCGACTTCTTCTATAATCGGCAAGTCCAATGGCAGTGGCACTTCAGCGACAACCGGCGGCGCAGACTTTTTTGACACAAAAAGATAAACCCCACCCGCGACGATTCCCAACACTATGGCAAGCGAGAGAACGAGTATACGCAACATTCCACTTCGACCTTCTGTACTACCCACCATAACCACTCCCAATCTTATAATTAGGTTTTATTGCAATACTTGATGATGACAGCACAAGTAACCGAGAGTTCAGCCTAAAGCACATATTTTCGACTAGGATGCGTGCACAAGAATTGCATTCTTGCCTGATTTTTTTATTCGATACATCGCCCGATCAGCCTGGTCAAACAAAGTCGCAAAATCACTGACCTCTTCAGTTGACAGCGCCACACCTATACTCGCACCAACCGTCCGCGTCACATCGCATTCGCGAAAATGCATAGGTTGCACAACAGCTTCCAACAATTTGGCAGCGACCTCATTTGCTTCAGATACGTTTACGTCGACCAGAGCAAGCAAAAATTCGTCCCCCCCCCAACGGCAGGCAATATCGGATTTTCTAGTGACCGAGCGTATGCGTTCGGCAACTGATCGCAATACGTCATCCCCCGCATCGTGACCAAGCTCGTCGTTAATTCCTTTAAAACCATCCAAATCGATAAATATAATGGCAAGTTCATTGCTATATTCGCGCGCGCTCAATAAATGACGAATTTGCCGGGTCGCAGCCAGGCGGTTAGTAAGTTTAGTGAGATTGTCGTGACTCGCCTCATATTCTGACTCAAGCAACTTCAATTGCTGGTCAGTAACGTCATTCACAAATATTAAAACCGTGATATCTTCGTCAACCGCTTTATTCTTAACAAACGTCAGATTAAAAAATAATCTTTCGGAATTACCGTAATGAAATTCTATTTCCGTACTAATGGGTTTATTAAATTCGTCGCTCGATAAAATCATTTTTCGGAGCACATCAGGCTGTTCAGAAATACAGCGCAACCAACCGTCCGTATGCATTATTGCATCCGGTTCCTTCGTCTTTGTAATCAACTCCTTAAATTTTGGGTTACATGACGTTAGATTTAACTCACCATCGGTTACAGCCAGGTAGTTTTTTGACAATTCAAATATAAGCTTAAAGTGAGTACTAATCTCTTCCGCACGCCGAGCAAGGATTTGCTCACTGATAATTTGCTTCTTCGCATTTACCAACATTAAATTAATCACACGCCCGATATTACCCAGCTCATCTTTGCGAGCGCCTTCCTCCAGCAAACCAACATCATCGCTTTCAAATCTTACTTTACTAAGTTGCTTTGAGAGATTTTGAATGGGCTCTGTAATTAATTTGTAGGTGATAAGCAAAAGTGAAAAACACACAACAAGGATAACCGCAACCAGAGATTTAAGCTCGTGTAGCAATTGTTCGCGTACCAAAGCCTCTTTATAAGACTGGCTGATATAAATCACTAAATCGCCCACGAAAGAGCTAGCCTCAGGCGATACCAGTTTGCGTGCAATGAAAACGTCATTGCGACACTCCCGATTTGAGCCAACGATTAAATCGTGGGCACGCATAGTTGCACATGAAATTTCCGCGTTATACTGCAGGCCAATAATGACCTCTATTGCAAGCTCTTCGTCTCCGAGGTAAGCGGCTTTCACTGCCGTACCATAAACTGTGCGAACTAACGCCGATGCCGATTCCACCGTCGTCTGCTCAACTCTTTTCTGAATACTAAAAAACGAATTCAACGCGACCACTCCAGAACTCAAAAGTGCTAGTATGGCGATATAAACAGCGAGTTTTAGCCCTAATTTCATTTACCGATAATACTCGAGGTCGCGTCGCCTACATTATAGACGCGAGTGCGTCACGGACTTGGCTTTTTCCAAGCGAAAGCGACATTTAATATAAATGTCACCAGATAAATAGTACTCTTGCTTGCTAAGGCATGACAAACGCGACTTACACGGCTGGAGAACCATATGCGTATCTTATATATATGCACGCACAATCGCTGCCGCAGCATCCTCAGCGAAGCGCTAACCAACCACTACGGCGGGGGCACATTGAAAGCGGCCAGCGCCGGCAGCCAGCCCGTCGGCGAAGTTCACCCTCTGACACTTAAATATCTCAAAGAAAGTGGAATAAGCATCAAGGGGCTAGCAAGTAAATCGTGGGATGATATGGAACGTTTTGCACCGGATGTCGTTGTTACCGTATGCGATTCAGCTGCAGGAGAAGCCTGCCCACTGTGGTTCGGTAATACGATAAAGATCCACTGGGGCCTGAGTGACCCGAGTAAAGTTGAAGGCAGTGACAAAGAAAAGCGCGCAGCTTTTTTAAAGGCTATGGAAATTATTCAGTCTCGTGTAAAAGCCCTACAAGCCCTGGCTGACGAAAATATGTCGAATAAAGACTTCGAATATGCGCTTAAACAACTAGCGCGATAAAACACGTTTACAGAATATTGGCGAGAAGTTCTTTGTGTTTCCCGCCACTATCAACTCAGTCCTGTTAACAGGACTTACTGTGACTTTTCAGCGGCGTTACGCGCGCGAATAAGTATTTCATTTATGCTGCCGATTGAATGCAAATGGGCGAGCGACCACGCCAACCAACCTTTTTTAAACCACTCATACACATCGGCTTCAGTGAGCACTTCATGCATTTTTTTCTCATTGATGGAATAAAGGTCACCGAAGCTTACCGAGCCTTCTGACAATTTTACGGAGCCCTTAAACGGTTCGAGTAATTCTTTTTCGCCAAGTACTCTCGCAAACTCTTCGGTCAAGCGGTAGCCGCGATCAATCTGTTCCAAAAATTTGATTATTCCTTTAGCCACTTCGGTCGGTTCTCCATTTTCATCGAATAAATCTTCGCCTTCTTCCGCCTGCACATGTGGCGCAGGCTCATCAAATAAAACCACACCCTCGGCAGAAAGAATAAAGGGGTAGCGACGCAGATAAGCAGGTACGTATGCATCTTCCCACTTCTCACCCAAATCATGGCCAGCTTTCCTCAGCGACAAAATAGCCACCGGAATAAAAATGCCGTCCGCGCCTTTAACAAAAAAGATAGGGAAGTTACGACTCGCCTCAAAAAATTCAAACCCCGCTACAGGAATTGAATTCGCATTGACGGCGAAGGCATAGGAGTCCTGCTTTTTTAGCTTGTGAGCTTTGTGCTTTTCTTTATCTAAAGGAACTAAGTTCGAGTAAAACAGAGGTGGGCGCATAGTTAGGTACTTTCTATTATTTGACTATGATGTGGATATCGGTACAGCGAGGATGCCGAATATAGCTGCAACGTGTGATCCGAATATGACACGGATATTCAAGCCTTATTGCTAAATCCGGCTAGGGCCTGTTAACACTAAGTTCCGCGTCAATGAGCGGCGGATGGTAGCAAGGATATCCTAGCAATAGCAACTTACTACTGCTCGACAAACGCCCGCTCAATGACATAGTGCCCTAAATCCCCGTGGCGGGCTTCTTTAAAGCCACGGGCATCCAATATAGCGCAAGTATCCTTAAGCATGCTCGGGCTGCCACAGATCATAAAGCGGTCATCTTCGACATTTATTTCAGGCAAGCCTAAATCACCAACAAGCTGACCCGATTCCAACAGGTCGGTTAAACGACCATTGCGGTCAAAAGCTTCGCGCGTCACGGACGGATAGTAAATCAGTTTTTCGCGAATAAGCTCACCAAAATACTCGTTTTGAGGAAGCTCATCGCGGATGAAGTCCATATACGCCAACTCATCTTTGTAACGCACACCATGCGTCAGAATCACCTGGTCGTATAGCTCATACACTTCCGGATCTTTAATAATGCTCATAAAAGGTGCCAAGCCAGTGCCCGTACTAATCAGAAAAAGGCGTTTGCCCGGTAGCAGCGAGTCGGTGACCAGGGTACCCGTCGATTTGCTGTTTACGAGGATTTTATCGCCGGGCTTAATGTTTTGAAGCTGCGATGTGAGTGGACCATCGGGCACTTTAATACTAAAAAACTCGAGATGCTCCTCATAGTTTGCACTCGTAATACTATAAGCGCGCAATAACGGTCTGCCATTATCCTGTTCTAGACCCATCATCGTAAAATGGCCGTTGCGAAAACGAAAACCCGGATTACGTGTCGTTTTAAAGCTGAATAGCGTGTCAGTCCAATGGTGAACTTCGAGCACTTCTTCGGTCATTAGTTTCGTAGCCATAGCCATGCCCTATCCACAGAAAAACGCTCTTCAGCGCAAGGCAAACCCTGATGAAGAGTAAGTGATTTATATTGTTGACGGATATTTAAGCAGCAACTAACATATCTGCAAAACAGATTTTATATATTTCAGTTATCGGTTTTATTGATATATGCGCTTTACCTTGAGGCAAATTGAAGTTTTTCTGGCTATCGCCCATGTTGAGAACGTCAGCCGGGCAGCGGAAAACATCGCGCTTTCGCAAAGCGCAACCAGTGGCGCACTGAAGGAGCTTGAAACCCAATTCGACGTTCAGCTTTTTGACCGGGTTGGTAAGCGCTTACAACTTAACGAACAGGGCCGTATGTTGAGACCAAAAGCCGAAGCACTGATCGAAATGGCCGCCGCACTCGAAGACGAACTCGCCAGGCACGACCGCGCAGGGAACTTAAAAATTGGTGCAACACTCACGATAGGTAACTATCTGTGTGTCGATTTAATTGAAGCCTATCGTCGCGCTTCACCGCAGGCGCATATCAATCTCAATATCGCCAATACAGAATCGATTAAAAATGAGCTGCTCAACTTCGACATCGACATCGGTATGCTGGAGGGGGATATTCAACATCCCGACCTTAATGTGCAGCCGTGGCGAAGCGACAACCTGATATGTTTCTGTGCACCTGAACACCCCCTCGCGCAAATAAAAAATGTGCAAATCAAAGATCTTATCAACGCGACATGGGTACTGCGTGAAATTGGCTCTGGTACCCGGCAGACCTTTGATCGCGCCATGCACGGCTTTCTGCCATCCCTGAATATCGCACTCGAACTCGAACAAACCGAAGCGATAAAACGCGCGGTTTCAAAGAACCTGGGTATTAGTTGCCTGTCGGCCATTGCGCTGCAAGAAGATTTTTCACGAGGAAGCTTAGTGTCTCTTGCCTGCGAGGAGATTGATTTATCTCGCAAACTCTATATCGCGGTGCACAGACATAAATTCAAAGACGCCAGCCTGGAGCAATGGCTGGCGCTGTGCGGACTTTAACATGCCCTTTTTCAAGGACTCACGTCATTTTACGCAGATCGAAAACGACGAAATTCGATGTTTGCGAACTTTTGATACGCCACTTACTATTTGTATACACAATCCAGTAAGTGTGAACAGGCTTTAGATAACCCCATGCTGCGAACCTTTCCCGCAACGCGTTTAAGACGCAACCGCTTTTCCGACTTTTCGCGCCGTCTGGTGCGTGAAAATACCCTTACTTGTGCCGACCTCATAAAACCGTTATTTCTCTTGGATGGCTCTGGCAGGGAGCGTCAGGAAATTAAAACGATGCCGGGCCAATACCGTTTGAGACTGGATAGCTTGCTCGAAGAAGTGGAAGATCTCGCCAAGCTCGGCATTCCCGCCATAGCACTCTTCCCGAATATCGACGCGTCGTTAAAAAGCCAGCTCGCAGAAGAGGCGCGCAATCCAGACGGTTTGGTTCCCCGCGCTGTGCGCGCGCTTAAAGAACGCTTCCCTGAAATAGGCGTCATCTGCGATGGCGCACTGGACCCTTACACAGTGCACGGCCAGGACGGTATTATCGACGAAGACGGCTACGTTATAAATGATACAACGGTCGACGCATTGCGCTTGCAAGCCCGCTGCAACACGCAGGCGGGCGCAGATGTTATCGCCCCATCCGATATGATGGACGGTCGCGTCAAAGCGATTCGCGAAGAACTCGATCAGCAAGGCTTGATCAACACCTCCATCCTCGCCTATTCGGCCAAGTACGCGTCGAGCTACTACGGCCCCTTCCGGGACGCTGTCGGTTCAGCGACAAACTTAGGCAAGGCCGACAAATTCAGCTATCAAATGGACCCTGCCAACAGTGACGAAGCGCTGCACGAAGTCCAGATGGACATCGAGGAAGGTGCTGATATGGTCATGGTCAAGCCGGCGATGCCCTATCTCGATATTGTTCGTCGCGTCAAAGACACATTTAAAGTCCCAACATTCGCCTACCAGGTCAGCGGCGAATACAGCATGCAGCGCCTGGCAATCAATGCAGGAGCACTCAGCGATGCTGTTATCCTGGAATCACTGCTCTGTATTAAGCGCGCGGGCGCCGATGCAATTCTGACCTACTTCGCGAGTGACGCAGCGAAACTTTTGCGAGCCTAAACTCAAAGAAAGTTAACGCATGCACGGCTCCTCCATATAGCCTTTGGCGCGCTATTCTTCCCCCGTTATATCATAAACATCACACGTTCCAACGTGCGCGCGCTTGGGTTTGAACTACACTTTCAAAACCAGATGATGAATGAACAACGGGTTCTTATGCGATATCAACTAGCAGCTTTTTTTAACTCAATACTGCGTTCAGTAGGCTTAAAGAGTATTAATAGCCAGTTTTCTTTTTCTTATGTATTGATTCTTTTGCTCGCAGTTGCGTCAGTCACTTCAACGTTTATCTATTTAAACGACGAGAGTGAAACGCTGAATATTACTGGCCGCCAGCGAATGTTAACCCAGCTTATCGCCAAGGAGGCCATTCTCGTAGGGCAGGGCCTTGAGAGTAAACGCACGCTCGACGCTTCGATTCGCCAGTTTGAAAGAACGCACCGCGCGCTGGTCTCGGGTGATGAGACTAGAGGTATTACACCTCCATCAAACGAAAAAGTTAGGGCTCAGCTCGGAAAAATTGAAAACGCCTGGAATAAATATAGGGCGACCGTGGAGCGCTATGCCGATAACCCGACACCAGAGGACCTCAAGCAAATCCATCAACTCAGCCCAGTATTGCTCAGCGGTACTGAAATTGTCGCAAACCAAATGGCCGAAGATGCGGCAAGCGCTGCGAGCCACAAAACAGTCATTCTCGCACTGGGTACATTAACCATCATTATCGTGTTAATCAGTTATTTTCTAGGTATGCACTGGCTGATGGACCAGATAAAGCTATTGCGCGAACGCCTTGTCGGGGTGAGTCAAAACGACTTCTCCAAGCGCATTGAAGAAGATGTGAGCGAAAACGAAGTTGCGGATATGTTTGATGCCTACAACCGCGTTATATGTGAAATAGGCACGACTGTATCTGGTGTGCAAAAACTTTCAGCCGGGATAGCCGCAAATATTTCAAACCTTAGCGATGCCGCCCGCCAATCGGAAGAAAGTGTACTTACCCAAAATAAAGAGATCGACGCCGTTGCAACGGCTGTTAACGAGATGTCCGCGACAGTCAACGATGTCGCGGGAAATACCACGCAAGCAGCCGAAGCCGCCAACGAAGCAAACACTACGGCGGAGGAAGGGCACCGCATCGTCGAATTTTCATATCAATATATTTCGCAAATGAGCGCGCAGTTAAACGATGCAGCCTCGGTTATGCAGCAGCTTGACGCCGATAGCCAGGAAATCGGCCAAGTGCTTTCCGTGATTACAGGCATCGCCGAGCAGACTAACTTGCTTGCCCTAAACGCGGCAATCGAAGCCGCGCGCGCCGGCGAGCAGGGGCGAGGTTTCGCCGTGGTTGCTGACGAAGTGCGCACACTCGCCAGCCGCACCCAGGAATCCACCGAAGAGATTCGCAAAATCATTCAACGGCTGCAAGACCAAAGCACTAAAGCCGTGGAGGTGATGGAAGCGAGCAGTGAACAAGCCAACGAAAGCGCCGAGCAAACCAAAAAGGCGAACCAAAGCCTTCAGTCTATCGTGGACGCTGTATCCCGCATCCTGGATATGAGTTCACTGATCGCGACGGCCGCGGAGCAGCAAGCGGCTGTATCAGCTGAGGTCGATAAAAATATCACCCACATTGCCCACGAAGCACAATCGAGCTCGGCCGTTGTCAGCGAATTAAAAGAGACGTCCAACCAAATGCAAGACCGGGTACAAGAGCTAAACCTTCTGATAAACCGGTTCAAAGTTTAGCGACATAAGCGCGGTACTCGTCGTGTAAAATATCCCGCGCCGCGTGATTCCATCCAAAGTCCAATAATGGTATGGTTGCGGCCCCATTTTACCCAGCTTGCGCGACGCTTGTGTGCCGTGAGCGCCCGGGTAAACTCTTCAATTCACAGGGCATAGAATTCAGGTCATGAAAGAAAAGTCAGACATTGGTCTTGTCGGCCTCGCCGTCATGGGCGAAAACCTTATCCTCAATATGGCAAACCATGGTTATACCGTGACCGCCTATAACCGCTCGACCGAAAAAGTAGACAATTTCGTCAATGGCAGAGCTCAGGGAAAAAGCATTCGCGGCGCCTACAGCATCGAGGAACTCGTTAATTCACTCGAACTGCCGCGCAAGATCATGTTAATGGTGAAAGCTGGCCCCGCCGTGGACGCAGTTATCGAACAACTTCTGCCGCTCCTCGATGAGGGAGACATTATTATCGATGGCGGCAATACACACTTTCCCGACACCAATCGACGCGTGGCTTACCTGCGAGAAAAAGGCATCCAGTTTATCGGCACCGGTGTTTCAGGTGGCGAAGAGGGCGCGCTTACAGGCCCATCCATTATGCCTGGCGGCTCACCCGAAGCATGGCCCCATATAAAACCGATTTTTCAGCACATCGCGGCAAAAGTTGACGATGGCTCACCTTGCTGTGACTGGGTCGGTGAAGACGGCGCCGGCCATTTTGTAAAAATGGTCCACAACGGCATCGAATACGGTGACATGCAACTTATCTGCGAAGCCTACCAAATCATGAAAGAGCTTCTCGGCATGAGCGCAGATGAAATGCACCAGGTATTCGCTGAGTGGAATAACGGCGATCTGGACAGCTACCTGATTGAAATCAGCCGCGACATCATGGCTTACAAAGATGAGGACGGTGAACCACTGGTTGAAAAAATTCTTGATACCGCAGGCCAGAAAGGCACAGGCAAATGGACGGGCATTATTGCGCTTGACCTCGGTGTGCCTCTCACACTGATTGGCGAAGCGGTGTTCGCGCGCTGCCTTTCAGCACAAAAAGAAGAGCGGGTTGAAGCGTCTAAGATTATTTCCGGCCCGGAGCCGAAATTCTCGGGTGACCGCGAAGCGTTTATTGAAGATTTACGCCAGGCTGTCTTTGCGTCGAAAATCGTAAGTTATGCGCAGGGCTATGTACTCATGCGCGAAGCAGCCAAAGAGCACCAATGGAACCTAAATTACGGCGGCATTGCCATGATGTGGCGCGGCGGCTGCATTATTCGTTCAGCATTTTTAGGGAACATTAAAGACGCTTTCGATAAAGACCCTGAACTCAGTAACTTATTGCTCGACGATTACTTCAGAGCCAAAGTGGAACAGGCGCAATCTGGCTGGCGTCGAGTTGCAGCAGCAGCATTGAGCAACGGTATAGCAGCACCGGCTATCAACGCCGCACTAAACTACTTCGACGGCTATCGCACCGCGCGCTTACCAGCCAACCTGTTGCAAGCCCAACGCGACTTCTTCGGTGCACACACCTACGAGCGCATCGACAAGCCACGCGGAGAATTCTTCCATACCAACTGGACCGGTCGCGGCGGCGATACCGCTTCCACCACTTACGACGTCTAAATAAATCGCTCTGCGCGCAACGCTGGCAACCAGCCAGCGTTGGCGCTAGTGACAAAGCTCTTCTCCTGCAGCATCAACTTCATATCCGCACTCTGTTTTACACTTTTAACTTTTCGGTTAGCACGAGAAGTTGTATTTTTATTGTTTTTGTATGCCAGGCTATATTGGCTCTGGCCATTCCAAGGATATAGGCATGAAACTTTACTTGAGCCATACCTCGCCTTTCGCTCGCAAAGTGAACATGTTTTTGCACTGCACAAACTTAATTGAGCAATGTGAGCTGATTGAAACCAACTTTGAAAGCGAAGCGCTTAGGGCGCTCAATCCACTTGGGAAAATTCCCTCTCTGACGGATGGGGAACTTACATTATTCGATAGCACAATTATCTGTAGCTACCTCGATGACAGACACATCGAAAACGGTGGTGAATCGCTTATTCGTCGCAGCGACGACGATTACTTTTTGCGACAAAAACTCTATGCATTTGCCGACGGCATTCTCGATGCTGCAGTGGCTTCAGTAATGGAACTCAGGCGCGACACCGAACACAGCACCTATTGGTTGGCGCGGTGGCGCACGGCGATTGAACAAAGCCTTACATCTTTGCCAATTCATCACGCCGGGGACAGTGATAATGTCCACCTCGGAACACTCACGCTAGCAGCAGCCCTGGGCTACCTCGATTTTCGCCTGCCCTTGCTCCAGTGGCGCAGTTACAATCCAGCCCTAACCGAGTGGTTCGAACAGGTCCAACATTGTGCGTGGTTTACACTGACCGCTCCGCCTGAAATACCCTGACTCACGTTTGGCCCGATCAGTCGCTAAAGCAAATCACACGCGACAAGCCCCTTTTTGGTTCAATACTTGCTGTTAGCTTGGCCAAGCATCGTCAAATCGCCGTAAACATGCATTTCACGCGCACTTTACAATTGCCGACGCACAAACTTGGTGCAAAAATGTTATGACGCTTAATTACCTAAAAAAAGTGACCCAAGATGGAGCATGACCAGCTTCAGCAACTTATAAGCGCGAACGGCCTGCCGTCTGAGTTTTCTGATACTGTCAGCCGCTGGTACCAGCCGCTCGCCAAAGCTATCGCCGATTGCCACTCGGGATCGGCGATGGTTCTGGGTGTCCAGGGATCTCAAGGCTCAGGCAAAAGTACGCTCGCGCAGTTTCTTAACTACCTTTTCGAGCGGGACCATGGATTAAGCTGTATCGCCCTGTCCCTCGACGATTTTTATCTGAAATTCAGCGAACGCGCCAATCTCGCAAAAACCGAACACCCCTTATTGCAGACCCGAGGCGTCCCGGGGACCCACGACGTAGAACTTGCGATTAATACGATCACGCAATTACGCACGCAGACCGGTGGCCAGCAAACGGCCATACCGCGATTTAACAAAGCCGTCGATGATCGCTTCCCGGAATCTGAGTGGGACCTCGCTGTCGGCAAGATTGACCTGATTATTTTTGAGGGTTGGTGTGTTGGCGTTGAAGCAGAACGCGAAGACGCGTTGACCCAACCGATAAACACGCTGGAATCCACAGAAGATGTAGACGGCACCTGGCGACACTATGTTAACCACGCCCTAAAAAATAGCTATCGCGACTTATTCGCGCTTATAGACAAACTCGTTGTTCTCGAAGCACCATCTTTTGACTGCGTCTACGAATGGCGCTGGCTTCAAGAACAAAAGCTTGCGGCAAAATGGCGCAGTGAAAACCCAACGAACGGAGCGCGCTTACTCGATGAGGCCAGCGTCAGGCGGTTTATTTCTCACTACGAACGTTTAACTCGCCAGTGTTTTCGCTGCCTTCCAGAAAAGGCGGACTGGCGCTTGCCGCTCGATGCCAATCACCAAATTACCGATCTCATTTATCGCCAATGACATATTCTCCACAAGTTTCATATTTAGTAGCCAGCGACCTCGACGGCACTTTACTCGACCACTTTACTTACTCCTGGGAAGCAGCCACGCCGAGTATTGAACGTTTGCAGGCACTCGATATTCCAATCGTGCTAAATACCAGCAAAACATTTTTTGAAGTTGCCGATTTACAGAGCTCATTGAAAATTAACGACCCAATGATTGTCGAAAATGGCTCTGCGATTTATGTACCCAAGCATCATGCAAACGCCGATCAATTCTCACCATTCAATGCAGCTCACCGACGTTGTGTACTCGGCGTTTTACGCGAAGATGTCGTTGCGAAGTTACAAACACTGCGCAATAAATACGGATGGCAATTTGAAGGCTACAGCGACTGGGATATTGCCGACATCATACATCACACAGGCTTAAACGAAGCTTCAGCCAGACAATCGATGCAGCGCCAGTTTTCAGAACCGATTATGTGGCGAGACAGCGATGCTGCGTACGCGGAATTTAAACACGCAATCGAAAACGCGCAACTCAGACTAATTAAGGGCGGACGTTTTATTCATGTCTTGGGCAAAAGCGACAAAGGCGCCGCACTGATCGAACTGACAAAGCGGCTTGAAAAAAAGCACGGAGCACAACGCAAACTTATTTGCCTGGGCGATACTCACAACGATCTGGATATGTTGAATATTGCCGACATCCCGGTATTCGTCCGCTCACCAGTGCACGATTTCCCCAAGCACAAATGCGTAAACCCACCCATCTTTACCCGCGCGTGCGGACCAGTTGGCTGGCATGAAGCCATTACAAAAATTTTAAATTAACTAGGAGATCCTCATGGGAGATTTTTACCAGAACGGGATAATTACCACACTGCACAATTTGTCGCAGCGCCCGCTGGAAGACATGGAAAAAGAATTGAAGCAGTTTGCCAAAACCAGGCCTATGGGGCTTATCCTGCCCTCGCTTTATTCCGAATTACACGGCGATGCGCTGGAAAATATTGTTAACGAAATTGCCAAAGTCGACTACCTTGAAGAAATCGTTATTGGTCTGGACCGCGCCAGCGAAGAGGAATATCGCCACGCACTGGAGTTTTTTAAGCCTCTTGAACAAAACTATAAAGTACTGTGGAACGACGGACCTCGTCTGCGCAAAATCGATGAAACCTTAAAAGCAGAAGGCCTGTCGCCAATGGAGCCGGGTAAAGGTCGAAATGTTTGGTACTGCATGGGCTACACGCTGGCCTCTGCCAAAACAGAATCCATCGCGCTACACGACTGCGATATCGTAACTTACGATAAATCACTGTTAGCGCGCCTACTCTATCCCGTCGCAAATCCAAATTTTAACTACGAATTTTGTAAGGGTTACTACGCGCGCGTTGCGCGCGGCAAAATTCACGGCCGTGTCAGCCGTTTACTCGTCACGCCTCTAATTCGTGCACTAATGCGCACAATTGGGCACTCTCCCTACCTCGATTTTATCGACAGCTTCCGCTATCCGCTCGCGGGCGAGTTCTCCTTTCGAGCCGATGTTATGACGGATATACGCATTCCAAGTGATTGGGGACTGGAAATCGGTGTGCTATCAGAAATGAACCGCAACTACGCAAATAACCGCCTTTGCCAGGCGGATATTGCCGAAACCTACGATCACAAACACCAGGATTTAAGCGCGAACGACGCCGCCAGCGGCTTGTCGAAGATGTCCATCGATATCTCAAAAGCACTTTTTCGAAAACTCGCAACCAATGGTGTGGTATTTACGCAGGAGACATTTCGATCCATTAAAGCTACCTATTTTCGCATCGCATTGGACTTCGTCGAAACCTATTACAACGACGCGCGCATGAATGGCCTAAAATTTGATATTCACAATGAGGAAAAAGCGGTAGAACTCTTCGCAAGAAACATTTTGCAGGCGGGACAAAGCTTCCTGGAAAATCCAATGGAAAAACCTTTTGTACCGAGCTGGAACAGAGTGACTAGCGCGATCCCCTACGTGTTGGAATCCATTTACGACGCAGTGGACCAAGATATGCAGGAATTCGGGCAATAATGGCTTGGCGATTTACACGCTTGCCGTGTAACAAAAGAGATTACTGAGGATAAAATATGGCATCGCATGAGAGAAATGAACTCAAGTTTATTATCGAAACCCACCTGCAGTTTATTTATCCCGATGCCGACCACGCCGCCCTGGCAAGCCAGCTCATTGATATCATGGGGCTCAGTGCCAACAGCCAAAAGCCGCCTCAGCACGAAAGCGTCTGGGACCAGGAAGATGTATTCCTTATCACCTATGGCGATTCCATTCGCGAACATGACGTGGCGCCGCTAAAAACGCTGCATAAGTTTTATCAAACCTATATCGACGACGTCATTAATGGCGTTCACATCCTACCTTTTTTTCCTTACAGTTCAGACGATGGTTTTTCCGTTATCGACTATGTTCAGGTGAACGATAGTTTGGGGGAATGGGAAGATATTGAAACCATCGCGAGCACATGTAACTTGATGGGTGACCTTGTTGTCAATCACTGCTCTAGCAGAAGTCGATGGTTTGAAAATTACAAGCAGCGTAAAGACCCGGGGAAAGACTATTTCTTTGAGGCGGACCCGGACACTGACTTATCCATGGTTGTCAGACCGCGCACATCGCCACTACTTCGCGAAGTTGAAACACTCGAAGGAAAAAAACATATTTGGTGTACCTTTAGTCACGACCAGGTGGACTTAAACTTTTCTAATCCCGCCGTACTGTGTGAAATCATACGTATCATCAAATTCTATTTGGATAAAGGTATTCGTACTTTTCGTTTGGATGCCGTCGCATTTATTTGGAAGGAAATTGCCAATAGCAGTATCAATCACCCTAAGACCCACGAACTTATTCGGCTTATGCGTACGCTTATCGAGCACCACACACCAAATGCGATAGTTATTACTGAAACCAATATTCCTAACCACGAAAATCTATCATATTTCGGCAACGCCAACGAAGCCCATGCCGTCTATAACTTTTCCCTACCTCCACTGGTGCTTCATGCAATGCTTACCGGCAACAGCCAGCATTTAAAACGCTGGCAAATGAGCATGCCTCCCGCTCAGCATGGAACATTTTATTTTAATTTCTTAGCGTCGCACGATGGCATAGGATTAAGACCGGCCGAAGGGCTGCTCGACGACGACGATTTGGGTACGATAGTAAATGCCATGCAAAACTTTGGCGGAAGAGTATCCTGGCGGACAGCCGCAAATGGCCAATCCAAGCCCTATGAAATTAATATTACTTTTTTCGATGCTATGCAGGGCACACAAAAAGGTCCCGATCAATGGCAGATTCAGCGCTTTATTTGTGCCCATACCATTATGATGTCACTCGAAGGTGTACCCGCAATTTACATCCATAGTTTATTCGGCACAAATAATTTTCACGAGGGAGTAAAGCTGTCCAGTCAGAACAGAACAATCAATCGTTATAAATGGGATTACGATCAACTCATTGGTAAATTGAACGACGACAACACACATCACGCAAAAATTTTTAATAAGATGAAACATTTGCTGAGTGTCAGAACAAAGCAACCCGCATTTCACCCTAATGCAACACAATTTACGTTACATCTAGGCGATGAATTATTTGGTTTTTGGCGACAAAGCCCCAAGCGGGATCAAAGTGTTTTTTGTATAAACAACATCTCAAATAAAAAAATAACAATTCCGTTATCCAGCATTAACTTAATTAGCCTGGATACCTGGACAGACCTTATTTCGATGAATAAATTTTCCGACCTACATGAAGACCTCGTGTTAAATCCGTACCAATGTGTTTGGTTAACAAATAAATTGAGTTAAATCGCTTCTACTTTAAGCACTCGCTGAGTACTCGTGAACTGTGTCGCAGAAGCGGCCAGACAACGCCTGGCGCATTGGACATTTTCCGATTTTTGGCTATAACGTATACATATGCGTGATGGATAAGCAACGGACGTATTATGGACAAGGCCTTAAAGGTACTTATAGTCGACAGCGAAAGCGCGACCTGTAAGCTGTTACAGCGACAGCTGCTGCGCTTTGGCGTTCGCGACGTCGAATCGTGTAACGATGGTGACACCGCGCTTGAGAAGATGCAGCGAGAGGATTTCCGCTACGACGCACTGCTGATCGACTTACAGATGTCCGGGATGGACGGACTTGAACTTTTAGACCGCCTGAACGAGCTCGATTACCGCGGTGGCATCATTATCGTCTCATCTCTGGATACACGCGTTATCGATTTTACGTTGGATCTCGTCAGCCACTACAATCTTAAAATTCTGGGCTCTATCGAAAAACCTATTTCTTCGAGCGTCATCGCGTTTATGGTCCGGAGAATTCGGCACTCGAGAAATGACAAACCTCTGCCAACGTCACTACCACTTAAACAACACGTCGTCGATGCAATAGAAGCAAAAAAACTCAAAGTCTACTTTCAGCCGATCATCTCAGCGGCACGTAATTGTATCGTTACGCTCGAATGTCTTGCCCGCCTTGAAATCGACGAGTTCGGAGTCGTCGGTCCAGAGAGTTTTTTGCCTATTGTTGAAAAATACGATCTACATAAACTTTTTATTGAGGCGCTGTTTGAACACGCGGCTCCCTGCTATCACAAAATTGTACAGGAAACCGGTATAGATGCAGCGCTATCTGTTAACTTAAGCCCGAGCGAACTCAGCGATAATAACTTGCCGAACATTCTCGCTGAACATGTAGACCGGCATAACTTGAATCGCCAAAAAATACGACTGGAAATTACCGAAAAATTTTTTTTCTCCGATGAACTATACAAAAAGAACTTGAGTCACTTACGTATTCAGGGATTTGAACTTGCGCTCGACGATTACGGTACAGGTTATACCAACCTTCACCAGCTTAAAAGCCTTCCGTTTAATGAGATAAAACTCGATGGTGACCTTGTCGTTGGCATGCACAACGATAAAATACTTCGGATTATTGCGGAGTCTATCCAGAAATTAGCACGCGAACTCGGGCTAAGCTTGGTTGCGGAAGGCATCTCGGACCCGAGAGACTTGATGATACTAAATACGCTGGGTATCGACTTATACCAGGGTTATCTATTCTGTCAGCCACGCCCGGCAGACGACTTTATTCAATGGTCAAAACAATGGCACAAAACCATTGACCAAGCGCGCGCTTTTGATGAAAAGTTAATGGCCAGGGAACGACTTACCAAGTTCAATTAGCGACTTAGTATTTAGTTCATATGAATTTGGTTACCAGGCATTTTTTTCATACTTATTAAGCTCATCAGGGAGCTTACCATATATTTTTGTTCTTCTAATCGATTCTAAGGCAGCGGCTTTATCTCCTTCCGATATTGCCAATTTAGCTTGGTCAATATGGAAACGATAGCGTTTTTTTCTTATTCGACGACCAGCGCCAAGCGCATACCTATTTGCAACCTCGAACCCTAATACGGCTAAAGGAAATACCAATAACAGCAACCATGGCACTTCAACCAATAAAGCTATACATACAGAAATAACAAATGACCCGCCAGAAATCGTTGCGACGGTTAAACAGCCCAATCCATCGTGGCCTGAAGGCTGTTTATATCCATACCGTTTGTACCACATTCTATAAGTTCCTAGCGCACCGTTAGCGCGAACGATACAAGAGCAAATCTGATAATCGAAAGCCGCGACACCAAGTTAATATTACAAAGTCATACCGCCGTTCAGAAAGTCCTCACACATTTTTATACCAGCGAAGTTAGCAGCAGAGCGTATATCATCGGATAATATTAAATCTCTTGGTTGCTCACCCTTGGAATCAACAACATTGAGACGACAACCAGTTTCGTTCATCCAAAATTTGATTTCATAATCTTCAAATGCTTCAGTTTCAAACACAGTGGCAAAGCGGCAGGACGCAGTTTTTAGATGTATCGAGTTATTTTCTGCCACCATCATTCGGTCAAATGAGTAAAACACTTTCATTTCTGGAGGATAGGATAAAACTGTACTTTCGGGGATTACCATCCCATTTTTCTTTTTGATACTTTTACCCTTAGGCATAATTTTTCGAGTGTAGCAGTCACCTACGTTTTGATAGTACCCCACCGCAGACCAGATCCCACTCAGCTTCACCGTTGATGCGTCATTATTTTTGTACTCCTCAACCGGCAATATGGTTACACATCCTGCGAGTAAAATTAAAAAAAGCAGCATTGATAACTTTTTAAACATGATGCCCCTAATATACCCCCATTCGAAAAAGTAACTCTTCTCATAAACAGTCATGAAAACGCCTAAGACTTAAGGCGATCCGACTACCCACGTTTGTTACTGCTCACTATGCCTTGGTTCCCGATACGCCGGAAGCACAACCAAAAAATAATTTATGATATTCAGCCTGAAGGCCCTGGGCCTGAAGATAGGTATAGAAGTGTTTACAATCTACGAACTCTGCCACATACGTTCCAATAGCGCCATATCCGTAGGAGTACCCCAAAAACAGTTTTTCAATGACCGGCATCACCTTTTTCAGATAAAACATATATAGCCATGAAAATACCCAATCTTTTGGATGAGAGACCTCTACAAAAGAAAAAACACCACCCGGCTTTAAGATTCGATAAACCTCGGCAGCAAGCGCTTCTTGCTGCTCAACAGTGAAGGTCTTTATTCCGAAACTTGATATAACAAAGTCAGCCGTTGCACTTGGTATGTTATTACGGAACACATCAACTTCCATAAATTTAAACTTCTGCGAATTGATTTTATCCGCCTGAGCTTTAGATCCTTTTATCATTTCCGGAGAGATATCAAGCCCAGTTAAACTCACGATGGTGGGGTGTAGTGATAACAGGCTAGCCCAGGTTTCACCGCGACCACACATTAAGTCATACCCGGATGCGTACTGGGAAAGCCCTCTCAGTTTCGAAATACACTGTTTCCTCCATCTCTCAGTGAATCCGAATGATGCCAGATAATTTGTATATCCGTATGTATTTGCCACCCTGTCAAATAAATCTCGAACATACTCTGAATCATGAATATTTTTTTTAGTCATTTTTAAGTCAAATGGAAATATTATCTCGCCCAAATATAGGACCGCTGTATAAGTCGTCGTTTGCTTACTAGGGAAATTCAGTAAGAGGCGACATGAAGCTATCTATTAGATCTAATTTCTAAAGCAAGCTCACTTACTTTTTTTACATCCTTTATTTCAGAACTATATAAGACTTCAAGCTTATCACCTTCCAGATATACTTTATGCACCCATTCATTAATAATGGGGCCACGCTCAGGTTCGTCTATCACTTCAGAATATAACGGGTCATTAGTAGGAACATGACACTCATCGAAATTCAGGCCGCCTTGATAAAGTTGAAGTATTCTTACTTTATCCGAAAAACCGGAAGTACTTAGAACCAAATGATACTCCTTGCCTTCGGCTCGAATACTATCTATTACCGCGTAAGAGTTACTATAGCCACAGTCAAATCCGCTTCCCACTTTCCACACAAACCATAAAAACAACCCAGCCACAATAGATAGAAGCATAATTAAAGTTATAAAAAATATCTTAAGTGCTTTTTTCATCTTGGCTTAACAGATGGGAATAGCTTTAGAATAGGTAATTCATGGCTTACCTTCTCTCTCCATAACATTAAGAGCATGGCATCCGGACTCTTCAATATCATCAAGCGCCTTTTGATCTCGTTCATCCATCTCAATACTTACTTAATTTAACGCCCTAAGCAGCATCACGCCTATAAACACACTGTATTTACTGTAAAGACGATACGAAAAAAGATAAGTATCAGGAAGTTAGAACACAAAGCTCTCGCCTCTTGTTATTATTCGGCATATCCGTTTTATGGTTTGATTATACCTTTTCAACTCCCTCTGTCTATTTCAGGACTGCCGCGAAGAAAAATCGTAGCCATCGGATTAGGCGCTCTATACCTTTCCAGACATGTAGCACAAAAAAAATTGCACAACAAACTGTGGGAGTTACTTAGATACAGCAACGTGCAAACCTCGACGATTCACGCGTGTGTTGAATCGCAGCGGCCAGGGCATTATTCGCCCCACCGATACGCTGGAAGGTTAAAATTTTGCGAAAGTTATTTTGCGTTCTTAGCGCGTTTTCTTTCGTTTTCCGTAAGGAGTTTTTTTCGCAAGCGAATACTGGCCGGCGTAACTTCTACCAACTCATCGTCTTCAATAAATTCCAATGCCTGTTCTAAGGTATGGGTAATTGGTGGCGTGAGCGTAAGTGCTTCGTCGGTGCCGGCGGCGCGAATATTTGTAAGCTGCTTGGCTTTGGTAGGATTCACAACCAAATCGTTGTTGCGCGAATGAATACCGATAACCTGCCCTTCGTAAACATCCACTGCGTGCCCCAAAAATAAGCGACCGCGATCCTGCAAATTAAAAAGTGCGTAGGCCAGCGTTTTGCCTTTCACCATGCTGACCAAAACGCCGTTTTGACGCTTCGCGACGTCACCTTCTTTTACCGGTCCATAATGATCAAAAATACTTGTCATAATGCCCGAGCCGGAAGTAATTGTTAAAAATTGTCCACGAAAACCAATGAGACCGCGCGAAGGAACAACAAAAGATAAGCGCACACGCCCTTTGCCGTCGGGTTCCATGTTGGAGAGTTCGCCTTTGCGCGCGCCGAGTTCTTCCATAATCGCGCCTTGGTGTTGATCTTCAACATCAATCACTACCGCTTCATATGGCTCAAGAATTTCTCCATCGACTTCCTTTTGTACCACTTCAGGTCGGGACACGCCGAGCTCAAACCCCTCTCGTCGCATGGTTTCTATAAGCACGGAAAGGTGGAGCTCGCCGCGCCCGGAGACGATAAATTTGTCTGCACTGTCGCCCTGCTCGACTTTGAGCGCAACATTGTGAATAAGCTCTTGATCAAGGCGCTCTTTTATATTCCGGCTGGTAACAAACTTGCCTTCCTTTCCAGCAAACGGTGAGTCATTTACGATAAAGGTCATGCTGACTGTGGGTTCGTCCACGGTCAGCGCAGGCAGCGCTTCCACATTTTCCGGGTCGCACAGGGTATCCGAAATGCCGAGCTTATCGATACCGGTAACACACACAATATCGCCAGCTGTCGCCAGGTCAGTGTCAATGCGCTCCAAGCCCAAATAACCTTTCACATTAAGTACACGACCCTTGCGCTCTGCGCCATCTGCCGTTTTAACCACAACTTGTTGATTTGGCTTCAAGATGCCACGCGTAATGCGGCCGACACCAATTACGCCAACATAGCTATCGTAATCCAGCGCAGATACCTGCATTTGAAACGGCGCCTCGGGATCTACATCGGGCGCTGGAACATGGTCGACAATCATTTGATAAAGCGGTGTCATATCTTCCGCCATGGTCTCTGGGTCGTCACCAGCTATGCCGTTCAGTGCGGACGCATAGATCACCGGAAAATCCAGCTGTTCTTCGGTCGCGCCCAAGTTATCAAAAAGATCAAACACCTGGTCCAACACCCAATCCGGGCGCGCACCCGGCCGATCCACTTTATTGATCACCACTATCGGCTTTAAGCCCTGTTCAAACGCTTTTGATGTGACAAAACGCGTTTGCGGCATGGGTCCGTCGACGGCATCGACGAGCAGGCATACCGAATCGACCATCGATAAGACGCGCTCCACTTCACCACCAAAATCGGCGTGCCCCGGGGTATCGACAATATTGATTCGATAATCCTGCCATTTGATCGCGGTATTCTTCGCCAAGATGGTAATACCACGCTCCTTTTCCTGGTCGTTGGAATCCATGATGCGTTCGGTGCCTTCGTTCTTTCGATCGAGGGTACCGGACTGGCTGAGAAGTTTATCGACGAGCGTAGTTTTGCCATGATCAACATGGGCGATGATCGCAATATTGCGTAAGTTCTGAATCACAGGGGGCCTCAACGTCAGGCGGGTAGTAGAAGGGCGCGCATTATAGCGTGGTCGTATGATAGAAAATAGACACTAGTGCAACGCGAGAAAATCAAAGCCGCAGAGACTCAATAACGAATGTAGAAACCCGCATGCTCATCGGCACTATCACCCTCGACACCCTCTCTGCTCTCCACATGCTCAACCTCGGCTAAGCCGGGCCCAACCCACAACCAGTTTTCGAAAACGACAAGTACGGAAGCCTCGCCAATGGCGAGCACTTCTACAGTCCCGTCATCCCTATTTCGGCACCAACCGTGTACGCCTAACTCCAGGGCTTTTATTTGGGTGGACGCCCGATACCCAACACCCTGAACGCGACCGGAAACAACGTAACTTTTCAATATCATTTGCGCGGCCATTCAATAAATTTGTCCCCACCTTTTTTAATGGCTTTGCCTTTAGGCGCCTCCTTGTCTTCGAAAGTTTCGAATTTCGCTATGCGGCCACTGCCAGATCTCACGTAACAGGTAATGTAAAACATAATTGTCTGATGTGCTTTTTCTCTAATATCGGCCGTTAAAAATATCTTGTAAAGATAAACGTCACTTTCAAAACGACTGCTGTGATTATCAACGGTCAGTAATGCGAGCTCATCGCCAAAATGGTCGCGGGTTCTCGCCTGGCAAGTGAGCACAGCATCGGTGAATGTAACATTGCGATAACCTTTTTCCTGGCCGTCTCCCATATCGAACAAGGCGCCGGAAAAGACAAGTGTTATCAAAACGGAAATCACTATCGTCGCAATTGCTGCAACCACCACAAAAACATTTTGTTTCGTGTGCTTACCCTTATCTGCCATTCGGAAACCCTTAAGACGGTATAGGTCTATAGACACCTATATTTTTAAAGCCCATATCACTTAAATGCAGCGCGTGGAGTTTGCTCATAACCCCCTTGTCGCAATACAAAAAATACATCGCTGCTTTATCTAATTCTTTACAACGACTGTTGAGAGTATAGAAAGGAATATGCAGGACTTCATTTTCTTCAAATGTCAGCGGGCGTACGTCAATTTCATGAGGGTGCCGAATGTCGATGACAATGTGCTCACGCGCCAATGCGCTCACTTCAACCAAGCTATTAGTAGCCGTTTGACCATCTGTCATAACTTCGTCAATGGTCTGCGTTTTTGATCGTGCAACCGCGTCGCTCAAAGTATCAAAATTAAATTGCGCTTCCTCCGCTTCCAGTTTTTGCAAATTCACGCTGGCGGAGGGTTTTACCGAAATAACGCCACAGTATTCAGGCATGGAAGCCGAAAATTCTTCTGTTCCAATATGCCGCGACAGCGAAATTATTTCCGGCTTATTCATTGTAATCAGCGGCCTGAGCACAAGCTTATCGGTGACCTTGTCAATCGCGTGTAGATTAGGCAGAGTCTGACTCGATACCTGCGAAATGGCTTCTCCTGTAACAAGTGCATTTAGCTCGCCTTTATCAGCAATTTTTTCAGCCGCTCTGAGCATCATGCGTTTTAGCACCACCCCCATATTCGACGGGCTTATTTTTTCCATGATTTCGCTAACGACACCGTCGAAGGGTACCGCCACAAACTTCACGCGATGCGAAGAAGAAAATTTATTCCATAAATAAAACGCAACTTCTTTTACGCCCACTTCGTGTTCGCGACCGCCCAAATTAAAAAAACAAAAATGCGTTTTCATACCTCTGCGCATTAACATATAGGTCGCGACACTCGAATCAAAACCGCCACTCACCAGCGTTAACACATCTTCTTGCGTACCGAGCGGAAAACCACCCAAGCCTTCGCGCCGCTGTTCGACAACGTAAAAAGTATCGTCTTTGATCTCGAGCAGAATATGGACATCGGGATCTTTGAGTTTTACACCCGCAGCCAACGTATGTTGCCTGATACCTCCACCAACATAGCGCTCTACATCAATGGAATTAAAATCGTGCTTGCCGCTGCGTTTTACGCGAACACAAAATGTCAGGCCGTCGAGTTTGTCTTGCCAGTAGTCATAGGCGCGTTCATAAATATCGTGAAGATCAGTAAACGAAAATGCGCGGACTTTTGAGAAGTGAGCAATACCCGGCGTGCACGCCAGCATCTCACTGATACTTGCCTCTATAGATGCTTCTTCAGACGCGACCCTGAGTACTATCCTGTCCCAGTCCAACACCACTGTTGCACTGGGGTGAATACGACGCGCCAGGATGCGCAGGTTGTCAGTCAACTTTTTTGACCAACGTTTGCGTACGGACGTACTTTTAATTGTGATTTCGGGAAATAGACGAACGATAAATTGCATCAAACTACCAACAAGGACCCATTTAGGTGCAAAAATACCGCAGGAGCACCAAAAAAGGACAAAAAATTTCAATCTGCTCCATTAACGAGCACTTAGTGCCACGAGCCATAAGGCCCGGCGACGAGCGCTTATTATGGCATATAAATTGCGGTTCACTTTCCGCACTTAAACCCCTTTATCGGGTCGGTGGGTTGCTTGCAGTCTTTGGAACAAGGCGCGGCCATTGCCTATGGATTGCAGTTAACAGCCCAACGAGATTGCTTTAAGATTGCATGCTCTTCGGGGTAGTAGCTCCCACCGCTACTATTTTTTTTATTCTATAACAACGTTGGCTCGGACCATGAGTCTGGAGGAATCCACCTATGTCAGAGAAGACTCTGAACCTCATTAAAGAAAACGAAGCACGCTGGGTTGATCTGCGCTTCACAGATACAAAGGGTAAAGAACAACACGTTTCCGTTCCCATCAGCGAAGTTGACGAAGGCTTCTTTGAAAGCGGAAAAATGTTTGATGGATCATCTATCGCCGGCTGGAAAGGTATTAACGAATCAGACATGATTTTGATGCCAGATGACGAGAGCTCTGTCCTCGATCCGTTTACCGACGAGCCTACTGTTATTTTGCGCTGTAATATTGTTGAGCCTTTAACTGGCCAGGGTTATGAGCGCGACCCCCGCTCCATAGCGCAACGCGCTGAGGAATACTTAAAGTCTACTGGCCTTGGCGACGCAGCTTTCTTCGGCCCGGAGCCCGAGTTCTTCGTCTTCGACGACATCAAGTGGGGCTCTGACATGAGCGGCGCGTTCTACAAAATCTCTTCAGAAGAGGCGGCCTGGTCATCAGAACACAGCTACGACGATGGCAACATGGGTCACCGCCCCGGCGTGAAAGGCGGTTACTTCCCAGTGCCTCCCGTAGATTCACTACAAGACATTCGTAGCGCTATGTGTTCTGCGATGGAAGAAATGGGCCTACAAATCGAAGTGCACCACCACGAAGTGGGTACTGCCGGCCAGTGTGAAATTGGCGTTGGTGCTAACACGCTGACGAAGAAAGCTGACGAAGTGCAAATTCTTAAGTACTGCGTACACAATGTTGCTCACGCTTACGGTAAAACAGCGACCTTTATGCCTAAACCACTCGTTGGTGACAACGGTAACGGCATGCACGTTCACCAAAGCTTTGTTAAAGACGGTGTAAACCAGTTTGCTGGTGATGCATACTCCGGCTTAAGTGAAAACGCGCTTTACTACATTGGCGGTGTTATTAAGCACGCTAAAGCGTTGAATGCGTTCTGTAACGCATCGACTAACTCGTATAAGCGTTTGGTTCCAGGCTTTGAGGCGCCAGTTATTCTTGCTTACTCCGCGCGTAACCGTTCTGCATCTATCCGTATTCCTTTCGTGCCTTCTGCGAAAGGTAAGCGTATTGAAACGCGCTTCCCAGATTCGACGGCTAACCCCTACTTGGCATTCGCTGCCTTGTTGATGGCCGGCCTCGACGGTATCAAAAATCAAATTCATCCTGGTGACGCTGCGGATAAAGATCTTTACGATCTTCCTCCTGAAGAAGTTGCCGAGTACCCACAAGTTTGCTCTTCATTCGAAGAGGCACTTGCCGCATTGGATACTGACCGCGACTTCCTGAAAGCGGGTGGTGTATTTAGTGATGACATGATTGATGCCTACATCGAGCTTAAATCAGAAGAAGTTGAAACCTTGAACATGACGACCCACCCAGTTGAGTTCGACATGTACTACTCCGTATAAAAACGGATTGATTTCTCCCTCCCAAAAACCCGGCTTCGGCCGGGTTTCTTTTTTTCTGGGGCCTGGTAAGCAGCACCTTTGTATCTGAATAGACATACGCACCAATATCTGCACCCGAGCGCACCAAAACGGAACATTTCGCTTTCGTGACTAGACCGCTTGAACTATTATGATTCCGCACCCATCGTATCGGCACCCAGGAAATAGCTGTAAGCTGCATCCTTGCTAGCGTGTCACATCGCTTAAAGCTGCCACCAACGCTCCGCAATGTGGGCCATATGCACCCAAATGCCGCGAAAAAGCCCCAATCACATGCCATCGCCGTCAGTTTTGTGCTTTCTGCGTGCAAACCCTAGAGCGATGCACTTTTTTGGTTTACTTATTGCATTCAAGCCTATATTGGCTGGTACTTAAGATGATCGACAAAACACATTACGACAAAATTTTCGATAATCTCTTAACGGCAATCGTCATCCTGGACGACCACCTCAACATCATTCTTATGAACGCAGCGGCTGAAAGTTTACTTGGCGTCAGTGAAGAGCATACCTACGGCAAAGCGTTAAAAAGCTATTTTGCGGACTCGGATGGAACGCCTTACTCCGTAGCTGAGGCGCTTAGAAAAG
This sequence comes from Cellvibrionaceae bacterium, assembly GCA_028281575.1. Taxonomy (GTDB): domain Bacteria; phylum Pseudomonadota; class Gammaproteobacteria; order Pseudomonadales; family Cellvibrionaceae; genus Agaribacterium. The sequence goes on from JANQJP010000074.1 coordinate 30,122, forward strand.
GGGAAAACTTTACGAAACGCCGCGCAGCATGGCAGCTGCACAATGGTCGGGTGCTCACCGTGGATTACACCGTTACCCCCGACAAAGAGCTCAATAGCGTTGTGCTCGAGATACAGGCACTCGATCGCCTCTTAAGAATCAGCCGTGATGAAGCATGGCTTTCGTCGCAGGAAACGACGAACAACATGGTGAGATCGATGGCGCACGAAATTAAAAACCCCCTTGGAGGAATTCGTGGCGCAGCGCAGCTGCTCGCGAAGGAACTCAAAGACAACGACCTCGAAGAATTTACCAAAATTATTATCGGGGAGACGGATCGACTGCGTAATCTGACAGATCGCATGCTGGGACCAACCAAGCCCATTGAGCATCAATCTGTAAATGTTCACGAGGTGCTTGAGCATGTGGCATCGCTGTTGCGACTTGAAGCACAAGACAAAGTGACACTGCGCAAGGACTACGACCCTAGCATTCCCAATTTGCTGGGCGATCACGAACAGTTGATTCAAGCACTTATGAACATTGTCAGCAATGCCTTTCAAGTGCTGACAGAAAACAACGTGGAAGATGGGCTGGTTACCCTAAAAACACGTGTTAAAAGACGTTACACCATTGGCAGGAAAACGCATCGGCTTATTGCTGAAGTATCGGTTATTGACAACGGCCCCGGTATTCCACCGGAAATTGTCGAAGACATTTTCTTTCCAATGATTACCGGACGCGCGAAAGGAACAGGCCTGGGGCTCTCTATTTCGCAGAACTTAATCACACGGCATGAAGGGCTTATCGAATGCTCGAGCGTGCCGGGCAACACCGTATTTGCAATATATTTACCACTGGGAAACACCGATGCCTAGAGCAAATAAAGTCTGGATTATTGATGACGACCACTCCATCCGCTGGGTTCTGGAGAAAGCGTTGCAACAGACAAATATCGAAATAGAAAGTTTTGATTCGGGTGATGCCGCGATGGCGCAACTCAATACCCGCCATCCCGACGCGATCATTTCCGACGTACGCATGCCGGGTACCGATGGCTTGACGATGCTCGCAAAAGTCCACGAAAACTTTCCCCAAATGCCCATCATCATTATGACCGCGCACTCCGATCTCGATAGCGCAGTATCGGCCTATCAGGGTGGCGCATTTGAGTACCTACCTAAGCCGTTTGACGTGGACGAAGCGGTCGCTGTCACTCAGCGCGCACTCGCCCACGCAAACGAACAAGCTGGCGAGCCGGAAACACCCGACGCGGAAGTAGAAACCGAAATTATTGGCGAAGCGCCAGCGATGCAGGAGGTTTTTCGTGCGATAGGCCGGCTGTCCCAATCCAATATCACCGTTCTGATTAACGGCGAATCCGGTACGGGAAAAGAACTGGTCGCGCGCGCGTTGCACAACCACAGCCCACGTCGTGAAGGCCCTTTTATCGCATTGAATATGGCAGCGATTCCGCAGGAGCTTATCGAATCAGAATTATTTGGGCACGAGAAGGGTGCGTTCACCGGTGCGGGAGCACAGCGCATTGGTCGCTTTCAACAATCCGACGGCGGCACCCTGTTTCTAGACGAAATTGGTGATATGCCCGCGGAAACGCAAACGCGCTTACTGCGTGTCCTTGCCGACGGAGAATTTTATCGCGTCGGCGGACACACCCCCGTAAAAGTGAATGTCCGAATCATCGCCGCAACCCATCAAAACCTCGAAGGCCTGGTTGAAAAAAATCAATTCCGGGAAGACCTTTTTCACCGGCTTAATGTGATTCGCATTCACCTGCCCACATTGGCAGACAGACGCGAAGACATCCCAAGACTCGCGCAACATTTCCTGCGTCGCGCTGCGTCAGAATTGGGTGTAGAACCCAAAATCCTGACCTCTGAATCAGAGGGTTACTTAGCCGGCCTGTCGTGGCCGGGCAATGTGCGCCAACTGGAGAATACCTGCCGCTGGATAACGGTGATGGCGTCGGGACGAGAAGTGCACATCCAGGATTTACCTCCCGAACTTAAAGCGCCTAAAAACACTGAGACACCAGCGGGGGATTGGGAAAAGGCCCTGCGCCATTGGGCTGATCAGAGTCTCGCGCGAGGTGAGCGCGATATATTGTCGGAGGCGGTACCAACATTTGAAAAGGCGCTAATTGAAACAGCGCTAAAACACACTGCCGGACGTAAACGCGACGCGGCAAATTTACTCGGCTGGGGTCGCAATACACTTACCCGTAAACTGAAAGAACTCGGCATGAACTCCAGTGACGAAGAATAAAAAAAGGTTTCCCCAAGCCCTACTTCTCCCGCCGGGGGAAACCTAAGCTCCCTACCATTCAACGAGTGTCAACAGACGCTAGTAGCAGTTAAAACGTGGTACCTGTGTGTAACGCTTGCCGCGCTTGCGATGCTCTACACGAAAACAATCGCCGTAGTGATTGCGCCAGAAAGTTACACGATAGCGGGCGTAGTGCCGATATTTTTTGTGGTGCGGATAATATTGGATGGCGTCATTGTGGCCGTGGTGTACCAGCGATCCCACCAATAGGCCGCCGATAAAATAGCCGGCGTTATCATAAGAACGCCGCCCCGAATGACGATGACGACTGTAATAATGTCGTCGATGCTCTCTGTGACGGTAGTTGTCATGCTGTCTATAGGATTGGCGATCCAAGCCGTAGTGACCATCGCCGCGACGATCATTCGCCACAGCCGCCATTGACAACGTTGCGCCCGTCAGCGCTACGCAAAAAAAAGCCAGTAACCGTTTCATATTCTCGCCCCCAGATAGGTATCTGTAGGGCTAGAATAAAAAACGAAACATGAACCGGATCTGAATAGCTAAGAAAAAGAATCAAGGGAGAGAAACTCCCTTTTTTTAATTAGGGCCTTTTTACACTAATTAGCCTGCTCACCTGCCTGCTGTTTGCGCGCTTCAACCACGGCTTGAGCATAGAGCGCTTCAAAATTGATTGGTGGCATCATCAGTGGGGGGAAGCCTCCTCGCACCACCAAATTGTCAATGGCCTCGCGTGCGTAGGGAAACAAAATCTGAGGGCATTGCGAGGCGAGAAACTGCTGCAGTTGTCCTCCCTCCAGACCAGAAACCGAAAATAGACCAGCCTGGTGCACCTCGACCAGAAAAGCCGTTTTTTCTTCTTGCGTATTTACCGTAACGGTAATATTCAGCACTACTTCGTAAAGATCATCTTGAATGCGATTGATTTGTGTACTCAAGTCCTGATTGACTTTTGGCTGCCAACCCGCTGGCGTAGCAATCAACCCATTAGGCGCCTCAAACGAAAGGTCTTTCACGTAGACGCGCTTCGTCGAAAATTGCACTTTCTTAACTTGGTCTTGCTGCGGTGCGTCAGGAGCTGCCGCTTGAGTCTCGTCGGTCATGAGTATCGCCTTATTCTTGGACGGGTATCGTTTGTTAAGTCAGCAAGTTGGGGACAGTATCCATAAATTCAAGCACCGGCTGCACGCACCAGCAGATCGAGTTCGCCTTTGCGTTCGAGCGCGTAGAGCTCGTCACAACCACCGACGTAGGCTTCGCCAACCCAAATCTGGGGAACAGTATGACTGCCTGTGCGCTGCAATAGTTCAGCGCGCATCGCCCTGTCTCCGTCAACACGAACTTCATTAAAAGCTATCTTTTTGTTAGACAGCAACTGTTTCGCCCGCCAACAGAAGCCGCAAAAACGCGTGGTGTAGATTGTTACCATGAGACCCCAATCAAGCTTTTACTAGGGGCAAATTTTGATTTTGCCACTCGGTTATTCCGCCCTGCATACGCGCTACGTCGTAACCCGATTCAGCGAGTACCTTAAACGCGGCGCCACTATGTTGCCCCATTTTGTCGAGAACAACGATGGTTTTTTTCCGGTGTTTTTCCAACTCCACAGCGCGATCACGCAGTTTGGCAAAAGGGATATTCACCGAATCGACAATATGGCCAGCGGAAAACTCCTTGGGATCGCGAACATCCACCAACACAGCTTTATCATCGTTTACCAGGCGGGTAACTTCATGCAGACTGATAGATTTACCAGCCCGCCTGCGCTCGACCACGACCAGCCCTGCCACCAGTAAAGCGAGGATACCGATTAAAAGCCACTGCTCACTAACAAAAGCTATCCAATTCACAACTAACCTTTCATTTTCGTTCGTCGTATTGATTCAAAGCGGTTTAAACACCGCTAGCAGAAACAGCGCGCGAGTATACACGATAGTGGATAACAAAGGCGCCCATTAAGCTCAAGTTCGCTAAAATGCCACACTGGCAGATCTAAGGCTTTCAAACAATCACTCAAACACGTGCAGGAATTCATGTCGGCTGTAAAAACCCCCTTAGTTTTACTCATTCTCGATGGCTACGGTCATTCCGAATCCACTCAACACAACGCTATCGCTGCAGCCGACAATCCAGTCTGGAATCAAATATGGCGCGACAGTCCCAAAACCCTCGTCGCTACATCCGGAAACGCCGTTGGGCTCCCGGAAGGACAAATGGGGAACTCTGAAGTCGGCCATGTGACACTGGGCGCCGGACGAATCATTTATCAAAGCCTAAGCCGCATTAATAAAGCCATTCAAACCGGCGACTTTTATAAAAACCCAGCCTATTGCTCGGCGCTGGACGCAGTGAAGCTTAGCGGAAAGGCCATACATATTATTGGCCTATTGTCACCGGGTGGTGTTCACAGTCATGAAGACCATATTTTTGCGATGCTTGACATGGCAGAGCAGCACGGTGTAGCCAAACTGTATTTACACGCCTTTCTCGATGGTAGAGACTGCGCACCGCACAGCGCAAGGCAGAGCGTGATCGCCGCTGAGAAGAAATTTGAGGCGATAGGCAAGGGACGCATTGCAAGCCTAATAGGGCGTTTTTATCCACTCGATCGCGATATGCGCTGGGACCGGATAGCCGAAGCTTACGCCCTCATTACCAGCGGCGAATCAAAATTCACGGCGCCGTCCGCTTTGGACGCACTCGATGCTGCCTATGCGCGCGGTGAAAGCGATGAATTTATCTCTGCAACCGCTATTACAGAGAGCAATGGCAACAAAATAACAGTAGAGGACGGCGACGCAATTATCTTTATGAACTTTCGACCGGACAGGGCTCGCCAGATTACACGCGCTTTCGTCGATAAGACCTTTGATGGCTTTGAACGCAAAACGTTTCCGCACATCGCCAATTTTGTTATGACAACAGAATACGAAAACGGCCTAGATGCCAACTGCGCTTTCCCGCCTGAAAATGTAATGAATAACCTGGGAGAAGTCATCGCCAATGCGGGCAAGAGCCAACTGCGAATAGCTGAAACAGAGAAATACGCACACGTAACATTTTTTTTCAGCGGGGGTAGAGAGGCACTGTTTAGCGGCGAAGAACGGGTCCTGGTCCCCTCGCCTAAAGTCCTTACCTACGATCTGCAACCCGAAATGCACGCCTACGAACTGACAGATAAATTAGTCGCGGCAATCAAATCTGAAAAATACGATGCTATCATTTGCAACTACGCAAACTGTGATCAAGTCGGCCACACGGGTGTGTTTGATGCCACGGTGAAAGCCGTTGAAGCCGTCGACAGATGCCTCGCTAAAATACTTGAAGCACTGGTAGAGGTTGATGGCGAGGTGATCATCACTGCAGACCACGGCAACGCCGAAAAAATGTTCGACGAATCGACCGGCCAAGCCCATACTCGACATACCAGCTTGCCCGTGCCACTTGTTTACGTTGGCAAGCGCAGTATTACCTTGCGTGAAGGTGCCAGCCTCGCCGATGTAGCACCGACAATTTTGGACTTAATGGGACTTGAACAGCCCACGGAAATGACCGGCATCAGTCTGATCAAACGCTAAAAGAGCAAGCATGACATATTTACCGAAGGCACCCCTGAGCCACGCTGACCTTTTCACAATATTACTTTGTACGCTAGTACTATGGGCTTTTCCTGCGGGAGTCAGCGCCAACGGCAAATCCGAGCAACAAGCAAAATTTGAAGAAGTTAAAAAAAATATAGAAGCGCTTAAAGCAGAGCTGGAAAAAACCAAAGGCAGTCGTGACAACCTGCAAGAAACACTGAAGTCAAACGAGGAAGAAATTCGCAAGCTGAATAATAAGAAACAAAAATTGGACGACGCCATTAATAAAACCGAGAACAAACTAAATGACTTGCAAAATGAGCAATCCTCACTGATTAAAAAAAAGAATGAGCAACAGGGGCTGGTTAAAAATTACATCAATGCCGCTCACCGGCTTGGACAACAAAGCCAAATCCGCCTATTGCTAAACCAGCAAGATCCGGCACAAATCGCGCGTATGCTCAAATACTACGAAGCATTTAGCCGTAGCCGGTCGCAAAAAATAGAAGCATTTGTCACAACAATAGAGCGACTACAGAAAATTGAGCCGGAAATTATTGCAGAAAAAAGCAACTTGCAAACCACCCATGCGAAACTAAAAATACAACAAAAAAAGTTGCACAGCTCGCGGGACGAACGACAAAAAATCCTGACAAAGCTCGAACAAGACCTGACACAAAAACAGCATCGCCTGCAAATTCTCGAGCAGGATAGAAGACGTTTAGAGAACATCGTCTCCTATGTCGCGGCAGAAATCGATGCGCAGGAACTCAATGTCAATATCACCGATTTTATTCAATTAAAAGGGAAAATGCCCTGGCCAACCAAAGGCAAAACGCTAAACCGCTACGGCAGCGCACGCGCGGGGCGCGCCTTCAAATGGCAGGGCCTGCAAATAGCAGCATCCCGGGGAACTCATGTTATCGCAGTTCATCATGGACAGGTTGTTTTTTCAGATTATTTACGCGGACATGGCCTATTATTAATCATCGACCACGGCGCGGGATACATGTCCCTTTATGCACATAATGAAAATCTGTATAAAGAGATTGGTGAATGGGTTAAAGCCGGTGAGGTGATCGCCAGTGTTGGCGACAGCGGCGGTCGCAAAGATACAGCGCTTTATTTCGAACTACGCCACGACGGCAAGCCCACTAATCCAATTAGTTGGTTTCGTCCAGCCTAAGGTTTAAACGTTGTATGTAGTTTTAAAAATGCTAAGTCATTACCGAATATTAGTTGATAACGTAAACGGAGAACAGAGATTTGATTAACCAAGCGCGCTTTGATTTCTTAAGTATACGTGCACTTATATTTTTGATTGCGTGTGTGATTACTCACGTAAATGCACAGGAAAACAGTGCCGATGATGGTGAGCCAGATGCAGAAGCTGCTAAAGAAATCCAAGCGTTACCGCTTGAAGAACTGCGTATTTTTACAAAAGTTTATTCTGGCGTGCGCGCGAGCTACATCAACGAAATCGATGATGAGACGCTATTGCGCTACGCAATAAAAGGCATTCTGAGCGAACTTGACCCGCATTCCGCCTATCTCGACGCGTCGACATTTGACAACCTTCAAATACAAACCACTGGCGAGTTTGGCGGCCTGGGCATTGAGGTAGGGATGGAAGACGGCTTTGTCAAAGTAATTTCGCCGATAGATGACACTCCGGCCGAGCGCGCTGGCATAGAGGCGGGTGACCTAATAATCAGACTCGACGGCAAGACCGTCAAAGGGCTCTCTCTTAATCAAGCCATAGAAAAAATGCGTGGCCCCAAAGGGACAAAAATTGTATTGACGATCGTTCGCGATGGCGTCAAGCAACCTTTTGACATTACAATCACCCGTGACGTCGTTAAAGTCAAAAGTGTTCGCTCCGGTGTTAGAGACGATTACTACGGCTATATTCGTATCGCGCAATTCCAAATTCGCACCGGCGAGGATGTTAAAAAAGCCGTTGAAAAACTAAGAAAAGCCAGTCCGGAACTGCGCGGGCTTATTTTAGATTTGCGCAATAATCCCGGCGGTGTGCTCGGCGCTGCAGTGGATGTGGCGGATGCTTTTTTAGACGGTGACATGATCGTCTATACCGAAGGGCGGTTAAACGATTCGAATAAAAAGTACTTCGCTCGCAAGGGCGATATCACCCAGGGCCTGCCGATTGTTGTATTGATTAACGACGGTTCAGCTTCCGCATCTGAAATTGTCGCGGGCGCACTGCAGGATCAAAACCGCGCATTAATCTTGGGAACACAGAGCTTTGGTAAAGGGTCGGTCCAATCGATCATTCCTATTTCGGAAGATCGCGCGGTTAAATTAACCACTGCTCTTTATTTCACTCCCGAAGGACGGTCCATTCAAGCGCAGGGAATTGAGCCCGATATTGTCGTCGAACGCGTTAGAGTCACAGCCGTGCAGCCGCGAGCGCGCGTAACTGAGGCAGATTTAAGTGGCCACCTGGAAAACGTCAACGGCGGCGAAGAAAAAAATGCAAAGAGTCGCGAAAACGTCGACACCAACCTGCAGAACCAAGACAGCCAACTTTACGAAGCTTTGAACCTACTTAAAGGCCTGACCCTATTTAAAGAGAAACGCGAGGACGGCGCACGTGAAGATCTTGCAAAAACAATAGAGGGGACTGACGAGACCGAATGATGGTTCGACCATATGTTGTTTTCGGTATCCTGCTTACACAGTACCTTCTCGCCAACGTTATTTGGGCGGGCAGCCTCGGTGCAAGGGACGCACGTAGCGTAATATCACCCCGCATAGCGATTGTTATTGATGATCTGGGTTATCGATATGAACCCGGTGAACTGCTAGCAACCTTACCTTATCCGATTACCATGGCAGTACTGCCGAACGCACCCTATGCGTTCGAAATTGCTGAGTTGGCCACTGACGAGGGCCAAGAGCTTATTTTGCATGTGCCGATGGAGACCGTTCACGAGGGTGAGTGGGAAGAAGGGCTGACGACAGCCATGAATGCAACCGCATTCACCAATACCATTAACGCAATGCTGGACGACTTCCCGCATGTTGTTGGTATCAATAATCACGGCGGAAGCATGCTGACGGCAGATAGGGGCAGAATGTATTGGGTGATGAAAGAACTGGCGCAACGCGAGCTGTATTTTTTAGATAGTCGCACCACAAGTGCCAGCACAGCAATTGCCGCTGCCCAAGCATTCGGTGTAGATCATGCATCTCGCGACGTTTTTCTTGATCATGTACAGTCAGATGAGAACATCGCTGCTGAATTTGATCGATTGCGCCAAATCGCGCGTGAATTTGGTCAGGCCATCGGCATAGGCCATCCCCACCCGGAAACCATTGCTCAGCTGCGACATCAACTTCCCGCATTGATCGCCGAGGGGTTTGAACTCACCTATTGCTCTAAACTGCTCACACGCGCTCCGAACAAGCCTACCGACTACTCTCGCCATCATGTCCAGCCCATTCGATAGCCCACGACCGACCGTAAAATCAGACATAGTGTTTATCGAAGTGACAAGAAAGGGCTTATGCGACGAAAAGTTATAAATTATGCCTATTCTATGACCAAATAGATGAAAAAATGCATGTGAAGCTCATCTCACTTTTGCTAGAATTCGAAAAGTTATATCCGGTCAGTCTATTAATTGAACACAAGCGTGCATGGCTACTTACAAAAGGAGTGAGCGATTAAACCTTGTGCTATCAAATACAGGCTGAACAACTTAGGGATAGTGATTGAGATAAGCGAGGACAGACTATGAATCGTACAGGTGAAAATTGTGAGCTTCCAATGCGCCAAAGCCGCTTCTTTGAGACGGATGGCTACTGGTACTATAACACCCGCGAAGGGGTTGCGATTGGTCCATTCGATTCCATGAGCGAAGCCGAAACTGGCGTCAGCGATTTTATCGATTTTATTATGCACGCAGAGCCATCGGTCTCTGAAACACTTGCGAAGTACGCGCGCGCTGCCGCATAACGTTTTTCTCTGCCTGGCCTGTGTCTCCGACCGGGCCGGGTGGAAACCAAACCCACCGCATTTCGCTTTGTTACCCACCCCGCGCTTTTAACATCATTCAGTAAACTTTACTATAGCCGTACTTCGATGCCGCGCATCTGCATATGCTCTTTGGCTTCACGCACCGTGTATTCGCCGAAATGGAAGATGCTTGCCGCGAGCACCGCGTCGGCACCTGCATGCTCAACGCCATCCGCCAAGTGGTCCAGATTACCGACTCCGCCGGAGGCGATCACCGGAATTGATACCACATCGCTGACGGCCCGAGTAAGCTCAATATCAAAACCGTTTTTCGTTCCATCACAATCCATGCTGGTCAAAAGGATTTCGCCCGCACCGTAAGCTGCCATTTTTGCGGCCCACTCGACAGCATCAATACCCGTCGGTTTGCGACCACCGTGGGTAAAGATCTCCCAGCGTGCTGGCTCATGATCGCCACTCACTTTGCGGGCATCGATCGCCACGACAATGCACTGAGCGCCAAATTTCTCTGAAGCCTGGCGCACAAACTCAGGATTTTTAACAGCGGCCGAATTGATCGACACTTTGTCTGCACCGGCATTTAACATAGTGCGAATATCTTTTAATTCGCGAATTCCACCACCGACGGTCAATGGAATAAATACTTGTGCCGCAATTTGCTCGACGGTATGCACCGTGGTATCACGGTCTTCGTGACTGGCGGTGATATCCAAAAAAGTAAGCTCATCGGCGCCCTCATCGTTGTAGCGTCTCGCTACCTCAACGGGATCTCCAGCATCACGAATATCAACAAATTGCACGCCTTTGACCACACGGCCTTTATCAACGTCTAAACAGGGAATAATGCGTTTCGCCAATGACATGATCAGACTTGCCCCGCGTCGCAAAACTGTTGCGCTTCAGCTAAATCCAAAGACCCTTCATATATCGCACGGCCGGTAATGGCACCGGAAATTCCAGTACCGTGAGCCGCATGCAGTGCCTGAATATCGTCCATATTGGTAATACCGCCTGATGCGATAACAGGTATGGATGACGCCGAGGCCATCGCTACCGTGGCATCGACATTGACGCCTTGCATCATGCCGTCGCGGGCAATGTCGGTGTAAACAATTGCATCGACACCATCCTGTTCGAACCGCTTAGCCAATTCTGTTGCTTTCACATTTGACACTTCAGCCCACCCATCAGTGGCGACCAAACCATCTTTTGCGTCCAAGCCAACAATAATATGCCCGGCAAATGCGCGACACATATCGCTGACAAAAGCGGGCTCTTTCACCGCCTTGGTACCAATAATAACGAAGCTGACACCGGCCTCCAGGTAATGCTCTATCGTCTTGGCACTGCGAATGCCCCCGCCAATTTGAATCGGCAAATTGGGATGTGCACGCGCGATTTCCGTAACAATTTCACCATTGACCGGCTGACCGTCGAAAGCGCCGTTTAGATCCACTAGATGCAAACGCCTGCAGCCTTGAGCACGCCAGCGAGACGCCATCGCGACAGGATCATCCGAGAACACCGTCGAGTCCTCCATTAGCCCCTGGCGCAAGCGCACGCATTTGCCATCTTTAAGATCAATCGCGGGAATAACTAACATTTCTAAAACTCACAAAAGAAAGTAAACACTCACTCACATCGCCATTTGGCGAAATTCTGTAACAGACGTAAGCCAACCTTGTGGCTCTTTTCAGGATGAAACTGCGTCGCAAATACATTGGCTTGTGCGATTGATGCGGTAAATTCGACGCCGTAGCTGCAGCGCCCCGCCTCAATCAAACTATTACTCGGCGCAACGAAGTAACTGTGCACAAAGTAAAAACGGCTGTTGTCAGCAATGCCGCGCCACAACGCATGGTCTTGGGTTTGTGCGACATTGTTCCAGCCCATATGTGGCACCTTAAGTTGCACGCCCTCATGCGCCTTTGCATGCAACGATGCCGTCTTAAAAACGCCATTGCCGGAGAAGCTATCCACGGTTCCGTCAAAATGCGCCAGCCCCTCGACGCCACCATTTTCCTCGCTGTGCTGCATTAACGCTTGCATCCCGACGCAAATCGCCAGCACAGGCTTACCGGATGCAATCTCTTGCTTGACCAAAATATCAAAGCCAAGACGGCGGATTTCAGCCATGCAATCACGAATCGCGCCAACGCCTGGGAAAATCACACGATCGGCGCGCTTAACAATATGATGATCAGAGGTGACGGCAATATCTGCATCGCATACGTGCTGAAGGGCGCTCGCGACTGAATGCAAGTTACCCATGCCATAATCAATGACCGCAATTTGCTGGCGGCTCATAGCGCCCCTTTGGTAGAAGGCATCACGTCACCCAAACGTTCGTCACGTGTCAGCGCCATACGTAAAGCGCGGCCAAAGGCCTTATAGACAGTCTCGATTTGGTGGTGGGCATTTTCGCCACGCAAATTATCAATATGTAAAGTGACCTGGGCGTGATTAACAAAGCCCCGGAAAAACTCCATAAACAGCTCTGTATCAAAGGCTCCGATGCGTTTCTGAGTATACGGAACATTCATGATGATACCCGGCCGGCCGGAAAAATCGATCACGACACGGGACAAGGCCTCGTCGAGTGGCACATAGGCATGCCCATAGCGAAAAATACCCTTTTTATCACCGACAGCCTGCGCGATCGCCTTACCCAGGGTAATACCAATATCCTCGACCGTGTGATGATCATCTATATGCGTATCGCCATCACAGAAGACTTCGATATCCATCATGCCGTGACGCGCAATTTGATCCATCATATGCTCTAAAAACGGCACGCCGGTATCAAATCTACCTGCTCCAGTGCCATCGAGATCGACACTTACCTTGATTTTAGTTTCCAGGGTATCGCGACTAACCGTTGCGGTTCTTGCGTTCATGTTTTGTACTCAAACCCATACGTGAGGCGCGGATTATAGCGTTTTGCACGCGCCTTGACACTCACCTATCTCGGACCTATTTACGGGAATAAGCAACTCCCCACCATAAGTCAAAATTTCCGGTGACCAGACAATGTGATCGGCGAAAAGTGAAATAAAACGACAGGACACGTCGACGAAGCCAAACGCCTAGAGCAAGCCCCCGATCGACCAATAGGGCTTGCTCGACATACAAACCTAGATAAACTTATTGCCCAAGCAAGAGAAAGATAGACATATGACTAACGACACACCAAAAACTTCACCTCGCGAAAAATACAAAGCGCTGCGCTCATGGCTGGCTTTTGTGGTTTTTGGCGCGGCCATTTATTTCGGTAACATCGAACTGCAAAGTTATTTGGGTCGACAAGCGCTTAAAAAAACGGGCCTTGAATCGGTGGAATTTGAACAAGCACTCGCGCAGGCAAAACGTGAAGATAAACTTGTGCTCGCAGATATGTCTGCCATCTGGTGCCCATCCTGCCGCAGGCTGGACCAAAAGGTGTTCAGCGATGCGAGTGTCCAGGCAACATTAAAAGAACACTTTATTTTTTCGCGTATCGAGTATGAATCCGATGACGGCGACGCATTTATGCAGCGCTACGACGTACACGGTTTTCCGACAGTACTAATACTCAACCCAGATGGCAGCTTGCGCAAAAAACTACCACTGACTTTTGACCCAGAGCGCTACGTGGATTATATGCTTGCAGCACTCTAAGCCTTCCAGTCGATTGATCAGACGCTTGCAGCTGACTTTGAGCTGTGCGACATTGGCTGGCAAAAAAAAGCTTATGCTCCGCCAATGAATTCAATCATTCCCACACCCAGTGTCGAAGCCACCTGCACAAACACGCGCCCGCTCAAAATAGCCTTACTCGGCTACCGTAGTCACCCCTTCGTCGGCGGACAGGGTATTTATATTAAGTATCTGAGTCGCGCGCTAAAAAAACTGGGCCATGCCGTCCATGTTTATTCTGGGCCACCATACCCGGAGCTCGATACGGATATCGAACTTATAAAAGTGCCGAGCTTAGATTTATATTCCTCAGACGATCACGTGCGTGCGCTGCGCTGGTGCCACTTGCGTTCATTTACAGATACTTTTGAGTGGTGGACGATGCTCACTGGTGGTTTCGGTGAACCCTACACTTTTGGCCGCCGCATAGCCAAACGTTTAAAAAACAGCGACTACGACGTTATTCACGATAATCAAAGTTTGAGCTTTGGTCTGCTCAAATTGCAACGCGAAGGACACACTGTTATTTCAACAATTCACCACCCCATCCATCGCGACCGTGAGCTCGCGTTGCAAGATGAAAATGACTGGGGCATGAAATTACTGATTCGACGCTGGCATAGTTTTTTAGCTATGCAAGAAAAAGTGGTACAGAAATTACAACACGTCACCACTGTGTCTGAGCAATCAAAACACGATATTGCGCATTATTTTCGCCGTCCGCACAATAAAACAACGGTGATATTTAACGGGGTCGACAGCAGCGTTTTTCGTCCCACCGAACACATTGAAGAACAAGCGTATACGCTGTTGACAACAAGCTCCTCCGACCAACCACTCAAAGGACTGAGGTATTTATTGGAAGCACTTGCGCTAATAAAGACCGAATACCCACAGGCAAAACTTCGCATTATTGGAAAATTAAAAGAAAATGGCGCTAACCAAAAACGTATTCGCACACTCGGGCTACAAAAACATATCGAATGTATTGCTGATATCAGTACCGATGAACTTGTACACTATTACAACCAGACCGCTATTTTTATTTGTCCTTCGCTTTACGAAGGATTTGGCCTCCCCTTGGCCGAAGCCATGGCTTGCGGCCGTGCGGTGATATCAACGGATGGTGGAGCACTACCTGAAGTGGTTGGCTCCGCAGGAATTGTTGTTCCTTCGAGCAATGCAGCTGCGCTTGCAAATGCGATTCGGAAATTGTTCTCAGATAGTGCTCTTCGCCAACAGCTGGGTAAAAGTGCACGCAAACATGTGGAACAGCACTTTTGCTGGCAACGTGTCGCCGAACGCCTTACCCACTTTTATCGACACTGCCTAAAAAACAAAGCTTGAGAAAGGACGCTTCCACTTGGAAACCATTGACGTAGCCGCGCTGGCGATAAAGAACGGACACACTGTATTAGACCTCGGCTGCGGCGAAGGCCGTCACGCCATTGCATTGAGCCATCATTTTCCGGAAGCAAACATTTACGCGCTTGATATTAATTTCCAAAATGTGGCGACTGCGCTAAATAAACACACGGAATTTTTAGCTGGCGACTTAAACACGCTATACACGCAAGCCGATGCTTTTACACTGCCCTTCAGCGATCATTCTATAGACCATATCATCTGCTCGGAAGTACTCGAACATATCGATCACTACGAAGCCATCGTTGAGGAAATAAGCCGAGTATTAAAACCAGGAGGGAGTTTGAACATTAGTGTCCCGAGAGCGTGGCCGGAAAAGATATGTTGGGCACTATCAAAAGAATACAGCAATACAGCCGGCGGGCATGTAAGAATTTTTAATGCGAGACAACTCACATCGCAGCTGACAAATAGAGAATATATTTTTTTACACCGTCACTGGGCACACGCCCTTCATTCACCCTATTGGTGGTTGCGATGTTTATTTTGGCGCGAAACGGACCCGCAAAATATCTTTGTCCGCTGGTACCATAAATTATTAGTTTGGGATCTACTAAAAAAGCCGATACTTACTCGTAAACTGGAACAGTTTTTGAATCCAATATTAGGAAAAAGCGTTGTATTGTATTTTAAAAAGGCAAACCATCTATGAATATTACAACCACCAACAAAATTGAAATAAAAAAACGCTTGCACTCGATTGCCAAATACATTCTTGACCAACAACTCGATAATGGCGCTATACCTTGGTTTAAAGGCGACAAATTGGACCCATGGGATCACAGCGAAGCGATTATGGCACTGACGATCACCGGCGAATACCAGGCCGCCGAAAAAGGCTTTTCCTGGCTGGAGAAGAATCAGACAGCCGAAGGCTATTGGTTCGCTAAGTATTTGGGCGATATCAATGACGGAGACTTAGATAGATTTAAAATAGAAACGAACTTTGTCGCCTACCCTGCGACTGCCCTATGGCACTATTATCTCGCGACGCGAGACAAAGCACTCGTACAACGCTATTTTCCGATGATAACTAAAGCCATTAATTTTGTTGTCTCTCACCAAAATGAGCAGGGCGATATTCAGTGGGCGCTATCTAAAAAAGAGCCGCTGCCAAAAGATGCGCTCGTGACAGCCTGCGCCTCAATTTTACGAAGTATTGAATGCGCAATATCAACCGCTGAATTACTTGAACAAAAAACACTTAAATGGCGACGCGCTCACCTTAAACTGGGAGACGCGCTTAAAACGAAACCCTGGCGCTTCGACCGCAGTTGGGAGAGCAAAGCACGATTTTCGATGGATTGGTTTTATCCAATACTCTCTGGCGTTTTTACTCAAAACGAAAGCAAATTACGCTTACAACAGGGCTGGGAGAAATTTGTTGTCAATAACTATGGCTGCAAGTGCGTCGCCGACCAGCCCTGGGTCACCGTTGCCGAAAGCTGCGAACTCATCATCGCTCTCATTGCAGCGAACCAGCGCGATAAGGCCATTACAATTTACGAACAACTCTTACGCTGGCAGGATAGCGACGGCGGATTCTGGACCGGCTACGTCTATCGCGACAATTGTATTTGGCCTGAAGAAAAAACCACATGGACAGCCGCGGCTGTAGCGCTGGCAAGCGATGCACTATTTGAACATAGCGACGCAGCAAAACTATTTACCAGCACCAGCGAGTTATTTTTTTCGCAAAACGCCTAAAGAATTTACCTGAGGTAACAGGTCGAACTCACCGCTTGCAAGCACTGCGTTTAGCGCCAGCCAAGGACCCTGCCCACCCTGCTCGGGATGTTCAAAAATATCGTGCACCGCCAAAATACCACCCGATAATAAAAAACGACTCCATCCAACACAATCATCTAACGCCGTCTCGAGACTGTGTCCACCATCAATAAATACCAAAGATAACGGCGTGCCCCAATGGCACCGTGCGTTTTTGGAAGACGCTACAATAGGAATAACTGTATTTTCAAGCTCTGCTACTCGCAATGTTCGCCTAAAAGCTGGAAAACTATTCATTTCTTGCGCAACAGCATCGTAAAGATCAGTGTCATGATACTCCTCGCCCTGCTGGTGCTCCTCTGACCCTCGATGGTGATCGACCGCGTATAAAGTGCTGTTTTTCTGTTTGCACGCGCAACCGAGATATACCGTCGATAGACCACAATAGCTGCCGACCTCTAAACACGGCCCCAGATGCGCTTGTTCAAGCGCAAGTGAATATAGATGTTCGCCTTCATCTTCAGCAAGAAAACCTTTGATCGGATGCTTAGCGAGAATAGACTTAATAGACAAACTAAAACACCAACCCCAAATAAAACAGTATAAAACGGAATCGCGGTACAACGAACGTAGACATAAGAAACCTATATACGCCACCTACCCCACAGCATGAGAGCTAAAGCACTCTACCATATCTATGTCGACCTGCTACCCAAGAAGCAGCGAAAGATATCTGATCAAATGAACGATCCAAGCGCTTTGCAGTAAATCTGCAGGTTGTAATTTGGGATGATCCGCTAAAAGCGTGACAACCGATAAATAAGAAATTAAGCTTTTAACGTTAATTGTGACCAGAACCTAGCAAAGAGACATGTAAGTAGGTAGCATCAGCTAGAAAAAATATTCATAAAATAAGGAGTATAGAAACATGATCAAATTTGTTATGTGTATTACCAGACACACGGATATGACCCGCGAAGATTTCAAGGATTATTGGATGAACAAGCATGGCCCGTTCTTTATGAACAATGCGGAAGCGATGGGTGCCAAAAAGTATGTTCAATCTCACACCTTGAACTCACCACTGAATGACAATCTGAGAAATTCTAGAGGTATGCAACCCGAATATGATGGTGTGGCGGAAGTATGGTTCGAATCAGAAGAAGCGCTTATCGAAGGTATGAGCTCTCCAGAGGGTCAGAAGCTAGGTGCAGCGCTGCATGAAGATGAAGGAAACTTTATCGATCACTCAAAATCTTCAGCATTTATCGTTGAGGAATATGAATTCTAGTAGCTCACGAGAATTCAGTTGCTGAATCACGCGAAAAATGGCAAGTATATATTTTATTCATCTTATACTCGGATATTTTATTACTCGATATATATGCAGGAGGGAGGAGGCACCACTTAATGAATCGGGCCTTATTTTAACCACACTAGTAACCAGCGCTATTAGCATCTTGTCTCTTTTAATCATGTTTCTGGCTGCAATAACCGTCCTGAGATTTCCAGCTGGAATAATGGAAGGCGGCTTGGCGTTACTATTTATACTCCTTATTCCTTTCACGTGGATATTTTTTTTAGTAAATGGATTTATAGTAAGAAAAGTGAAACAGTCGAATAGTTTCTTATCAGAAAAGCTAAAGTGCTAGGTTTCAAATAATAATTTTTAACAATGTGAGGGCAGCCTGACACAAATACCACGGATTTAACTTTACTGAAATTGAATCATCAGACATCGATATTGCTGTGAGATGCACCACATGAAAAACCTAAATATCAGTAAAGACTTTGTCGTCATAAATTCAGAAAAACGCGCTTTCGTCGAAGAATTCAGACCAAGCCTGTATACCGACATCGGCCAGAAATACTCAGGTTTTAGTGCTTGCGAGCTGATAGCCGCGTACGAATTTAGCGAAGATTGGCAAAACTGGGAGATGCATCCCGACGGCGACGAAATTGTTATTTTGATGTCCGGGGAGGTAACATTTGTACTTTGTGGCAATGGCAACGAGCAGCGCATAGTACTCACACAACCAGGGGATTATGCTATCGTTCCCCGCGGCATGTGGCATACAGCTAAAACGAGCACCAAAGCCAAGATGCTGTTTATCACACCTGGACAAGGCTCTCAGCATAAAAAAATGTAGGGCAACTCATGTCCCAACGCAGCAGGCTTCAACCACTGTGCAACTGAAGACTAGGAAATTATGTGTGCCAGATAACTTAGCTGGAAAAGTTGCGTTAGTTACCGGCTCTTCTCGAGGTTTGGGCGCTGCCATTGCGGTCAAGCTCGGTCAGCATGGCGCTAAGATCGCAATAAATTATTTCCATGATGACCAGAAGCAAGGCGCAAATAAAGTTAAGGACATTATTGTTGCAGCTGGCGGCCACGCAGATATTTTCGTTGGGGATATTACTGATGATGCCGATGTTTCAGCGATATGCCACTCAGTAAGGCATAAACTGGGAGACATTGATATTTTGGTGGTCAATGCCACAGGCCCCCAACCGACAATAGCAATAGAGGACTTGTCTTGGGATGCAATGCTGCAACAATTGCACTTTTTCGTCAAAAGCCCAATGCTGCTGATAAAGCAAGTCGTTACCGCAATGAAGCAGAAAAACTATGGGCGCATCATCCATATCGGCTCAGAAGTATTCGACTCCGGTATGCCGCAGAAAAGCCACTATGTTTCAGCAAAAGGCGCTCAACTTGGACTAATGCGCTCTTGGTCACAGGAACTCGCTTCTTTTCAAATTACAGTAAATTTAGTTGCGCCGGGCTGGGTGCCAACAGAGCGACACGCCAACGACCCCGAAGAACCGATGATCGAATATACAAACAATATTCCAATGAAGCACATGGGCGAAGCAGATGACGTCGCGGAAGCTGTGCTTTTCCTCGCTTCAGATAGCGCCAAATTTATTACTGGCCAACGCATCTCTGTGAATGGCGGCAATACCATGACCTAACAATGAGAATTAGATTAGTGAGCCCTGACGCGCAAACGATGATCGATAAGCATTCAAGTTTAAATTCACGGATAACCACTCTCCAAACGCTAGTACACGTCAACTGAATCATGACAACGATCTTTCTACTTGCGTTACGCCTCGCAATTCAAGAAATCAATACTGATCACACCAAAGTATTGCGTTCTCTCAAGCAATGAGGCGAGAACAATCTATAATCTATAGACAACGTACTGGAACGGCTATGAGCGTACTAAAAACTCAGGCGCTAATAGCAAAAATAACTATAAGCCTTTTACCAGCGTTTCTAGCCATTACCCTCGAGACCCAAAGACACGTGCGGACGATGCTCATGGAGAAAATCAGTTGAAAGCTTATATATTATCGATCAATAAACTGAATGGATACGAGTATCGACGTGGCATTAAGACGTAAACAAAAAAGGTCTTCATTCGAGCTCTGGTTAGTGAAGTGGTTAGTCTTACCTTGTTTTGTTATTTGGGGAATATACTCTCTTATTTCAATGGGTAAAGGACGCTCACGCTGCGAAGAAATGTGCTTCACTCAAGGCTATGTGGATGTTCGCTATATTCCCGAGGGCGGCAGCGAAGAAAAATGTATCTGCCTTAGCCAAGAGGAGGACGACATCAAAAAACGTATTCCCAAGGGTACACGCATCTATTAGGGGGGCTTTTCTTGAGCGAACCTGTCATTACGCGCTTCACCGATACGCTATCCGGCTCAGTAGACAAACTTTATAAAACTGGCGGCTTTGCTCTAGCCTTCGGGTTTGCTGGCATTATTATGGTGCTAGGCGCAAAAATTTTTGGTCAAAGCCAGGCAATGTGGTTAATTGTGATAGGCGCCGTGCTCACATTTTCCTGCCTGGGCTTTTTTTTGATCACAACACTAAAAGGTAATGCTAAGGCATCAAGAGCTATCTCTGACAACAAGGAAGCGATAGATGCCGTGCAGGATATCTCCATCCAGCTCACAAAACTGGTTAGCGCGGCCCAAGCCTACAGTTTTAAAAATATTGATAAAATTAATAGTGCACTCACTCTCGCTATTCCAGCGTTACAAAAAATCCCCTTTGTTAAAGAGAAGGTGTCTGAATATGGCCTGGAAGACGTGTCGCTCGTATCGAGTACCATCGTTGACAATTCGGATCGAATCGAAAAGGCCGTTAACGAAATTGAAGACGCATTAATAAACGCCGACCATGAGCGGCTGAGAGAGTACTCAGATGAGCTGGCATTCATCGTTGCCAGCCTAAAGGAACAGTTAAAAAAATAGAACACTGGTACGGGCAGTCGTACTTGCCGAGGGTTCAGCCTGCAGGCACTAAACTGGATAGCGAACAGAACAACGAGAATTTGGCGGGCTTAGCCATGCGGCAGGCAATAAAGCTGAACTTTTGGCCACACATTTCAGCTTAGATCTGTAGGAAGAAAACAACGAAGCTGTCGCATTGGATAACTGCCATAGTCACAAAGCGCCCTACTACACTGCCTCCAGCTTACAGGGCACCAAAAAATTGCATTTATTGTTGCGCTCAATAACCACATAGCGGCGAACAACACTTGCATCGGGATAGCTGCTTCACCTCTCAGATATATGCTTGGCGCCAAACAAGCTTCTCGGTAACACTTCCATATAGACACGACCAAGCTCACGAACTACAGCGTGTCTATATGGTATCCAAGAAATTGAGAGTAAACGCAAGCGAAACCGCGCTGGTGGAAGCGATATAAACTGCCACGCACAAAACTCACAAAAGAACGGCTATGGAGCCTGATTACAAACTCCATGGTGATATACAAAAGAGCAGGACCTACGGCCGGCTCTTTTAAGCAAACGATCCGATCCGCTATTGTTGATACAACAGCGCAGTTGTTTAGATAACAACGATCTCTTCGGCTTGAGGACCTTTTTGGCCTTGAGTTACTTTGAACTCAACCTGCTGTCCCTCGGCCAAAGTCTTAAACCCCGAGCCAACGATGGCACTAAAGTGAGCAAAAACGTCTGGACCAGATTGCTGCTCGATAAAACCGAAACCTTTGGATTCATTGAACCACTTGACGGTTCCTTTTACTTTCTCTGACATAATAATATTCTAAAAATCAATTAATACTGTGCCCCAAAAAGGGGATTTTAATAGCGGGAAAATAGGCGGGAACTTGATGTACATACTATGCAGTAATCACAATGATGGAAACTGTTACAGCACGAACATAAGAAGCATGTTTTCTAGCTGAGTCGAAGTTTATAGATACCAGCACCACTGTCAATGGATTTTTTGTGACAACGCATTGTTATTGGCAACCCACCAGACAAGAAATCATTTTTCGTGCAGGATTTCCAATATCGGTGACGCTGGCCGAAAAAAAGTTATCGTATCCTTAATAAAAGAAGCATACAGCAGCGAGAAATTTGAAGGTCAAACAATTAGATCATCTACGAATTTGATAACGCCGCTACTTTCTGGTACTAAAGCATTATGCATTCATCAAAAGCTCGAAGAGACAGTATTTGTTTTTACAGCACACCAAAATAATCTGAAATGCAAAGCTCACTTTGGGACCTGTAGTAAAATTTTTTAGAACTTGTTACGCCAAATTCTGGCAGTCAGTCATGCGAAAAAATCATACGCCCTATTGGTTGTACCACACACAACACTTTTTTAATCAACGCTATATTCGTCGGATTATCGAGCCGCAGTTTGATCAAATAGGAACTGGTCTCTCAGTTCACCACCCGAGATCACTGGAAATTTTTGGCAAAAATATTCGTGCAGGAAATAACTTACACATCATTAGCAACAAGCATAATCCCGTGAGTTTAAGCTGCTGGGAGAGCAAACAATCCCAGGGAAACATAGTAATTGGCGACAATGTTCTCATTTCGCCTGGCGCAAAAATCGCCTCTGCCGCTGCAATTAACATTGAAAATAACTGCATGCTCGCAGCAGAGGTTTATATTTCCGACTGCGATTGGCACGGTGTATATAACAGAACACGACCATTTCGCTGCAGCACACCGGTTCACTTAAAAGAAAATGTTTGGGTTGGCTTTCGATCCATCATTGGCAAAGGCGTGACGATTGGAAAAAACAGTATTGTCGCAGCTGGATCGGTGGTTGTTGAACATGTGCAGGACAACGTTATTGTCGGCGGCAATCCGGCAAAAGTAATAAAATCTATCGACCCTCAAAAGAGGATGATAACACGAGAATTTTTATTCAACTCAAGCACAGACTACACTGTTAACCAAATCGACCTGCACAAGTACTTACTGCTAAAAAATGGCACATTTTCCTGGTTAAACAGTATTTTTGCACCAAAAAAAAGCGATTAATACAATGCACTCTGCAACGGCGGTTTGATAGCACTGATTATAACTTCGCCATCGTCGTTTTTAACTCTGCATCTAACTTCGGGTTTTTTATTACGCCTGAATCAACATCGAAATTGTCGTAAAATGTTGGCAGCGAAAATGTCGCTTTTACTTCCCCGCCAAAATGCGGAACCGACGCAGACGCAGACGCCATCACACCCACCCCTCCCCGCCCTCCGGGGGAAGCGCTTAACAGTACCATGGACTTGGCTTCGAATACTTTTGTGTTTATTCGGCTGACCCAATCAAATAGATTTTTGTAAGCCGCCGAATACGATCCATTGTGCTCAGCAAAAGATATGACGACAGCATCTGCAGCTTGAATTTTTGCAAGAAAAGCCTGGGCGAGTTCAGGTTGGCCAAGCTCTTTCTCTCTGTCAACGCTAAATAATGGCAGCTCGTAGTCATTTAAATCTAAAATTTCTATCTCTGCATCTGCCAACATACCTACAGCATAGGTAACCAGCTTTTTGTTAATTGAATTAATGCTGCTACTCGCGGCGAAACCAAGCACTTTCATAATTTTTACTCCAGTATGTTTTTAGCTATAAAGAAAAATATCAAAAAATAAATACACATATCTTCAAGAAGTGCATACTTACACAAGTTTATTTTTTTATATCGACAGGAAACTCAATGCCTTGGTACGTTTATATTGTCGAGTGCAACGATCAATCACTGTATACAGGAACAACGACAGATATCGACCGTCGTGTTCAAGAGCATAACTCCACCAAAAAAGGTGCACGTTACACGCGTATGCGTCAGCCGGTAAGCTTGCGCTATTTCGAAGCCCATGCAACTCGGGCCTCTGCCTGCAAGCGCGAATACCATATCAAACAGCTTTCTCGCGAACAAAAAAATGCATTAATCCGCACACATATCACATCTTAATTAGCATACGTATTCATAGTTCATAAAGGTGGACCCCAACATAGCTCTAGACTAATACTCGTGCGCTGCACCTACGAGAATGCCAATAACCGATGCGACCTCCACATATTCCTTCGCTCACACCGCTACGCGGTATCGCCGCACTGTGGGTCGTCTTATTTCACATAGATGTATGCATCTATTACCGTGAATTGGGTAGCCTTCTACCAAAAGACAACTCCGGACTTATCGCAAAAGGTTACCTTTGGGTCGACTTTTTCTTCGTCCTGAGTGGTTTCGTGATTGCCCACGTGTACGAAACTGCGCTCCTGAAGCGCCGGCCACTTAAAACATATCAGCACTTTATTTGGTCCCGTTTTACGCGCATTTACCCACTGCACGCATTTACGTTACTTGCGCTCGTATCCTTTGCGCTGTTTGTCCCGTTGTTATTTCCCACCATGCTCGACGGAAGCTGGTACAACTATTTCAACGTCGATACCTTCGCGAGCGAACTATTTCTTTTTAATGCCATGGGTGCTCATCCCTACTTGAGCTGGAACATCGTCAGCTGGTCCATCGGCGCGGAGTGGTGGACGTATATCCTAGCCATCGCCTTTATATTCGCCTTAAGCAAGACCTCAACCATCACTAGCATTTTTTTTGCTATTTTTGCATGGTTAGCACTTGGCCATTTTTCCTTCACTTATTCCGCCCTCAATTTGGACATGACTTACGACTTCGGTTTTGCCCGCTGTCTATGCGAATTTTTCATCGGGCTCGTCGCCTACCGCTGCTATCGTGAGCGCCTTTGTATCGGCCTGTTTTCCCACGATCTCTTTTTTTTAGTGCTTTCTAGCGCACTCGTCCTGGGCTTTCATTTAAATACAATCGACATCGCTTTTGTGCCTGTCTTCACGCTTCTGGTACTGGCGGCAAGTCACAATCGTGGTTTACCACATTCGCTATTGCAACACCCGATCGCCGTCTATCTCGGCAATATTTCCTATTCCATCTACATGGTCCACGGTCTTATCTTCCATATTTTTTGGTACGGACTGCCCTATGCCAACGACCACTATGGTTTTGGTACGCTAAATATTTGGCAAAAAATCGTTTTTGTATCGACTTTTTTTGCCCTTACACTGCTCATCTCACACTTCACTCATTTGACCATTGAACGTAAATTTCGCTTTTGGCTACAAAGGCGCTGGTCGTACTAGGGCCTGTCTACACGAATTCGATCACCACTACCAGAGACCAGAATTTTCTTTAGTAAGACGATATGAGCGTGGTGTGGTTATTCCACATGAGCGACTATCAACGCAGCTAGAGGACATTCTGGCCTGGCCCTCGAAATTGCTCCTGCATTGTTCTAATACGCCACATCCATATGGCTATTCGGGTTGTG
>JANQJP010000097.1 GCA_028281575.1 Cellvibrionaceae bacterium
TTGCGTTCGTAGCTCAAGTGGTAGAGCAACTGACTCTTAATCAGTGGGTTGAGGGTTCGACTCCTTCCGAACGCACCATATAAAATAAAGGCTTACAGGCTAAAGGCTTGTAAGCCTGATTATTTTTAGAATGATATTAAACCTGATCTGGACAGCGTCTTGTTATTCTTGGTTCAGATTTTCGATTAGTGATCATTTAATTCCGAACGCAACGTACTGACATGCCATACCTCTTATGTCCTAAGTCACGAGTGATTCCTGCATCACCGGCGTTGAGGTGGCGATACCATGCATGATCATCAGGGTTTTCAGACGAAGACCAGAAGTACGCTAAACTTCCGATGAAGTAGAATCCTCCTGTAGAGATCAGCCCTTTTGGGGGACGAAAGCCGCCGGCCAGCGCTGTAAATCCTGTTTCATTTGTCGCTCCCCCGTTAGGACTTCTCCAGTGCATTGTCCCGGTTTCTTTCAGTTTTCCTCCAATCGAACCACGCCTACCTGTTTTTTCAGCATCATTCCTACTCATTCCGAGAAAGCGCTCCAGCACTGTCCAGTCTCCATCTTTCGGTACGTGCCATCCTTTAGGAGCAAGCCCGCGCGGATCATTGACCGCATACCAGTTGTACAGCTTACCATACACATAACCGTTAGCGGCGTTGTTCTCGTAATAACACCATGCACCGGTAGTTAAATTTGTCCACTTAACGGTATCCTGAACCTGCGGAATCGGATCACCGTTTCTATAATGACTCACATTCAGATTTTCAGCCATCCAGATCTGGTTGCCAATACGGACCGTTTTATAGGTATTTCCATCAATATCCCGAACCCGATTTTTCGGAAGTGAGTGTACAGCAGGCTTTTGTTCTTTTTCTGAAGGAGGTTCAATTTTTATGCTGCTGGTATGTATTGTCGGTTCGAACAAAAAAACATATAGCGCAGCTGCTGACAGGATCAGAAAAACAGCTGTGCCGATAATCATTATTTTTTTTCTGGCGGAATTTTGGAAAAAACCCTGTCTTATACCTTTTTCTTCATTCGACGGTTGAGGCTTCACTGAAGATGAGATTTCAGGTGGTGCCGCCGATCCTGTGTTCTTTCGTTGGATGAATGACGCGATTGCTTCTTTCAGCAGGGCAAAATGGGGACCAGATTCGTTCTGGTCCCAGGCAGTCAAATTTGCTGCCTGAGTATCCCTGAAACCCAATGGGGGAAGTACATCATCAAGCAGAATCGGCACATACACATTTCTTCCATTTGCCTCGTCAGCTTCCTGTGGAACCCATTTGGAATTGACTGAATTTCTTGACCACACAACTAGAACACAGCTTGCATTGTCAAGAGCATTACCGATATGACTCCGCCACGTCTGACCAACAGGAATGTTCCTGTCCCAGAAAACACTCCAGCCCTGTTTTTCCAGAGCATCAACTATCGGCTTTACTCGTTCCTGATCTTCACGAGCATAGCTGATAAAGATATCTGCCATAGTATTTGGTTTTTGGATGGGGTAGAGTTTCACTGATAATATACATTAGGATTTTGTTTATTACCTAGCTCTTACTTTGTGGATTGAGGGTTCGTGAACACACAACAAGAACTGGTATGATGGCAGCCCTTCATTTTAAAAAGACAGGTCTGGATGAGAGAGCCTGCGAGGAGTTCCACACCATTTACCTGAGCACGAAGAATTAGGTGGTTGGCATGGAGGCGATCAGCAAAGGTACGCTGAACAATGCATTGATCCACCTTCGTGAGGTATTCAAAGGAGCAATGCTTGAAAACGCCAACTCCGTCATCGTAGCTCATAGCCACCCATCAGGAAACACGGAGCCAGGCAATGCTGATAAAAAGGTTAAGGAGGCACTTGTCAAGGCAGGAAAGCTGCTTGATATACCTGTTCGATTACGTGATTATCGGCAGTGATGGTGGGTACTTCAGATTTTGGGATAAAACATTGATTGAGTGAGTATCAATGTTATTGAGGATAGTGTGAAAAGTGATGGCGTTATTTATCTAAAGTAATATATTAAAATGTTTTAGAGGAGCAATGATTGTCCCTAGTTAATGCTGTGTATGTGGCTCATTGTTTTGTTCGTGTGATTTGATATACTTTAATATGTAATTTATTGATTGGTATGCAGTGTGATTATAAATTTCAAATGTCGGAAAGGCCTAGAGAGTATTGCGAGCTTCCTGTTATAAAGGGAGGGCGTTGTTGTCTGCATACTCAAGGAATTGAGCACCACATTGCAATAGATTTAATAAAGTCAGAGATTCAAAATAAATCACATTGGCTGGAGGGAATATATCTTCCAAAAAAAATTAATGATTTAAACCTTAGTGGTGCAAATATGCCTCGAGCAATATTTGAGGGATGTCATTTAAAGAATGTTGTATTGAAAAATGCAAATCTTGAGGACGCCATATTCTCTAATTCCACATTTTATTGTGTTTCGATTAATGGTTCTAATTTAAAAAATGCAAAGTTTGTATTTGTTTCTTTTAAAGATGATGGCAGAGGTGGTTGCTCAGTTGATTTGAGAGGTGCTGACCTTGGCGGCGCTGATTTTACGAATGCAAAGCTAGAGAATGCAAGATTAAAAAACATTATATTTTCAAGAAATACAGATATAAAAAGATTTCTTGATTTTAAAAATTTTGAAGAAAATAATGAACAATGGAGTGCCGCTGCATCTATATATACCACTATATCAAGAGCAGCAATAACGCATGGTGATATTGTTTCTGAAGATATTTCTAATTACTATAGCATGTCTTGTCGGCACAGGGGAAAGATTAATGCTGGACGATTGCGGCCAGGCTTTCATTTAAATAATTGGTTTTTGCCGTCACTCAAAGCTGGATTGAATGGGATGTGGTGGCTTTTACAAAGAATGATTTGGGGTTATGGTTATAAACCTGGAAGGTTATTGGCATCGATACCGGTAATTGTTTTCATATTTATCTTTCCTCTGTTATTAGGTGGCAATATTTCTTTTATGCAAGCACTTATGTTAAGTGCAAAGTCATTTCTTGGGATGGGGCATAATGATATAAGTATTCAACGCACTTTGATTGATGTGATTACAGTTTTTGAGGGATTTATAGGGGCTATATTTGTATCATTATTTGTTGTTTCGCTTTCCGCTCGATATTTTAGAAAAAATTAATATTATGAGAATACCTGTAGGGATTATAACAATTTTTCATCCTGAATATTTTGGATATCCAGATATGATGATTCCAGAATTGGAGAAATATCCCAGAATTATAAAAGATAGAAAACAACAAGAGGCATTTAGAGAGAAGATATCAAAAGAAAAAGGTTATACATCTACTAAAAGAGTATTTCATAACAGAATTATAAATAATCTAGGTATCAGTAATGATTGTTTGCGCAATAAGTGGATGAATGGCAAAAGTATAAAAGGTATGATTGATGACTATGAAATAAGACTTATAGATACAGAGAATGAGGATTCGCAAGCTCGATATAAGTTAGAAGCAAGACCTAATTGGGGAACTGAGCCAAATGTGCTTCCAGATGATTTGTCAAAAATAATAAAAAAAAATATAGGTAAATCAAAAAAAATTTGCATAAGGCAGTTATGGATTAACCCATTAAATCATGATGCGGATAGAATATTCTCGAATAATCTATATTACTCCCAAAGGTCATTGGTTAATTTTATTGTAGGGCCAATGTTTAGTAAGTGTAGTGAAAAATATAAGCATATTAGGTTTGAAAGAAATAATCAATGTGCAGATATGATCCAGCATATGCCAAATTGCAAAAATAAAGATGATAACTGTTTTGGAGAAGTTAATGTATTGAAAGAAAAAAAGTTTTGGTGGGTAAACATATCAAAGGAAATTTGAGTAGACTATAAAATATGATAACATTAAGAGTGTGAGAAATGGCAGGCATTATGCAAATATGTTTATTCATTATGTATATAAAAAAGACTTTTAATTTATTATCTTCATACTCTGAAAATGAGGCTGCTTATGGTTATATGGGGCTGCATTATACAGTACCCTAATAATGTCATGTAGTATTTGACTATCATCTTCTCTGACATCCTCATTCCTCCGTTTGAAGGTAAATCATACCATCTTGCTTAGTTCCTTCAGTCACAGTTCACGCCTTCGTTCCTCCGGCTTTGCAAGCAAGAACTGCGCCTTCAGTCACCACAAGCTGATGTAAATTTCGTGTGCTATCTTTATATTTGGGGAGTAGAGGACGTTCTTCCGTAACCACAATAAGTCACAAATAGCTTATACAAATATTTGATACAGAGAAAGATCAATCAAGCATAGACCGCGCGATAACTGTTACTGATTTGCGACAAGGGAGTACAATTGGACGTCAGCTATACCATCGGCCTTATCATTGATACACAGGATCAACTATTAACGAGCATACCTTTATGCAGGCGATCCCTGCCCGATGCCCTCTTTTTTGAGCGTTTCTGCAATATCTTTAGCCCAGGCATTGATCTCGTCCCATCTGCGGAAATCACCGACGGGTACTTTTGCGACCTTGATCATAAACTTATGCAACAAGCTGAGCTTGTCTTTGTCGATTTTGCCATGAAAGACCGCAATATCCCGGGGGGCAATGCGATCGGCTATGGGTTGAAGTTTTTCAGGGAACCGCCAGCCTTTGGAATCTTCTTCAACAGACCCTTCGCCAAGCGGGCCGCTGGAAAACAGCCACACCATCTTTTCCGAAAGCACCTTCTCATTGGCTTCCAGGAATTTAGCCGCTTCGTCGCACCAATTGCCGGTAAAAACCGCGCTACCCAGAATGATGACTTTCCAGGGTCCCAGGTCGCTGATCTGATCAATGGATACAACATCGGCACCCAGGCCGCCTTCAGCAAGTACTTCTCCGATCTTTTGGGCAATCTCCAGGGTTGCGCCGTACTTGGTCTCGTAAGCGATGATGATCTCGTTAGCCATAATAATCTCCTTTTTATGGTTTAAGGAGTAGGGAGTAGGGGACATCCTTACGTAACGCCAATAAGTTACGAGGATCTTTTAGACACATTCAATATAGAGGAATATCGCCCAAGCTCATAGCCAGTGTGATAGCGGTCACAGCTTTGCGATCAAGGAGTAGAATCGGTCAACGTACATACCTGAGAAAAGAACAAGCCAGGATGGTGGAGCACGGGTAAGTATTATCGCTGGCCTAAAAAAACAACCCGTAATAGGGGACATCCGTAACCACAATAAGTCTTTAAGGCCTTTTTTACATATCTGATACAGAGGAATATCGATCAAGCTGCATAGCCAGTGTGATAACGGTTACTGTTTTGCGATCAAGGGGTAGAATCGGTCAACTTACATACCTGGGAAAAGAATCTGCCAGAAATGGTAGAGAGGGGCGCTCTTCAATAAGTGAAAATGTGTGTTTGGCTGACAAAGGGGCGGAAACATCAATTACACTAAACTATTGTTTGAGTGTACATTTCTTTGTTTTTACTCTTTTTTGTGCAATATTGTAGTTGTACTTCAATATTGCACGATTATGATTTCTCGTCACCTTACATCAACGTTGTATTCCCGTGCCAGGGATTACCCGGTAGTTACCATAACCGGGCCAAGGCAGTCTGGGAAAACAACACTCTGCAGAAATGCTTTTCCGGAAAAGCCATACAGTAATCTGGAACGTCCCGATATCAGGGATTTTGCCATACATGATCCTTCCGGCTATCTGGCGCAGTTCCCTGATGGTGCAATCCTCGATGAGATTCAGCGTGTTCCAGATTTGTTATCATGGATACAGGCAAGGGTTGACGAAAATCGTCGCACAGGTGAGTTTATTTTAACCGGAAGTCATCATTTTGACATACGTCAGCGTATCAGCCAGTCTCTTGCTGGTCGAACAGCGCTGCTAAACCTCCTGCCGCTGTCTATAAGTGAATTGAAACAAGCGGGCAAACCGGTTGAAGTTGACCGGCTTTTGCATGCGGGTGGTTACCCCCGTATACATGCGGATAATCTTGAGCCTTCAGTGATGCTCGGTGATTATTTCGCGACATATGTCGAGCGTGACTTGCGTGAATTGGTTCAGCTACGGCATGTCCGGGAGTTCGAGCGTTTTGTCAGGCTGGCAGCGGGGAGGGTCGGACAGTTGCTTAATCTGCATAGTCTTGCTTCTGATGTAGGAGTTTCAAGCCATACGGCAAAAGCATGGCTTGCTTTGTTGGAAGCTTCTTTTGTTGTTTTTGTATTGCCTCCCTGGTTTGCAAATATTGGCAAGCGGCTTACCAAATCTCCAAAGCTCTATTTTTACGATGTGGGGTTGGCGGCCTGGCTGATCGGGATTACCAGGGAATCTCATCTTGCAACTCATCCGTTACGAGGGCTGTTGTTTGAAAATCTTGTGGTTCTGGAAATGCTCAAGGCTCGAATCAATTCGGGGTTGGGCGCTAATCTGCATTTTTACCGGGACAGCAGCGGGCTGGAAGTCGATCTTCTTCTGGAGAGCGGTAGTGACATTGTTCTTGCGGAAATTAAATCCACGCAAACCATCAATACTGAATTATTCAGACCATTGAAAAAAACAGCAGTGATACTTGGGAATCGTGTTACTGAAAAGTATCTGGTCTATGGTGGAAAGGAGAGACAAGAAAGGAGTGAATCGCAAGTGGTAAGTTATCTGGATGCAGGCGAAGTCAGCTTAGGTTGAAGGTTGAGGGACATCCTATAGGTGTGTCGTAGCAAAGCAGTACAAGAGATGAGGGTCGGCCCCTCGCAATCGGCTTACAGTAGCAGGGTGCAAACCACCGTATGCGGCTGTGGTCAAAAGCCGTGGTCGTGAGCGTTACGGAAAAGGCGTCACAAGGTGTCAGGTGAGAACCAAGGAAGATGAATACCAGTGAACCATCGTTCAATCGTCGTAATTCGATTGGCATCAAAACTGGAGATGGACGTAACTCCAGGACAAGTCTGGCGGCAACCTGTTTACTGGTCCCGACGTGTCGGGATGTCCGGCGTAGAGATGGCGTGATCCTGGTTCGGGCTCTTGCTTTGAACTGCGGGAACCTTCGATGGCGATGGCAAGGGAAAGGCACAAGTGTAAAAAGCGAGGCTGAAAGTACCGAAGCGCCATCAAGGGGCGGAGCAATCTGTAGTAGTGAAGAAGCTCTTGTAATGATGGTGGAGCGAAGGGATTGCGTTATCCGGTCAAGCAGGAGGGTCAACTGCGCAAGCAGGAGGAGCTTTCCTGAATGACAAAGCCGTATGCGGGTTATATCCCGAAAGGCTGGATAATGGGAGCCGGATGAGCAGAGGTTCACGTCCGGTTCTGCAAGGGGCTGGGGGTGCAATTCCCCCGGTCTACTCAACCCAAGTAGTGATTATGTAGAAAGCAGACGTTTGTATTCTGTTATAAGTGTTCATACTGTATATTTGTTGACAGGTGACAAGAAAAGCTTTAGAGCCGATAATATACGATGTTAGATTATACTTTAATTTCGAAAGATAGGTAGCATGGAGCAAAATGAAGTAAACTTGGTAAGAGATGCCGCTTTATTAATCGAAGATGTGAATTTAGAGTTGGCATACGATTTAATGTGTCTGGCTGGCAAGTATCGATCTGATGGTCAATTTATAAAAAACAAAATACATCAATATAAGAAAAAGTTACAGGTTAATAATGGATTGGTGAATATTCATTTTGGTGTACATAAAACTGCAACTACATATATACAGAAAAATTTAGAGCTGATCACGGACAAAAATTTTCATTATAACAAACTTTCTAAATTTAGAAAAGGGATAAAAAGTTTAGGTTATTTAGGTTATTTGAGGTCATTAGATTGGAATAAGAAAGTTGTTATTTCAGATGAGAATATGATTGGGAATAAAGGGACTATACTTACTGGCGCTCTTTATCCAAACTTTAAAACAAATATTAATAAATATTTGTTTCCATTCAATAACAGAGATTTAGTAAATGTTTTTTTGTCTATTCGGCCGATGACATCATTCCTGCCGTCTCTTTATTGCGAATATCTTAGGTGGAACAAATACATTTCATACAAGGATTTCACGTCTAAGGTTGATGTAAATAAATTGAGTTGGTTTGATGTCTTGCACGAGGGAATAAGTTGTAATAAAGATTTGAATTTTTATATTTTCGATTTTTGCAAGTTTGATGAAAGTAAGCATTATTTATTAAATAAATTGTCTTTTGGATTAAAGAGCCACTGTGATCAAAGTATCAAACGCAGCAGGGCATCTTTTACATACAGAGAAATTAGTAGATTAAGTAATGGAGGATTTTTTTCTGACAGTGATAAAAAGTTCGATCCACATACAGAGGAAGAAAAAAAAATATCATTAATTAATTATGAGAACGATTTTGCGGAGTTAATAAAATATTCTAACGTTATAATTTAGCTATAATTGTTTTAAGATATCCAATATCTAAATCAAAATAACATTAAATCGCCCTTGACCGAAGTTTAAATAAAAGTCAAGAATTTTATAGAAAAAAAGTATATTGGGCGCTCGAGGCTTTCATGCAAATAATCTCGTCACACCTTATATCGGAAATTATCACTTTTATGAATAGATATTCTTGTGGATTTGGATGTCGATCGGCTGATTTACCGGCAACTCTTTCAAGTGTTGATTTTTGTCCTAAAGATTTTTGTGACGCTTTGCTTTATGTACGGAGAAATTCCTATACAGGGTTGGTTGTTTGTGAGTAGTTGCGTATGAATTGAAATTTGTAATTATTTTCGAGACTGTTTATAAGCGGATTTACAATGCAAAATATTTCGATAAAAGATTGTCTTTTGCAAGAGCCGAAGCTATCGAATGGATTTTGTAGGGATGTTTTATGATTTCTACGCCTGGACAATCGTTCATATACATAGTAAAGAGGGACGCTGGTTATTAAGTGCACATATTCGCAAGACAGCTGATAGGCTGCAGCTCAAAGGAGAATCACGAGGTTGGTATGCCAAAAAGCGTAAATCTTGATGAGGTCATAAACGCAACCAGGGAGGAGTGCGTCTCGAATACCAAGTGAGCTTTGGGAATGGATTCGGCTGGTTATATTGTACTGGTCACGTTGTTGTGAAGCAGATGTTCTGATCTCATGAAAACCCTTTACCGATATAATACTCAAGGAACATATCGGGCCTTTTCTCTTTTCGCTCCTGATGATCATGTTTGTACTTGCTCTGCAGTTTCTGACGCGGTTTTTCGATCGCTTTGTCGGCAAGGGTATAGAGCCGTGAATTGTTCCGCTTTGTATCCTTGGGAATAGTCGGGAAATAAGGGTACGGAGGGAT
>JANQJP010000018.1 GCA_028281575.1 Cellvibrionaceae bacterium
GAGATTTGACCCGCTAAAGCACACACCTCCACCTAACTAAACTGGAGGTGTCGTATGGCACGAAGAAAACATTATAATTTTTATGACGACCACTTTAAGGCAACAGCGGTAGCCTTAACCAAGATTAAAGGTGTGAAGGCTGTAGATGTAGCCGAAGCGCTCTGTATTCATCCAGTTATGCTTTACCGTTGGTGTATGGAAACAAGAAACGGTGATCTAATGGCAAAGAAAAAAGCAATCAATATCGACCCTAAGATGCGATCAGAGTTAAAGCGTTTGCAGAAACTCGAACGGGAACATAACCTGCTAAAGCAGGAGCATGATCTTTTAAAAAAAGCCATCCAATTCTCTTTAGATCGAAAAAAGAAATCTTTGAATTCATCGACACCCAAAGAGGACGATACCCATTAACGTTAATGTGTCGTGTATATGATGTTAAACGCGAAGGTTATTACTCATGGAAAAGGCGTGGAATAAGTTACAGAAGCTACGAAGACGAAACGTTGTATGATGAGATATTAGCTATATTCAATCGTAGTGGGAAGGTATACGGTAGCCCTAAAATTACAGAGGCAATGAAGGCTCAGGGTTACAAGATAAGTAAGAAGCGTGTGGCTCGAATCATGCGAGAAAATGGGCTTGTAGCGAGAAGAACTAAGATATATAGGCGGTTACCTGGTTTGTGTCGTTTTATCGCTCAAGTTCCAAATAGAACGCTTAATTTACACGCTGAGGAATTAAACAAAGTTTGGGTCGGAGATATTACGTATCTGAAACTTAATGATGAATGGCGATATTTAGCTGTTGTTATGGATAAATGTAGTCGTAAGATTGTAGGTTGGTCATTAAGTGCCAAGCGCGATGCAAAGTTGACTTGGAAGGCAATGAAACAAGCTTTGGGAAATCGCAAGCCACCCAGAGGCTTGATTTTTCATACAGATAGAGGTATTGAGTATCGAGCCTTTGAGTTTGCAGAGCGTTTAGGAAAGCGTGGTATTACACAGAGCATGAACAGGCCGCGAAGAATGAATGACAATGCGTTTATGGAATCATTTTTCGCTAATTTTAAATCGGAAAGAATACATAGGCGTAAAGTATTTACTTGCGAAAAGGTGCTTCGCGGAGTAATTACTGACTATATAGGTTTTTACAATAATAGACGCTTACACTCATCTATAGGTTATTTACCACCAGTAGAATATGAGCGTAGAATGGTTTAACAAATGGGTGTGTGCAAAAACGGGTTAGGTTCCTTATCGAGACGCTAATAAAAAGTATGACTAAAAGGGAATGCCAACGAAAATCGCTGGCCAACAAATTTACTGCAATGGTTGACCAAAGTATCGGTAATACAAATATCGCCGCAACCAAACGAGAAGCTTCGCTGATAAACGCTAATGGAATAATTAAGAGACACAGTGTTGTGCTTGCTAAAAATGCTACAAATATAATGCCAATAAATCGGCGTAGATGCGTTAACCACGCTGCATTCGGTACTAAATGTATTTTGTTATAGGGTTTAATTGCATGAGCCGAATTGGATGGAATTAAGTTTTGTCTATTGACCAGTATTATGTTTACCCAGATGCCTAAAGCGCCAAGCAAAAGTAAATAAACCATACCAAATTCTGTGCCGGTCAGATTGATTAAAAAAAAGGAGACTGCCTGCGATGGTTAGGAAAGGTAGATAGCGTAGCCAAATCGTGGGTGTTTTGTTTTTCCAATTGCGATAAAGTCCCGCGACGCTCGTTACGAGTAGCAAGATAGTAAAACTTATATGCAGTATTTCTTTCATATATGTTTAAATAAAACGAATATTTGCTGAGCTTTTTGAAGCATCCATCCATTTGTTTTGAATAATTTATCATTGGAGCCCGCTATGCGGGCTCCACACCAATTAAAAGCGATATACTGCGCGCGCAACTGCCGTGAGCTCCTCTCCAGGGAAACAATCACCGCGTGCCAGGCACGTGCTGTAATAGTCTTCATTAGTTAGATTTCTGACATTTAGTGAAAGGCTTAGCTGATCAAAATCATAACCGACCATCGCGTCCGCGATCGTATATCCATCAGTTTCAACCTTTACATCTGCGGCTACGGCATTGCTCTGGTTAGGTCCTACATAGCGCAGACCAAAGCCTGCTTTAAGTCCGTTTAGGTCGCCACTGGGGGTGTAGTTTATCCATGTCGAAAACAGTTCTTCGGGAATGCTATCAAAGGCTACACCCTCAGCGCTTTTCGTATCCATAATTGTTAAGCTCGACTTCACATCAAAATCGCCAAACTTGATAAAGCCCTCTAGCTCGAAACCTTCAGAGGAACCCACGCCTTCTTGCTGGCTGCTTACCTG
This sequence comes from Cellvibrionaceae bacterium, assembly GCA_028281575.1. Taxonomy (GTDB): domain Bacteria; phylum Pseudomonadota; class Gammaproteobacteria; order Pseudomonadales; family Cellvibrionaceae; genus Agaribacterium. The sequence continues at coordinate 2,351 of JANQJP010000018.1, forward strand.
GCCGATAAGCGCGGAGGGGTTAGGCAGGTTGCTTTCCTCGATATCGAAGTAAGCAAACGTAATATAGGTGCTATGGCCCTCCGGCTGATATTTGATGCCTATTTCTACTTGCTCGCCTTCGCGTGGTTTTAATTGATCCATTGTTACAGAATCTTCACCGATAACTGGCTCGAATGACTCTGCGTAGGAAATATAAGGTGAAAGACCATTTTCAAATGCGTAGAGCACGCCCAAACTTTTCGACACTTCTGAATCGTTTTGGGTATCGTCTTCACCTTCTGTACCAGAATCTACATCGTCGTAGCGAATACCAATATTGATCTTCCAATTGTCGAGTGAAATTTGGTCGCTAACATACATGCCTTGATCCTCAAATTCGCTGGCAGGATTGTCTGCCGCGGTGTCGCCCGATGTAAATGCATCTGGCACAGGACCGTTAACAATGTTTTGTACGTTGATCACATCCTGACTGCGGCCAAAGCTAAGGTCGTTTTCAGTTTCCACATCTTGATATGCCAAGCCGAAAACCAACTCGTGTTCAAGTGGACCCGTGTCCAGATCCAAGCGAAGTCGCAAGTCCACGGCCAATTGTTCGGTCCGTGCGTCGCTGATGTAATAGGTGCGACTGCCATTGCCGTTGGCGTCAATGCGCGGAACGCCTGAGCCGTTAAAGTCCAGCCAAGCCTGACGGTAGTCCATATCCGCGTTTTTGTAGCGGACCACGCCTTCCAGCTCGACCGTCTCGTTAAATGCGTGGCTGCCCAATAGGCTTAGTAGCGTAGAGCTTGAATCGTAGCGGTTAAAGTCCGGGTGGCCAATATATGTTGAAGCGTCCAGTTCACTAGCGTTTGCATTTGCGCAGAAACTTATCGGTGTAATGCTTACGTCATCATTTAGGCAGCCTGTTGCGTTAAGGGGTAAGAATTGGTGTGAAGTATCACTTTTGCGGTCAATGTACTCCAAAAAGCCGGTTACGCTGGTATTTTCATTCTGGTAAGTGATTGACGGCATAATGCCGATCAGATCATCGTTAACATAATCTATTTGGGTATCGCTCTCGCGGTAAAGTGAGACGATACGCGCATAAACACTGTCGGTGAGGCTAAAGTTCAAGTCAGCGCCCACCTGCTTTCTGGATTGGTTGCCCACGTCTACCAGCACTTCGTTGTCTTTCTCCGGTCCGGCGAGTTTGGAAATCGCGTTAACGATACCGCCAGGCGTACCCTTGCCGTATAACACAGACGCTGGACCTTTTAGCACTTCGACTTGCTCGAGAAAATACACATCTGAACGCGTATTGTTGTAAAAGCCGAACAGGACTTGTTGTCCGTCTCGATACTCGGCGGCATCGAAACCACGGACTTTAATAAAGTCACCGCGGGTAGAAAAACCGAATGAATCACCTATTACTCCCGAGGTATAGGCGACAGTGTCATCCACCGTGAGTGCACCGATGTCACGAAAGAACTTCTCGTCAATCACCGAAACAGAGCGCGCAGTCTCCAAAATTGGAATATCTGATTTTGTCGCCCCGTAGCGATTCAAGGTCCCGGTGGTAAACACTTCTTCGACCGGTTTTTCGTCGTTCGCTTCTTCTGCGTGGATACTAAGCGCGCTTGCTGCGGCAATAGCGATGGCGAGTTTTAGTGTTGGATTTTTATTCATGTATGCTGTCTCCCCAAAGACAAATATAAACAATAAATATTATCATTTGTATTTTTGTTATGACAAGCGTGATAATTAAGAGGTGAGAAGCAAAGGCAAGCAGCAATAATGTCAGTAGGCCCATGCTCAAGTAGCCCAGATAAAGCGATAGCGAGCATTCTCGTTGTTGAGGACGATCAAAGTTTGAGCCAGCAATTGTCAGAATTGTTAGAAGAGGCGGGTTATCAAGTCGATTCATGTTTCGACGGTGAGCAAGCACTTATTGACGCCAGCAAGGCCAAGTATCAATTGATGCTATTGGATCTAATGTTGCCCAAACGAGATGGTATTTCCGTGCTGTGTATGCTGCGTAAGACGAGCCAAATGCCGGTCATTATTGTTACGGCAAAAGGCGCGGAAGAGGAACGCATTACGGGGCTTCGGCAGGGCGCCGATGACTATATTTCTAAACCATTTAATCGCACCGAATTATTACTGCGCGTCGAAGCACTTTTGCGCAGGAGCCGTGCCAACGAGACCTTGGTAAAAAACACGATTTCTATCGATGACCTGCATTTAAATCTGGATGAAATGAATGCATCGGTGCAGCAAACGAAGCTCGAATTAACACCCATTCAATTTAATCTGCTTTGGCAGCTCGGTTTACATCGCGGTGAAGTACTGAGCAAAGCGTATTTATCGCAAAAAGTATTGAACCGAAATTTAGGTCCTTATGATCGCAGTCTGGACATGCACCTAAGTCGTATACGCCGAAAATTAAATGCTGCCGGTTGGCGCGGCGACCATTTGCAAACCGTTCACGGCAAAGGGTATTGCTTAATATGACGCGTCGGCTGTTATGGAAGTTGTGCTTAATTATTGCCACGGGTGTCGTCGCGTTATTTTATTTAATCAGTTATTTAACCAGTCGCGCCGAAGAAGATATGAGCTTGCTGGATCTTGTTCATCGCGAGGAATTGACCGCGTGGGGAAAGCGCGCAGAAAAGTTGTATCTCAGTGGGGATATCGCTGCACTGGCGTCTTGGTTAACTGCACTGGAAAAACAGGAAAATACTACTGCCGCAGTAGTCACTTACGACATCACCAAAATTGTCGGCGAGCAACTCGATGACAGTTACTATACCAGCTACAACTTTGGCCGTAGTGTCGATTGGAAAGTGCATTTGTACTTTAAAGCAAACCCTTTAATAGAAATACCGTTTGCCACAGGGCAAAGCAGTTTTCTTATTGTGCTCCCCGATCGCATGCGTCCGGGGAGTTATTGGCCGACGACGCGTCTGGCCTTGCAAATTGTTATGCCGATGCTGCTGTTAATCGTGGTTTCGCTCTTGCTGTATCGCCATATCATGCAGCCACTGCGCACGCTGGAATCGGCGACACGCGATTTTACCAAGGGCAATTTCTCCGTGCGTGTGCGCCAGCTCTTGGGTAATCGCAATGATGAGCTCACCGAACTCGCCAATACTTTCGACACTATGGCCGCGCGCATAGGCGAGTTAATTGTCAGTCAGCGCCAGTTAATTGCAGACTTATCGCACGAGTTGCGCACGCCGTTGACACGTTTGGACATCGCCGTTGAAAGCATTCAAACCGGCAAACTTAACGACGAAAATCTGGCGCGTGTCAATCGCGAGTCACGCCATATTCGCCGTTTGGTGGAGGATACGCTGACGCTTGCATGGCTCGATAACGAGCAGCCCACATTAGCCCAGGAAGATCTCGACCTGGTCGACCTTATCGACGTCATTATTGAGGATGCCAAATTCGAATTTCCCGACAGGCATATTTGTGTCGACCTGCCAGCCTCGGCTGCACTCAAGAATTCAAATCATCGCGCGGTGGGGCAAGCGCTGGAAAATATTATTCGCAATGCGCTGCGTTTTACGCCTGCTGGCAAAGTCGTTGATATCGGTTTGCAAACCAGCGGCAGCGACTATCTGATTCAAATTAAAGACCAGGGTCCCGGTGTGCCTGAAGACAATTTGGAAACCATTTTTCAGCCATTTTTCCGGCTCGATAAAAGCCGTTCAACAAGTTCCACCAGCTTTGGCCTCGGCTTGGCCCTGGCGCGACGCCAGCTCCATGCGGTGGGTGGGCGCGTGCTTGCAGAAAACCTCCGCGACGCAGGTTTGCGCGTTTCGGTTTGGCTGCCCAAAATCTAACACATTCCCCCCAACGCCAAACGAAATGTAACAAATGCAACAGTGCTGTACATCCACTTGCGAATGTTAATAATTCTCGTTCTCAATACATAAGTCTAGGACCAGATATGCCTATCCATTCCAAAAAAAATCATCGCACACTGCTGTCTTTGGCTGTTGCAAGTGCACTGGCGGGGGGCCAGGCGGTGGCTGAAGAACATCCAGCTTTGCAAGAAAACGACGATAACGCGTTGGAAATACTCGTTATTGTTGGCAGTACAACCAATAGAGAAATTACCTCGGCCGAGCTGGAAAAACAGCAGGCCAGCGACCTCGCCGACGTATTTCGCTATGTTCCCGCCGTATCTGTTGGCGGCTCGTTGGGCATCGCGCAAAAGGTCTACATTCGCGGTATGGAAGACACGCTGCTCAATATCACGGTTGATGGTGCACCGCAAACAGGTACGCTGTTTCACCATATCGGCCGTGTGTCCATAGAGCCCGAATTGCTCGATAAAGTCGAAGTTCAAGCCGGTGCTGGTGAAGCCACCAGTGGCGCGGGCGCCATTGGCGGTGCGATACGTTTTAAAACCAAAAATGCCGCGGATTTGCTGGACGCCGACCAGCGCTTCGGCGCCTTGCTAAAGGCCAGCACCTTTACCAACGATGGTGAAAAACTCAGTGCTTCGTTATTTGGTCGATTAAGCGACGACTGGAGCCTGCTTGCCTCCTACGTAGATGTCGATCGCGACAATATGGAAGACGGTGACGGCAATGAACTGTTTGGTACCTCCGCGGAGCAAAGCCTGGCTTTTGTGAAACTCGGCGGACAAATCAGTGCTAATCAAAGTTTGACATTGAGTTACGAGCAGCGCGAAGAATCGGGAGAGTTTGGCGCGCGACCCAATTGGCCGACGCTGGAAGGCGATACGCTGTTTCCGATAGACGCAGAACGCCGCACCATCGTGCTCAACCACAGCCTGCAAACGGGCGGTAAGCTAAATTTAGAAACCACACTTTATAGCACTGAATCCGAGATCATTCAGGATCGCTTTGATCGCTGGGGTAAATATCAGGCCACGGTTGCCTCAACGGGATTTGATATTCGCAATACCAGTATATTCGGCCAGCACACTTTCACCTACGGCGTCGATTGGCGTAACGACACGGTAGAAAGCCAATACCTTGCCCCAGATGCCGTCTGGCAGGATTGGGCCTGGGACCCGGCCATTCGTGTTGTTGAGGAGGAAGGCCAGGTGATGGGGCTCTATGCCCAGGATCACTGGCAAGTGTCTGATCCGCTACTGATCAGTTTTGGTGTGCGCTACGATAGTTATGACCTTGAGCAGGTCACCTACGGTAGCGAGACAGACAGCAGTGCTATAAGTCCCAATATCGGTTTGCGCTACGCCGTTTCCGATGAAGTAACGTTCACTATCGGCCACGCGCGTGCGATGCGTGGCAAAGAAATTGGTGACGCATTTACAATAGAGAGAGACCCAGCAGAGCCCTCGCTCCAGGCAAACCTGGAGCCAGAAAAAGTTCAAAACTCGGAAGTGGGCATTGAATATAACGGCGACTACCTCGCGCTAAGTGCGTCTTACTACCAAAGCACCATCGACGATGTCATTCTCGATCAAATTGGTCGCGGTGTGTTCTATGAAAACGTTGGCGAACTCGAAACCCAGGGCTTCGAACTTATTGCGGCTTACGAATGGGACAACCTGTATCTTTCTGCGAGCTATAGCCAAAACGAATCCGAGCTAAATGGCGATACGGTAGAAGGTTACGAGCACAACGGCCTGGCCAATGAGCGCGGTAATACGTGGAACCTCAGTGCGAACTACACCTTTGCATCGCAGTTTGAATTGGGTTGGAATTTTGTTTACGTTGAAGACTTAAATAATATTGAAGTACTGCAACGTGCTGTTGAATTGGGTTGGATCGATAGTACCCAAACTGTCGATAAACCGAGTTACCAGGTACACGACATCTATCTTCGATGGACACCATTTGATGACGATAGCCTGGCCTTAAATTTGGCCGTACAAAATGTCTTTGACGAGCAATATCGCGATCACTCAAGTGTTGCGGCTTACAATAGCATCCCAGGTTGGGAAGGTGTTGCAGGTTTGTACGAGCCTGGTCGAGATATTCGTGCGTCGATAAGATATCAGTTTTAGATAAACGCTAATTCAATCCTAAAAAATTGCGCGCGATCTGATTTCCTCATATCGCGCGCATGCTATTACACATTATGAAATCAAAAGCGCGTTTGTTGTGGATTAAACTCCATACCTATTTTTCCTGCTTTTTCTTGCCGCTTACCCTGTTATATATCGCTACCGGTGTTTTGTATTTATTTGATATTGAAGGCGGTGTACGCAACGAATTTGAATACGAAATTGCCCTGCCGAATGGTTGGCCCACATCGGAATCTGAAGCGAAAACGCTTATGCTGCCGATAGTGGAAAAGGAAAAACACGGAAAATTACCGCCGGATTTTTATTTGGAAGACGAATACGTCGGCTGGTATGGCTACAAGCAAGAAATATTTATTACACCAACGCAAGACGCACATCAAGCTAAACTAATTGTTCACAAGCATGACTTGTGGCATCAATTCTTGCTTATCCACAAAGGTCATGCTGGACCATTGTTTTGGTTCTTTGCCATTATGCTCGGTGCGAGTTTGGTATTTAGTTTAATTAGCGGCCTGGTGATCGCGATTGCGGTGCCTAAATTTAGGCGCTCCTCAGTAGCATTTACGGTATTGGGTTTCTTCTCTGTGGTGTTTGTTTTTTTGATTGGGAAGTAAGCTTGCTAGTACATCTCCTGAAATAAACTACTCGATCAAAACATCGGTAAATGGTTACTTCGGAAATCAATGCGTAATTTCTAACACAGCAGAAGGGGTGTGGCATTTAAATGTACTGCGCAAATTTTTCACCTGCAAATACTCGATAAGTAACTCAGGTAAATCTGTTTGAATGACATCGGGGTGACTCGCAATTATTGGATCGGAACCCGCCTCCGGTCTTTGTGCACGTGCTAATTCGTCGGCGTCACCAGGCGCGTTTGTCCAGCCGGTGACTTTTCGGCATCTAATTAAGTGGCAATATCTGGTGAATTGTACGTTTCGCGTAAATGTAACAGTACGAGTTCGTATTTATTTAATCATCTATTAATATCCGGTTTTTGTGTGCGATAGGCATCACAATGGCTTCGGGCGCCTGCGCAATTATTGCATCTCTAACACTCAGGTCCGCGTTATAGAGCACCTCTTGCGCAAACGTCGCCTCGGTTTTTATTGTCGCGAGTAATGCATATACAAAAAAACTAAAGCGATTAGTTGCCTTTAGCTTAAAAAGCGTACGAGTGATTATAAAATTCGAGTAGTTGAATGAGATAAGCGAGTATCGACGATGAGCAAATACTCGCGCCAGGAAAGGTAATTTTTATTTATCGTACTCAGGTAAGCCTATTTCCCTTCGTTGTTCATTTAGCTTGGCATAGATGAGCTCAGCCCGCTGATTTACATTTGCCCACTCATCTTTATTCAACGTAATGCCCTGCGCTTTAAGCATGGATGATATAGCGCCTTCGGCCGTCTTGTTACCCATCATATCGGACACCTTATACCAAACGATTGATTCATGAATATAAGCACGATAATCCTGTGTATCAGGTTCATAATATGTCCCGCCAGTACTTTCAGCTCTAATAGCCAAGCTTTGAGCTGCCTTTGCTGAAGCGAACAAAACCCCCTTAAAGTAGGTTTCTATTGCCTTATTGTGGTTTTTATCTTCGAATTCATATTTGTGCGCCAAAATATCAAGTGCGATAAGATCACCCCGATCACCCAAGGCTTCTAAGGTGTCCCTATCGTAAGATGCATACCCCTCTTTTTGTTCATCACTAAAAAAGCCCAGGTTTTCCCAATACTCATTTCGAGTAGCTTGCTGGGTATGAAATTCTGCCTGTATATCAGCAGGTAACATTTCCACAGGACCAAGCATATAATCCAGGTATTCATCTATCGACATTGCCTCAATTTCAGCTTCGCTGGCGATCACTAAATTCAGCTTTTTGTTAGTCGGCTCTGCCGATTGTGGCTGGTTTTCTTCTTTGGAAGCGAGCGATTTTGTGTTTTGTTCTTGCATCAATAAAGGCTCTGCTGGCTTTATCGGAAGAGCTTTATCTCTGTTGCCCGTCACTAAAATCCAGGTTATTAGCGCTATAAGTGCAATTGTAAGTGCTATAGCAGCAGGTGCTTTGTTTATCAGTTGACTGCTTTCCATTGTACAAATCCTTAGTATAAGTGGCTCATTTACAAAGAGACCAAAAATTAAGTAGTTATTCGCAAAGGCGTTTATTTAAAACGCGATCGGTTCTGCACTCGGCTCTTTGTAAGGAATTCTGAAGCTCTAGTTTAGGTCCACAAGTTCCTGGTGCCCCGCCGAAGCGACCACGTGTAATGAACTGAAGAGCCCGGCCCCACCATCCAATGCCTTCGCAAAGCCTATATTGTGTCAAATGAGTTCTTGCCGCTCCTTCAATACAGAGATTGTATGTTTCCTGGGCGTCAGCGAGACACTGTTTCTTTTCTTCTTCTCTACTAGAATCCGCCCCGGAACCATAATCAAATAAGCCGGAGTCTTGGGGTAACGAAAAATACGCAGGATCAAAACTATAGCCCCAATCGATACCCCAGCCATAACCGTAGACATAAACTTCCTCCTCGTCGCAGTGCGGGTAATCGGGGCAGGCGACGGCGTGGGTGTGGGATGAGAGAAATAGCGAGAATATGGTGCCTAGCGCTAGTGTAAGCTGGATTAGCTTTTTCACACGTGGTTGTGAGTCCCTTACATACATATGAATCTCCCTATAATACTTGTTGAAATTGTTTATTTTTAGTAATACAAATAATAATAATTTGCATTAGTGTTTAATGCTGTCAAAGTGTAAACAGTGATACAAGCACTCTTCATCTCCCGATTTGCTCCTTTTTGTCGCGCTTTTACACGCACATGCATGGTAGCGCTCGGGATGTGCGCTTTAAGAAATATTGAAGATGGTGAATGAGGACAATAAAACGCTGTATTTTTGTTTTCCCGCTGGGGATTCGTTTTTGATTAAGCGGTGCTAATTAAGGTATTTCAGCTGGCAGACAAATCTTTTTTATTCTGAAAGATAAGTTGTGTAGGCTTACAGGCTGACCCTGAGCTTCAGAGGACGCAAATGCGCAATACCCGTTCTCATACCGATCAAGCCGAAGCGTCGTCGCGAGCTATTCGAGCGGCCTACGCATCGGCACACTATGGCAAAAGCCTGTTTTGGTATGCATCCGAATTATTGTTTGGTTTTTACCTTGCCGAAATATACCAAATCCCGCCGACGACGCTCGGCACCTTGCTTTTTGTCTTTTTACTGTGGGATGCAATTACAGATCCGATTCTCGGCGTCATTGTTTGGCGCCGTCATACATCGTTACCTACCTTGTTGAACTATCAACTTGTAGGTGCAATTATTTCGGCAATAACGTTTCTGTTAATATTCTTTAAGCCCAACCTTTCGCAAGATTATTTAACCATTTACGCGCTGTTTTTTGGGTTGCTTTTCCGCACGGCCTATACCATTTTCGACGTGCCCCAAAATGCACTCATGCGACGACTTGCGCTATCAAATAACCAACGCCTGGTACTATCGTCCTATCGCACCGCACTTAGCGCACTTGCAACCTTAACCATATCCTTTGCATCAACAATGATTCTTGCACCGGTTCTGGTAGAAGATATCGCATTTAACTTTACTGTCTCCGCCCTAATTTTTTCACCGGTTGCGATTGGTTCGGCACTAATATTAAAATGCGTTGCGAAAAACTGGCGAGAAATTCATGAGAAAGCAGAGCAGCCGCGTTCTTCTTTTTCCCAGCTTAAATTCACCTTGTTGCATCCGTCATTAATAAAACTCTATATTGCTATTTTTTTCTTATCTATTGGTTGGCCACTGTTTGGCAAACTTGTTCCGTTCTACGCAAGCTATGTACTCGGAAATGCCAAAGCAACTGGTTACGTCTTAACCGTTATTGCCGTTGCGGCATTAGTGAGCCAGCCCTTGTGGATTCGCGTGGGGAATACTATTAGTCGTAACAAAGCCGTTGTCGTGTGTACGGTTTTAGTTTTTATCAGCTGCATTTTCTTTGTAGTAACAGCAACGCGTAATGAATGGTTCGCTTTTGTTGCTGTAGCATTGCTCTCCGCAAGCGCAAGCGCGATGGGTGTATTCGCATGGGTGTTATTGGCAGACAGGCTCTCTGATCCTCAACTCAAAAATGCGAACGATTTACTCGCTTTCGGTACCTTTACCTTCGCGTCGAAAATTGCATTGGGTCTGGGGGGCTTAATGTTGGGCGTGGTCCTCGATCATATTGGTTTTCAGGCTGGTGTGCCGTTGGATAGCGCTGGGCAACATAGCATGATTATTTTTATGGCAGCAGCTCCGGCACTTTCTACGCTTGGAGCGGCGGCTTCTATTTTGTTTTTTTCCTTTCCTACAGGGCGGTAGCTTATGTCGCCGCTTTTGTCTGAAGTCACTCGGTAAAGATTTTTTAGACGACAGAATTGCAAGTTTAATGAGATTGTCGTCCAAATTTATATATCGTCATCAAGGTTCCCCTTAAAATACTTCTTCGATACTAAATGGAAGTTGGCGCGGAATTCTTTTTAATGGTAGGGATTCGCCGATAGCTGTTATTGACATTTTTATACGCGAAGCTAAATCATCAAGCTTGTATTGATGTTAGAGGCAACTATTTGTAGGGAAATTCAATTATGACAAACGAAAGTTCGATTGATAACGAAGAAAATTCAACTCAACAAAAGACTGAGTTTGATAGTCATGTGGAACGTCTCGAAAGAATAGAAGATTATTTGAATACTCATTATTCTAATACTGCTGGACGAGAAGGACTTGATCTAATCGATAATAGTCTCCGAGAGTTAAAGGAGGAACTTAACGAGCTAATTGAATTGCTAAAGAAGAGATATATTGCGAAGACTAGTTTAATTGGTGATGATAAGGAGGGTGTATATAAAGAGAAGCAAATTAATTTGCATAAAAAAATAAATCAAATTAATTCGTTGAACCTTGAACTTTATGAAAAAGATAAGAGCTTAATTAAGCGTGATCTCAATGAGCTAGATGAAAATATAAAATCGATCATATCGCTTTATCTAAAAAACAATGTAGATGGATTTGTTGTTAGATGGATTAATAGTATTTCTCATTTTTTTTCTAAAAAATCAAAAAAAAATCAAGAGTCTTCTTTGGTAGGAGTTCCAAGTCAATCGCAATTGGAATGTATTCAGAAATATCAAGCACGCCTTAGTTATCAGCTAAATGGAATTCGTGCCAATCTCTTGGATTATTCCCGTAAAAGGAAAGAGTTAGATAAAGTTGTTTTTGCAGCAAATCGCTATATTGAAGAAGATGAGTCATCAGCAATAAAAGTGCTTGATTGGATGTCAGACAATAAGAATCAAGTAAAAGCAATAGCATTTTCTGGTCAGGCATGCTTTAGCTTGTTGTTGCAAGCCTGGATATTTGTGGTTGTTCTGAATACGAATAGCGAATTTTACATTTTATGGTTTGTTTGTGTTGCGTTACCAATTATATATGTATCGTTTGTAAAGTCATACGAAAAAATTTTCTTGATGGTTTTTCTGTCTTTTACATATCTATCATTTCTTATCTTTATTGGCTATACATTTTCAAGAGTATTGCAGCCGATAGATCTTACTTCTTATATCTCTATTGCAATTACTAATCCAGGGTTTTATCTGGTTTTAGTGTTCTTGTTATCTGGTTACAAATATATTTTTAGTGAATTCAAAAGACAAATTAACGATTGTAAAGACCCGTTGTTGGGCGTTAAAAGTATTGGGTTAAAGTTGGTGGGTTTGGCTTGTCTTTGGTTGCCTGCAGTATTAATTTCGTGTGCATTTATTGGTGCTTGGTATTATGATAAGCTCCCCAGATATATATTTGAAAATAATAAAAAATTATACGAGGTGGTCTTGTCTACAAGTTCTTTTGTTTATGCCAAGAGGCATGAAGATGGAGAAGAGGAATATGCAGGTGAAATTTTTGGAAGGCGTTCAAGTGAAAAGGTTTCCTTTAGCTATATAGTGGGTAAGCTGTTGCCTATAAGTTTATCAAGACAAGACAGTGTTTTGGTTTTTCCAAAGCGTGCAATCACATGCTTGTCAAAACAACCGTTTGCTTGCGACAGACAAGAATCATTGGAAAGTAAAAAGGTGGTTGCTAGGCAAAACTTTTATTCGGTAAGCTTTCTGGCAGATGCCGAAGAGGCTGGAAGTGAAGCTGCTGGGATTAAGCCATTTAAAAATTTATATCAATGTATTAACAGTATCGAAGAGGAAAAAAATATTTTAATTAGACTGCTCTATGATAGAGATGAGCATCATAGATATAGGGAAGTTCAAACATGCAAAAAAGTAAGTTGCGAAAAGGCTGTTTCTCATGATTCAGAAGAAGATTTTAGAGATTATATTAGGCCTATAATTAGTGATGATTTGAAGTATCGAATTTACGTGGCGGGTTTTGCGAGTTTTCCAGGAACGGCTGAGGGGAATAGAGATTTAGGGTACAAGAGAATACAGAATGCTATAGGTTTTCTTGAAAACATAGGGCTGCAAAAAAATATACCTAGTGGTAGGTTTGCTGTGCCTGAAAAATATCCATTTGATACTCTATATCCGTTCGAGTTGCTTGAGATTGCTGAGCAGCAAAGTGCATATATATTTTTCTGTCAGCATTGAAGAAAAACGGTATCGCATTGTATGTGTTTTCATCATAAAGTGCGAAGAGCCGCTAGGCGCCGTTATTTATTTTTTATCCAAAGTGTGTTTCCGCTCCTTAGGGTTTCGGCCAGTCTGCATTTACAAAATACATATCACCTGCATTGTATGTGCCGTCCTAATTGATTCTCTGGGTAAGTATAAAGATCTTCCTGGGAGGCATCTGAAGGCCTGTTTTGGTATTAATGCAATAAAAAGCATCTCACCCAGTTGTGCCTCTTCTCCCCACGCAATAGCTATCGCTTTGTTGGGAAATAAGGTTAATAAACAAACCGCAAATAATCTTGATAAAAAATAGTTTTTTTATGATTTTTTTAAATATTGAAAACATGTTTATAGATGCTAATCCTCCATTTATGCCATGGTCATGGCTCCAAGAAAGTATTTCGGATATGTTACAGATGCTTGGTGATAAGAGTGGTTCCAATAAGAAATCTGATTCGCGTAAAAACCATTTTTTTATTTTGAAAGTGCGTTAATTAAGTTGATTGGGTTGGTGTTCTCAGAAAGCCGGGCAGTAAGTAGCTCTCAAGCGAACTCCATGAAATAGAGCGTTTTGGAGGCGGCTCAGGAAGCGATTGTCAAACCTTACATTTTGACACGCTGCTTATCGTAGAATAGGCGGCGAGATCGGGCGGCTTTTGCAGCCCTGATTGTTTTTAGCCTTGCACCAACGTCCAATAAGCAAGAAACTAGTCACCTTCTCCTACGCTACCACTTACCAATATGACCCTGTTATTTATCTATCTGGCCATCGCCATTGGCGTCTCGTTTCTTTGTTCCATCCTTGAAGCCGTATTGTTGTCTGTGACACCCAGTTACGTTGAAAAGATTCAGTCGGAGAATCCGCGCTCCGGTGCACGGCTTGTAAGCGTTAAACAACATATGGATGAGTCGCTCTCGAGTATTTTAATATTGAATACCTTCGCCCATACGATGGGTGCCGCCGGTGTGGGCTCGCAGGCGGTGCAGGTATTTGGCCGGCAGTGGGAAACGCTGATTGCGATACTGCTGACTTTGGCGATCTTGTATTTTTCGGAGATTATTCCCAAAACGCTGGGCGCGACTTTTTGGCAAAAGCTGGCGGTGCCCTCGGCCTTTCTGATTTCCCTGCTGGTGAAGCTGGTATACCCGCTGGTGTGGGTTTCTACTCGCCTGACGCGGCTCTTTAACAGTGGTCATGAAAATGAAATTACCCGTGAGGAAATCCTGGCGCTCGCTTCGCTAAGCCATAAAGACGGGGCCTTGTTCTTCCAGGAAACCACCTACCTCTCCAACCTGCTTAACCTGCGCGATATCAAAACCGGTGAAATTCTAACGCCGCGAACCGTGGTGCATATGCTGGAAGATTCGCTGACCGTCGCTGAGGCTCTGAACGAACCAAAGACGGGGCAATTTAGCCGCATACCTACGTATTCCGGCACTACCGATAACGTTACCGGTAAAGTGATTCGGGTGGACTTATTTGAGGCCGAGCGCAATGGTAAGGGTGACAGACCCATTAGCGAATTTGCACAGTCGATTTTTCGCGTGTCGGAAAAACTCTCGGTGCACAAGCTGTTGGATATGTTTATTAAGCGCAAAGCGCACTTGTTTTTGGCCGAGGATGAATTCGGTCAAACAGCGGGTGTGGTGACGCTTGAAGATGCCATCGAGACCATGCTCGGCCGCGAAATTGTCGATGAGCGCGATCCTGTTGAAGATATGCAGGAACTCGCAAAGAACAAATATCGCGACCGGCTGCGCGAAGCCAAAGGGGAAGGTGGCGATGCGGAGTGACGACTTTAATTAACGAGAAAATTAATCCCTAAATTCGTCCGTCACTGCACCTTTGGATGCCGAACCCACAAGCCTGGCAAACTTCGCCAATACCCCGCGTTTGTAGCGTGGTTCTGGTGCCTTCCATTCCGAACGGCGACGCGCAAGCTCCGCATCATCCACATGCAAAACAATTTCATTGGTGACGGCATCAATGGTGATTTGGTCACCATTTTCAACCAGCGCAATCGGGCCTCCTTCCGCCGCTTCCGGCGCAACATGCCCCACCACAAAACCGTGACTTCCACCGGAAAAACGCCCGTCGGTAATCAGGGCCACATCGTTCCCCAAACCGCGCCCCATAATGGCCGACGTGGGGCTGAGCATTTCCTGCATGCCCGGCCCACCTTTGGGGCCTTCATAGCGAATTACAATAACGTCACCCGCCACAACATCACCATCCAGAATCGCCTGATAAGTTTCATTTTCTGAGTGATACACCTTGGCAGAACCGGAGAAGCGTTCGCCCTCTTTACCCGTAATTTTTGCGACCGCGCCTTCTGGCGCCAGATTACCGCGCAGAATGCGCAGATGACTGTCGGCCTTAATCGGCTTATCAAAATCACGAATAATGTCCTGGTCGGCAGGGTAATCTTCAACACCCGCCAGATTTTCAGCCATGGTTTTTCCCGTTACCGTTAAGCAGTCGCCATGCAACAGGCCTTTATCCAACAGGCGTTTCATCAGCGGTAAAATTCCACCGATCTCCACCAATTCAGACATCATGTAGCGGCCACTCGGTCGCAGATCCGCCAGCAAAGGCACTCGCTTGCCGATCTCGGTAAAGTCATCAATCGACAACTCCACACCTATTGCATTGGCCATGGCGAGCAGGTGCAATACCGCATTGGTGGAACCACCCAACGCAATCACCACCGTAATCGCATTTTCAAACGCTTCGCGCGTCATAATGTCGCTAGGCTTGATATCTTTTTCCAGCAGCGCAACCACCGCAGCCGAAGCATCGCGACAGTCCTGCAATTTTTGTTGCGACACGGCGTTTTGCGCAGAGCTGCCGGGCAGACTCATGCCCATGGCTTCAATCGCTGAGGCCATGGTATTGGCCGTATACATGCCGCCGCAGGAACCGGGGCCAGGAATCGCCGTGCGTTCCACTTCTTCCAAATCGGTTAACGCAATATCACCCTTCGCGTACTGCCCCACCGCTTCAAACACCGAGATAATATCGGTGTGGTTTTTACCAGGCTGAATCGTGCCACCATAAACAAAAACCGACGGGCGATTCAGACGCGCCATGGCCATCATGCAACCGGGCATATTTTTGTCACAGCCGCCAATGGTCACCAGGCCGTCAAAGGCCTCACAACCAGCAACGGTTTCAATGGAGTCTGCAATCACCTCGCGGGAGACCAATGAATACTTCATGCCCTCATAGCCATTGGCAATACCGTCGGAAATGGTAATGGTGTTAAAGATCAGCGCTTTGCCGCCGGCTTCATCCGCGGCAACTTTCGCAGCTTCGGCCAGCTTATCGATATGCATATTGCACGGCGTTACTTGCGCCCAGGTGGAGGCAATACCGATTTGTGGTTTCTTAAAGTCTTCATCGCTAAAACCCACCGCGCGCAGCATTGAGCGCCCTGGGGCTTTAGTGGGGCCATCGACAAGTTCACTGGAGTAACGGCGTTTGGACATTGGGGTTTTGCTCTTTAGAAATGGATTTGCTGGGGGTGAGATTTTAAGGGGTTTGGGGTTGGAAAGTAAGGGGTGGGGGGACAACAGGGCTATCGGATATGGCGCTTGTTATGGGTAAAAGGGTGGCGTTCTAAAGAAATAGGGGCGAGTTGAATAGCGGTAAGCGACTATCCGGGTAAAGATAGTAATTACTTGTCGTATGAACCAATTAATATGCTTTAATCGGCTCAAAACTAATTTAGTGATTCGGCAATGGCAACTTATGTCTTATGTGGCATAGTTTTAGCTGGTATATGAAAAAAACTTTTTATTTGGGATTTATACTGTGATGTCTTTTAGGCAAATTCTAGACTTGGTCCCTTGGAAGGCACGTGCTGTATTTGTTCTTGTGTTTTCTCTGGGTGTGCAGTCATCCGCTGAGATGAAGCGAGAAGGCGATGTATCTCGTGATATGACTATCCAGTATGCTTCACAAAGATTTGACGACTGCGGAAATCCTTTTGGTGGACTGGTTAGACAAGTTAAGATCATTAATGGAGAGTCTAGAACTCCTACAAAAAATGACCCTAGTGGTGGCTTTATCGTTTCTGCCAACTTTGATTTAGGTGGGAGGGGAACTATTACTGGGGATGGTACAATTGTTGTGACAGCTGCTCACACCATTATTAATCAAAAATACGGTGGTATTCATAAAGATATGGCAAGTGGCAATGGTAAAGTATACTTTTTCCCGTCTAAGAGTAGAAAAATTGAAGACAGAGTGGAAATTGATTTAGAACAATCCGTATTTGGCTGTAGAAAAAGTTTCAGGGACCCTCTCCCTGCTGAAATTCTTAGAGACCCGATTAAGCTCCGTGAGTGCGATACAGCAATTTTAGTTTTGAAAGAAGATATAGTTTGGGGCTCTAGGCATAGTGGTAAAGGAATTGAGGCCCTTTCATTTGCTGATAACTTAACAAAAACTTCCTTTAATGAGGCACTAAGATCTGGTAAAACTAGTCTCACCACAGCACAACCAGGTACAGTTGATGTTTTGTATACAGAGACATCTTGTCAAGAGCCAGATAGGGTCTATCCTAAAACTTACTCTGGCTTATTGAATGAGCATGGCTGTGATGCTCAGCCTGGTGATTCTGGTACGAGTTTTAAGAAGCCATGTGGGATTGATTCTAATTACACATGTTTGGCTGGAATTCATACCGGTGAAATTACTGAGGACGAAGCCCCGAGAGCTGGAAGCTTGAGCTCTTCTGGAGTGAACGCTAATCGAGGGATTGTGTTTGGGGGTAAGTTCAGAGAGGACTTCCTTAGAGTCTATAAACGCCAAAAGGCCATAAAAGACCAAAGAAAAAATACCATTTAGGTCCCTACAATATGTCTCGTCTTGAGACAAAAAAATCCTCGATTTTAGTCCTAAAGTGAAACATCCATTCAACCGAAGAATGTATATAGGGGTATCTATTTTTCGGGGGAATAATGGTCCGTTTGTTAAATTGAGCTTTAAACGCTAGCCTTTGTCCTTTTTGTAAGCGAGTAACCAAGCGATTAAATAGTAAGGTGGTTAAGTAGTTAGTATGGATCCAGTCTCTCAAGGGGTTGTGGGTGTTGTTGCGTCTCAACAGGCCAGTCGTCCCAAGTATTTATTATCAGCTACTTTGTTAGGCATCTTTGCGGGTATGACGCCCGATTTGGATGTGTTGATCCAGTCCGATATCGACCCCTTGCTGAATCTGGAATATCACCGCCAATTTACCCATTCTTTAACTTTTATTCCTGTTGGTAGTTTTGTGTGTGCGCTTTTGGCGTATGTAGGTTTTTTTCGCTGGCGCCCGGTGCTTAGTTTTAAGGAAGTATGGTTATTTTGTGCTTTGGGTTATGCCTCTCATGGTTTGTTAGATGCTTGCACCAGTTACGGTACTTTGTTGTTCTGGCCGTTTAGTGATGCGCGTATTGCCTGGAATACCATTTCCATTATTGATCCTATTTTTACCTTACCTTTATTGGTTTTAGTACTGACCGCGACAATCCGTAAGAATATATTGTTTGCGCGCATGGCTTCGGTCTGGGTGCTGGTTTATCTTGCTTTTGGTGTGATTCAGCGTGAACGAGCTGAGCAGGCCGGTTGGGAATTAGTAGAATCTCGAGGCCATACGCCCTTAGAGTTAAATGCTAAACCCAGTTTTGCGAATTCAGTCGTGTGGAAAATTGTGTATACCACTGAGACTCATTATTACGTGGATGCTGTCAGGGTGGGTTGGGGTACTAGAATTTTTGAAGGGGATCGCATTGAACATTTGGACCTTCAACGTGACTTCCCCTGGTTGCAGGTGGGAGCACAGCAGGCAAAGGATGTTGAACGCTTTCGATGGTTTTCGAATGGATATATCGCCCTTTCGCCCCAACACCCAAATCGTATTATTGATATTCGTTATTCTGTGATTCCTAATGAGCTGGGTGGGATGTGGGGTATTGAGCTGGATAAGAACGCCACCCACGATGCCCATGCTAACTATGTGGATGGTGAGCGTGACTCCACAGCCCTTAAGCGTTTATGGGAGATGGTTACCAGCCCTACAATTAAATAAAAAAATAAGTGGTGTTAAATCAAACTCTGGTTTCGATTTTTGCGCTTAGATTTAACGACAAGTTTGATTTTAATCAGATTGCTTCCCAGCCATTCCCCTACTATCAAAGCTTTACTTTCTGTGGAGCTATTATGTCACCTGAATACAAAAAAATGGCGGGTACTGCTGCTGTATTTATATTGGCCGATAACCCCAAAGCATCGCCGGTTGAAAGAGATGGAATGGTTTGGAGCCCTGAAGAATTAAAAGTCTATGATGTGGATATCGATGCAGGACAAAAGCGGCCATCAATGGCCAATGCACTTGCGTTGGAAGGGCTGGAAGATTACGACCCACCCAAAAATGGTGATATTCGTAATGTGGATTCATTGGAAGCGGATTTTATTTACGTCGCTAACACACGCTCATGGATTCAGGTGCCAGAAATTATTCCTACTTAGTTTAACCACTTACGAAGACATCCACCTTAGCGCTTGTTTTGAAAAGGATGGAGAAAGTCATATTCTTGCGATTTTAAACCTTGCTGCAGTCGTCTTTTTTTAAGCGGTTGGATAATGGACTTGTTTACAAAACTAAGCAACCGAAGAGATTCTAGCCTTTTTAGTAGCAACAACCTCCGCATGAAGCTCATTCACAAGCGCTTGAGGTAATTCTAATCTGCTCGCCAATTCTCTCAGGTATCCAACGGAGGCCGGTTGGCTTTCGTCGATAGCGAGTAGTGATAAGGCGTACACTTCAACGGCGGTCTCCATATTTGGCACGAGTTTGATAATGCCTTGCAGTGGCAGTGGGTTGCGCAGTTCGTCGAATAGCGTGGCTTTTTCCGCGCTATTGAGTTCCATGGTTTCTACCTGTTCGAAGATGCGCTGTTGTTCGGCGCTGTCAATGTGGCCGTCGGCGTAGGCGGCGGCAATCATTGCGCGTAGCAGTACTAACTGGCCGCTGGAGCCCGCTTCGATAAAGTCGTCGAATTGAGGGCGGGACATATCGCGTAGTTTGTTTATGGCCGGGTGGGCGTTATGTCTTGCGGCGTTGTTGTGGTTGGTTTGCGCCGCTGCGGCGTCGCGTTTTTGTGAGTACGACTGGTAGGCTTTCCAAGCGAGGCCGCCTACGGCGGCGAGTGCGCCTGCCTGTAATACGGTTTTGCCGAGCTTGCGGCCGCCCTTGCTGGTGAGGGCACCCACCAATGTGCCCCCCGCCAGCCCACCTGCAAGCCCGGACATTACGCCGCTTTCAGATAGCTTGTTAATAATTGAGTTTAAGTCTTTCATGTATTTATTCTCCGCGTTTCGCCTATCTTCCGCCAAAATTGCAAAAAGGAAAAACTGATTATTCCTAACTATTTATTCGAAAAAAGCGAGGGGTTTGGCACCTTGCGGAGTCATTGATCAGCTTGTTGCTGAGCTTGGGGGATTTGTCAGGCGGTTTAAATCTTAGCGAAGGGATCTGAACATATGTCCTGCTTAGCGCAAACGACATTGCTGACTGAATTTCATAATTGCGGCGGGAATATTCATTAAATCCATTTCTTTGTCTACGGCTCCCCGCGCTTTTGCTGCGGCCGGCATGCTGTATACCACGCAGGAGGCTTCGTTTTGTCCCAGAGTTTCAGCACCTTGTGCTTTGAGTTCCGCCAGGCCTGCCGCACCGTCGTCTCCCATTCCCGTCATAATCACGCCGAGTGCGTTCTTACCGGAGGTCTTGGCCACTGAGCGAAAAAGTACATCGACAGAAGGGCAGTGTCGATTTACATGTGGACCTTCCTTTACGACGGTTTGTAGCAGTGGGCCTCTTTTTTCGATCATCATATGCCGGCCTCCCGGCGCAATATACACAAAGCCCGGAGACAGTTTCATGCCGTTCTCTGCCTCCATAACCTGCAGCACGGATACGGAGTTTAATCGTTCAGCAAATGTCTTGGTGAATTGCTCAGGCATATGTTGCACAACAACAATAGGCGGGACGACCGTCGTTGTAATATTTACCAAGACATCTTCAAGTGCTTTGGTGCCGCCAGTGGAAGTACCAATAGCAATAACATGTTGGCCACACGCCACTTTTGTTGGTTGCCCCAACATGACGTCAGCCGTATTTTTTTCTCGAGGTGTGCCTTTGGGGGAAGGCGAGGGTGCCAGGGTTTTATTTGTTTTAAATGTTTTCAGGTTCGCTTTAGCGGCAACACGAATAGCACTTAGCAGGGTTTGTTCTTCATTGGCCAATGCTGTTTTTAAATTAACTTTCGGTTTTTCTACTACATCAATTGCACCACAGCGAAGTGCTTCTAAGGATTCTCTAGATCCCTCAGCTGTTCGCGTCGAGCACATCACCACCGGTGTCGGCCGTTCAGCCATAATTTTTTTCAAAAAGCTCAAGCCATCCATGCGCGGCATTTCAACATCCAGGGTGATGACATCCGGCCAATCGTTTTCCATTTTTCTCAATGCAAAAATAGGGTCCTGCGCTGCGCCAATTAAGACCATATCGTGGGCGTTGTCGATCATGCCTTTCAACACCTGGCGGACAACCGCTGAATCGTCGACAACAAATACTCGAATTTCTTTAGTCACGCGACACTACAAACCTTATTAAAATAGATTGTTAGAGTTTATTCATAATTGCATCGGTTGTGGAGGTTTCATCTCCGTGCCCGATGCATTTTCGTGTTTAACCCACACTTCGCCGCTGCCAACATCAAAAATAACGCGCCGGTAGCCAAACATGCCCACATGCATGGCGAGTATTTCCACATCGAGGTTTTTCAAATAGGACACTGCCGCTTGCGTATTTCGAATACCAACCGTGTTTTCTGTTGTGCATGCATGTGATCCACGCACAATGCTGCCACCAAACACTTTCGCCTGATATTCATAAAAGTGTGTGCCGCGTGCGGAAATCTGTCGACGAAACAATTCTATCACCTCATCTGCATAACGACCGTTTGGGCACTCGGAATTATCGCTACAGGTGCGTTTGGGCAACACAAAGTGACACATTCCGCCTATTCTTCGTTTGAGGTGCCACAAGGTAATAGCAATACAGGAGCCTAAAGTGGTGTGGATACGGCATTCTGTATCAGAAAAATACAATTGCCCTGGGTGAATAAATACTTTGCTTTCACGTTCTTTTAGCATCACGCATGTTTTCCTAATGAATACACCCTAGGGCCTGTCTACACTAATTCTATAATCCCTGTTAAGCCTAAAGCACCTCAATCAAGGCGCGAGACGCGTAGTTTGGTTGCGCTAAATAAGCAACGAGCAACGCCGAGTGAGGTGCTTTAGGCTTAACCCGAACGCCCACAGGGATGTGGGCAGTTAGAGCAACGCAGGAGCAGTTGCCGAGGGCTGGGATACTTTTTCCACCCAACAGCGTTATCAGTCGCTCATTTGGCACAACCAAACCGCACACCTTCTGCCTTCGACTATAGGGATATAGTCGTTAGAGCGACGCAGGACGCCAAAGCCGAGCTGGATGGAAAAAGTCCCTCCAGCAGGGATGATAGAATTAGTGTAGACAGGCCCTAGTCTGCACGCTGATAAATTGAGGGTTTAACTTGCTCCAGCTTTATTCCCTCCATATCAAACTTATCTGCGTGGCCAACAATAAGATAACCTTTTGGTAATAGTTGCTTAGTCATATGGGAAACCACTTTTTTCTTTGTTTTTTCATCGAAGTAAATTAATACGTTGCGAAGAAAAATCATATTGAATTTTCCTATATTTGTCGCTGTGTGCAACAAATTATGAAAAACAAAGGTCACTCTGGAGCGAATAAAATCATCGACAAGTAGAGTGCCTTGGTGTTTGCCAGTACCTTTTAAACAATATTTACAAAGAAATTTATCTGGAATACCTTCTATACGTTCCATCAGATACTGGCCGCGAGAGGCTTTATCAATCATTCGGGTACTGACATCAGAGCCGACAACTTTCCAGGCCTTGTTGCCGGCTATGCTCGCCATCGTCATCGCCAGGCTGTAGGCTTCTTCACCGCTTGACGCGGCGGCGCTCCAGATAGAAAATTCATCCCATTGTCCTTTCCCGCTATTGACAACGCTTTCTAAGAAATCGAAGTGTTTTTTTTCTCTAAAAAAAAATGTTTCGTTAGTCGTTAACAAATCGATGAGTATTTGTCTTTCGTTGTTGGTGATATCTTTTTCAACAAGCGAAAAGTAGTCTCTAAAGTTAGGGAGTCTATAGTGGCGCAAACGTTTACATAGTCTGGCTGTAACCAAAGGCTTTTTTTGAGACGAAAGGTTAATGCCCACTGCATCATATATGAATTTCTGAAACAGGTGGAATTCATCATCGGTAACCACATTTGGTTGAAACATAACCCTAATACGTCGTAGTAATCAGTTCAACGGTTGGTCGAGCGATCCATCACAGCATTCATTTACAACAGATAACTCTTCGACAGAAAGTACACGGCTTACATCAATCAGCACCAACAATTTACCGTTTATTTTTCCCATACCGCTAATAAAGTCGGTACGAATTTTCGCGCCAAAAGCGGGTGGTGGTTCTACGTCATCGTCGGCGATATCGAGCACTTCATTCACCCGGTCCACCATCACACCCACTTCCATGCTTGTGCCTTCATGTGTTATTTCGAGCACCACAACACTGGTCTTTTTTGTCACTGTTGAAGGTTCGCCGCCGAATCTAATAGCTAAATTGATTACTGGGACAACGCTGCCACGAAGGTTCATTACGCCCGCAATAAATGGCGGCATCGTGGGCACGTATGTGACACCGCCGTATTCTGTAATTTCTTTGATTGCTGAAATATCGATGCCATAGACTTCACCCATTAAACGAAACGTCAAAAACTGGGAATAGGCAGCGCCTACTTCCTGACTTTCCGAAACGGCTTTTGTTTGAGTGTTCATAAGCCGCTCCACTAAAACCGAACAAAACCGGAGTTGTCAAAGCCATTACCCGTGGCGGCGTTTGATTGCGCGACCGCTGGGTCAACTGACGGCTGAGGTATGAGTGATTCAGCGGTTTGGAGTTTAAAAAAGCCAATTAACTCCTGTAATTTCTTCGCTTGGTCCTGCATTTCCTGTGCGGTCGCGGCGAGTTCTTCGGAGGCAGAGGCATTTTGCTGCGTGACCATATCCAATTGAGAAACCGCTTCGTTGATTTGACCTGCACCACTCGACTGCTCATCAGAGGCTGCGGCAATTTCCTGCACCAGGTCAGCAGTTTGATTAATACTCGGTACAATTTCGTCGAGCAGGCCACCTGCCCGCTCCGCAATTTCAACACTTGAACTGGCTAACTCGCCAATATCTCCGGCGGCGGTTTGGCTTCGTTCAGCCAGTTTCCTAACCTCAGAGGCCACTACCGCAAAGCCTTTTCCATGATCACCTGCGCGTGCAGCTTCGATGGCAGCGTTCAACGCCAACATATTTGTTTGATAGGCGATGTCTTCAATGATGCTAATTTTTTCTGCGATTTTCTTCATGGCATCGACGGTTTTAATGACTGCTTCTCCGCCTTCTTTAGCGGAACCAGATGCCTTGGTGGCAATCGTATCTGTGACTTTAGCGCTCTCAGCATTTTGATTAATTGATGCCGTCATCTCTTCAATTGACGCGCTTGTCTGCTCTACGCTCGCTGCCTGTTCACTTGCGCCTTCGCTCAAAGTTGTCGCCGTACCGCTGACCTGCTGAGCGGCATTTGTCAAATTAACGGCATTTTCATTCACTTCGCCGATCACTTGAGCAAGGCGGATAATGGTTGAATTTGCACTTTCTTTTAATTGACCGAAGACACCTTGATAATCTCTTTCCACTCTCTCAGAGAGAAAACCGTCCGCCAGAGCGCCAAAAACGCGAGCCAGGTCATTAAGACCTTGTTCGTTAACTTCAAGTACTCCATTTAAACCCTTGGCGATAATTTCCTGGAAGCCTTGCTTACCCTGTTCCTCGATCCTGCTGCTGAAGTTGCCTTGCGCTGCCATTTCGACAATGCCCTGTATTTCATTTTCGGCTTGCCGTTCAGCTGTCATATCCGACCATTCTATTGCTGTGCCGATACGTTCGCCTTCGCCGTTAATTACCGGACTCCATACCGCGGCAACCGTTTTATCGTCAAACTCAATTTCCGCCCGATGATTGCCTTTCAGGTTTTTTACCAGGGCCTGTTGATGCGCCGGGTTAACATGAAAGATATCCATATTTGCGCCCATCAGTGTGGCAAGGTTAAATTGCGGTAAGCGCGATTTAATTTCCGACTCCATACCCGCAAAAAGTTTATGGACCGATTTATTCATATAAATAATATCGTTGTCATTGTTGGCTACCATTACACCGATAGAGACGTTATCCAATGATTGTTTCATGCGCTCATTTTGTTTCTCTTCCGTTAGGTCCGACCATTCAATAGTGGTTCCAATACGGTTGCCTTCACTATCTACAACTGGTGCCCATACAGCTCCCACCATTTTATCATTAAATAGTAATTCTGCTTTATGGTTTCCGGTCATATCCTTTACGATTTTCTGCTGATGGGCTGGGTTGACATGAAAGATATCCATATTACTGCCCATCAACGTAGCCGCATTAAATTTGGGTAATCGCGTTTTAATATCGGATTCAAGGTCGGTGAATAAATTTTCAACCGCCGGGTTCATATAAATAATATCGTTGTTGTTGTCGGCAACCATTACACCCGCCGAAACCCTATCCAGAGCTTGTCTCAGGCGCTCGTTTTGCGATGCCTCCGTTTTTTGTATGGTAATATCTGTTGCATATTCCACGATTTTGTAGGGCTGTCCATGTGCATCGGAAATAGGGTTGTAGCTCGCGCGTAACCACACTTCCTTCCCGTCTTTACCGACACGTCTATATTCACCTGAGTCAAATTCTCCACGGCTTAATTTTTGCCAAAATTCAGCATATTCATTGGATGTTTGATATTCCCCGTTGACAAACATGCGGTGGTGCTTGCCTTGAATTTCATTCAACTCATAGCCCACAGCTTTCAGAAAATTATTATTGGCTGTCAGGACGCCGCCGTTCATATCAAACTCAACCACGGCCATGACGCGACTGACGGCGTCAAATTTGGCGACAAGGTCTTGATGGAGATCTACATCGACGGAATTTTTAGGAAGAAATGTATTGAAAATATTCATTGTAAATTACCCTATTTACGTTTCTTTCCATACCGAACATCCTGGAAAGGTTTATATCAATTAAGTGAATTAACTAGTTAATAGATATGGAATCTCTATTCCCTGTTGTTGATTGAAATTGAGGAACATCTTTGTCACGTGCAGACGTGACCAGAGCTTTCATTAAATTCTGAACATCTGCAATTAACGCAACATCACCATTGCCCAATATGGTGGCACCACTGATCGAGCGGAGATTCTGAAAAATGACACCTAGTGGTTTAATAACGGTCTGGTGCTCACCATGTAAATCGTCAACAACCAGACCTGCACGTCTTCCTCCGTAGTTAACCACCACAATATTCTCCCGGCTTTGTGGCTCACCGCCCAATTTAAAAAAGTCGCGCAGGCGCACATACGGAAGAATAGACCCCCGTAAATTAATGTAGTGACTATTGTGATTATTTAATTCTTCCGTTTCCTCAAGCTCTATGCATTCCTCAACGACATTTAACGGAATAATATATTGGGACGACCCTACGGAAACCTGAAAACCGTCGATAATCGCCAGTGTTAACGGAAGTCGAATATCAAATGTCGCGCCCTTGCCTTTTTCGCTTTTTACTTCGACGACTCCCCGAAGGGATTCAATATTTTTCTTGACTACATCCATACCGACGCCACGCCCTGACAGATTCGTTACCTCTGAAGCGGTAGAAAAGCCGGGTTCAAATATCAATCTGTACGTTTCCGAGTCCGTCAAATACTCCCCTTCAGAAACAAGGCCGTTGGATACGGCTTTTTGCATAATTTTTTCTTTGTCCAGGCCGGCGCCGTCATCCTCCACGCGGATGACGATATGACCGGAATCGTGAAATGCATCGAGAAATACCGTACCTTTCGGATCTTTGCCATTGGCGACGCGAATATCTGTTGTTTCGATACCGTGATCCACAGCATTTCGCAGCAGATGTACGAGTGGATCTGCAATTTTTTCGACCAGCGTTTTATCTAATTCGGTTTCTTCGCCAGAAATTTTAAGTTCTATCTGCTTATCCAGATGTTTACTGGCTTCGTGGACGACCCGCCTAAAGCGGCTGAAGGTGTCACCTATCGGAACCATGCGCAAACCCAGTGTGGTATCGCGCATTTCTTCGACCAACCGGGACATATTTTCCATCGTTTCAATTAAGTCGGCATCACCTACCTTACGCGAACGCAATTCCGCATTGGCGCCACCGATAACCAGTTCTCCGACGAGGTTAATCAATTGTTCCAGTTTGCAGGCATTCACTCTGACAGAGCTTTTATTGATAGTCGTCTTTTGCTTATCGCGTTCTTGTTTTTTTGCTGCGGCTTCGACAACGGCGCTGTCCACCATTTTTTCTTTCACCAGGACGTCGCCAATCACAGCAGGTTTCTCGGCCGATGCATTGCAGGTTGCTTCGTCTATTTGCCTGCTTTGCTCGCGGATGGCGTATTCGAGTTCCTTTTCCGTTAACGCGCCGCTATTTACCAAAATCTCTCCAATTCTCATCTGAGATTCAGGCAGGCTGGAAATCATATCAATGTATTCTGTGATACTACTTTGAGGCGGTAAAACTTTGACATAATATTCGTCTTCAACAAATTCGAAGACGGATTCAATCTCCTGTTTACTGGTATTCGCGTCCAGCGAAATTTCAAAACCTAAATAGCATGTTTCCGGTTCGACGAAATTTTCAATCGGTGGCACTGCATCATCGACAAGCTGCACATTCACCAGCTCTCCAAGCTTGTTGAGATACTTAATAAAAGAATACGGGTCCATCCCGCATTGCAATACGCTTTTAGTAAAACGCAATGAAATATGCCAAAACTTATTTTCGATCTGGTTATCACTTTGTGTTTTTTCAGGTACTTCCTCAACGGACTCTTCTTTGGTCGCAACTTCACTGGTTTCCAAATAGACAGCAAGTCGCTCTAATAGAATCCGACCTTCTTCTTTCTCCGTATCTGTTTCATCGTCATCAGATTTTACGTGGTTCACCAGCAGCGCCAGGTAATCGCGACTCTCAAGGAATAACGCGAGTAACTCGCTGGTGAGCACAACATCCTGCGATCTCACGCGCGATAAAACACTCTCGACAACGTGTGTAAAATCAACAATGGGCGTAATATCAAATAGTCCGGCGGAGCCTTTAATCGTATGAAAACCTCTAAAAAGTTCCGCGATGCATCGCTCCTGCTCTTCAACGTTTTCCTCGTCGAGTTTTCCATCGAGTTTAAGTAGCGCCAATTCAGATGTTTCCAAAAGCTCTGTCGCTTCTTCCACAAAAATGTGGATCATTTCATCTTCCGAATTAGCCATCGTTTTTTCCAAAAAGCGGGGAGTTAAAAAACCCCATAGTCTTCATGTAATTTTCAACCGAAGGGCTTAAACCTGTAATAACAAAGGAATGCCCTTTATTTAAGTAACCCTTCGCGAGAGATATAAGAATTTGGCCTCCGGTGCTATCAAAATCCTCTACCTTCTTTAAGTCCAACTCCAAATCCCGGCAGTTGCCAATTCGAGACATTATGTTTTCTTTGAATTCGCCGATTTCACAAATAGTAATATCGCCACTTACGTCCAGAACGCATAAATCTTTTGTAGACGTTTTCTTTTTTACCAACTTAAAACCCATATCATTCAGCCTACAATTTTCGATATCACATCCAATAATTTGGGGGGCTGAAATGGCTTAACCAGCCACGCTTTTGCACCGGCATCCTTGCCTTCTTGTATTTTGCTTTGCTCGGCTTCTGTGGTTAGCATACAAATAGGTGTAAACCTGTAACTTGGGTTTTTCTTAATTTCTTTGACAAAGGTAATACCATCCATATTGGGCATATTGACGTCGCTCACGATTAAATGAACTTTCTTTCCGTTAAGTTTGCTCAAAGCATCCACACCATCACAGGCTTCAATAACATCATAACCGGCAGAACACAGGGCGGTTTTTACTACCGTTCTTACCGAACTTGAATCATCAACAATCATGATTGTTTTATTCATTAACTGCTCCTATAAGAAAATGACATCGCCACTGTTCGCTTGTGAATCATCTTGAGCCGCGCCGGATACCAAATTGCGGTGAATGCCGCGCTCCTCAGAAGTTGTATATTGACTTCCCATTTTTTCCTGCCATTGCAAAGCACTCAGGGCCTTTTCAATATCGCCACTACCGAAACTACGTTGTACCGTCTGCATACTTTGTTCAACATGTTGTAAGTTAGACTGTAAATTACCGAGAATTTGAGAGATGCGGTCTTGAAATTGGAGGGCTCTTAGTGCTTCGCTCATGTCGTCGCGAATACCTTGATTTATCCGCAGCAGCACATCAGACGATATCGCCACTAAACGGCTCGAACCCTCAAAGGTATCGATCATTTCTCCGAGTGTTTTATTGGCCTTGCGAACAACACTGCTATCGTCTTCTGAGCGTTTTTCAATATTTTCCAAGGTGCTGCCGATAAGGTCTGTTATACCCGCTACCTTTTCTACAATATCCCTGCCAATTTCACTGGATGTTGACGCAAGGCTGCGCACTTCGTCCGCCACAACGGCAAACCCGCGACCACTTTCCCCAGCTCTGGCAGCTTCAATAGCGGCATTTAAAGCCAACAAGTTGGTCTTGTCGGCGATACTGCCCACTTTTATCGCCATTTCCTCAAGCGGTGCGGCGAGTTGATTTAAACTTTGAATGTCAGCGACTACTTGCGCCTTTGATACCAACAATTCCCTTAACGACTCAGTAACGTCGTGAAGCTGTTGGCGCATATGGTCAGCCACGGTTTCATTACCGCCACCGCGAGTATTGGTCCGACTGCCACGAATATTTGTCTGGGACAATTCCATTGCCACATTGAGCCGGCCAAACACATTGGCGAAATGTTCTGCGAGGGCGTCCACTTCAGTTTGGGAGTCCGTGCGGCAGTGTTCTATTTGTTTTTCCCAAATAGAGAAAGTTTGACGACAAGCGTTGTTGATTTCCTCGATAACCTGATTATTCGTTTCTTCTTGTGTGTTTTGTTGTTGTATTAGCTGCCATTCAACACGTTTGCGGATTGTCGACTCGCAGTAAATCGCGACAAGCTTACCTAAACCGAGGCCGGCAATACAAAAGACACTGCTAAGTGCTATCGAAACGACATTAAGCGGAAATAGAACAACTATGGCGCCCGCAAGCCCAAGCCCGGCAATGCAGCTTCTAATAAGACCCAAAGTCAATTTGATATTTAGCATCCCGAAAAATATCTCCCTGGCGGTTCGATTTCTTAAGTTGAACCCTAAATAAGAATGATTCCTTATTGAATTTAGACGAGATTTGAATTAGTGAAAGCCGGATTTTAAATTAAATCTGCTTTTTTTGAGGTGAGTGAAAAATGTCAGGTTTTATTGTTAGATAAACGCTAACAAAATCAAAAACTAGACGATATTGCTATATCGATATTACTCGAAACGGTGTTTTAATTTCTTACTGTTAATTATGTATGCATTGTTTTTGGTGTGTATGATTGCGGATGCATTAAGGTTTATTTCTCTAGCATGCTTATAGGTTTGAGTTTTTGTTTATATCGTACGTGGTACATGAAAATGATTAGTGGAGATTCTTTACGGCGATTGTTTCATTATTATGAAAATACTTTCGCTTGCTAACTTTCGTTAATATCGCCTCCAGCAGTGGTGTCATATTATTCAGGCGTTTCGAATTGATAATAAAATTCCACAAAGGTTCGAATTTTTTCCAGCCGGACGTGTAGACAAAGTGTTTGAGCTTATACCTGGTCGAATCGTGAGTCATACTGCTTCGGTAAATATTTTTCCATGCGTAAAATTCTGTATAGGCCCAGTCGTAACCGGCTTTGAGTTTTTCCGCACTCATGCACTTGGGTTTAAATACAACTTGTCGTGTATCGTATTGGTTCCAGTGCTTATGAAGTATGCGGTTTTTATTTTCCATTTGTTGATAAAATACGGTGCCGGGGTAGGGTGTGGCGATATGAAAGGTGCTTGTGGTAATGCCGTTTTTCACCGCCCACCCCACTGTATGTTTAAAAACATTTTCACTGTCGCCGTCCAAGCCAAAAACAAAACTTCCGTTGATCATAATACCCAGGTCGTGCAGACGTTTACAAACTTCTTCATATTTGTAGTTAATATTTTGGCGTTTGTTTGCGTACGTCATATTGGTGTGGTTCACACTTTCAAAACCAACGAAAATACTACGTAATCCTGCGTCTGCCGCTTTTTCGATTAAATTACCATTGAGAATGGCGTCGACTGTGGACGCGCCTTGAAAGATACGTCCCATGCTTTCCATGCCATCAAAAAGCTGTTCAGCGAAACGCCGGTCACCGAGCAGGTGATCGTCCAAAAAATACAAGTGCTTGCCCGGCAGGCGCGAAATCTCGTTTAAAGCCTGGTCGACGCACTGCGTATAAAAAGAATTTTTCTTACCAAAAAAAGCATCTTTGTAGCAAAAATGACAATGAAACGGACAGCCGCGTGTGACAACAATCGAATTCGGCACAAGGTATAAATGCCGTTTAATTAAATCGCGGCGAACCGGCGGAATATTCACGAGCGTTCTTTCTTCGCCGACAGATGTATACCGTTGCTTTGGTATTCTATCTTTAAAGTCTTTTAAGAATTTGGGAAAAGTCTGTTCGCCGGGTCCTATAAAAATGGTGTCAGCATGTTGCTGGGCTTCGTCGGGAAGGGACGTCACGTGCAGCCCGCTAAGTATTACAAAACTCCCTCGCGCGCGATAATGGTTTGCCAAAGCGTATGCGCGGTAAGCGTTGGTAATATATACCTGGATCACGACGAGGTTGGGGTAATCGTCAGTTTTAAGTTGTTCAACGTGTTGATCGACCAATTCGATCTCGTCAGTGGGGTCACAATATGCGGCGAGTGTGGCCAAGCCCAGCGGTGGAAACAAAGAGTACTTGATCGGTCGCCAAAAAGGGCTTTCAGCTTCGGTCAGTGCTGGTAGAATCATTTTAATTTTCATCGTTTGGGTCGCTCTCTTTAACGTGCGGCCATTGTATTTTCCGAATCTGGTGCAAAAATGGTGGGATTAAGACGAATTGTGGCGACTTATAACTAATACAGGTGAGGTGGTTTGATATGCCCGGTAATTTTCCAAAAAAGCATCTGTGCGTATTTGTGTTCTTGATTTCGGTGTTTTCAGTTTCCGCTTCTTACGCTGATGCCACATCAAATAAATTTACGCATAAGGTTATTACACGAGATTTTAGTCAGCCCTGGGCTGTTGAATTTATTGATGCCAATTCGGCGCTTGTAACTGAGAAACGCGGTAGTTTGTGGCATTTTGATTTGGCGAAGAACAAAAAAACAGCTATTTCCGGCGTGCCGCCGGTAACGCATCGCGGGCAGGGCGGTTTACTGGATATTGCGCTTGATCCCGCGTTTAATCAAAGCCAAAGCATCTACCTTTGCTATGCTCACAAAAATAAAAAAGGCAGCACTACGCGTTTGGCTAAAGCGCGACTTGTTAAACACACGTTGCAAGACCTACAGGTATTGTTTACTGCTGAGCCATACTACTCGCCTACGCGTCACTATGGTTGCCGAATTGCGTTTGATTCCGAAAGCTTGTTGTATCTCTCTGTGGGTGACAGGGGTGAGCGCGACTTGGCGCAATCGCTGGAAACTCACAACGGTAAAATTATTCGCTTAACGCGTGACGGTGATGTGCCCGAGAGCAACCCTTTTGTTGGCGATAAAAAGGCACTTCCAGAAATTTATTCCTACGGTCACCGCAACCCTCAGGGTTTGTTTTACGATACACAACGCGGACGACTTATCGCTGTGGAACATGGCCCGAGAGGCGGTGATGAAATTAATATTGTCGAGGCGGGAAAGAATTATGGTTGGCCGATTATTACCTATGGTCAGGAATATCGCGGCGGAAAAATTGGTGAGGGCATTACCCATAAAGCAGGTATGGAGCAGCCCCTTTACCACTACACGCCGTCTATCGCGCCTGCGGGAGCGGAGATCTATACCGGTGAAGATCTCCCAGGGGCCAAAGGTAATCTTTTTATCGGTGCGCTGGCGCTTAGGCACTTAAATTATATTTCGCTCGACGCCTCTGGCGCCCAACCTAAAGAGGAGCGGCTTTTCATTGAGCTTGGCCAGCGCGTGCGTGATGTGAAACAAAGCCCGGATAAGAAACTGTACTTTGTGACGGATGGAGGCTGGTTGGTACGCGTGGAATAGGTGTAATTGGGTGTGTCTTTGGGTGATGATAAATGCTGATACCCTCAATATTACCCCGGAAGTTCTTTCGCTAATCGCTGAGATTGATGAGTTTAAAGGCGCTTGGCGGGCGTTGAGCACTCTCGCGCCAGAGCGCCTGAATGCTCTGCGGCATGTTGCAACGATAGAAAGTGTTGGTTCTTCAACGAGAATTGAAGGCAGCAAGCTCAATGATCTGGAAGTTGAGAAGCTGCTGTCTAACTTACAAATTCAGTCTTTTGACACGCGTGACGAACAAGAAGTGGCGGGTTATGCCGCTGTAATGGATAGAATTTTTCAAGCCTGGGAACATATCACGCTGACGGAAAACCATATCAAGCAACTTCATAAAGAGCTTTTAGAATTTAGTGAGAAAGATATTTGGCACAGAGGCGAATATAAGACTTCATCAAATAGTGTTGCTGCTTTTGATGAAAGTGGTAAACAAATCGGCATCGTATTTGAAACTGCAACGCCTTTCGATACTCCTGGAAAAATGTCTGAGTTAGTAGAGTGGGTTAATGCAATCTTTATGGAAAAACGTTTGCACCTTCTTATCACGATTGCCATTTGTATTGTTGTTTTTCTTGAAATTCACCCTTTTCAGGACGGAAATGGTAGGTTGAGTCGTATTCTCACTACGCTATTATTGTTGCGAGCAGGTTATGCCTATGTGCCTTATCGTTCTCTTGAGAGTGTGATTGAAAAAAACAAAGAAGGTTGTTATCTGGCTTTACGTCAAACCCAGGGTCGTATTCGTAGCGACGTGCCTAACTGGCAGCCATGGATATTGTTTTTTCTACGAGCCCTTAAAACCCAAGCTGAAAATCTTTCACGAAAAGTGGAAAGAGAAAAAATATTGCTCTCAGCGCTTCCTGATTTATCTCTACAGATACTCGACTATGTCCGACAGCATGGCCGTGTGACAATTGGTGATATGACAAAGATTACCGGGGTAAGCCGAAATACGCTTGAGGTACACTTTCGTGCCTTGTTAGAAAAAAAACAGCTTGTTCTGAATGGTAAGGGGCGGGGAAGCTGGTATGGCAGAGTTTAAGTGTTGTTAATTAAATCAGTAATCTTAGCTAGCGTTACGAATCATTCAGCTCCGGCAAGTTTTTAAAAACGCCAGCGCTTAAGTGCTGAATAAGCGTACCACCGACGCTGTGCACGATACACTTTGGTATGTTCGTAGTACCGGACGAAAACAGGATGTAAAGGTAGAGCAAAAGGGCGTTGTTCGAACACCAGTGCTGTGTTGTGTTGCGAGAATACATCGTGCCATTTTATAGCCTTACTCATATTGGTGAGTGAAATATCCTGATTTCCCACGGGAGCCACTACGACATTTTTAATGTTTGTGACTTTTTGTGTAATTTCCCCGGCGCGTGCCAAAACATCGGTTGTTTTGCCTTTGTAAAAATAAGTATCGCAACTAAACAATAATTTAGGTTGTACTTGAACAAAACGGTCTGCCGCCCCTGCCAGGCCAAAATCTGGTGAACACGAAGACCAAATTGCGCCGCCAGCATAACAATAACGGTTTAGGGAATATTGGTAAATAGCCTGCAACGTGATCGCCAGCTTTAATACCGGTTGCGCACATGCCCGCGAAAAGTTGTGCAGCTTGATTATATAGTTGCGCATGGATGAGTACGCGACGGTTGCCATTTTCGAGGTAGGCAGTAATCGTCATTTTACCGCTGTGGTTACGCGATAAATTTTCCGCGAAATTTAATTTTGCCCCCGGGAACCAGCAGGCATCGCGCAAACCAGGCCCTAGTAGATGGCCTGGTTTGCGCGATGCCTGAATATTAGTGTATTCCCAAACGGCCTGCCAAAATTGTTCGGGGTATGTAATAGACCAATGATGTAGGTTGGGGTAGCGCTCAACGTTTAGCGCAAGTTTGGCAGGCAGTTGCTCAACAAATTTTGCTAAGTGGCTTTGAGTGATTTGTGTTTTTACTGGTTGCCAAAGAATGGAGGTCATACTGAAGAATTGTTGGTTAAGCTAGCGCTAAACGGATCTAACTGCTTGATAACAAAAAGCTTTGGCTCTTTGTCTTCCTGATAAGGTTGAGGTGTTATTTGCCTATCTAAGTTTACTGGCGGTGCTGGCGACGTATAGAGCTTGCGCATACTCACCAGTATAGACGTTATCTTTGGCACATAATTCAATAAATAGCCGCGTAATCAATATCAGAACAGCATTCATCCCAGGGATAATTTTTAGTCAGGATCTATACTTTGAAAACTGCACGTAAAACGTATTCTGATATCTAGAAGGACTTCTCCAAAGTGACAAAACAATCTGATCAAATGCTCGCGCTGTTGTCTAAGGCTGTTCAGACGGCTGAATGGACATTGGATGTGACTTCCAAAACCGTAAGCGGCGAACCAGATTTGATGGCGATGCTTGGGCTACCTGATAATGTAGACATTAATTCATATCCATTTGACTTTTGGATGCAGAATTGTCACGCAGATGACAGGCAGATTGTTAAAAAAGAGATGGAGTCGTCGGTTATAAATGGCGAGGAGCTGGATGTTGAATTTCGAATTATCCTTTCCTCCAATAAAAAATACATTCGTTGTCTAGCCTATGCTGAACTCAACTCGGAAGGTAATACCATTGCGCTGCATGGCATTTGTTACGAACTGACGTCGCGAGAGCTGGAGAAAAGAGTTCAAACAATGGAAGATGTGTTGGTGCATATTCCTGGGCAGGTATTTTGGAAGGATAAGCATCTTAATTACCTCGGCTGTAATGGTGTTTTCTCGGAAGTTGTCGGGCTTGAATCTCCACAAGAGGTTGTAGGAAAAACAGATTTTGATTTTCAGCGCAGCTCAGAGCATGCGCAAATGTATCGGGATGACGATAAAAGGATTATGAGCAGTGGAAAGCCTGAACTCGAAATAGAGGAGCCCTATCATCGCAGTGACGGCAGTGAAGGTCATGTGCTGACGAGTAAAGTGCCTTTAGTAAATAAACAAGGTGATATTTACGGAATTCTTGGGATTTGTACGGATATTACAGAGAGAGTATCAGCTGAGAAAAGGGTTTCAGAGCATAAAAAATTGTTTGAAGAGTTGGTGAATCTCGTACCTGTGATGATCAACTCGTTTGATGAAGAGGGCAACTGTCGTCTCTGGAATAAGGCCTGTGAAAATATTCTGGGATACAGTTTTAAGGAGGTTCAGGCGGAACCGAATTTGATGGATAAATTTTACCCCGACCCTGAATTGTGCCAAAAGGTTATTCAAAATATTGGTAATCCAGACGGCCAGTTTCGTCAATACCCTGTCATCGTGAAGGATGGTACTACGCGCCAGCAGCTTTGGTCTAACTTTCGATTAATGAATGGCATGATGATTGGGTGTGGCATTGATGTAACAGATATCCGCCTCAATGAGTTAAAGCTCAAAGATACTTTGAAAAAACTTCAATTGGTGACTGAAGGCTCACAAGATGGGTTTTGGCATTGGATAGACCCGGAAAACGACAAAGTGGAATGGTCTAATAATTTTTATACTCTGCTAGGTTATACGCCGCAGGAATTTGAACCAAGTTTTTCTGGTTTCCAGTCGATGCTTCATTCTGATGACGTCGAAATAACATGTCAGTCTGTAGATGAAGCGATTAAAACTGGCGACGCTTTTGATATTCAGTATCGTATAAAAAACAAAGATGGTTTTTATCGCTGGTATAGAGCACGTGGTACGCCTTACTACAATGGCGAAAATCAATTTGTGGAAATGGCAGGTTCTATTTCAGATATTCATGAGAAAGTATTACTGGAGTCGGATCTAAAGGTTCAAAAAGAAAAAGCAGAAAAAGCCTCTTTAGCGAAATCACAATTTTTAGCCAATATGAGTCACGAGATTCGCACACCTATGAACGGCGTAATTGGTATGACGGATTTATTGCTAAAGACAGATTTAAATGATCAGCAGCTAAGTCACTTGTTGACAGTGAAATCTTCCGCTAATGCATTGCTAAGTATTATTAACGATATTTTGGACTTATCGAAAATTGAAGCGGGAAAACTGCACATAGAAAACATCTCTTTCGATTTGGCTGAATTGATAGGCGATACATCGAGCACTACCTATAGCCTGGCACAGGAAAAAAACTTAACACTGTTGACAAATTTCGATAGAAATACGGGCTACGCCGGTTTTTACCGTGGAGATCCAACGAGGATACGTCAAGTGCTGGTCAATCTAATAGGTAATGCGATTAAGTTTACTAAAAGAGGAAGCGTGATGCTTAATATTACCATTTTGGAGGTGAGAGAGAGTGCAGACCTGTTTCGGTTTGAAGTGGTTGACTCTGGTATTGGCATCGAAGAGGAAGCTCGGACTAACTTGTTCAAATTATTTAGTCAGGCCGATGAATCCACCACGCGAAAATTTGGCGGTACAGGACTTGGATTAAATATTTGTAAGCAACTTATTGAGCTGATGGGCGGGCAGATAGATTTCTTCAGTGACATTGGAAAAGGCTCTACCTTTTGGTTTGACCTGCCATTAGAAAAAGCAAGCGTATCAATTTCAAATAAGCCGGAAAGCCTTTCAGATAACTGGGAAAGTTTCACCTATCCCGGTGCTCGCGTGCTATTGGTTGAAGATAACGAAATTAACCGGGAAATTGCCATGATGAATCTCGAAGATGCCGAGGTGATAGTGGATAGTGCGAAGGATGGCTTAGAAGCATTTAATCGGGTTAAAGCGAATGAGTACGACATTGTCTTTATGGATTGCCAAATGCCAGTGATGGATGGCTACACAGCGACTAAAAATATTAGAACTTTAGAAAGCGCTAAAGCCTTACCCATTGTCGCCTTTACCGCAAATGCAATGGAAGGCGAGAAGAAAAAATGCCTGGATGCCGGTATGACAGACTACCTTTCAAAGCCCTTTGAGTATGAAGATATTATTAGGAAGCTGGATAAGTTTATTCCTCAATTTAGGAAAATTACTTAGCCGGTTTTGGTGTGCCGCTGTTTTGTATGAGTGGTCGGTTAGTTAGTATGCGTTCGCGCAGCTAAAACGAGATAAGAAAAATCGAAAAAGCGCTGCTATTAAAAGGTAGTATCCATGGGCGGGCAGGTCCCCCAACTTCTCTCGCAGAAATGATATAAGGTATTGATTTATAAAGATTAATTTCCATTTTCTCATTTTATATTTGCGTATATGATTCAAACAGTCTCGTTTTATGAGTTAAAAATTATAGATTTATCACTCATTTTTGTGCTAAATATTGAGTTATAAGAAGAAAGGTTATAACTCATGGTATGGAATTGGCAACAAGACGATTGGCCTCTTTTTCGTTGGGATAAAGGGGTTCTAGCGCAAGCTGAGGCGCAATTTCTAAAGCAGTCGGGCGTGTTGATTGGCGCTACAAAGCATTTCAATGAAGAGGATAAAAATCGTCTTGTCGTTGATCTGATCACCGGGGAAGCCCTGAAAACATCCGAGATTGAAGGTGAGTATCTCAATAGAGAGAGTGTTCAATCTTCCATTCTGCGCAATTTGGGTCTGGCAGCGGATCATCGTCGTGCCCCGCCCGCTGAACGTGGGATTGCGGATATGATGACCGACTTGTACCAGCACTTCGATAAACCGCTCTCACATACCACGTTATTTAATTGGCATAAGATGCTGACCAATGGCCGACGGGATTTGAAGGATATTGGCTGTTATCGAACACATGATGACCCGATGCAGGTTGTTTCGGGCAGGCTCGACAAGCCGAAAGTGCATTTTGAAGCACCTGCTTCCAAATACATGCAAAAGGAAATGGACGCATTTATATTGTGGTGGAAAAATACTGCTGTCGGCGGTAAACATCCACTTCCAGCCTTGACGCGCACAGGCATCGCCCATTTATATTTTGTTTGTATTCACCCATTCGAAGATGGCAATGGTCGGGTTGGTCGCGCTCTGTCTGAGAAATCTTTGGCTGAATATCAAGGGCAGCCTACGTTAATTGCACTTTCTCAAACGATAGAAAGAAACCGGAAAGCGTATTACCACACGTTGGAAAGTAATAATAAGAATAATGAGATAACCGATTGGCTGGTTTATTTTGCCAATACTGTTTTGGACGCGCAGAATTATTCACTCGATATGATCGATTTCCTGATCGAAAAAACCAAACTTTATGATCGGGTTAGAGGGCGGCTTAATGCGCGTCAGGAAAAGGTGCTCGCACGTCTTTTTCGTGAAGGCTTGGACGGTTTTAAAGGCGGGCTCAGCGCGGAAAACTATATCAGCATTACTGGCACATCCAGAGCCACTGCAACACGGGATTTACAGGATTGTGTTGAAAAAGGTGCATTAATAAAAACCGGTGTATTAAAAAGCACGCGCTACCATCTGAACATAAAATTGCAGAAGAAAAAAATGGAAGGTAGGTTGTCAGTTTGACGCGTAGATAAATCTTTGTAGTTACTGGCCGCCAGTGGTTCCGCCTTAATGTGGCGTAACTTTTGGTACGAAGTTTTTAGGTCACTACAAAAGGCGAGAGTGCTAGCATTCTCGCCTATGAGTATAAAGTTTCGCGAAATATCTTATACAAATGTTGATCTATAAGAAACTAACAATTATCCATTTGAACGATGCAGGTTACGGATGGGATTCCATATCCGCCGCCATAAAAGCCTCCATATCCACCACTATCTGTGCGCTCTCTGCATATCAGCGGTGTTTCTGATAGCTGGAAAAAGGCTTGTTCCAATTCGTGAAGATAGGCATTTGCTTGGGACTCCCCCAAGTCTCATGTGTGTAAAGCCAGATATTGATAAGGTCTTCTTTTGCCGCGGCGGTTTTGAGAATAAGGGACATTTATGCGTCTGTTCCTGCTCTGTGTTTTGCCTCTTGAATAATTGCGCTCATATTCAACTCGCCCGCATCACCGCTGGCAAGCCCCTTATCAATCGCTTCTTGTAAGGCGATAAGCTTTTGTGCTTTTTGCTGGTCTTTACGGATACGGTCACGCACATAATCGCTATTATTGGCGTATTGACCGCTTTCGATTTGTGATTCCACCCAGTCCCGCATAGGATCAGGCAGAGAAATATTCATTGTTGCCATCGTTTTTACCTCATATCTACTCCTTTTATGATGGTATAAATTGGCAATCTTTGTCAGTTTTGAAATAGCCCGTCCTTGGGCGCTGTGATTTACTGTATTAATTTAAAGGCTGAATAGCGTAGTCTTCTATTCCTGTTCCAGACGGTAAAGACTCGCTGAGAAGGACATTGTTTGTCCCGTCTACATTAACGGAATATAAGGCTTCACCTGAGTTGTTAAACATCGTTGACTGTGCATCGTAGACAATAAAGCTATTGTCAGAGGAAACGACGTAAGACTCGATATTCTGAGAGCCTGTTGTTTGGGGTAACTCGCCTAAAATTAAACGATCACCGCCAAATTGATCCACGCTTTCCACAGTGCTCGTGCCGCTAGTTGTGACACCGCCAGTCAAGGTTGTATAAACCAGTCGGTTGTTTACCCATCTTAGGGTTTCATTTTGAAGCGTTGCCCTATCCAATTCGTTTATGCCACTGCCGTTTGGTGACAAGATCGTAGGATTGCTGGCAATCCCCGCATAAAAAAAGCGCGTGCTGTCTTGTGACCATCCGAGATACTGAATAATATCACCTCCGTTTGAACCATCAACAAAGCGAGTGGCAGTTCCGCCGCTCAGATCGTAAAACCATGAATCTTGTGCGCCATGTAATGCGACCTGCTGATTGTCAGGAGAAAATAACGCTTTGTTTGGTGCTTCGGCCGTTCCAGCTGTTCCCGTTAATTCATCCCGGTCAATTTGAGCACCAGAATCGGAAAAGCGGTATATAACACTGTCTCCCGCTAAGGTATTCGAATCCGACATCACCAATAAAGTAGTACTGCCAGAAATGAAAGAAAGGTGCTCTGTTAATTGCCGTATATCTAATGTCGCTGTTGATACGCCTGAACCATCAGCGGCAAGAATATACACTTCACCATTTTCACCTGCCGAGGGGCGGGCGTCCTGAGCAACGGCAAGAAACGCATCATTGTCTGACCAGACATAACCTGCTTCATTGATAAAAGCTGTAATCGTGTTGTCTAACTGCGTATTAGAAGAAGTCAACGGGTTGAACACATAAAGCGCGTCATCTGCGCTGCTTGCATTAACAACGTAGCTAATAAAGCCGCCCAAGGGTGACCACTGGAACGCTTCTACTTCATCTCCAGCAGACAAGCTGACATTCACTTGCTGGTGGGCTGTTCCATCGTTGGCATTTACAAAGACCTCAAACTGATCATTTGTTGCGGCATCAGCGCTATAGAGAATACGCGTACCATCTTGCGACCACGCAAAGCTTTCGACGTTGCCGCCACTTACAAGAGATGTACTCACTTTAACGCGGTTTTGTCCATCGGCATCGACGACATAAAGTTCAATCGCGTCTGCCTGCTCTTGACTTGCACGATAAGCGATTTGTGACCCGTCTGGTGACCATTGATAGTCAATCACATCACCACCTGAGACAAGCGCAGCGTTTAACGTGACGCGGCCAGTGCCATCAAGAAGCACAGAAAACAGCTCATCGACTTCATCTGTATTCTGGTCGGCAAGGTAAGCAATGCGCGCTCCATTAGGTGACCAAGCAAAAGATTCAACTTCGCCGCCAGTCGGCAAAGTATCGTTCAGCGTGACAAGGTTTTGCCCGTCAACCTGCACCGCCATTAAGCCATATATACCTGTTCCCAAAACGGACTCAGATAAGCGAAAAGCAACAAGCGGCGTGTTCGGAACATTGGCAAAAGACGCTGTGACCGCACAATCGGCAGAAACCACGCCAGTTGTATAGGTGCTTCCTGATAATGACCCACTGCATCCCGTTACGGCATCAATAGCAAAACCACTCTCAGGTGTTACCGTTAGTGTTGCTGTCTCACCTTCATTGACAGTTGATGACGTTGGTGTAATTGAACCGCCATTACCAGCAGTAGCCGTTACCGTAAATGTTGTTGCAACGACTTCCGAAAACGTCGCATTTACAGTGCAGTCCGAAGTAACCGCGCCCGTTGTATAGGTGCTTCCTGACAACGACCCACTGCATCCTGTTACGGTATCAACGGCAAACCCGTTTTCAGGTGTTACCGTTAATGTCGCTGTTTCTCCTTCATTTACCGTTGATGACGCGGGCGTAATTGCGCCTCCATTGCCAGCAGTAGCCGTTACCGTAAATGTTGAGATAACCACTTCCGAAAATGTCGCATTTACGGTGCAGTCCGCAGTCATCGCGCCTGTTGTATAAGTGTTCCCTGATAATGAACCACCACATCCGGTGACTGTATCAATGGTAAACCCGTTTTCAGACGTTACCGTTAATGTTGCGGTTTCTCCTTCATTTACATTTGATGATGCGGGTGTAATTGCGCCTCCATTACCAGCGGTTGCGGTGACGGTAAACTGCTCATCATCACCGCCTGAACTATTAGATGAACCTCCGCTTCCTCCACACCCAGCGAGCATGAAGGCGCAAAGCATTATCGTCAAAATAAAACGACGACCCATAACTATATCCTCAATAATTTATTTGAAAAAAGATTGCTAGATTGTTTTGATCACGCTATGGATCGGACGAAAGGGAACCCTTTTGATACGATTTTGATAATGTTTTTTGAGGGGTTTGCGTTTGTATAAATGCCTTAAAAAATAGGGAGTTACGATCTTTTGGGGATGCTGTGCAGGGAGTAGCGGCTTAAGGGCAAAACGGTTCCCTTTTGTCTATCATTGGAAGAAAGAATCTTAATGGCGAGGCATCATAACTTTATGGGGACTTTCTCTGGGCGTGTTTTAGGCTATGCGCGTGTTTCAACTGAAGAACAACTTTTGGATTTACAGATTGATGCGCTAGAGGCGGCGGGGTGTACATACGTGTATTCGGATCAAGGCATTTCGGCAGTGGCGAAACATCGTCAGGGACTTGAAGACGTGCTTAATGAGCTACAGTCGGGGGATGTTCTGGTGATCTGGAAAATGGATCGCGCCTTTCGTTCATTGCGCCATGCGCTTGATGTCTTGGAGCAACTGGAAAATCGGTGCATACAGTTTCGTTCTCTCACCGACCAGATTGATACAACAACCCCTATGGGAAAGTGTATGTATCAGGTACGCAATGCTTTTGCTGAGTTGGAGCGTAATTTAATTTCAGAACGCACAAAAGCGGGCATGGAAGCGGCTCGCAAGCGGGGCAAACATATCGGCCGTCCCAAAAAGCTCACCGAGAAACAAATAGAATGGGCGCGAAATCAGCTTGCCGAAAACCCTGCAATGACAATTACACGTATTGCCAAGGAATTGGATATCTCATCAAAAACACTGATCCGCGCCCTCAATTCACGTTCTGTCATGGGGTTTTGAGTTTTAATGTGCCCAAAATATATAAACCTCCTGTAAGCCTGTTTCAATGATGAAAATATCCCCATCAATTTATCTTTGCCATTCAAGATATTAGGAGATTTTTTTATGCAAAAAAAAGATGGTGCAAATCAATCGAACCAAGGTTCGAGATCGCGGGGACCAAGGTGGGTAAAACCCAATAAGTAAAATCTAAAAAGTGTTGCTATCACTGAATGGTGCCCAGAG
>JANQJP010000032.1 GCA_028281575.1 Cellvibrionaceae bacterium
TTGTCTTTTTCTTTAGCTGATTTTTGTTTCTTGCTGGCACGCCGCTATGTACGCCCTTCTTCAGGTCGCAGGTCAGATATTCATCCGGGTTCAGCTCAGGAGAATACGCTGGAAGATAAAACACTTCAATCATTGTTTCGTGCTCTTCGAGCCAGTCCTTCACTGGCTTGCAATGATGGACCTTAAGATTATCCAATACTAAAAAGACTTTTTTCTTCGCGCTGTTAACAAGCCGCATCATAAAATCTATCAGAACATCTGCGTTCATTGAGCCCTCAAAAATACGGAAGCGTACTTTTCCCTGGTTGGTGATCGCCGAGATCATATTGATTGACTCACTGTTCGCGTTTATCTTAACTGTTGGCG
This sequence comes from Cellvibrionaceae bacterium, assembly GCA_028281575.1. Lineage (GTDB taxonomy): Bacteria > Pseudomonadota > Gammaproteobacteria > Pseudomonadales > Cellvibrionaceae > Agaribacterium. Next base: position 367 of record JANQJP010000032.1, read on the forward strand.
TCTTACCCTTAGGTGCATAACCGCGTTCATGCTGGCAATGATTACGTAATCCTGTTTCATCTCCCCAATAAATCTCCGCATCTTCTTGTTTGGCGCGCGCTTTAATTTCGGGATACTCCGTTTTCAACCACTTCTTTACTTCAGGCTCACGTTGCTCATAAGCACGCTTTTGCGGCTTTTGTGGGGTCATACCCCAGCGCTTCAGATAGTTACCTACTGCCCGCGGAGTCAGTTTTATCCCTGTCCTCTGCTCTATTAACTCACCAACAGACTGGCGGGTCCACAGTGCATAGTGCAGCTTCAATTGATCCGGCGTCTTGTCGATAATACGGCGCCTTATGTCCGCCTCCTGAGAGTCGGAAAGCGATTTCTGCTCCCCAGCCTTGCGGCCACGCTTTTTAAGCGCCAGATCATTCTTACTCAGCTTGAGCCATCGGCCAACCGTATCAGCATGAGCCCCAACAATCTCTCCTATTTCGGCACGCGTCAGACCTTTTTCTCTTAATCCATGAGCGGTACGGCGCTTTTCTTCAATGCTGTCGAAAGATAATGTGCGAGTGTCAATTTTTGATTTCATCCGTAAATTATATCCGGTATATTTGAATTCCGGGTTAATAGTATGGAAATCAATGATGAAAATGGAGATTTATATGTTGGCCTGACGCACGAATATAGCGTTTTAGATGCGTTAGCTCTGGAGGATCAAAGTGGGTCAATCGCATTAATAGGCCCCAATTCAAATAGCATAGAAAAGCTGATAGATCTGAGTTTTTATCCGGTTGACATTAAATTGCACAACAACGAAAAACTATATATTTCAACTAAAAATATAGGATTTCTAGATGCGAGAATATTGAGGACAGATGCAGGTCTGGATTCGATCATTGAAACTTTAGCATATCGAGGAGATGGTGGTCGCATTATTCTTGGTGAAGATAAACTCGTCACAGTTCTCTTTAGTCGCTATTCGGTGTTTGATATTGCAGAAAATTTTCAATTTGTTGTGGAAGGTTTTTGGGACGGTTTTTTTAATCAGCCTTTACTAATACTTAGTGAATTTGATGCTCTTGTAGATCGTGAGGGAACAGGGTTCAGGTTAAGTCTTCTAGATGAGAATGAAAGCTGGATCATTGATGATGGCACACGATATATTGATTTTGACTACTATGATATTCGAGGCCTTAGCGCAGGAAGGGGAGTGGCCGATATATTCAGAGATCAAGGTTCTGGTCAATATATAGCAAGAACTGGGACCACAGAAGCTGCTTACATAAATACGGAAACGTTAATTCCTCATAAGATTATTAATAGTAACGATTATTCAAGCGTTATAAGCCATTCTGCTGATGATTCTAAATTTAGAATAGCTCTGTATGAAAATAAAATATATTTGGTCACAAGTAGGCCAGATGGGACGACACAAATTACTATAGTAGAAGAAAGTTGCAATAATTGTGGACAAAGTGAGTCACCGATAGCAGCCGTTCAACCAATAGCGTCAAATCTAACAATTCAAAATGCGATTGAATTCGATGGATCATTGAGTGTTGATGCAGAAGATGCCGGGGATCTTGTTTACAGGTGGGATTTTAATGCCGACGGAGAGTGGGATACGGAATTTGTAGAGCAGAGCGCGTATGCTGCTAAATATGAACTTCCTGGCGAAAAAAGAGCTGTCCTGCAAGTTATGGATTCTTCGGGTTTAGTGGATGAAAGTGAGGTGGTATTTAGTCTTGACTATGGTATTAATTATGGTGAAGAACCTGTATCAAAAAATCTTCAAGATATAACCTTGCTGATAGAGGATGCCGCTCTTGATGAAGCTAATAATAAGATCTATCTTTCTTCATCAGATACTAGGCAATTTTTTGTTATAAATTCGTTAACGGGCGAGGTTGAAAGACAATTTAGTTTTAGGTATTTACCCACCCAAATGGACTTGTCTCTGGATGGAACTGTCTTATATCTGGGAATGCGCGGAACAGGTTGTCAGCTTATGATCGTGGATTGTGAAGATGATTTGTTCGATATTAATGACGGAATTATCATTAAATTTGATCTGGCGGCTCAAGCTTTTACAGATGGATTTGTCGTTGATGTTTCCCCCGCTGATATCGAGGTTGATGGTGATCGTTTATATGTATCGGCTAACACACTGTACAATTCTTGGGAAAGTTTTAAGAGCGAGATATCCGTATACGATATAAATACTTATGAAAAAATAAGGGATTTAGATGTCGGTGCTGGAAGTTTTGCCGAATTTACAAACATATTATTGATTCAAAATGAATCTAGAGATAGCGAATGCTTAAATGAAGTAGGTGGTATACTTGAGTATTGCGATAATGAAATTAGACTATTGCATGAAATAATAGGTTACAAACAAAACCATTGGTTATTGCCGGGCACATCCATTGCGATTGATAATGCTGGAAGTATTTTAGATATAGAAGCTTTTACTAACGAAGGATCATTACAACCTCACGCGCCTTCGGGGCTTAGTATCGGCGATATTTCAGTTGATTTCGATAATAATGTCTTCGTAGTTGGCTATAATGGCATTTCAAGTGAAGATGGCGGTCTAATTAGGTATTTCGATCTAAGCAGTTTGGGGCTTTTGGCGGAACAGCCGCGTGAGTCTTGGCCAGACTGGATTTTTTATAGAGATAATAAAGTCGTCGAGATCGCTAGGTATGGCAATTTCCAATATGCATTGAATATTATCGATTCCCCATGCTTTTCGTGTGAATAGGGTTTTAGTCAGGCCAACGATATCCCAAAAGGAAGGTATATGCATATTTTAATTGGAATAATCACAGCAATTGCCGGTCTTATCTGGGCGCTTCATAGTTTGCAGAATGCTGGTGTTGATCTGAACGCATTTAATCCATTTACCTGGATTCGAAGGAGAAGGTGGGAAAAGCAGCTAGGCACCAAACCAATGCATGCGCTCACAGAATCTATTGACGCTGCGGCGTTACTTGTGGTTTCCATTGCCATGGAACATGGAGAGGTGACGCGTGATACAAAGTTGGAAATACTTGCTCTTTTTGAAAAGGCGTTCGGCGTTGGGCGTGGAAAAGCGATAGAGATGTACTCTTCATCATCGTACATGCTTCAGGATGTCTTAAATATGACGGATGAAGTGAGGCATGTATTGAAACCTAGTAAAGAGACTTTTCAGCAGAGTCATATAGAAAAATTACTGGAAATGCTTAATGTTGTATCTCGCTTGGAAGATGGTCCTACGCAGGGGCAGAACGAAATAATTCAAGCGGTAAAAAATCAATTCGAAGTTAGTCAGCAGCAAGCAAAAAAATGGTAGTTATAACAAAGTGGGATAGAAACTACGTCGATTAAGTTGCTGCCTTAACGTCAACCAACACGTTTAATCATCCATATAACTCTCGATACTCGGGCAGGAGCACACCAGATTCCGGTCACCGTAGACATTGTCGATACGGTTCACGTAAGGCCAGTATTTGTGATCTTTTAAATACGCCAGTGGCCGAGTCGCTTGTTCGCGGCTATAGGGTCTGTCCCATTCTCCAAGAACATCGTCTAATGAGTGGGGTGCATTGCATAGTGGGTTATTGTCTGCGGGCAGTTCGCCTTTTTCTACAGCATCAATTTCTGCGCGGATTGCGATTATGGCATCGCAAAAGCGATCCAGTTCAGCTTTATTTTCCGATTCGGTTGGCTCGATCATTAGCGTGCCGGCGACGGGAAAACTCATGGTGGGTGCATGGAAGCCGAAGTCCATCAAACGTTTGGCAATATCCTCCTCGCTGACACCGCTCGTGGCTTTAAGTGGGCGCAGGTCTAACAGGCATTCATGCGCAACATAACCCTGCTTACCGGTATATAGGATCGGATAATAGTGCTTGAGTCGCTGGGCAATGTAGTTCGCGCTCAAAATTGCGCAGCGGGTCGCCTGGATAATGCCCTCGCGGCCCATCATGCGAATATACATCCAGCTGATTGGCAATATGCTGGCCGAACCCCAGGGTGCTGCCGAAATAGTACCGTTTTCGACCCTGGTATTCGGGATATCCTGCACCGGGTGTCCGGGTAAAAAGGGTGCGAGATGGGATTTGACGCCGATTGGTCCCATGCCCGGACCGCCGCCGCCGTGGGGAATACAGAAGGTCTTGTGCAAATTAAGATGGCTGACATCGCCACCAAACTTGCCTATTGCGGCGAGGCCGACAAGCGCATTCAGATTGGCACCATCGACATACACTTGAGCGCCGACGCTATGCATGAGTGTGCAGATATCGCGAATATCTTCCTCAAATACCCCGTGTGTCGAGGGGTAGGTAATCATTATCGCGGCGATTGTCTCGCCATACTGCGCCACTTTTTGTTTTAGGTCGTTGATGTCGACGTTGCCGTCTGCGTTGCACGGAGATACGACGACCTTCATGCCGGCCATATGGGCAGAGGCGGGGTTGGTACCATGCGCAGAGGAGGGAATAAGGCAAATACTGCGTTGATTTTCGCCGCGGTGTTCAAAATATTTTTTGATCGCCACCAGTCCGGCATATTCCCCCTGCGATCCGGCATTGGGTTGCAGGCTGATGGCATCGTAACCGGTGCATGCTTGCAGCATGTGATCGAGCTGTTCGAACAGCTCGGTGTAGCCAGCGGCCTGTTCAATTGGGGCAAAGGGGTGTAGCTTCGCGAACTCCGGCCAGGAGACAGGAATCATCTCGGCGCACGCGTTTAACTTCATCGTGCATGAGCCGAGTGGAATCATACTGTGATTGAGCGCGATATCACGGGATTCGAGGCGCTTGAGGTAGCGCAGCATATCGGTTTCACTTTGGTATTGCTCAAATACTTCGTGTTTAAGCGCGGGCCCGCCTCTGCGCGCATGCTCGGGAATACTTTCAATGTTTTCTGCTTTTGCCAGCAAAGTGTCGAAGACGTCGCTGAAGTGCCCACCGGAAAACAGTGCGAGGATATCGGTGACATCGCTAGCTTGGGTGCATTCGTTCAGGCTAATGGCCAGCGCGTCGTTACCCACTTTACGTAAATTAATGCGGGCTTCTATTGCTTTGTTGTAGATCGCTGTTTGACGGTCCGAAACTTCCATACAAAGCGTATCGAAATAGCTCGTGCTTCGCGGCTTGTAGCCTTGTTTTGCCAGGCCTGCCGCCAATACACGTGTCAAAAGATGCACGCGTTGAGCTATCCGGGTAACGCCGCTATTGCCGTGGTACATGGCGTAAAAGGCGCTCATGATGGCGAGCAATACCTGTGATGTGCAGATATTGGAATTGGCTTTTTCGCGGCGAATGTGTTGTTCCCGTGTTTGCATGGCCATGCGCAGGGCACGCTTGCCGCGAGCGTCAATGGATACGCCGATAATACGTCCCGGGCTCGTGCGTTTGTGTGCATCTTTGAATGCGAAAAATCCCGCATGCGGGCCGCCAAAGCCCATTGGAATACCAAAGCGCTGGTTGGAGCCGACCACTACGTCTGCGCCAAGTTTTCCCGGAGCTTCCAATAGCGCGAGACTCAATAAATCTGCCCCGACAATTAACAAAGCATTTTGATCGTGTATTTGCTCAGCGAGTTTAGTCAAGTCGCTGATACGACCATTGGTGCCGGGATATTGAATATAAGCTGCGAAAAATGCTTGGTTTTCGAGTTGGGATTCGGGGTCGCCGACAACGATGTCGAAGCCAAAATAGTCAGCGCGTGTTTTAAGGACGGCGATTGTTTGCGGGTGCGTTTCGCTATCGACAAAAAGGCAGTTGGAGCTGTTTTTACGGTTGACGCGCTTTGCCATCGCCATAGCTTCGGCGGCAGCGGTGGCCTCGTCGAGTAGAGAAGCGTTTGCCATCTCCATACCGGTCAAATCGATAATCATTTGCTGGAAGTTCAGCAGAGCTTCCAGGCGCCCTTGGCTGATTTCAGGTTGGTAGGGCGTGTAGGCGGTATACCAACCGGGGTTTTCAAGCACGTTGCGCAGAATAACGTTGGGAGTGTGGGTGTCGTGATACCCTTGACCGATATAGCTTTTGAATACCTGGTTTCGTTGGGCAATTTTGTATAATTCAGCAAGTGCATCAGTTTCTGCTGCTGGCTCGCCCAGGTCCAGCGCTTCGCTCAGGCGTATGCTGTCTGGGACTGTTGCGTCGATCAACTGGTCGACGGAATCGAGCTCCAGTTCATCAAGCATGGCTTTTATGTCTTCAGGTGAAGGTCCGATATGGCGGCGAATGAACTCTTTCGAATACGTGAGTTCGTCTAACAGCTTGGTTTGTGTCATTTATGGTTCCAATACTGAGAGCTATGTGCGAAATTTGCTCAGTGCGTGCGGGCGCGCGATTCTAACAGATCGTAACTTTTACAGATAGAGGACTGGCTGTCTTGCCTTCATATTTTATTACCGTGGTTTTTTGCCTGTGGGTCCTTTGGCAGGCCTGGCAGGGCTACCAAAAAGGCCTTTGGGCGTCGTTGTTTGGCATTCTGGGTTTGCTCGTCGCCTACGTTGTTTCCTTTCTTTTTGCGCAACGGTTTATCCCCATTGTCAGTGCGTTTGGTTTTGCTGATCAATACGCGACGTTGGCGAGCTATTTAATTGTCTTTATTGGAACGCAAGTGCTTGTGCGTCACGTGCCTTTTATCTTTTTTAAAGCGCTAAAAGACGATACCTATCGAGTGGCGGGTGCCGGTCTCGGTGCAGTGACTGGGGTGATTTCAGGTTTGCTCATCGTCTGGTTTTTTTCCTTAATCGACAATAGCGGTGCAGCGGGAGCACAAGTGCGGGAGCTGGCGAAACCTGGCGAGGTAAAAAACGATTTATCGCTGGCGTCCGTCGCATCCAATTTCGTCGCTAAAACCGCCGAAATTGGACTTAAAGTAAGTGGTAGCGATACAGCGACTTCTGAATCGATGGCCGCGGTGATTCGCCAGCCTCAAGCTGTAATGTCGGGCTTGAATGAGCTTATGAAGTCAAGCGAATTGCGCCAGCTTGTTAACGATCCGGATATTCAGCAAATGCTGGCGACCAATGATGTTGGCAGTTTTAAAAATACGTTTCAGTTTAAGCAGGTCATGCAATTGCCCGCAATGCAGCGCGTGGTAAATGCTTTAGACAGCGAAAGTAAAAGCAGAGACAAGAGCGAAGCGTTTATCGCTGAGCAAATGACCTTTTTGTGGCGCCGTATGATGTATTTAAAATCCGATCCCCGGGTACAAGAAATTTTAAATGACCCCGAAGTAAAAGCGCTCGCCGAAAAAGATAGCCCGCTCGCATTAATGGCCAATCCGAAATTTCGTAAACTCGTTGGAATTGTTCTCGATGACAAAGTGAATATCAGTAACGTTGATTTTACTCAGTCCATAGATAGCAACTATCTAGAGACTGAAAGTGCAAATGCACATTTAGAAAAAATTGATGGCAGGGATGAGGTGAGTGAGTTTGATGAAACGGAGAAGCCCTATACGCCGATGACAGTTTATAAATGGGTGGACGAACACGGTAATACACGGTACTCCGATTTAGAAAATATTCCGCAGGAAAGACTAAGTAGCGCGGAAAAATTAGTGCGCTAGATAAGTGAATTATTTATTGGGGCAATAAGTGGTATGTCGGATAAAAACCCTCTTGATCAAAAAGATACAACTCAGGTTAAAAAAGTCGGCGGTTGGTTGCGACGCAGTAAACAGGTTGTTTATGACAACCCTTGGATTCAAGTGAGTCACGAAGAAGTAACACGGCCCAACGGTAGTGAAGGCATCTATGGCGTCGTTCATTTTAAAGGTCGTGCCTTGGGAATTATCGCGGTGGACGACGAGTCCAATACCTGGCTCGTTAAGCAAAGCCGCTACGCTTGCGACGAATATACGTATGAAATTCCTGAAGGCGGTGGTCCCTTCGATGAGGCGCCTCTAGACGCCGCCAAACGCGAATTGGAAGAAGAAACCGGACTGTTGGCGGATCGTTGGGAGTTACTGCAAACACTTAGAACATCGAACTCCGTTACAGATGAAATTGCCTATATTTATTTGGCTACCGACCTGCATCCGGGCGTTCAAGCCCTGGATGAGACTGAAGATATTGAGGTGATTAAGCTGCCTCTGCGCGAGGCAGTGAACATGGCAGTGGAAGGCAAGATCACGGATGCGATATCTGTAGCGGGTCTGCTGAAATTGGCTTTGGCAAAAAATGAACTACTTTGAGTTTCCTGTCCTTCCTCTTTCTCGATAATTCCTCATCCCTGTGTGAGGTAGTTAGCGGACGAGCGTTTTGACCGCTAACACCAGATCTCTTGGTCGATATGCTAAGTGCGTTTTGGCTAACTTAATTGCTATTTAATGTCCTTCGGTAAGGCTGCCAAAATTGGCGAAAAATCTTCGTAATTATGGCGAAATACCGCATTCCCAGAAAATAGACTAAGAACGATAATGACTTTTCACCTCTGGGGTGAAAAGAACAATACATGTATGTTTAGTGATTTGATATAAAAAATTGGAGTTTGACATGAGCATCAGAGAATTGTCACAAGAAGAGTTATATGAAGTAAGCGGTGCTGTTGCTGGCCCGAGTCCCTACCAAAGCTATTATGAGAGAGAATATCTGTATAACTATAGCTGGAGCTACAGTTCATTCTACGCTGCCATGTATAGTTCCTGGTACTGGTAAAGTTCTTCGGGTACTCGTCCAGTTTTTGGTTGGACGAGCTACTCTTCCCCATTTGTATATCTTCTTACCTGGCTAATTAACGAAGTGATAATGGGCCTATTAAAATTGACTTTGGAGTAGTGGGTTGATTTGAATTCGTATTCTTTTGACCTCAGATGTCAATTATATTCAGTGCATTCGTGCAGATCTAGAGTCTTAATATTTATTCATAGTTCCTAGTCTACGCTTTCAAATCAAGTTGAGATATTTGGTTTTTTAATACCTTTTTATCATTACTGTCCCATGTCTCGTACCCCATTTAAACTGCGCAATCCTAATAAGTGTCTATGTTCCAGCAATATCCCCAAAAAGTTAATGGGACTGCAGTGCCTTTTTATCTGGATTAATAAATTTTAAGATTTTCTTTTTTCCGGCGAACAGCTGAGTGCTTTTCGCGGGGCGTGATTGTGCGCACAACACCCTTGGAATTGGTTGAAAATGACGCCTTGTCGAAAGTGTCGCTTGAGAACTTACTCGGCATTAAACAGGTTGCCGCATCTAAACGACCAGATCCCGTATCTGTCTATTTTGGTTGTGACTCGCGACGACATTGTCGATACGGGTGCCGTTTGTTAAAGCCGGGTTTGAAGGTTTCTACGCGCCGATAGAGTATCAAAAAAAGCATTTTTGCGAACATATCCAGACCGAACAAATAAAACTGGTTCACAGCTTCTTATTGGTGCTGAGCTAACATTTTAAACAGAAAAATGGCGTCGAAATTTATTAGGTTCTATAATTATATAGATCTGCAATGAAATAGTGACAGGATGGAGCCAGTTTCAATGCCTCGCTCAGGTATTTTTCGATACGGCGTTAAATTCGCGCAGGCTACAGCTATTTCTGTATCTTTCTTGCTCGTTGCCGTTTCTGCTCAGTCCGAGAACTACGTTTTGTGGCTCGAAGGCAGGTCGGAGTCTCGTCAAAACTATGAGTTAGAATTAATCACTTTACTTCTCGATGTAACGAAACCTGATTACGGCGACTACTCTTTATCTACGGAATACGAATACGTTTCGCTGTCCCGGCGAGATCGTCTATTTGATGCGACCGAATCTAAGCGTATTAACATTTCAATTAACCCTTTCAATCAGTTGAGTGCGGACCAAGAGTTACACTTATCTGTACCCGTGCTTGAGGGTTTGCTCGGTTTGCGTACCATTGTCGCCTCTCGAAAGAACAGTGGGACTTTGGAAAAAATAGAATCTCTTGCGAACTTGCGCGAGTTTTCAATAGTGCAAGGTTTTGAGTGGACAGATACGAAAGTATATAAGCACAACGGTTTTGATATTGAAGAGGCGTTGGTACCAAATATACTGAGGATGCTAAAGCGCGGTCGCTTCGATATCTATCCGATTGGTGTCATCGAGACAGGTTCTGAATTTGCAAGTGGTGTGCGGGAATCGCCGGACCTCTATTTTGTACCTGATATGTTTATTTATTATCCACATCCGCTTTATGTAAAAGTAGACCGGCTTCATCCCCGGAGCTTTAAGCGATTCGAGCAGGGTTTGGATATTATTGTTAAGAGCGGTGCTTTGCGCGCACTTATTCATAAACATTTTGGCGCAGCCATTGATCAGTTATCGGCGTCAGAAAAAAAAGTATTTGTACTGGAAAACCCGCATCTTACTGAACAGATGAATAATTCCTTAAGTAATTCTCTCGTTGCTCAACTTATTCGAGACGCTGCTGTAGTCCGTTAACATATTTGACGAGCGTACGATCATCCCAAGTTGGCACTCCCGCGATATTTTGTCACAATTGTAAGTCAGTATTTCGGATCGACGAAAATTATGGTGAAGGAGAATCGACGATGAATTTCCATTTCTCTGGTTTTAGCGGCACAATTCGCACCATTTGGCGGTCTGAATATTTAAGGCCTTGTAAATAGTTTTTGACGATAATGAAGCTACGTACGATTGCGTCGGTTATCTGCACTTTTTCTCTGCCATCGTTTGCTCAGGACTTACCTTCGAATTTGCCGACGATAGAGTCGCTCGATGCCTATCTAAATTATCTTACCAAACCCGATCATCGTGCATTTGCCATTTCTGAAGATGGTGCTTACGGTAGTGCGTGGTCCTATGCATCTACTGCAGAAGCGGCGAGCTTTGCAATGGCGCGTTGCCGCGAGGGAGTTCGCACACAAACATGTACGGTTGTTAGTACAAATGGATCTGTTCAAGGTGAGATATCGAGTGCCAGTAAACTACGGCTAGATCTTGAGTATGCTCGAACAAAGACTTGGGCAGTTGTAGACGATAAGTATATTCCAAGAGAGCTTATTGGCCGTCACAAGGCAGTTGCGGATTATCGCGGTTATTTGGGTTTAAACGGGCAAAAAGCGTTTGCCCTGGCTGCCGATGGCGCCTGGGCTTATAGCTATGGCAACGCTCGCCAGAGCGTCGCGAAAGCGAACGCATTGACCGATTGTAATCGCTATACAAAAAATAAAGGCTCATGTGCGGTAATTGATATAAATAGCCGAGCAGTTAGCGGCAGTGAAACTTATATATCTCCACCAATGCTCAACGGGCCAGATACAGAATTAGTACCACTGGCAATTAAAACCTATGACCAATGGCGTTTATACCGGCGCTTTCTCGATAGGCCTGGTCATCGCGCATTTGCCGTAGGCGGTGCAACCCACTCGGGTTATGGCAGTAACAAAGCTTCGCTGGAAGCCGCGAGACGGATGGCTTTAGAAAAGTGTGATGTAAGATTTTTGGGAGAATGTCGGATTATTGTTGAGAACGACAAAATTCTTGTCGATAGCGTCAATGAAAAACAACTAATTTTAGCGCCGGACCCATTGAGGTTTGATGCAGAGGATCGAGTGAAAGCATTGTTTGGCTCACGGTGGAACGAATACTTACGCGCGGAAGGGCACAAAGCCTTCGCTGCAAATAAATATTATGCTCAAGGATTTGTCGTGACGTATTTAAACTCGGGGTACGCTCAGGAGGATGCTTTGGCACAGTGCGAGCAGTTTAATACACTGCGTCGACAAAATAAAAACAATAGGCTTGTGGCAGCGCCGTGCCAGATAATTGCTGTCAATAATGATTTGCGCTTGGAGAATATAGAAAAAATATTTGCGCAATAAAAAAAGGCGCGTCATGCGCGCCATGAGTTTGCTACTTAGTGTAATTTAATTGTGGTTGACGTGTCGCCAGCCACATCAAATGATGCATCGGTATATGAAGGCGGTCCAAAGCGGCCCTTGTTGTTGCTGAAACCGTAGGGTTCCTTGGGAATGCCCATGATGTTGAAATCAATTTCGCCGTTTTTATTTTCGTCCACGTAGAGTTTTATTGCATAGGTACTTGGTGCGGCAACGTCTAGTTCAACCTTCATTGATGGTGTAGCGACTATTTCCCTTACAACGTAAGCGGGTTCAATATCTCCATCATAGTTTTGCTTTTTGTCGTAGACGGCCATCATCAGATTGCCTTGTTGTTTTGAAATGTTTTCTACCACAACAGTTAGCGTGGCGTTGGTTTCTGCAAGCGCACTGGAAAATGTGAATATGCTCAACATCGCAGTTGCTACAAATGTTTGAATAAATTTAAACATGGCGGGCCTTCCTCGTTATTTGGTTTGAATGAAATACGTGGGGCCAGTCTAATGTCTCTGCTTCGTTTGGTGGGATGACAATTGTCACTACTTCGCATGATCTAAGTCATCAGTTGCGTGTTGACCAGAATTGACGTGCTTAACTCACCGTTGTCCGTTAATTCGGAGAGGCGTGGGTTGGGCAGTTGTACTAAAGACACGCCAGGAATACCTGCAAGCAGGTCCGGCCCAAAATCACAGATAAGGGTCGTTACGCAGAGCGAAGCAGCGCTTCGCTTGAATCCGCTTCACCCATGTAGGCTCTGCACGAGCATCTCGACAACTGCTCCTGCGTTGTTCTAATGTCCGCCATCCATGGCGGCACCTGCTGGTGAAGGTCTCGAGTACAAGTGCCCAATCCATGCCTCGTAACCTTTTTGCATTCGCAGTTTATATTGTCATTTGGCGCCGGCGAGCGCGACCTCCAGCTCATTAAACTTGAGTTGTTCTTTGAGAAAGCAGTCTTCACTACCTTGGTCAACCAAAATGGGCAGATCGCTCTGAGTGGTTTTAAGCATCTCACAGCTGTCGTAGCTGGCCCATGTCGCTTCGTCTTCGCCCAGATAGCGGCTAAAGGCTTTGTGGCCCCAGGCGCACTGGTTTGGATGAGATATTGGCGCAAAAGCAGAGGCGCTTGAATAATATTCAGTGTTTTTGAGGGCGCAAATAAGTGCGCCGTGCCCCCATAGAGTGACCGGAAATGCTGACCTTGCCATTGGTTGGAAATGTGTTGTCTACCTCGTCGGGTAGTTCTTGGATCACATAGGAATACATGTTGTAGTGCTGGTTCCAAGGCGCTTCGGTGGCGTCCACATAAAATCCCGCGCCGAGACCGAAATCCCAGCCGCTGTCGGAGTCATCGGGAATAGCATCGCCTCGGGGTGAGGTATCAGGGGCGACAAGAATAAGCCCCAACTTGCTGGCAATAAAATGGCCTCCAGCAGGTGCCGCTAAAGTAGTGTTAACAGGCCCTAGGCTTTGCGCGCCATCACGATATACTGTTTCGCTTTCCTCCCGCCGTGAGAACAGTTTGTGGTAAAGCGTGCACAAAAAAAGTTAGCTGCATCGGTTTCGGTACAATTGCAGCGCAATCTTCCGCCTAAGTCGATGTCGCTCGATAGTGCGCTCGCGATGGTTGATCAGATGTTTAACGCACGCAGCTTGAATGACGTGGAACGTATTTGCCGGCAACTTATTCGTCAAATACCTACAGTGGAGGCGGTTTACTCGCCTTTATTTGCGGTTCTAAATGAGTTGGGGCGCTTTCCCGAATTAGAGATACTCGCGCAAGAATGTTTAGCGCAGAACAAGCGGTCTTTAACTGCAATGCATAGTCTTAGCGTTGCACTGCGTAAACGTCAGGCACATGCAGATGCTGAAAAAGTGTTGGAAAAAGCGTTAAAGATAGAACCCGCAAATCCGCGAACCATCAATCAAATGGGGATTTTGCAGAAAGAGCAGGGAAAGCTCGATGCAGCGCTCACTTGTTTTAATCGTTGCATCGCGATTAGACCGGGCTTCACGGAGCCCTATTGGAATCGTGCCGATTTATATACGGACATTACAGACGCTGAGTTGGCGTCCATGCGTGCAGTTGCCAAGAAACCGGGGCTTAGTGATATCGGCAAAGCCCGCTTAAATTATGCGTTGGCGCGCGCCTATGAGCATAGAAAAGATTTTGCGCAGAGTCTCGCATATTTGCACGAAGGCGCCGCGTATAAACGCAAGACAGTCGACTACGACCACCAGCATGAGCTCGATGAGTTGCGAATGATCGGAGAAATATTCAACGCCCGCCAGTTGGAAAAAAAAGTCTCGTGTTGTGATAGCGAGGCGCCTGTTTTTATTTGCGGATTGCCTCGCAGTGGGACGACGCTCGTTGAACAAATTTTATCAAGCCACCCGGAAGTAGTTGCTGGCGATGAACTTTCGGAGCTTATGAAGGCGACCGCCCAGGTGCTGCGAGTATCTGATATTAACGATAAATTTCCTTTATGGGTGCCAACATTTTCGGGAAAAAATTGGGAGAAGATAGCAGAAATTTATTTGCATAAGACTGCAAGTTTGCAATCAGCAAGATATTTTACTGACAAAATGCTAGTCAATTACAAGGCGCTTGGGCTGATCCATTTGGTTTTTCCCAATGCTAAGATTATTCATTGCCTGCGTCATCCGCTCGACAATATCATGGGTTGTTTTAAGCAGCTTTTTGGCAGTGGTTTAGGTTTTAGTTACGATTTAGACGAATTGTCCGATATGTATATTGCGTACAGAAACCTTATGGATCATTGGCATTCGGTAATGCCAGGAAAAATTCTGGATGTATGCTACGAAGATATCATCAATGATTTCGATGCAGAATTAAAACGCATGCTCACGTATTTGGATTTGCCCTGGTCGGATGCCTGTACACATTTTCATAACAATGCCCGGCCGGTGCTGACGACAAGCAGTATCCAGGTCCGGCAACCTCTATTCAAAACCGCAGTTGGTTCCTGGCGCCGTTATGAAGCGCAATTACAGCCATATGTTAAAAAGCTCAGTATCTGGATGTGAATATCTGCGCGGGCGGTGCGTTAGTTAGAGGTGTCTATAAATAAATTTTTACCATCTTGCGCCAATAGCGGCCGCGATGTGCACGACCATCCCATTGGTGCATCGCATGCCAAATACCTTTTTGCCAAAGCGTTTCCGATAGGTCGAGATTATTTTGCAGGAAGGGATCTTGTCTGCCGATGACCAACACGATATCCATCTTTCTAATGTGCTCGAGCTTTTCTTCGTTTTCTAAGCCGGGCAGGTAGTGTGATGGTGAATGAAAATAAATATTTTCGTCGTAGTAACCGTCAAATAAATTGTAGAAATTTTCGACGTTCTGATTTAAGTCGTAGCGCCCTGAAAATGCGCAGAGTTTGTCAAATAATTCGGGGTGGCGAAAGGCAATATTTGCAGCGTGAAATGCGCCTAGGCTACAGCCGTGAGAAATTCTGCAGGGATGATCATTTTTTTCATCCATAAATGGAACAACTTCGTTGAGAATATATTGTTCGAATAGCATATGGCGCTGAATGCGATCGGGTGGTTGCCGCCAGTTACAATAAAATGTTTCGCGATCGAGACTGTCAACGCAATATAGCTGCATATGACCCTGTTCGATTTTTTCTGCGATTTGGGCAACCATGCCGAGGTTTTCGTATTCAAAAAAATGACCGTCGCGTGTTGGAAATACCAATACCTTCGCGCCAGCGTGGCCAAATACCAATAATTCCATATTTCGGTGGAGGCGGGCGCTGTACCAGCGATGGTATTCTCGGTTCATAGTGCTTTGAAGAAGTTACTCAAATCCGCTAAAAGCGATTGTCGCTCAGTTTCTTGTTGCCGGTATTCCTGATGTCCCTTGCTTAATACAAACAGAGATCGTTCGCATTTAAGGCTGTTGTAAATTGCAAATTGGCCTGGTGGTGCGACGACAGGGTCTGAAAGTGCGGGTGCTACATGCACGGGAACTTCAATATATTTAGCGGCGACGGCTGCATCGTAATACATCAATGTTTCAAGTATTTTTGGGTGCAAACGATAGAAGTTTTGAATCGCGTTAGCACTTCCGTACGACGGCAGTTCTAACCTGAGTGGGTGGTGCCCGAAACTTGGTACTTGAAAATGTGCGCGTGCAATCCTCGGGTCCCAGGGTAGCGCAAGTGCGCCGATTCCGCCGCTAAAGCTAATGCCCATAAACCCGGTGCGTCCCCGCGTGGAGGGAAATAGCTTTTGCACTGCACTTACCGCCATCCAGGTGTCTTCGACGCAGCCGCCGTGAATGTAATTGTCCCTGTCGTCAATTTGGTACAGCACATGGTAGTTCGGGTCTTCAGGGATGCCTTTCATTCGGCTTCGTGCGATACCGCGATAGCTCGGGTATAGGTAGGCAGCGTCGTCGAGGGGTACGATCCCGGAAGGTTCGTCGCAACCACCGTAACCGTGCCCGACGACAAGGGCGCGATTAACGGGGCTTTCTATCGGGATCAGTACCCATCCATAAATTCGCACGGAAGAACTCGACTGAAAAATGAGGTCGTAGAGCTCGAATTTGCCTTTTATGCGCCCTGTATGGCGAATTTCCGGTTGGGGGTGCAGCTCCCGAATGCGTGCAAATCGCTGGCGCCAAAACTCGCAAAAGTCTTCGGGACCGTCTGGGGATTCAATATTAAGCAAAGATTCTTTGGTGTATCCATAACTTGGGTCGAACTCAGTCATTACAGCGCCTGTGTAAATGGTTCTGGGAGTTAAATAATTGGATAGGTGTGCTTTGATTTTAGCAGGGGGCTCCGTTAGAGAAGTGGCTGCCAAGGCTTCGTTTTGGCGCAAGCAAAGACCCGGCCAAAACAAAGTATGTTGTGTTAAGAGAGCTTGTGACAGAGCTCGATTAGATGTGGATTGAAAGGGCGAGTCATATTTTCCAGTGCGTCGATGATGTCGTGGTGCACAAGTTTATTTGCTTGAATACCGATGCATCGCCCACCGTGCCCCTGCATTAATAATTTTACCGCGTAAGCGCCCATGCGGCTTGCGAGCATGCGATCAAAGGCAGTAGGGGCGCCACCGCGCTGGATATGGCCGAGAATAGTTGCGCGCGTTTCCAGGCCTGTTGCTGTTTCGATTTGATTTGCCAATGCATCGACGTTTGTGATTTTTTCCGTCACACAGATGATTGCGTGTTTTTTCCCTTTTTCGACGTGGCTGCACAATTCATTAAGCAATTTCTCTTCGTCGTATTCCACTTCCGGGATAAGTGCAAATTCGGCACCGCTGCATATAGCCGCTGCGATGGTGAGGTCACCACAATGACGTCCCATAATTTCAACCACTGAGATGCGCTTGTGCGAACTCGATGTATCTCTCAGGCGATCAATTGCGTCTAATACTGTGTTCAGCGCAGTAAAGTAACCGATGGTGTAATCTGTGCCTGCAACATCGTTATCGATGGTTCCGGGCAAACCTATGCAAGGGAAGCCCATTTCCGTGAGTTTTTTGGCGCCCATATAGGAACCGTCACCGCCGCAGACGACAAGTGCTTCGATGCCATGTTTTTCCAGGTTTTTGATGGCTTCTTTGCGCACGGATTCTTCCCGAAATTCAGGAAAGCGCGCAGAGCCTAAAAAAGTGCCGCCGCGATTGACAGTGTCTGCGACAGAGCGCCGGCTCAAGGGTTCAATTTCGTCGTGGTAGAGGCCGTAATAGCCGTTGTGGATACCGAATACTTCCATTTCGTGATAAATACCTGTGCGCACAACCGCCCGCACTGCTGCGTTCATTCCAGGCGCATCGCCTCCACTTGTTAGCACACCAATTTTTTTTACCATTAGGTTCACCGATTGATTGAGTACGTCGTGCTGGTTGCAGCCTCTCGCGTCACGGGTATCGCACAGAATGCGGTATTTTAAAGCCGTGTATGTGTAGCTATTCGAGGCAGATGTGGCGCCAAATACGCGCTTGCACAAGAGGGCAGGGATTCTAGCAGATTAACACTTCAACGTAATATCCAGGAACGGTGAAATTTCGACTTTTGAACACTGCGTAGCCAATATTCGGGCAGTTTAGTAAAAGCTATGGTTGTGATTTAGAAATTTAATGGGTGGAGTCAAATCAGGTGTGTATCATCAACTGCCGCCGTCGAACGCTCTGGCCTGGGTGTGTTTGATATGCGGCTTCAAATACCCAGCAGCTGCGGTGCTTTCCTATATGGAGTCATCGCTTTCTTTAAAGACATATATATAACGGAGACCTTCTATGGGAGTACTTGTCGGTAAACCCGCACCAGATTTTACTGCACCCGCTGTTCTGGCAAATGGTGAAATTGTTGATGAATTTAATCTCGCTGAAACGATTAAGGGCAAAAAAGCAGTTATCTTCTTTTACCCTTTGGATTTCACCTTTGTTTGCCCGTCGGAGTTGCTCGCTTTCGACCACCGTGTGGCAGACTTTGAAAAGCGCGGAACGGTTGTTATTGGTGTTTCAATCGACTCTCATTTCAGTCACAACGCGTGGCGAAATACCTCGATTAACGACGGTGGTATTGGCCCGGTGAAATATCCATTGGTGGCAGATATTACCCACTCCATTGCTCAGGACTACGATGTTGAATCAGAAATTGGCGTTGCGTTTCGGGGTTCTTTCCTGATTGATGAAGAGGGTGTTGTTCGTCATCAGGTGGTAAATGATTTACCGCTAGGCAGAAATATCGATGAAATGTTACGCATGGTTGATGCACTTGCATTTCACCAGGAGCATGGTGAAGTTTGTCCGGCCGGATGGAAAGACGGCGACAAGGGCATGGACGCTTCGCCTGAAGGCGTTGCGGCTTACCTATCAGAAAATGCAGATAATCTCTAAGCGTGTATTCGCGCTTGGGTTGAGGTTTGCGTACGCTTAGCAAGTCCTAAAAACCCGGAACTCGCGCGAGCGAGTTCCGGGTTCCCATATTTCTATCTCTGTGGCAGCTTTGAAAGCCAGAGGTATCACGGCATTATTCAAAGATGTCCTGGTTTTTAATAAATGCTTTTCGGTATCCGTTGTGAGTTCAGGCTCACCAAGTCTTGACAAAGACTTGTATGAATATCTAAAATTTCAGTAATTTTTGAAATTTGGAAAAGTCCATGGAGCTGTCTCCCGTTGTCTCCTCGTTCGTGCAACATTTCGGTGAGATGGGTAGCCGTTGGGGGATTAACAGAACAGTAGGCCAGATCTGCGCGCTACTCGTGATTTCTGAAAAGCCGTTAAACGCAGATGAAATCAGTGAGACACTGGGCTTTTCCCGCTCCAACACGAGCATGGGTTTGAAAGAGCTGCAGTCGTGGAATCTACTGCGTGCGGTACCCATGCCTGGAAGTCGAAAGGACTACTTCACTACGCCGAACGATATTTGGGAGATTGGTCGTACCCTTATCGAAGAGCGGCGCAAGCGGGAAATTGATCCGACCTTAAGCTTACTGCGGAATATATTGCTCGAAGAACCCAGTAAGGAAGCCGACAGTTACGCATTAAAGCGCATCGCCGAAATGCATGATTTTATTGAGTTGTTGGTACGCTGGGTTAACGATATGCAGACGATGAAGTCACAACGTTTACAAAAACTGCTGAAGTTGGGTTCCGGTGTAAATAAGGTATTGGACCTCAGCGATAAATTAAGCGGCAGGGACAAACGTTCTACCGATTAAAAAATGCGCAGTTTTTATCGAAAAATCTCAATTATGGGCTAAGTTTCTTAGAAGTGTTGCTGAAGATGTAATAAGCAAGCGAAATAACCCTTAAAGCCCCGATGGGTATTTGCCCGTTACACCAACCATTAAATAAACCGGCTGAGATAGTGCACGCCGACAATTGAGTGGGCAAATAAGCTTGTGGCGCGCCACCACGTATTTCAGCAAAAATATTTATTTCGTTACCGTTTGATTCATTGACTAGAGTTTTTGGATGAAGAAATCTGTTGTTAAAACGTCGGCGCTCCTGCTTGTTCTCGCAAGTACGCTTTTGTTGAGCGGCTGTAACTATGTGCTGTTCGATCCTAAGGGGCCGATTGCTGAAGAGCAAAAGAGCCTCATTATTACGTCGATATGGGTGATGTGTATCGTCGTTGTACCCGTGATTATCATGAGTATCTGGTTCCCTATTCAATACCGTTCTGGGAACAAGAAGTCGGAATATCGACCGACGTGGGAGCATTCGAATCTGATTGAAGCCGTTGTCTGGTCTATCCCCATCATGATCATTCTGGCACTGGGTACCATTACGTTTTTGACATCCTATTCTTTGGACCCGCGCAAACCCATTGAATCCAAAGAGCCCACGATGGTGGTGCAGGTCGTCGCCATGGATTGGAAATGGTTATTTATTTACCCTGAATACGAAATTGCCACCGTTAACGAATTCGCAATGCCCGTCGATGTGCCAGTCGAATTTCTGGTGACCTCGGATACTGTGATGAATTCGTTTTTTGTACCGCATTTGGGCACGCAAATTTATGCGATGTCTGGTATGGAAAACCGCGTTCATTTGATGGCGAGCGAAGAGGGAGCTTACAAGGGTTTTTCCGCTAATTACAGCGGTTTTGGTTTTTCCGGTATGAAGTTTTCTGCACTGGCAAAGACGAAAGACGGTTTTGAAGATTGGGTCAACGAGGTTAAAAATTCCCCTGAAGTTCTCGATGACGAAAATCTTGCTAAGTTAAGAAAAAAATCCCGCGACGTACCGCCAGCGTATTTTTCTTATGTAAACCCACTTTTATTCAGCACAATTATCGAAAATTATACTGGAGCGTTGAATGGCGAGTAATCATACGGTTGTCACCGAACCGCATTTCTTATTCGGTAAATTAACCTTCGACTCGATCCCTTATCACGACCCTATTCTGGTCACAACATTTTCGGTTGTTGTCATTGGTTCTATCGGGCTGCTCGGGGCCATTACTTATTTTGGGAAATGGAAATATCTTTGGGACAATTGGTTTACTTCCGTAGACCATAAAAAAATTGGCATTATGTACATTCTCACCGCGTTGATTATGTTAATCCGCGGTTTTTCCGATGCTCTTTTGATGCGCTCACAGCAGGCCATTGCGTTGGCAAATGAATCTGGCGCGGGTTATTTACCGCCCGAGCACTACGATCAAATATTTACCGCGCACGGCGTCATTATGATTTTCTTTGTCGCCATGCCGCTTATTGTTGGATTGATGAACATTGTCGTGCCCCTGCAAATAGGTGCGCGGGATGTCGCTTTTCCGTTTTTAAATTCGCTCAGTTTTTGGTTGTTTGTTGTTGGCGCTTTAATGCTAAATATATCGCTCTTTTTGGGCGAATTTGCGGCCACCGGATGGTTGGCCTATCCGCCGTTGTCTGGCATTGATTACAGTCCCTGGGTGGGGGTGGATTATTGGTTATGGAGTTTGCAGATATCCGGGATAGGAACCCTGCTGACCGGGGTAAATTTTGTTGTAACAATTTTGCGTATGCGCGCGCCCGGTATGAGCTTGATGAAAATGCCTGTATTTACCTGGACGTCATTGTGCGCAAATGTACTTATCGTAGCGGCTTTTCCGATTTTAACCGTCACCATTACGCTGCTAACGCTCGATCGCTATATGGGCACTCACTTTTTTACCGGCGACATGGGCGGCAATCAAATGATGTATGTCAACCTCATTTGGGCGTGGGGGCACCCGGAAGTTTATATTTTGATTCTGCCGGCCTTCGGTGTTTTCTCCGAGGTTACCGCAACTTTTTCACGCAAACGTTTATTCGGTTACAGCTCGCTCGTGTGGGCGACTGCAGCAATTATGTTGCTGTCCTTTGTCGTTTGGCTGCATCACTTTTTCACGATGGGTGCTGGTGCGAGTGTCAATGCTTTCTTCGGTATTGCGACCATGATTATTTCCATTCCGACCGGAGTGAAATTGTTTAACTGGCTATTCACCATGTATAAAGGCAGAGTGGAATACACCTCGCCGATGTGGTGGACGGTCGCATTCTTTATTACATTTACGATCGGCGGTATGACGGGTGTCATGCTGGCGATACCCGCGGCGAATTATGTGTTGCATAACAGCTTGTTCCTGGTAGCGCATTTTCATAACGTTATTATCGGCGGTGCATTATTTGGCTACTTCGCCGGAATTACTTATTGGTTTCCGAAAGCAACGGGTTTTACGTTAAACGAGACGCTCGGCAAATGGGCGTGCGGACTTTGGACGGTTGGTTTTTTCCTGGCCTTTATGCCGCTCTATGTACTCGGGTTTATGGGTATGACGCGCCGTTTGAATTATTACGAAAACCCCGTTTGGAATATGTGGTTACTGGTTGCAGGTGCGGGCGCGCTGATTATTTTATGCGGTATTCTCGTTCAGTTTTATCAGATTTTCGCCAGTATCCGTGATCAACGCCACAATCGCGATATGACTGGCGACCCCTGGAATGGCCGGACGCTCGAATGGTCAATTTCTTCGCCGCCACCATTTTATAACTTCGCTTTGCTGCCAGCAGTGCGCGACCGCGATCATTTTCACGATATGAAAAATTTAGGTCTGGCCTACAAAAAACCGAAGCAATATCACCGTATTCATATGCCGAAAAACACTTGGGCCGGCGTTGTTATTAGCGGGTTTTCGCTGGTAATGGGTATGGCCATGGTATGGCACATATGGTGGTTGGCTATCCTCGGCACGCTGGGCATGATTGGTTCGTTTATCGTCTATACCTTTGAGAAACAAAAGGACTACTACGTCGAAATTGATGAAGTGGAAGCTATTGAAAATGCCCATTACGAGCGTGTCGCGCATGCCAATGACAAGCGGGATGACAACGCGGCTCCGGTCACAATTAGTATCTAGGGCCTGTTCACATTAATTATATGAGAGTAAGTTGAGTGAGTACTGAACTAGCCGCCCCGCCAGCGGGCTACACCGGTTATATCGAAGAAGATCATCATCACGATTATGGTGGCGACGTTGTATTTGGTTTTTGGATTTACATTTTAAGCGATTGCATATTATTCGCGACGCTGTTTGCTGTATTTGCTGTGCTGGGTGGCAATTTTGCGGGCGCTCCAGAAGCTGTTGAATTATTCGAACTCGATTATGTGTTGGCAGAAACGGCACTTTTACTTTTAAGTAGTTTTACTTTCGGCATGGCCATGCTGGAAGCGAACAAAAAAAATATGAAGGGTGTGTTTACATGGCTTGGTGCCACTTTCGCGCTTGGTGCCGGCTTTCTGGTGATGGAAGTTAATGAATTTATTCATTTTACGCATGAAGGTGCAGCTGCGTGGAGCAGCGGTGCCTGGTCGGCATTTTATGGATTAATCGGTACCCACGGTTTGCATGTTTTTGCCGGTATGATTTGGATGATCGTGCTTTGGGTGCACTTGTGGCGAGACGGCCTTACTGAAGGCAACCACGTGCGTTTAATGTGTTTAAGTTTATTTTGGCATTTTCTCGACATTATTTGGATTTGCGTATTTAGCGTCGTTTACTTAATGGGAGTACTGTAATGGCCGATCACGGTGAAACCACGCACGCTGGTGCGGCGCATGGCAGCGTTAGAGAATATGTTACCGGGTTACTTCTTTCTATTGTGCTCACAGCAATCCCCTTTGGTGTTGTAATGTCTGGCGCACTTGCAGAAGGTTTGAGTATCGCGTTAATTTTACTTTGCGCTGTTGGTCAAGTGTTGGTGCAGCTAGTGTTTTTCTTGCACATGAATACCTCGTCAGAACAGTTGTGGAATACAACCTCGGCAATTTTTGTGGTGGTATTGGTGGCGATATTAATCGTCGGCTCTATTTGGATTATGCACCACCTCAATCACAATATGTTGATGGGGCACTAAATGATGCCTTTGCAGGCTAGCACGATTGTCCGTTCAGCCTTAGCGGTAGCGGTTTTAGTTATCGCCGGACTTATTGCTGTTCTGTTGAGTTCAAGCGATTTTGAACTTACTGGTCAGCCCGATGAATTGGGTGGGGATTTTACCTTAAGAAGCATCGACGGTGATGTTTCGCTGAGTGATTATAAAGACAGTGTCGTCGTTGTATATTTTGGATTTTTAAGTTGTCAAAAAGTATGCCCTGCGTCGATGGGTGTACTGAAGCTTGCGTTTGAATCGTTTGAGCCGAAAGAACTTGAACAAATTCAGGGAATATTGGTGAGCATTGATCCTGCGCGAGACGACTTTGCTGAATTGGAAGATTTCACACAAAAATATCATTCTAATATCGTTGGCGTCACTGGGACAAAGCAGCAAGTGGAACAGGTTGCAAAAAACTATCGTGCCTATTTTCGCAAATCGCTGGCTGACATGACTGAAGCGGATGAACAATCTAATTATGAATTTCGCCATAGTTCGCGCTTTTATATTGTAAATAAAGACGGAAAGCTGGTAGACGCAATGCGACACAGCACTACTTATAAAGAATTGGCGGCGAGAATTAGAACCCTAATTTAATAGTGAGAGATTGAAACTTGTTTAAAGCAACTAGAATATCCGTTTTACTTTCCGGCATCTGTGCTCTCATTCTAAGCATGGGCATTGCCCGTTATTCCTTTACGCCAATGATTCCGAGTATGCAGGCGCAGATGGGGATTACCGAGAGTTTGGCTGGGTGGTTGGCTGGCTGGAATTATATTGGTTATTTAACCGGCCTTTTTATCGTATGGTTGGTGAGTGATTTAAGGGCTAAAGACTTTTTCTATCGCTATGGTTTGCTAGTGACTGTACTGGCGACACTTATGATGGCCACGCATGAAAATCGTGTTGTGTGGTACGCGAGTCGCTTCTTCGCCGGAATTTCTAGTGCAACAGGTTTTATGTTGGGTACCGGGTTGATATTAAACTGGTTGCGCCACCACGGGTATAAAAGCGAATTGGGCATTCATTTTTCGGGTATTGGATTCGGTATCGTGGTGAGTGCGCTGGTCGTTGATCTCACAAACCTAGACGCACTATTTGCGGTAAATTGGCGCCTACAGTGGGTTGTGCTGGCAGGTGCTGGTTTTGTTTTGCTGATTCCTGCGATGGGTCTCCTGCCGATGCCCGAGAAAGACGAGATTGAGGTAGCACGAGATTCAGTTAAAAAGTCCGGTGAGAGTGAATTGCCGTCGATGCGTTGGTTGTGGCTAATGCAAGCGGCTTACTTTTGCGCGGGTTTCAGTAATACGGTAAATGTTACCTTTACTTCGTTGATTACCGAACTGCAGCCGCTTGAAGGTTTGGGTGCAAAAATGTGGCTGCAGGTGGGTCTCGCGGCTGTTGCGGCGCCGTTTATCTGGGACCGAATTGCACGACGTATCGGTGGTTTAAATGCGCTAAAAGCAGCATTTATTTTAAATGTGTTGGGTAATATCAGTCTCGCTCTGAGTACGTCGTTGGCCATGACGGTTTTTGCTTCTACTATGTTTGGCTTTACTTTTATGGGTATTGTGTCGCTTACGTTGACCACAGTTGGTTTGCGTTACGGACTTAAAGCCACACAGATCATGGCGCGTTTGACCTTAGGTTATTGTGTTGCGCAAATTTTATCTCCGATTTTATCGGGCATCATCGCCGAAGCTACGGGTAGTTTCCGGCTGCCGCTGTACGCCGTCAGTTGTATTATGATTATCGGCTTGGGCTGTCTGTTAATGGTTCGCGGCGAGAATAAGAAGCTCGCTAAGATTCATTGATTTTAGGTGTGAAACGGCGATTGATAACGTGGTCGTCGTTGTTTCTTTTTTTCTTTTTATTTCCTTATGCATCTCCGGTGCTCGCCGATTACGAAATTACCGATTCGTTTGGGAAGCACCGGTTTAAAACACCGCCAACACGCGTGGTGACTACTGATTGGGCCCTGCTTGAACAGCTTTTGGAATTAGGCATAGAGCCGATAGGTGCGCCCGAGTTGGCTGCTTACCGCCACTACGTTCAGCAACCGCAACTGCCAGCACAAATGAGTGATATTGGTTTGCGTCGCTCCCCGTCACTCGCACAACTTCAGGCATTAAAGCCCGAGATCATTATTTTAGGCACAGACCAAAAAGATTTTGCGCGACCTTTCTCGCTTTTTTCACGAGTGCTCTATTACAAAAGTTTTAGCGAACGTTATCGCACCAATGGCAAGAAATCGAGGGCCCGGTTTTTGCAGCTGGCGGAGCTTTTTCAGAAGACCGAATTAGCCGAACAAAAACTCGCGGCGCGCGACGCGCGGATTGAAGCGCTGAAGAAAAAAATTAATAAACACTTTGACGGACAACCTCCGGCAGTAACGACCATTCGTTTTAGCAGCGTAGAAAAATGCCTTGTTTACGGTGACAATAGCATGCCGATGCACGCGTTGAAGTTGCTTGGCTTACGCAGTGACTTTCCTGTAAAAAAATCTAAGTGGGGTGAAAAGGAAATCAGGCTGCAGCGCTTACAAACCGTTGACGAAGGATATTTAGTTTATTTTCTTCCAGTGGACGATGAAAAGGTGTTGCAAAGTAAAGCGTGGAGAGAACTGCCGCTTGTTAAACAAAATCGTGCTGTTGCGGCTGATAAAGCCTGGTCTTACGGTGGGGCTATGTCGATACTTTATATCGCAGAGGCGATTACGGAAGCTTTGTTAAGCCCTGTTGATATTCATTGAATTATCTAAAGCAATGTCTGTCAGGGCATGATCTTCGAACGCGCTTGGTATTGGGTGCTACGTTTAAAAAACACATAAATACGTCCATGTAGTTTCGGTGCTTCTTCCTGGCAACTGTCCCTGCGTTGCTCTAACACCCGCCATCCATGTCTCGTATTTTGCTATATAGTACGGCCTTTTTTACAAAGGCCAGCCACCCATATCTTTCCATTTGTTCACAATGCAGCAAAATAAATCGGCCGTTTTTTCTGCGTCGTAAACGGCGGTATGTGCATTTTTATTTGAAAAGTCGATGCCGGCGCTTTCGCATGCTTTTGCCAGTACGGTCTGTCCGAAAGCGAGTCCTGATAATGACGATGTGTCAAAGCATGAAAAAGGGTGGAAGGGGTTTCTTTTTAGTTTATTTCTTTCCGATGCTGAATTCAGAAAATTCAGGTCGAAGTGTGCATTGTGGCCTACCAGAATTGCCCGGTTGCAGGCCTGGGCCTTTACTTCATCGCGCACGGCTTTAAACACTTCCCGCAGGGCTTCTTCCTCTTCCACTGCGTGGCGCATATCACTCGCTAAATCAATGCCGGTGAAATCAAGCGCGCTTTTTTCGATATTTGCCCCTTCGAATGGATGAACATGAAAAGCGATGGTGTCGCCGCGTACAAGATCGCCGCGCGCATTCATGCGCACCAGGACAGCAGCAACTTCGAGTAAGGCGTCTGTTTGCGCGTTAAAACCGCCGGTTTCTACGTCGATGATGACCGGCAGGAATTTGCGAAATCGTGCGGAGATATCCGATTCCGAGCTGTCTTCCGGGAGCAGTTGTGCCGAGCCAGGTGAATCTTTCATAGGTCTTCTAGCAAGCGCCAGTTCAAGGTTTCACCCGCGCATACGGGGCGCAGTGTTTCGCCAGCATAATCAAAGTACTCGGGTACCTGCCAGCGTTCTCGGACCAGGGTTACCTGTTTTTCATTTAATGGAAGGCGGTAAAAATTGGCACCATTGACGCTGCAGAATGCTTCAAAATTTTCTAATTTGCCTGCACGATCAAAAGTCTCTGCGTAAAGTTCTAATGCCGTGTAGGCGGTGTAGGAACCGGCGCAACCACAGACGTTTTCTTTCTTTGAGCGAGCGTGAGGAGCAGAATCTGTGCCGAGAAAAAACTTTGCTTCACCGCTGGTTGCTGCGTCGATCAGCGCTGTTTGGTGGTCGCTGTGCTTCAAGATTGGCAAGCAGTAATAGTGCGGTCGTATACCGCCGGCAAGCATGTGATTGCGGTTAAATAGCAGGTGGTGCGCGGTAATCGTCGCGCCGATACTCGGACGTGTATCTCGCACAAATTCAACTGCATTGCGTGTGGTAATGTGCTCGAACACGATAGAGAGCTCGGGGAACTTTTCTGCGAGCGGCGCCATGGTGACGTCAATAAACCTGGCTTCCCTTTCAAAAATGTCGATGTCCGCGCTCGTAACCTCACCGTGCACGAGCAGGAGCATGCCGCAGGCTTGCATCGCTTCAAGTGCGGGATATATGTTTTGGATGGCGGTGACCCCGGAGTCTGAATTTGTCGTCGCGCCGGCCGGATAAAGCTTGCATGCGACAACGCCCGCGCGGTGTGCGGCTGTGATTTCGTCCGCTGTGGTGTTGTCTCTCAGGTACAACACCATAAGCGGTTCGAAGCTTTGTCCCTGAGGCACTTCCGCCATAATTCGCTGTTTGTACGCGAGTGCGAGTTCGGCATTTGTTACCGGAGGCACCAGGTTGGGCATAACGATCGCGCGTTCGAAGCTGCGCGCCACATGAGGGACGGTAAGCGCCAGCGCCTCACCATCGCGTAGATGGATATGCCAGTCATCGGGTGCACGTATGCTTATTCGGTCTACACTTTGGGTCATAGGGTTCAGGCTTCCGACGTAAACAGCGACGCATGCTACCTAAATTCTATGCGCGATGCACTGATAAAGCTCGGGTATGCGTCTGGGCCTTGTTCCACAGGGAGCGAAAATACCTATATTCGTCAGCGTTTCAGCTGCGCAGACGCGCGAATCAGGATTAAAGGTTTCGCGGCGCTGGGCGATATGATCAATAAGGGTATTTCGAATTAGTGTTAACAGGCCCCTGGAAGATAATACCGATGCTTTGCTTGACTGTGAAACGCTTGACTCTACTTTTGCTGCTGGTCGCACATCATTTAAATGCGATGACGTATAGCAACGCAATTAATGATTCGTCCTGGCGTTCAGATACTTCCGTGTTCGCATGTCAATTGATTCATTCGGTGCCATATTACGGGGAAGCCGTGTTTCGAACGCGTGCCGGTGAAGCTTCTGCGTTTTATTTGCGCGCGCAAACAAGTCGGTTTAAGGCGGGTGAAGCCAAGCTTGTTGCGAGCGCACCGGTGTGGATGGCCGAGCCGCAAAACGAGGTTCTCGCTACGATTGCGATGAAACAGGGACGGCGACCGCTATGGTTGAACGCAAATTTGACTGAGTTGATGTTGGCGCGATTGAATGCCGGAATGGAAGTGTCATTTGAACGGAATGCCTGGTACGACCCGAAAAATGTGGCAGGGACGGCGTTAAAAATGAGTTCCATTGGGTTTCGGGAGGTATATGAAGATTATCTAAAGTGCCTGTCGAGCCTGATTCCGCGTAATTTCGATCAGCTAAAACGCACGGTTCTGTTGTTTCCCGCCGGTGAGACCGACGAGTTGCCGGCGCCACTCACCAAAAAGCTCGACCATATCCTGCAACTGGTGAAATACGATAATAAGGTCCGTGCATTTTATGTGGATGGGCATACCGATAGTGTTGGAGATCGCGATGAAAATCTCGAACTATCCAAAGTCCGCGCAGAACTTGTTGTTCAATACCTAAGTCGGCGTGGTATTCCAGAGGATTGGATTACACTTAGGTGGCATGGTGAACGTTATCCGGTTGCGTCAAATGGCGATGCATCGGGGCGTGCTCGGAACCGGCGTGTCACTGTTCGTCTTGAGCGGATAGAAGAGATAGAAGTGCTGCCCCTGGCCTCAGCAAACGCCAACTAATATCGACGCAACGCAGGCCTGCTATAGGATTTTGTTGTTATGCTCGGGAGCGTGAGCCAATAGAAAGGCCCACAAGTTTTCCAATTCCAAATAATTTTGAGAAGCAGCAAACACGCGCATCTGCTGTTTGAATGTTTGCATGTCGCCGTCGAGTCCGTATCGTAAAGCCACAAAAAATTCGCGCTGACTATCCTCACAGGGGTTGCCTGAGGAAGTAAAAATGCGTGTACTTTCTTCAACTGTTGCGGTGGACAAATAGTCGAAAACGGCGCTGTCGTGCGCAGCGGGCTGAAGCTCGATGCCGTTAAATAAGCGCGCGTGTTCTTCGCGAGATAGGTTGAATAGATACGCAGCAATTAGCGAATGAAAGCGCGTGTTATAGTGTTTGTCGACATCGGCAACGGTTTGTTTTAGTTCGGAGAGTTCGCCATTGCCAAACGGCTTGTGCTGCGTTTTATACCACAGCTCGAGTATCTTAAGCCGCAGATCTGAATAACCGATTTCCCGTTCGAGTTCTCTCGCCAGTTCCCAGGCCTCGTCGAAGCGCCTGTTAAAAAAATTGGCTAAAAAAAGCGTGCGGATCGTGAGTTCATTGACGTCGAGCGCGTAGGCCTTTTTAGCTTGGGCCAGCGCGAGCGGTGAGAGGCCCAGTTGCAAATAGGCTTGACTCGAATGCGCCAGATAAGCCGGGTTTTGGCGGTCTTTCATGCTCGCGTGAACAAAGTAGCTCGCAGACCGTTTTAACAGGGCGTCGCGATCTGCCGGGCAACTTTCCAGACTGGCGAGTTCCATGAGGTTTGCACCTACCTCGTAACTGTAGCTGGCGACTTGTGGAGCTATACTGTGGGCGCGTTGAGCACATCCTGCAGCCAACCAGTACTGTTGTTTTTCCTGGTAAAGCTGGGCCGCGAACAGCCAGTTTTGAGGGTTGAACGGATTTTGTTGTGTTGCGCGCACGATATGATCGAGACGTGTATCTATATCGGCGTTGTGCATCTTACTCAGACTGTAGCTGACAAAGGCGGGCGTAATCGCGTCCGAGCGCAGCGCTGGATGCAGGTTTTCATACGCGGCTAGTATGCTTTTTTCGTCAAAGTCGGTGGCGTTCGAGACTGAGGTCACCATCGCGTTGTAATGCGTGAGTTGATACAGCGCATTGTCGGGTTGTTCGTCGAGCGCCTGGCGCAAATGAAAAGTTGCCTTGCGAATGAGTGCGTCGGATTGTTGGCCATTATCGGACAGCCATTCGTGATAAAGAGCGCTGCCGCGCGCAAAGTGTTTGGATGCAGATAAAGGTGCGCTTTCGCTATCTACATCTGCGTCTGGAGCAGCGATTTTCGTGGGCGCAGTGGCATTGCAAGCCAGTAAAAATAATGAAGACAATACTGCTGCGCTGCGTGCGAGCCTCGACAATGAGAATATCATCAGGGTAGATAACCGAGCGCTTCGGCTTTCGCAAATGATAGCGTCGATTCTTCAATCAGGGAATTAAACCCTTGAGCCATAGCCAGCACATACCAAGCTTCGCCACTCGCATCTTGTAAATTTACCGCTTTCTCGGCGGGGGCCAGCGCTTCCGTAAACTGTCCCAGTTCAATATGGCTGCGCGCTTTTGCAATAAAATATTCAGCGCTGTCTTCGCCGAGCCTCTCGCGCTTTTTCGCCAGTGTCGCGATATTGGATTTGCCACTGTCTGGCAACATCTTAACCAGCCATATAGACGTTTGGTTAAGTTCATTAATCGCCGCGTAATAATCGGCATAGTCTTCTTGTGTCAGGTGCAGGGGCTCTTTGCGGAAGTGCATGCTTAACACATAATCGTCGTGCTCCATATAACCTTCGTTGCGGAGTGAAAAGTAAGGCGTTTGATATTCGTCGCCTGACTTTATCAGCGCGGGTACGCTATTGGCGTTTGCGTGAAAACGAACATTCATAAGCAATTCAAACGCGTGCGTATCGTAGAAAAAAGTTTTGCGTGTCTCGGGGAGTGGCAGACCACCAATATTTGTAAACAAGCGCAGCATCTGCGCCATGCTTGCACCAAAGGCTGGGAAGTCGTCCGTTTCTGCAAAGTGAAACTGCGCATTAATTTCAGCGGGTTGCCATATATTTTCCGAATGCTTTAGGTTTGCGCTATAACCCTGGTAATTACTGAATAAAACGGATAAATATTGATTTAGCGCGTTGTCACGGTCGGTAACGTGTATCCACCAGTTGCGTACGTTTTGCTCCATTGAGCCTTCCAGTAAGAGTTTTAATTCCGCTCGGCTAGCACCGTTTTCTTCAGGGTAATAATCGACAATCAGCTGTGCTTTGTTGGGACCAAGTTCTGGGATACGCGTCATTTCGCCGCCGCGGCCATTGACGATGAGTGCGCTTTGATCCACAAGATAATTCGACACTCCCGGAAATAGCGAGCGATCTCCCGTGCTGTCCAGCCATTGGGTCGAGACACCTTGTCCTGCGGGAATATGCACCATCATATGGTCGAATATTCTAATGCTGACAGTGTCCGTATCCGCTTTTCCGGAGCGGGGCGTTTCCACGAGTGCGGGATATGCATTGATACCAAGCCTGCGCAGCAACGCGACGGCCAGTACCGTCTGGTCCTTACAGTCGCCGTAATTTACCTGGAGCACTTTGTCGGGAAAGTGTGGCTCATAGCCACCTCTGCCGAGGTGAGCAAAGACATAGCGAATATTTTTCTGAAGATATTCGTAGACAGCCCGGACCTTGTCCTCGTTGCTTGCGTGCTCAGATAAATTTAGCGCCTTAATGATACCCTCGATTGCGGGTGTGGGTGCGAGTTTTTCATTTATTTTGTCCCACGCCCAAGTGTCCACTTCCCGCCAATCATCTATCGTAGAGTAGTGCAGCGTTGGCAGGAAGTCGTGGGCCAGCGGCATCCACGCTTCAGAGAAAATACCCGGAATTTCACGCATGTTCCATGTGTAGGTTTTAGTGCCGTTTTTTTTGCGAATTTTGGGTTTGTCTGGATAACCGGCAAATGCTTTTGTGAAAAGTGGGGTTTTGTCAGGTGCAATTAATTCATAGCGGTATTCGTGGACAAAATCGCCGCGCCAACCGTCATTACCAACAGTTGGCTGAAACCAGTAAGGCATGGTGCGATCGCCATACAGGCCGCTGAAGGCGAGGAGCTTGCTGCTTCGGGTATATTGAAACTCCAGGATACTGCCAGCAGAAATGTCTGGTAGTGAAAAGACCAATTCACTGGTATCGGAGTAAAAATCCTGGCCTCCGCCGGTGACCCTGTGTTGCATGGCGTCGCCGGCAAGAGAATGTAATTTGCCATCGGCAGATATTGTGTTGGCAAAATCGAGCGATAAATCACTGTAATAGTGATTAAAAGGAATGGAAATTCGACCATAGTCGCGTGCCGCAACTGTGCTGTTTACACGCACAGAAATATAAATCGTGCGCGTCCAGTGTCCGTCTTGGTAAAGGTGGCTCTGTGTAATGGAATACAACGTTTCGGCATTGGTGTCCTTGACCGGCATGTTTTGTTGTTTTGTTAACAACGGTGCCAGCCTTTGGGGTGTTTCAGTGGTTAAAGAGTTACCGAATGTCGCGCTGGAAAATAGGCAGCATGTGAGCGCTAAACACGAACAATATTGAGTCAACCGCATTGAAAATCCCTTGTGCTTTTATCGTGCAATCCTAGGGTGGGCACATGAGTGTGGAAACATCAAAACAAGCCATAGAAGTATAGTCCCAGTTTTGCAGATGTGGGCGAGACGTTACGCAATAAAATGCAAATTTTTCACAGTGGTCTAAGCGCGCCAAAATCGCTATAATCCGCGCGCCCAGCGGCTGCTCGCCGCAAGATATTTTCCACATTTTTGGAGTTGGTATGCCTGCCTCAATCAAAAAAGTTGTTCTGGCCTATTCCGGTGGTTTGGACACCTCAGTTATCGTCAAATGGCTTCAAGAAAACTACGGCTGTGAAGTGGTGACGTTTACGGCCGATATCGGTCAGGGCGAAGAGGTAGCACCGGCGAGAGCCAAGGCGGAAGCGTTGGGTGTTAAGGAAGTTTATATCGATGACTTGCGCGAAGAGTTTGTACGCGACTTCGTGTTTCCAATGTTTCGCGCCAATGCGATTTATGAGGGCGAATATCTTTTGGGCACGTCTATCGCGCGACCACTTATTGCCAAGCGCCTGGTAGAAATAGCAAATGAAACGGGCGCGGATGCCATTTCCCACGGTGCGACAGGCAAGGGCAATGACCAGGTCAGGTTTGAGCTCGGCGCCTATGCATTAAAACCCGGAATTAAAGTCATCGCGCCGTGGCGGGAATGGGAGCTGAGCTCGCGCGAAACACTTATGGCTTATTGTGAACAGCACAATATTCCCGTTGATTTCGCCAAGGCGAAAAAGAAATCGCCTTACTCTATGGACGCCAACCTGCTGCATATTTCCTATGAGGGCGATATCTTGGAAGATCCCTGGGCAGAAGCTGAAGAAGATATGTGGCGCTGGACTGTTGCGCCGGAAAGTGCGCCGGACACGCCGGAATATATAGAACTGAGTTTTGCAAACGGAGATGTTGTTGCCATTGATGGTGCGTCTATGTCACCGGCGAATGTGCTGGAGACGTTGAACAAGCGCGGCGGTGCGCACGGTGTTGGTCGCCTGGATATTGTTGAAAATCGCTATGTTGGGATGAAGTCACGCGGTTGTTACGAAACGCCGGGTGGTACTATCCTGATGAAGGCGCATCGCGCTATAGAGTCGATCACGCTTGATCGCGATGCTGCGCATTTAAAAGACTCGCTTATGCCTAAATACGCGGAGCTTGTATACAACGGTTATTGGTGGAGTCCAGAGCGTCTTATGCTGCAAGCGGCAATCGACGAGTCGCAAAAAACGGTGAATGGCGATGTGCGGGTGAAACTTTATAAGGGTTCAGTGAGTGTTGTCGGGCGCCGGTCTGAAGACTCACTTTTCGATGAAAAAATTGCGACTTTTGAAGATGATGCTGGTGCTTATGATCAGAAGGACGCGGAAGGGTTTATTAAGCTCAATGCATTGAGGCTTAGAATCGCTTCGCAAAAAGGTCGTAAGCTTGGCGACTAAGGTCGATAATTCAAATTATCATCCCGATAGTAGCTGTTTGTTCTAAAACGGCGTTGAAATATGAAGTTTGTTCGTTCCGTTAGGCCTACGTTAAGGCTTTTGCGCAGGCCTAACTTAAATCCCGTTAAATTTTACTTTTCTTTTAACCTTGAGATATTGGGCTTTTTTAGGTGGTGCCTGTTTTCAATTTGGTACGGTGTGAGTTTAGCAACCTACTTACCAGTTGCTAAACGCTTAGAATGCACTGGTGTACACGAGCCTCAGTAAATCTTAAGCAACCGGTTGTACGCTGACGATCTTTGTTCTGCTATTTAATCCCGCCGAAGCTGTTTAGAATTCGCCCCGAAATATGGTGGCCTGACAAAGACTTGCTACACTACAGAGATTGCTTTTGTCGAACAGGCCCGAAGCTGATACAACGATAAAAATGGATACCTTATGGACCAGGTCTTTGTTATCAATCCAAAAGGCGGATGCGGTAAAACCACCATTTCGACACAGATCGCCGGCTATTACGCGAACCAGGGAAAAGAGGTGTTGCTTGCCGATCACGATGCACAAAAATCGAGTTCCGATTGGATTGCCAGCCGACCTTCAGAGTGCGCTGTTATACGTTGCAAGGCGACGACGCCCGAACAAAGTTTTGATGCTGCAGGCGCCGATATTGTCGTGCACGATATGCCCGCTGCCTGGACCTTAAAGCAGGTCGACGAAGTGATTCGCGATGGCGACCGTCTACTAATTCCTGTGCTCTCATCGCCAACGGATATTAAGGCGTGCCTGCGCTTTATTATGGGCTTAAATCGCGAAGGTGTGATGGATAAGCATGTCTCGGTTGGCCTTATTGCCAATAAAGTTCGCCCTAACACGCGCTATTTCATGGTGCTGCAAAGTTTCTTAAAGCGTCTGGATTTACCGATGATCGGTCAGCTAAGAGATACGCAAAACTATATTCGCCTGATGGACAGGGGCCTGTGTTTATTTGATCTGCCTGAAAGCAAAGTCCAGCGCGATGTTGATGAGTGGTTTTTGATTTTAAACTGGCTCGATCTCGATTAAGCCCCGACTTTCCCTCTCGCCTGAACACCCAGTGATTTTCGTCTGATAGCTGCTAGAGTTAATGCATACGTACATGAAGTAGAGGCGTCGTTATGCAGCAGGATCGCGTGTTAATTATTGATGACGATAAGCTCGTTCAGGATGTTTTACGAAAGTCTCTCGACACTAAGTACGAAGTACACAGTGCCTTCTCGGGAGAAGAGGGCATCACTGCTGTCAATGATTGTGAACCGAGCGTGATTCTGTTGGATGTCGAAATGCCCGGCCAAAACGGCTACGAGGTGTGCGATCAACTCAAGCGAAATGGTTCAACACAAGATATTCCCATTATTTTTCTTTCGTCAAAGAGTTCTCTGCGCGAGCGCCTGCTCGGCTATGAAGTCGGCGGAGATGATTATCTGGTCAAGCCTTGTGATAAAGAAGAATTGCATGTAAAGCTTGAACGGCTGACGCACTATTCTCATGAACGGCAGAGCCTGGAAAAAACGGCTCAGGCGGCACAGGCGACGGCGATGGAGGCGCTGGCGACAAGTTTTGAGCTCGGCAAGGCGCTGCGTTTTGTTGAGGCGTCTTACAGCGCCCCCAGCTTTGATGTACTCGCGAGTCAACTGCTGGATTTTTGCCGGGACTTACAATTGACTACTGTATTACTTGTGGTGACACGCCAGGGCCGTAAATATTATTCGACGAGTGCACAGGTCGTACCTCCGCTTGAAGCTGAAGTTCTGGACCTATTGCATTCGGGCAAGCGTATTGAAGATTTCGGGTGCCGCACGCAAATCAACTATCTGCAAGTGTCAGTTCTGGTCAAAAACATGCCGCTTGATGATCGCGCCCGTTATGGTCGCATAAAAGATGCGCTGCCTTTCGTGCTCGGTGCCGCAGATGCAAAGGTGAGAGTACTGGACGCTGAAAATGCACTTACCGCACAAACCGCACAATTAAGCGCAGCGGTCGAGACGGTTAACCTGAGTTTGGCGGATATGCGTGAGGGCTATGGTAACAATGGGTCAGCCCTGTCTTCGGTGATGTCGGAGTTAGAGGCGACCCTGGCCTTTGACTTGCGTAAGATGGGTTTCGATCAAGAACAGGAAGATTGGCTGCACGACAAAATCGAGTCGGCATCGAACAGTATTCACTCGTGTATGCGTGAAAGTGATACACAGGAGACGCTGTTGTCCCAAGTGGTGGACATGCTTGAAAAGCTCACTGGCGAACAGCACCGCATTATTCAGGAAACACTCAATAACCAGCCGCTCGAGGAATACGATACTTCTGACGACGTTGAGTTGTTTTAAGCGCAAGTAGTTTCTTGGCTGTAGCGATAGCCTGCTTTGCCTTTAGGAACACGCGCTGGTGCTTCATCAATCTCCAGGTGATTCTTATCTCTTCTGATTTATCTCCCCAGGTTATTCTCGGGCGAAGCAAATATAACCAAAAAATATCATTATTCGCGCCTAAGTTTGGGCAAAAGCCTCGCAGCTGAGCTTTACTGAAGGGACGGAAAAATAATATCCACATGTATTATCGGGACGTTTGGGTGGTTTATGTTTAAAAATCTGTTACGCAAGTTAAGTGGTTTTGACGAGGCTCTTGCTCAAGAGCGACAAAAAGTGCATCAGGTACAGCAGGTGCTCGATCAGTCGATCGACGCTGTAGTGACAATTGACGACAACAACAACGTGACGTTTTTTAATCATGCCGCTGAAGCGCTTTGGGGTTATAGCCCAGACGAAGTGATTGGGCGCAATGTAAAAATGTTGGTGCCCTCGGAAATTCAAAGCGCCCATGATAGCTATGTGAACGCAAATCGAAAAACCCACATCGATAAAATTGTTGGCACCTTTCGCGAAGTGGAAATTCAACGCAAAGATGGCTCGCGCATCTGGGGAAGCTTGTCGTTATCGCGTATCCAATTTGGCGAACAGACGCATTACACCGCTTTTGTGCGGGAAATGACTGAAGAGCGAAACTCGCGTGAGTTTATTCAGCAGACCCTTGAGCAGGCAATCGATGGTGTTATCACAATTGATGATCAAAACATTGTGCGTTTATTTAACAAGGCGGCTGAAGAACTGTGGGGTTACAAGCGCGAAGAAGTCATTGGTAAAAACGTTAAAATGCTGGTGCCCAGTGAGCTGCGCGCGGATCATGATAGCTACGTCAACGCCAATCGCACAACGCGCGTCGATAAAATTGTTGGTACCAGTCGCGAGGTACAAATAGAACGTAAAGACGGTGAGCGCACCTGGTGTAATTTGGCCTTATCGCGCATTCACATTGGCGACAAGATGCATTACACGGCTTTTGTTCGCGATGTGACTGAGGAGAAAGCGCAGCGCGAATATATTGCTCAAGTATTAGAGCAAGCAATTGATGGCGTTGTATCCATCGATCCTCAAAATAATATCACTGTATTTAATAAGGCCGCGGAGGCGTTGTGGGGTTATTCGCGCGAGGAGGTCTTAGGTAAAAATGTCAAAATGCTCGTGCCCCTCGATTTGCAGGCAAGCCATGACGAACTTGTCAACGCGAACCGTACAACACGCGTTGATAAAATTGTTGGTACGAGCAGAGAGGTGCCAATTTATCGTAAGGACGGGAAAAAGTTCTGGGGTAACTTGGCGTTATCGCGGATCGAAGTCAACGGAGAATTACATTACACCGCATTTATTAAGGATGTGACGGAAGAAGTAAAACGGCGTGGAGAATTTGAAACGCTATCTCTTGTTGCGAATAAAACAGATAATTCCGTAATTATCACGGATGCCGAAGGCAAAATTGAATATATTAATCCCGGTTTTACAAAATTAACGGGCTATACACTTGAGCAATGCGCGGGTAAAAAACCGGGCGACATTCTTCAGGGGCCAGACACAGATCTTGATACTAAGCGTCGTATCCGGAAAAAGCTTGATGCCCGTGAACCCTTTTATGATGAGATTTTAAACTACGATCAACACGGTACTAGCTACTGGATTTCGCTGGCGATTAATCCTGTATTTAATGAAGATGGTGAGTTGGTTCGCTTTATTTCAATTCAAGCGAATGTGACTGAAACCAAGGTGCGCGCGCTCGAATTTAATTACAAACTTGAAGCTATTAGTCGTGCGTCAGCAATTGCTGAATTTACGCTCGACGGCAATTTTGAATACGCTAACGAAAACTATTTGAAAATATTTGGTTTGACGTCTTTTGATGAGCTTCGCGGCCAGAAACTCGAAACGATGATGCACGATAGTTTTGTGACGAGCAGTGAATATTCCGCACTCAAAAACAAGTTAGATAGTGGGGAATTTGTAAGCGGCGAGTTCCAACACAAAACGCAATCAGGCGAAACCCGTTGGATAAACGGTTCGTTTAATCCAATTTTTAGTACCTCGGGTGAGGTCAAAAAATTTGTAATGTTCGGCGAAGATGTCTCGGCGAAAAAGGATGGTATTCAACGTTTGGCCGACTCGCTTAAAAGCCTTGAAGGTGGAGACCTGACATCGCGGGTTGATGGTGAGTTCGGTGAAGAACTCAACATGCTGAGAGATTCATTAAATGTATCGATGCAGAAGCTTCAAGACACTATGCATACGATTCTCACCATCGCAGAAGGCGTGCAAGTCGGTTCTGGAGAAATCGCAAAAGGCAATACTGAATTAAGCAGCCGGGTGGAAATGCAGGCGGCTTCGCTGGAAGAAACTGCGTCCACAATGGAGGAGTTAACGGCTTCGGCGAAAAATAATGCGGAAAATGCAACCGCGGTAAATGTGCGTGCTCAGGAATCCGGTTCGGCTGCTGAAAAAGGTGTTTCCGTCGTCGCCAAAGCGGTAAAAGCGATGACTGAAATTTCTGAATCCAGTAAGAAAATTTCCGACATTATCAGCGTGATAGACGACATTGCATTTCAAACCAACTTGCTTGCGTTAAACGCGGCGGTGGAGGCCGCAAGAGCAGGTGAACAGGGCAGAGGTTTTGCCGTTGTAGCGGGTGAGGTGAGAAATCTGGCGCAGCGCTCGGCGCAGGCTGCAAAGGAAATTGGCAGTTTAATTAGCGACTCGGTAAATAAAGTGCAGGAAGGTACAAGCTTAGTGGAAAATTCCGGGTCGACACTCGAAGATATCGCCACTTCGGTGCTCGAAGTGACGACGATGGTAACGGAAATTACCGAAGCAAGTCGCAACCAGCTCGAGGGTATTCAACAGGCAAACTCAGCAGTTGCAAATATGGACAGTATTACCCAGCAAAATGCCGCGCTGGTTGAAGAAGTGACGTCAGCAAGTGCCGAAATGAGTGGTTCGGCCGACAGAATGCGCCGCGATTTAGATTTCTTCAAAATCCGTTAGTGCATTTGTCAACAGATTCTAGCAGTGCCCCCTTAGCCGCGCCCGTTGGTGGCGCGGCCTATTTTTTTTCATACCTTTTTTTAACGTGTGAGATAAACATATAATCGTTCCTTTTATCTTTCGCGCCGCGATGGTGGCGAATTTACGTTTATTTTCTGTTCTAAAATTGCGCAGAGACGAGCATGACAAAGCTTCGCCAAGTACTTTTTAGTATTTCGTTCGCGCTCCTTACCTTGATTTTGGCCCTTAGTTTGTCTTGGCTGGTGCTTGGTCAGATGAACTTTTTATACGGACTCTTTCATGACCGCGCCGGTATAGGGGCTGGTATTGACCACTACGGCCCCAAAAATCGCTATAAACCCGGGTTTGGCGAGACGAGCCGCGAACAAAGGATTCAGCTATTCGCCGAAATTAATCGCGCGGTGCATAACGGAGGAGAAGGCTTAAATGATATTTTTTACCAGACCCGCTCGAGCGAGGGGCGCCAGCGCCTGTTGCGAGAGCCAGAAGTCGTGCACTTGCAGGATGTAGCTGATCTTATCGACCTACTCAAAGTTGTTGTGTTAGCAAGTTTAGTGGCTTGGTTCGCGCTGGTTGTGATGGCCCGCTATATGCCTTCGTGTAAAGTGTCCTGGCGGCGCCAGTTGGTTGGGCTTGCGGGTGTAATAGCGGTTTCATCTATCACGCTAATGATTTTTGGTCCTAAGAATGTATTTAACCAACTTCATATTTGGATTTTTCCAAAAGAGCACCAGTGGTTTTTCTACTATCAAGACTCGTTAATGTCGACATTAATGTTGGCACCCCAGCTTTTTGGCTGGATTGCAATTGCAATGGCGGCGCTTGCGGTTATTTTTTTCTTCTCGCTAAGCCTCTTGGCGGCGGCTGTTTTGCAAAGAACTCAGTTGAAAAAGACGCCTTAAGCTAATTTATGCCGACAACAGGGTCTTACTAGTCTTTCTTTTAATAACAAATCAAGTCGCTTAAATCCTTTTTTTATAAAGGAAGTTTTTCGCGCAATTTGTCGCATAAATTATCATGCTGTCTGGAATAGCATCTATATTAATTTGAGCGATTGAAAAAAATCAAATTCGCTACGGGGGACGCGCTGAATAGACCGAAAGACTCGGCAGGCGAAACACATGCACTTAGAGGCCTAGTTCTATTTGGGTCCCCGAAGATAAAGCAAGTGGTTTTGCTAATTATGCCATCTGGAGGTCATATGGATATTCGTCGTTTTTCATATCAGCATTTCTCCTTTCGTTACAGCGTACAAGGTCAAGGGCAACCGTTAATCTTTGTTGGCGGTGCGTTTCAGGCGATTGATAAGCTTGGCCCTTTGGCCGATCACTGGGCGTCGCACTATCGCTTGATACTGATCGAGCTGCCAGGATTTGGTGAGTCCGATTTTCTTCCCGCCAGCTACGGTTTTGAGTTCACTGCTGAATGCATAAGTGCCGTCGCGCAGGAGTTAGGCGTGCGGAACGCTGTGCTTGTTGGTACGAGTTACGGCTCCCCATCGGTTTACCGGTTTGTTGCAAAAAATCAAAATTGCGTGAAAGCTATGGTGCTCGGCGGGAGTTGTACTTCGATCGATAGGTTTATGGAGTATCAGATCAGGATGATGCTATGGATTGTTCGTTCACATCGCGTGAATATGTTTCCAAAAGCCTTTACTGAGATTATGTGCAATATGCGTGAGGAAGACATTCCAAACGCCAAGCGCATTCACGGGATATTGTTGCGCTCGCTCAGCCGCATGGATGATGATGCCCGCGAAAAGTTTTTCGCTAATTCCGTGCGCTTACTCGGTGCGACGCTGCCGAAGCGTAGAATTGATGTGCCTACGCTCGTGTTTACGGGTGAGCATGACCAATTTACTCGCGCAGAACGCATGTCAGAATTTTCTGAGTATTGTTGGGATTTGCGTATAGTCAGATTGCCGAATTCAGATCACATGTATCACTTGGAGCAAACCGAGCGAACATTGCAGCTGATTGATAAGTTTGTCGATGGACTTGAGGATGTTGAGCTTAGCATGGTGGGCTGATTATTCGCTTCGATCCGCAGCCTGTTTGAGCCAGGTTTTCTAAAACGCGTCAAGCCATTCATGGCGCTCCCGCAATTCTTCCTGAATTGAGGGTTTAGAAAACCCGGCGCAAACAGGTCGTTCAAAGTGTTGGTGCGCTTAAGCAGAGTAGTAATCAAAGCTGCCTGTTAGTGATAGCGGCTTTTGTTTTAAACATGCCAGCGCGCGCAGTTTAGATCTTTGTAGACGCCATTAACCAAATTTTGGTCGTGTCAGTCGCAAACTCATCCGCGCTGTAATCGGATGCTTTAAACAACAGATCAATCGGTCCAACTTTGCCTTTTAAGACTAGCCCGATTTCGGAACCGAGATCGTCAAAACCTGAGACATCGGAGTCGTCTGACGTGTAAGCGTGATAGACAACGGAGCCGCTGACTTTGCCAAATTTGCCGCCGACAGACGCATACATGTCCTGAATGCCGCCAGCGATATTGCCCGTACCGCCGCCGAGGAATTTATCGCTCCAGCCTTGGAACTTGTGCAACGTTGCAAGTGGCGTAATAAATTGGCCGTTAGATTCGTCAGAACCGAGCACTTGATAGCCTGCTGTAACTTTAATGGGTTTGAAGTTGTAAGAACCTTCAAGTTCCATAAAGTCAGCCGTGTAGTCCGCAGGATTGTCTGCCGCACTTGATTGCGTGGCGTACTCAACAGAGTAACCAAAGCCTTCACTAGAACCGGCAAAGCGCAGTCCGTAAGTGTCCGTAGAGTATTGCACCAGATCTTCGTTATCAATGAGGTAGCCGTAGGCTGTCAGTGAACCTGCTTTGCCAAATTTATAGTTGGCGTTGAGTAAAAACGTGGTACTGGCGTTGTCGCCCGCTGGAGAGCGGTCATCACCAAAAATACGATTGACGTTATAAACATAGGCACCAAAGAGGGTGAGATCTTCGACGCTTGTGTTTTTTACAGAAAATGCATCGTAGGTTTGCTCATTCTGTCTCCATGCAACACCGCCAATAAAACGCTGATTATCCAGTACAATGCGTTGTCGACCATAACGTACAACGGTGTCGTTAGCCTTGTACTGCAAAAATGCCTGGTTGAGGTCAGTGCCTTCCGGGTCGGCAATAGTGGCAGAGCCTGGGAAGGTTGGACCACCGGGACCGGTGTTGTAATCGACTTCGATTAATTCAGAAACCTGGTCGAATTCGATAAATCCATTAAAGCCGTTGTAGGTACCGGTAGTAAAATTTAAGCGTGTGAGTAGTGTATTTGCTGTAG
Organism: Cellvibrionaceae bacterium; assembly: GCA_028281575.1. Classification (GTDB taxonomy): domain Bacteria; phylum Pseudomonadota; class Gammaproteobacteria; order Pseudomonadales; family Cellvibrionaceae; genus Agaribacterium. Next base: position 43,672 of record JANQJP010000032.1, read on the forward strand.
CGCCGTCGGTGCCGTCTTGCTCAACATCTTCGAACCGATAGCGAAAACTGAGAGAAGCCGTGCTTTCTTTTAAGGCTTCCATTATTGTTTTTTCTTCTTCCGCAACGGAATTTGCAGAAAAGAGCACTGCCGAAATTGCTGTTGCCAGCAAGGTTTTTTGTAGGTTTTTCATTGTTACCCCCTAAGTTAGTGTCAAACCCCAAAGAATTTATGCATTTGCGACCTGTTTTTCCTCTTTATCGGCTTTAGCCGTTTCGAGAGGTTTTTCTTCTATAGTGATGTTTTCTATTTTTGTTGCGGCTTCGTTTTGTTTTACTTTTTCACCTGCGGGACCGTGCTCGTACTCTTCTAAGAAACAGAGTAATTCTTCGCGTAAGCGATAGTAGTCAGGGTGCTCGAGCAGTTGTTTGCGAGTGCGCGGGCGAGGTAGGTCAACTTCCATGATCTTGCCAACCTTTGCGTTGGGTCCGTTTGTCATCATAACGACGCGGTCAGCCAATAATATTGCTTCGTCAACATCGTGAGTCACGCATATCGCTGTAACTTGCGTGCGCTTCCATACTTCCATTAATACCTCCTGCAGTTCCCAGCGTGTCAATGAATCGAGCATGCCAAAGGGTTCGTCCAGTAGGAGTAGTTTAGGCGATAAAGCGAAAGCACGTGCGATACCTACGCGTTGTTTCATGCCATTAGAAAGCTCAGCCGCTTTTTTATCCATGGAATCGCCCAAGCCGACGCGTGATAAATAATATTCGACGATCTCTTTGCGATCTTTTTTGCTGCCGTGTGGGTATACACGCTCGACACCCAGTTCCACATTTTCACGCGCGGTAAGCCAGGGAAACAATGAGGGTGCCTGGAATACAACACCGCGATCCGGGCCAGCGGTATTGACTTCTTTACCGTCGAGAATAATGGCGCCTTTACTAATATCATTAAGTCCGGCGACCATACTTAGTACCGTGGATTTACCACAACCCGAATGGCCGATAAGGGAAATAAATTCGCCCTTGCGCATTTTTAAGTCAAAGTCTTCAACTACCGTTAAAGGACCTTTGGGGGTTGGGTACACTTTGTCAATTTGTGAGAATTCCACGTAGCGTTCGAGAGCGATAGATTTTGCTTTCGCGGCACTCGCCGCCGCTTTATTTGGAAAACCTGAAGCGGTGTTTGGTTGAATATCGGGGAGTACCAAGGATTCGTCTGTTGTCGCGGCTTCCATACCCACCTGAATTAAATACTCGGTAATTTCTTTGCGCAGTTTTTTGAAATTTTCATCGTGGTTCATTTCGGTTCGATCGCGCGGTCGGGGGATATCGATAACAAATTCAGGACCTAGATTTGCATTTGGTCCCGGGTTTAATGGAATAACCCGATCGGCGAGAAGAATAGCTTCATCGACGTCGTTAGTGATAAGCAGTATCGTCTTCTTTTCCTTTTGCGAGATATCGTTTATCTCGTCCTGTAACTTGGAGCGCGTTAACGCATCCAACGCGGAAAGTGGCTCGTCGAGTAATAACATTTCAGGCTGCATCGAAAGTGCGCGTGCGACGGCAACACGCTGACGCATACCGCCACTCAGTTCGGCTGGCCGCCTATCTACGGCGTGCGATAAACCAACCATGTCAATATATTTCATTACGTGTTCACGACGCTTTGCGCGCGACCAGGAAGCGAAAACTCTATCGACCGCTAGTGAAATATTGCTGTACACGGTAAGCCAGGGCATTAGCGAGTAGCTCTGAAACACAATACCGCGCTCAGGGTGCGCTCCAGTGACAGGTTTGCCTTTAAACAGCACTTCGCCTTGATCGGGACTGATAAGACCGGCGATGGTGGATACCAGTGTTGTTTTTCCGCTTCCGGAAAATCCGACGATGGCGACGAATTCGCCTTCTTCAATATCCAGATTGATGCCAGAAAGAACTTCGGTAACGTTTTTTCCTGTTCCGTAGTTCTTAGATACATTTTTGAGCTCACAAAAAGCCATGATTAACTCGCTTAATTAAAAATCTTTTGTGTGCTCGGCTGGCAAGCCGAGCGGTTAATTAACGCTTGTCGCTAAAAGTAAAGAGGCCTTGTAGCGTGTACATCATTCTGTCAAGCAAGAAGCCGATGATACCGATTGTTAAAACAGCCACCATAATTTTTGCCAGCGACTGTGAACTGCCATTTTGAAATTCGTCCCATACAAATTTACCGAGGCCTGGGTTTTGTGCGAGCATTTCCGCGGCGATCAATACCATCCAGCCAACACCCAGAGACAGGCGTAAACCGGTAAAAATAAGTGGTAGCGAAGATGGAAGCACGAGCTTGGTTACCTTGGTAAACCAGCCGAGCTGCAAAACTTTACCGACGTTCATCAAGTCTTTATCTATTGAAGATACGCCAAGCGCCGTGTTAATAAGTGTTGGCCACAAGGAGCATAAGGTCACAGTAATTGCCGAGTTTAAAAATGATTTGCTGAACCAGGCTCCGTCTGTCGTGACGTAAGTTGCGCTTACCACCATGGTGACAATTGGCAACCATGCGAGTGGTGAGACGGGTTTAAATATTTGAATAATCGGATTGAATGCCGAGTTAACGACATTGCTTAATCCACAAAAAATACCGAGAGGTACTGCGATAATTGTTGCGATAAAAAATCCCATAAATACTGTGCGAATGCTCGTCCATATCTGATCGATATACGTTGGCGAGCCAGTGTATTCACGCCATTTAATTTTGTCTGTTCTACCTTGTTCTTCGTATCTTGCGTTACGTTTTTCCTGGCGCTCGTAAAATGCATCTGCTTTGGCGCGTTGAGCTTTATGGTCTTCCCATAGGGCCGCAGCCTGCTCTGTGACTTGCTTGGGCCCTGGAATTGTTCCGAGGCTTGTTTCTACTTTGCTGGCACCCTGACCCCAGAGAAAAAGAAAGAAAATAAATGCGACAATTGGAATTCCCATGACCATCCACAATTGTTTGAGCTGTTCCCGTGGGTCTTCTCCCGAAGCCAAACGCACAAGCGGCACAAACCAAGTGAGGCCAGATAGCTGGAGGAAGTTAATAATACCGTTGATCATGAGAGTTACCTGTTAATAATCTCTTTAAAATGTAAATTATTTAAGTGAATGAAAGGGGCTCCAAATTCTCGAGACCCCTACGATGAATTTATTTCTTGGTGACGCCTGCCGATGTAACGATTTCACCTTCTTTCAAACCGATTGGGAATTTCGCAAGATAATCGTTTGGTTTTCTGCCGTCGTAGACGATATTGTCGATAAATTCGGTCTGTGGATCACGATAACCATCAGTGCCGAAAGGGAAATCCTCTTTTGCGACGTGACCTTCTTCAATGAGCATTTCTGCTGCCTGCATATAAATTTCCGGCTTATATACTTTCTTAGCAACATCGTGATACCAGCTGTCGGGCTTGTCTTCTGCGATTTGTCCCCAACGACGCATTTGTGATAAATACCAGATAGCGTCTGAGTAGAAAGGGTAGGTCGCGTAGTAACGATAGAAAACATTGAAGTCTGGCACTTCACGCTTGTCGCCCTTTTCGTATTCGAAGGTGCCGGTCATTGAGTTAGCAATAACTTCATAATCTGCGCCGACGTAGTTTGGTTGCGAAAGAATTTTTACTGCTTCCTTACGGTTGGCGTTGTCGTTTTCGTCTAGCCATTTCGCTGCGCGAATAAGCGCTTTTAGTACCGCCAGGTGAGTATTGGGGTTTTTTTCTGCCCAATTGTTAGAAACACCAAACACTTTTTCCGGGTTATTTTTCCAAATTTCGTAGTCGGTAATGACAGGAACACCGATGCCTTTGAATACAGCTTGTTGGTTCCATGGTTCGCCGACGCAGTAACCGTAAATGGTTCCCGCTTCAAGCGTCGCTGGCATTTGTGGTGGAGGTGTTACCGAAAGCAGGGTCTCGCCAGATATCTGACCCACATTACCCGCAGCACCAGGACCGTAATAACCGGGCACGATGCCACCTGCAGCTAACCAGTAACGCAGCTCATAGTTATGCGTGGATACAGGGAATACCATTCCCATATTGAACGGCTTGCCTTTATCGCGGTAATCATCAATAACAGGTTTTAGTGCATTCGCACTAATAGGGTGAACAGGCCTGCCATTTTCATGCGGAATATTTTTTTTCATTTGTTTCCAGATATCGTTGGAAACAGTAATCGCATTGCCGTTTAAGTCCATGCTAAACGCGGTAATAATATGCGCTTCAGTTCCATAGCCGATGGTCGCGCCGAGTGGTTGACCGGCCAGCATGTGCGCGCCGTCGAGTTTGCCGTCGATAACGCCATCCAACAGCACTTTCCAGTTAGCTTGAGCTTCGAGTGTTACGAATAAACCTTCATCCTCGAAATAACCGCGCTCGTAGGCTACTGCAAGTGGCGCCATATCTGTGAGTTTAATAAAACCGAAGGTGAGCTCGTCTTTTTCGACATCCAATTCTTCAGCAAAGCTGGTCCCCGCAAATGTAAGTGCTGAAAAAGCTGCAACTGATATTTGCAGTAACTTCTTCATCGAAAGTTTTTTTAGTTTCATTTTCTGGCCTCTAATTTTTAAGAAGTAAGTCCCGTAAGAAAAAGCATGCGGGGGGTTCTTCGCAAAAGGCTTGCCAATTAGTGGTTTAGCTTTGTTTTATGTTATTTTTTTTAATAAAAACAATGGTTTACGTCCTCATTTTTAGAAGAGTTAGGCCTATATGTGAGGGTTTGGAAAAAATAAACGCACCATTAAGGTGAGTTTGTGCGCGTGGCTAGTGCTTGCGGTAATGATGTTTCTATTGTTTTTGATCAAATAATAATCTTGATTTGTGTGTGTGCACTAAAAGTGTGATTTTTTAGCATCCGCAGATTTATTGGATGCTAGTTTTTGGTCCGTTTGACTACTTTGCAGACGTAAATGCGTCTGAGTGTATAGCGCCCATGCTTGCATTAGAAAGAAAACACTGCTTCTTGAGTTTGGTGACAAATGTTGGTGCGCCACAAAGGAAGACACTATATTCGCTCAGATCGGCAAAATGCTCAGATACATATTGATAGAGATCCGCGTGATTAAAGTAAATATTTTTGGGGTGTTCTTCAGAGCAGAGCCAATGAAGCTTAAGGTTTTTGTGTTTGTCTGCCAGAGAAAATAATTCTCCGGTGAGGTAAAAGTCTTTTGCTTTGCGCGCCCCGATCACTAGATCCATTGTTCCAGTATGTTGCGTTTCGAGTGCGTGCTTGACTATGCCTGCCAATGGTGCGAGTCCAGTGCTTATCCCACAAAGTAGCAGAGGTTTGTTTTTATTTGTCTCCGTGTAAATACAATTGCCGTAAGCACCTTGAATATTTAGTTCGTCCCCAATACGGAGATCATTTGCGACCCAGGCGCTGAATTTTCCATTTTCAATGTACTTAATATGGAATTCCAGATAGTCATCGGCCGGCGTATTTGCGATGGAATAAGATCGAACGACATTGGTAGATTTAAACAAATTACAAAATTGACCAGGATTAAATTCGATATCTGTGCTTAATCTGAGACGAATCACCTTTTCATTTAGAAACTCTTTACCTACAACTTTCGCTACGCCGATGTCGTCGTTAGCATCTGGTAATTTGATATCGAGAGATCTTTTAGGGAAGCACAGGCATGCCAGAAAAAAACCTTGTTGAGCGTGTGCGTTTTTGAGACCCCTTTGAGATCCGGCAGGCAGTTTGGACGGCTGTACGCACTGGACCTTGCAGCTTTGACAAAGCCCCGCCTTGCAAGAGAAGGGTATTGTGTGACCTGAACGCAATAGCGCAGAGAGTACAGATTCATTAGGCCGCAACCGAACTTTTTGGTTTTGGCCCTGCTGGTCGAGAAAATGCAGCCAAGGTTTGAAAAAAAAACTTAGCACGGCAGCGTGGAACTATTTATTGAGAACGTCGTCTTTAACGCTAAGTGCGATTTCCACAATCGAATTAATATCCTCTTCTGCTACACCTAGCTCTTTTAGCGTAGCAACAAGGTTTTCCGCTACCGCAGTAAAGTGTTCTTCAGTCAAACTCATATGTTTGTGTGCCTCGCGCATATCTTTGCCGGTATAACTATTCGGGCCGCCAAACACCATGGTTAAAAACGCTTTTTGCTTCGTGTGTTGCGCTTCCATATCCACTGTGTCGAAAAACTCACTGATACGTGCGTCGACAAGCACTTTTTTATAAAACAGATCAACCGCGGCGTTCACCGCAGCTTCGCCACCGATTTTTTCATAGAGGGAAGATGTGCTTACTTCTTCTGTTTGTTTTTTACCGAATAAACCGAACATGTTTGAATCTCCTAAAAAATAATATATAGCTGGAACTATTGTTGCCTGTTAAGTTGGAGAGACATGGATTGCACACTTGTACTGGAGACCTTCACCAAAAGGGATGCTGGTGCAGAGCCTACATGGGTGTAGCGGATCCAAGCGAAGCACTGCTTCGCTCCGCGTAACGACCAAAATCTATGATTTTGGGCTGGACCTGCTTGCAGGTATTTACGGCGTGTCTCCAGTACAAGTGTGCAATTCATGTCTCGTTCCCCAATTAAATTGCATTAACTGATAGAGACATGTCTCGGTGACATTGTTAAAAGTGAACGAGACAACAATGAGTCGAGATATAGAATTTAGCGTCCGCTAAGGCTCTATTTGACTCACCATATAATTAACTGCTAACGCAATCTCTTCCTCCGTCAGGTGGTTTGCTCCACCTTTGGCAGGCATTAAACCGAATCCATTTAGCACACTCTGAACAAGCATATCCTGACCTTTTTCAATTCTCGGTCCCCACATTTTGCTGTTGCCAATAATGGGGGCACCGTTAATGCCGGGTAAGTGACATGATCTACAGTTTGCTTTAACTATTTGCTCACCGGCAGCAAGATCGGCTTCAGTTTTTTTTTGCTCTGGGTCGGAGCAACCAAAGAGCATCAGCGACGTAATGCTGACAACTACCGGCAGTGCATATTTTCTCATTTGTCCACTCTCCCTTTTTCCGGGTCAGGCAACGCTTGTTAAATTGGTACCCGAACAACAACGCCGCCCATGACTTCACCAACTTTAAAATCTGTTTTAGGTGTGTCTTTATGTTCGTTATGACAGCTAGTGCAGGCATCTGAAACAGCGACGTCAGGGTATACGGCAGTAAAATATGTTGTATCTCCGAGTTTTTCTTCACCGTAATAATTCTCCCCTGGATTTGCCGCAATATATTCGAGCCCGGCTTTTTCAATTTCCGTTTTCGGTGCATTTTGTTTATTGATGGGCCAAAGTGATTGCAATGAGTAAGTGAAAGAATCTGTCATTTCCGCGACGGCTTCGGAGCCCGCGCGAAACATTTGTGCTGGCAGTGGGGCGCCTGTATCGACATCCTGCCAATGCTCTACTGGTGTAATTACGTCTGCACCTTTGGGTCCCAGGCGTTTAACAATTAATTTTGTGTAATTTGTACGGTCGGCTTTCATAACGGCAAAAAGTGCGTCCGTCATAACTTTAGGTTCCACGCCGGCCGATTTTTCTTCGCCACATCCACTGAGTCCAACGGCGCTTCCTGCAAACAATGTCGTCAATAATAATTTTCTCATTAACGCTCCCCTCCTCAGGTTCACTTAAAAAGTGTTGCTTTAATTTAGTTTTATTTTCTCGGTTTTTAATTTTGCAATACCCATTCCAACTTTAAGGTATTAGCGGTTTTCACGTTTCAATGCCCAATCTATCGAGGGTACGTGCACACTTGGGGTGCCATTGAAATTATTTTTTATTAAATTTTCGTCGGCAAGTGCATCAATAGAGAACGCTAAACCGTGGCATTGCATGCAAACGGGGCGCACCATCTTTTCATTTGGACGAAGGTTCATGTTCTGGTTGTGTTCAACCCGCACTATTTTGGTTCCGTTTTTATCCTGCTCGATGCTTGGCAAATGACAAGTTGCACATGAAACGCCCGTACCAGCAGGAATTTCACCCGCTAATTCTTTTTGCCAGAGTGATCCGTGAGGTGAATCTGTGAATGCGAGCGAGTGTTCGTCGGCGTGGCAATTTAGGCAACTGTCCGTTGCCGCGAATTTGCGATCATAATTGTGTGCAGCGTGGCAGGTATTACAGCCGTGTTCTATCGATAGAGCGCTTTGTTGAAATGTTAAATGAGAATCATTTGGTGTTATTGCTGGCAAGACTGTCGTTCCGTTTATTGTGCCGGCCAGGCGCATACCATGTTTTCCACTGGTAAAGCCCTCGACTTCGTCTCGATGACAGGATTGGCATTCGCTTAATCCAGGTCTGTCAATCCACGTCGAATCTTCTTTATTATTGTGGCAGCCCACACAGCTTACCCCGGCAGTGGCGTGCGCGCTTGCTTGCCAATCAGACGAAATATCGGGATGCGCACTTGCTATTTCAGGGTGGCTAATGTCAAAAATGGGATGCGATGGCCTCGCATATTGTTTGGCATTATTTGCTGACGAAATTTTTGCAATTTCATTCAGCCAGGGCTGGTTGGCATTTTTAACCAGGAAGGCTTCGTATAGTGCTCTATTGTCATGAAAATTATGGCAGCCGGCATCTGCACAACTATCAAAAGCGAGATCCTGATGGCTTTCGCGTTCTTCTCCAATATCTACATGGCAGTGAAAGCAGTAGTCGGAGGGCACGGTGAGCCCCATTGCCAGTGTTTGCTCATGTTGATGTTCGGTATGACAGCTTATGCAGTAGCGTGCATCAATAATTTCTAGCAGGTCGGCGTTGCGGGGGTCATTAAATTTTTTCTTAGGGTGTGAGTCGAGCGCGAGTTTTAATTCTTCTTCGTGACAATTCAAGCATGCGTCCTGGAGTATGTCTTTACCACCGAAAGGTTCGGTATGGCAGCTCGTACACGCTAACTCGATTTGATAATGGCCGTAGGTCGAGTGACCAATAAGCAGTTCTTCTTTTGTCTCTTCAAAAAAGACGATGTTGAGATAGTAAACACCGATTCCGATGGTAACTAATGCCCAGGCGATCCAAAGGAATTTTTTCATAAACTGTTAAAAATAATATACCGTCAAAATATGCACGCATAGCAAAATGGGAAGCGGCCAGGTAATAATGATATGCACCCATGTGAATACTTTTCTCGCGCCAGCTGCTGCACCCGGGCTAAAGTTGTGCGCTAAAGATATTGAGGCTCCAGCCAGTGCACCTATGCTCAGCACAGCGATAAAATTTAACAGCAGCAACTGGTTTAAGTTTGCCCCCAAATGCATACCCGTATGGAATACGAGGGTTGTGGCGGAAAGTACACCGAGTATGATGTGCAGGAATCGCCAATATTGAAATTTACCCAGCGCCTGAATTTTTATGCGCTTACGCAAAGACATCAGTAAGCCGATAACCGTCATTCCCAACAAACTAAATCCGGTCACTTGCTTCCAGTACTTATCGTTCCAGATAGACTCATAAATACCGATGTCTTGAACCGAGTCAGCGATTTGCATGCCCGGTATCGACACAATGGCGACGACGATAATAATGGCTGCGAGACAGGTAAGGAGTAATACCTGCCAGGCAGGTTCCTTTTCTATTTTTGCGTCTTCACCGATTAATGTGCCCAACAGTGGCTTACATGAACCACACACGGTGCCGGCCTTAGTGGATTCGGACAAGGCACTAACAGAGGTATTGCCGTTGTCAATAGCGGCGGTGAGTTGTTCCTTAGTTATGCTATTGCATTGACAAATCACAGCTGTGTCTGGCCAATACCTTGGGTCATTTGCTTGAGCTTTCGCCCATACGTAGCCATTAAGCTTGAACATCATTTGTTGCCACAAGCTTATTTTTCTTTGTTGTTGAAATGCTTCTTGAACGCGCCGGCTCTCCGCCCAATCACCAAAAGCAACACACCCAACAATTTTTCCGCGCTTTAGAATGAGCTTTCGATAGGTGTTTTGCTTTTTATTTTTATAGCTGAGCTCTTTAACGGTGCCGAAAGTTTGTCTAGCATTATTAACGATGCCCATGCTGCAAACATCTTCGCCAACCACTTTTAGGCGGCTGATTTCTAGCGATCCAACATATGTCGCTTTGCCGCCTGTAATAACATCGGCAGCAATAGCGGCCTGTTCATAACCCGGGTTTACCAGGCCGTAAACTAATCCACGGTGCTCACAACATTCGCCAATGGCGTGCACATTTTCGTCAGATGTTTTGAGTTGGTCATCGATTAAAATGCCATTCCGTACTTGAATTTTTGCCCGGCGCGCAATTTCTAGATTAGCTCTTATACCGGCGCATATGAGTACCGTATCGCAGCTTAATTTTTCTCCGTTTCGTAATTCAACACCGGTAACTCGGTTATCTTCGCCGAAAATTTCCTTAACACCCGAATTGGTTAAAACATTTATTCCGAGTTCTTTAACCTTAGACTCAAGCATTGCTGCCGCGTCGTTATCGAGTTGACGGTTCATCAAGCGTTGTGATTGTTGGACAAGCGTCACTCTTGTATTGAGGCTTAATAGCGCTCGCGCGGCCTCTATCCCTAATAATCCTCCGCCGATAACGACCACGTGGCGAGATCTCAAGCGACGCACATATAAATGTTCAGCGTCACCAAGGTTTCGAAAAGTATAAACGCCCCTTTGGTTCATTCCGGGGATACCTGGCAAGCGGGGGCGCGAGCCCGTAGCGATAATGAGTTTATCGTAAAAGTATTCTGAACCTAGCGAATCTGTAATTGTTTGTGCTTTTGTGTCTATTGCATGAACGGCACATACTTCAAAACGAAAACCAGGATAAAGTTTTTCATTTGGCAGCGGGGTAATTATGTCTTCATAGCGAACATCACCTGCGAGCAGCGACGATAATTGCACTCGATTATATGGGTGATACGGTTCGTTACTAAATACCCTGACGTTTAATTTAGGTGACTGTGCGAGTACTTCGTGGGCGAATCGCACGCCGACAGGGCCGCCACCGATAACAATGATATTTCTAGTATCGCTTTCCTCTGGTCGATAGTGGCGCAATGTGTCTTGCGTGGGAGGGGGTATGATCGCGTTCATTTTATGTATTTTTTATTGTTGGTTTTTAAACGAGATGCTTGATTTTTTTGCACGGTTCCGCTGGGTGAATTATGCAGGTTTTTACAATATGTGCATAGCCGGTTTCGGGTGTAATTGTGAATATAATTGGAGCTAAAAGCTACATTGTTAAATAAATAAAACATTGAGCCCCTCAATTTATTGCGTCAACTTATAATGTAATTAAAAATCAAAAAAATGTTACCGTTTTCATGCTCTTTTTAGAGTCATAACACTTATATCTGTAGAGGTTAAATTACTCATTAACGGTTTTGTTGCCACTCGTTTTAATGTCGAGTTATACGATTTAGCCCAATGGAAAGAATGCGCTATTCGCACGTCTAGAGATTGCTTTGCAAACCTGTTGCCAATAAATCATTTGTATAAAAAACACTAAAAAATGTATCTGGAAGGTGCGATTTCTCTATGGTGAGTACAAATTGGTGCGTCATTTTTTATTTTTTTGCGTATCTTTCGCAAAGATGGTGCATGATTTAAAAAAGAGAAAAAAAAGTTGTCCCAATTTTGGGAAACTGTGTCGTGTTTTGGTGCGAGAATTATGCTGTGTGGCTAAAACTGAAAGGTTTGGAAAAGGGTAGGGTACATTTTTTAGCCGCTACCCTTTCTTAGGAGCGTTAAAGTAAAGCATCAGGTTTGTCGAGATCGTTAATCAGTATCCAGTTGCCACCACCGGTAATGACAAGCGATTGCCAATCGGCAACGCGATCCAGATAACTCCGTGGGTTTTGATTATCTGCCCGCAGTTTTGTCACATTCAGAGCTTTGACAGTAAAGCCTTCGAGTTCCGGCTTAACATCGCGCACATAGCCTTTGGGCAGATCCTCTTTCAAGTCGGAATAAATTAAAATCGTACGACTGCCGACCCTTGCTTCGCGAAGATATTCTACTCCCTGCAACAGTCCGCCAGAGATATCGGTGTAATCGCTGCTTTTTACCTCGGCAATAAATGCTTCTATATTGCTGGCAAAGTTTTGTTTTTGTGTGATCGCCACTGACGGGCGCGCGTCCAGCGTGAGCTTGCTTATGATGTCCTTCTCACTGAAACTTGCGCTGTCTATTCGCGCTACAGCAAAAACGTCGCCCGGCTCCATCATTGCCAAAATATAGTTGATCACCTGCTTGGCCTTGTCGAGCTCTTTGGTATAAGTGCCCGAGGTATCCAGCAGCAGATAATAACCATTGGCGTATTTTGGATTGTCATCTGTGGAGCAGGCGTTTATGCAGGTGAGCACGCCGAGGACAGCGATAAATCGTTTGATCGTGTTCATTTTTTCGCTCCTGTGCTCATTGGTTCCGTTGGCTCAACATCATCCCAGGGCAGTTCTTCCTGAACGTCGTCGCTGTGGCTGCTACGCGATTTTAGAACCAGGGACTCAATGAACAGCGGGCCGGCGATAAGCAAATCATAAAAGCTCGTGAGCACGTGCCCCATTTGACGCAATAGCGATGCGAATACGCGCACAGCGATGGCCAGTAATCCAATCAGGCTTGCGACAACACTGCCTAACACCGTGCGGCCAGATTGCAGCAAATACTCCAACGGAATAGCAATCATCGTTAAGGCCAGTGGCAAAACAAAGCCAAGTACCATGTTGGCCGCAAGCGGTATCCAATGGTTGATACCCGTGTGAACTTCGGCTTCGGCGAAGCTGCTGGGCCCAGCAAGCGACGCGCGCAGCGCTGCCAGGTCGTTGGCAATTTGATCGCGCATAAATGCAAGTGCTGATTCTGTGCTGGCTAAGGTAAGAAGCACCGAGGCCGAAGCGATCATAATGGTGCGGCGCGTACGGTCGTCCATGGACCCGATAAGTGGGAACAATTTGGTAATACGCAGGCTTTCCAACAGAAAGATGCCGGCGCTAATTTCCATGCAGATAATGACCAGCGCTGCCAGGTCAGATACCTTGGCGCCGCCGATGCGCTGAGCGGAACCCACCATCTCCGACATTGGCAATGCGATAAGGTGAAAGTTAAAAAAAGCACCGCCGATGGCAATGGTGATGACCAGTGCAGAGATTAAAAACTGGGTGATTGCTGAGGATCGAAGCATGTGTTCAGCACGCTCAGAGCCGGTTTGAATATCATTAAAGCGTTCCATCTGCTTATCGATCTTTTTGCTTCGTTCTACAATGTCGCTTAGGCGTCGGCCGGTGTCGTCGATGCTAAAGCTCAATTTACGCCAGTGAGGCAGTACCTTTTGCAGTACTGTATTGCGCTTGCTATTGGTCTCGCGGTAAGCCTTAAGGTTCTCGCGGTGCTGGATTTCAGCGGTGCTGTGAATTTGCTCCAGCAGGCGTGTGTTCGCTTCGCTATTGCTGGTTTTTAGCTTGGCGACTGACTCCACCGCCTGGGTCCAGTCGGGCAATTCGGTGGCGGTATGCTGGCTCGCCTCGTAATCCGCCTGAATAAGGTTGATTTCCTCGCGAATATTTTGCTGCAATTTGGGGTAGCCACCCAAGTCGCGCTGCACAAAGCTGCTAATTTCATGAAACTCTTTGCGCAGCTCGCGCTCTGATTGCTCGCGGCCGAGATGTAATAGCACTTCGCGGTTGCGTGCGTGCATCTTTGTTGCGGTGTTCGCCAGGCTGCGCGCAACAAACCGTGTGGCAATATAAAGGCCGTCGAGCAGGCCTCGAATAGCTCTGTGGGCGGGTTTACGTGCGAGATACAAAACAATCATTGCGCAGACGAACAAAACAAAGAATGTCATCCACCCGGCGTTTTCTAAAAAAGTCATGGCTGTACTCCTCAATGTAATGGATGGGCTTTGGCATTGCCCTTGATATCAAGGTAACAGTGAAATTAGATAACCTGCGGACTTGGTTCACGCTTTCTCGGTGATCAATTCTGGTGAATTGTGGCGAAATATGGCGAGCTGTAAGCTATTGAATATCATACTGTTTTTCTGTCGTTCTACAGCTTTTGGATAGCGGCTTTTTGCGCCTGCCCACAGTGCTGGTTTTCGCTTAAAGAACTGATTGGGTTAAGCATGGTCAAACAGGTTTAAACCTGTGAAAGCCGAGCGGTATTTGTCGCCTACAGTTTCGGTCTTTACTCGAACGGTGATTCGCTGTAAGTTGAGCGCCCCCAAAAATGACATAGAACGCAACAAAATAAAAACGCCCACCACCTAGATCCTGGACTGAAATGCCGATGTTAAAACGCTCTATTTTTCTCTCGCTTGCTGCAGTGCTGGCTTTTTCTCTCGTTGCCTGTGACAGCGGGAATTCCTTAAGAGGGAGCACGGAAGTAGAGCTGGATTTGCGTGTTTCCAACCTGAGTGCGGATGCAGCGGATTTTTCTCCGGCATTCGATCCAGACCAAACAGGGCTCTATACCTTTGAGGTCACTAATGACGTAGAAAGTGTTGTGTTTACTGTCGGTGCGCCTTTGGATGACAACGCGGAAATTCTGGCTTTCCGTCAGAGTACAGCGTCCGATCAAAATCGCCTAGTGATAACGCAGGAGCAGAATGTTACGTCGGGTACACCAGTGACATTTACGCTTGACGTGGGTGACAACCTGTTCGTTTTTCGTTCACACAATGGTGATCAAACCCAACTTCTTGAATATAAAGTTGTTGTGCATCGTCTGAGTTCTGAAGCGCGTATTTTGTCAGTGGCCATTGACGACTTTACGCCACAAGATGATGGCCAGCTTATCCTGACCTTCGATGACCCAGAAAATTTCGACCCGGATATAACCACTTACCAGATTACTGCACCTTTCTCGCTTTGTACCGTGGGCATTCAGCCCGGTATTTCGACTGATGCCTCACTGATGATAAATGGCAATGCGGCTGTCACTGACGATTTCACCTATATCGATTTGGTAGAAGGTTTAAATGTTATTGAAGCGCTTGTCGTTTCTGAAGACGAATCTGAAAGTCGTTTATACACCTTTAACATTACCCGATCGCCACCCACCGACAGCGAAATGGACTCTGTGAATAGCTTGGCTGCGTTGTCGTTAGATTCTGGCAGGCTCGCGTCGGGAAATGTCGATGGCTTCCGTTGCTTAATTGCCTCTTATACTGCGCGAGTAAATAGCAGCGCTGCTAACGTTGAACTCTCGGCGATACCCGTCATTGCTGGGCGCACCGTTCGTGTTGGCAATATTGTGGAAAACGAGGAGGATACTACGCTCTCGCTGGAGAATCTGGTTGATGTGCCTGCCGGAGGCTCAGCGAATTTAGCTGTCGAAACTGGCAGCGACAATATTTTTGGCATCTCCTTAAATGAAACCGATGATGGTACGCCTATTATTCATTACACTATTGCTATCACGCGCAGTGAAACGGAATGGATTGAGGTTGAGACTGGCGCTGAACTGCAGGCAGCATTGCAAAACGCCCAGCCAAATCAAGAGATCGTGCTGTTGTCGGATAACTATAGTGCCGAGGCAAGTTTGGCTGCCAGCGGCAAAGAGGGCGTGCATTTTTACACTAATGCCTCTGGCACTGCGGAAACCCCAATAATTTTGCGTAGTGCGGGGGCTGTCTCAGTGCTTGAAGGCAGTGCTCTCGACCAGAATACAGTTTTAGAGCTTGAAGGCAGTCACTGGGATATTTCTCGTTTGGAACTCAGCAACGCAGCTAAGGGCTTGGTGTTAAACAGCGCTGACAATAACGTTATCAACACCTTGATTATCACTGACGTTGGGCAGCGTGGGTTTGAGTTGATTAATGGCAGTGATAACAATAACTTCGCTCGCGTGTTTGTTTTGGATATTGGCTCGGAGGCTGGGGCCGGTGAAGACCTCGGTGAGGCCATGGTGATCGGATCTGACGATGAGCAATGGATCGGTGCGCCGACGCCTGGACCATATGAAGCATCTAACTCAGATAATATATTTTCCAATCTGATCCTTGGTCCAAATGTTCAAGGCGAGTTAATCGATGTTAAGGAAGGTTCAGAGCGCAATATCGTGCAGTATTCGACGCTGGATAGTCGCGATATTTCTGAGGCTGCTGAACTTGACTCAGCTGTTGTTATTAAGGGCAACGATACGCAATTCAGTTACAACACGCTCATCCATTCAGGCGACGCTGTATTAAATGCAGCGATCAGTGTTGTTGACGGTCGAGCTGCATGGAATACGCAGGAATGGGCGCAAGGTACGCTTATATTTGACAATATCTTTGATTTTGACGGCGCAGGCATCGATTTGGTGAGTGCTTCGGCTGAAGTTGGCGCTGTTCAGGTTGACGATAATGTTCGCGACGATGGTGGCGCAGAGTCCTTTGTCGGCGGTGCGATAGATCAAAGTTATGTGAGCCCGCTCTATCAGATTCAATTGGCAAGCGATGCGAGCAAGTGTTTGCAAATCGAAAACGTGGATTTTCTTGAGGTCACTATTGATAGCGAGGGCAATATTGTTGTCGCTGATGACCCGGCGCTACTGCGAACATCGGAGCTTGTGTTGGCGGTTGATTGTGCCAATGTCACTAGCCAACACTGGGATATTATCAACGATAGAGGCGCGACAACCTTGCTGCGCAGCGCCGCAAACATTGAGGACAAGATTGCCCCTCAAGATGGCGGAAATTTTACCTCGTCCCAGGGTACGGGCTTGGTTGTGCCGTTTGAGGACTTGGGCAGTGGTCTGGATGAAAGCTTTTTCTTACGCTGGACCATAAATGGTTACAGCGAACGACAGGTGTATTTTTTAAATAGGTTTAACCCCAGTTGGGCCATGACTATGGATAATTTGGGTGTGTCTGCAGACACAGAAAGTGACGCTGCTTTTGTCCGCATTAATGCGCTGGCAGAAGAGCAGCGCTTTAGACTGGTGCCTGTCGAATAGCGTTTATAGACGTTTATATACCCAGTTTTGCGCCATATCATCGCAGACGACGATTTCGTCGTCGAGTCTCATGCACTGATGTAGCTCGATAGGGTAATTGTCCCGGTATCTATCGCGTACCTGATTGCGGCTTTTTTCGATTTTTAATTGATTGTACATGTAGCGAAATCGCTCGCTAAAATCTGTTTCCTCCAGCTTGCTCTGCCAATAGACGGTCGCAAATTTTGTAAAGGACATGGTGGAGTCACCGAGCCCGAGATCGAGCATTTTTCGAATATATATTGGATAAATGTTGCTTAGATAACGGTAATCGGATTCTTCTCGAAACTCCGTATCATCTTTTTTCGGAATAATCAGTTGATTGTGTGAAGAAAAGGCAGCTGCTTTGAGCTGGTTGTTTTTCAGGTTGTTGATCAGTTGATAATACTCGCCTGGGCAGGAGATGTGGTTGCCCTTGAGTTCGCAGTTGCTTAACGAAGGTAAAGTATTTTCTGATGACTGGAGCTTGGCTACTTGCGCCTGAGCAATATGCTTTTTTGTCTCCGGTAACGCAATATCATATTTTTCTGCTAGGCGACCAAGCAACAGGCGCTGAATATTTTCCGGGTTTTTTCTAAATTGGTATAAATTAGGTAAGTCAGCATTTTGTTCTCGTGCCGAAATATCGCAGTAAGTTTCCTCAAGCTCAGTGCTCGCTTGAGACAGGCAGCCGTCAAATTGGGGTAGGGCCTGTAAACATATCGCGGTGACAGAGATTCCCGCGAGAATACTGGCTAATAGGGTCTTCATGGGTTTGGGTTGCTCGATGTATGCGCAAGAGGGTGGCTGATAGTATCCAGGATTTTCTCGGCAGCGCGCAAGTCCTCTTCGTTATTGACGTTAAAAAAAGGGTCGAATGCGCCTTCAGTAAATTCGCAGCGGCTGGCATTGCAGGCTCGTAAAAAATGCCTGGCCGATAAATCATCTTGGTTAAGTTGGTACTCCAGTGCGTCTGCAAGCGAGGTTGACCATAGTGCACACAGATAGTGATCCCCAGCCCGGTTACTGGCAAATACCGCAGGAGCGCCGTCATGTTTGGCTTTGCGCCAGAGCGATTCGCTCAGGTTTTGCGGCACAAAAGGGCAGTCGGTGGGTACGCTCAGCATCCATTCGGTGTTCATTGAGTGTTCTTTTAGGTAGTTCATTGCCGAGAATATGCCGCCCAGAGGGCCAACAGCTGTGTTGTTACGGTCTGCAATACATTCTAGTCCAAAGCCGGAAAATAGAGACGGGTCTAAGTTCACACTTAATACGCATTGCTCAACTTGTGGGGCGGTAGCGTCGAGTACATGTTGGAGCATGGGTTTGCCGCATAGTTCAACCAGACCTTTAGCGCGGCCGTTCATACGTCGGCTGTTTCCGCCCGCGAGAATCACCGCGGCAATATTTTGGGTAGAATAGACAGCCATTTACCTGACAAACAAGAAAGATCTGGAACAAGTATGGATTTGGAATCGCTAAGACGCGAATATCGTGTCGCTGGGCTAACGCGAGATATGCTCGCCGAAGATCCGATTATACAGTTTGAGCAGTGGATGCAACAAATCATCGCCGGAGGCATTACTGATCCAACAGCGATGACCTTGGCGACAGTGGATGCTCAGGGACAGCCGAGCCAACGCATTGTTCTGCTCAAACATTTCGATGATCGGGGCTTTGTTTTTTATACCAACTACAGTAGCCGCAAGGCGGCTGACATGGCGTCGAACTCCAAGGTCAGCCTGCATTTCCCCTGGCACTGTATTGAACGACAAGTGAAAGTACTTGGTTGTGTGACAAAAGTGAGCTATCAAGAGTCGCTTTCCTACTTTTTATCCAGGCCCAGAGATAGCCAAATCGCTGCGTGGGCCTCGCAACAGAGCGCACAGATAAATTCGCGCACTTTTTTGTTAGCGCAATTTGAATCGTTAAAACAAAAATTTGTCCGTGGCGAGGTACCTTTGCCGGATTTTTGGGGAGGGTATCGGGTTGAGCCCCGCGTTGTGGAGTTCTGGCAGGGGAGGGAAAACCGCTTACACGACCGCTTCGAATACCGCCTTACCGAAGATGGTAAATGGCAGGTCGAACGGCTGGCCCCTTAAGCATTACCTATATTGGTAGTTGGGTCGTGTATTTCACTTGCTTTAGCGCGAAGACCGAATTTACTGACGCCACATTTGGCAGGTGTACCAAGGTCGTTTTTAATAAGGTCTCGTAGGCTTCTACACTGGCGACAGCAATGCGCAATAGGTAATCTTTATCACCAGTGACTGAATAGCACTCGATAATTTCATCGACGCTTTTTACTGAGCTTTCAAAGCTGTTTAGTGAAGCTTCGTCGTGTTTTTTTATCGTAATATAGGCGTGGACCGACACATTTAGATTCAGGCGTTTTGGATTGAGTAAGGTGACCCGCTTATCGATAAAGCCCTCCTCTTCTAACTTCCTCACGCGGCGCCAGCAGGGTGTGTGAGATAAGCCAATTTCTTCACCCAGGTCATTCATTGAATAGTCTGCATTGATTTGGAGCGCACGCAGGATTTTTTTATCGTATTCATCTAAAGAAAAATTCACCACTCTGCTCCATTCACGGTTAAACGTTCGCCTTCAGCTATCGCTAGCGGATATACTTCAGGGTTTTTATTATTCAACTACGTTTTTGCAATGTTACTACTTTCATAATTAAACGCAAAAGGCTGAAACTGATAATGCTAGAAAATTTGCAGTCGCTACCAGCGGATCCCTTGCTCGGACTTATCGGAAGATATACGGCCGATAAAAATCCAAATAAAATTGATCTTGGTGTAGGTGTTTATCGAGACGAAACCGGGAGTACGCCGGTGTTGGCTTGTGTAAAGCAGGCCGAACGCTTTTTATTGGCGAATGAAACCAGCAAAGCTTACGTGGGGCCTGCCGGCAATGCAGTTTTTATCGAACTCCTCTCGCGCCTGGTATTGGCAGACTTATATCTTTCCGGTAGTGATCGTCTGGCCGCTGTGCAAACGCCGGGAGGTTGTGGTGCGCTGCGCATTCTTGCAGACATCTCGGTGAGGGCAAATCCTCAGGCGCGTCTGTTTATTGGAGATCCAACTTGGGCCAATCATATTCCTCTGCTTGCAGGCGCGGGTCTAAGCGTCGAAAAATATGCTTACTATGACCACGCGAGCCAGCAGGTGAATTTTGATTCGATGCAAGCGGCTTTAAATCGTGCTGAGCCGGGTGACATCATTTTGCTTCACGGTTGTTGCCACAATCCGTCCGGCGCAGATTTAAGTGAGGCGCAATGGGTGAAGGTTGTCGAAATCTGCCGGCAAAGATCTTTGGTGCCATTAATCGATATTGCTTACCAGGGCTTTGGCGATGGTGTTGAAAAAGATGTTTTCGGAGCGCGTCTGGCCGTTGCTGAATTACCGGAAGTATTGATCGCGGTGTCGTGTTCAAAAAATTTTGGCCTTTACCGCGAGCGTGTTGGTGCCGCCATTATTGCCGCCCAGACCCCGGCCAAAGCAAATGCAGCGTTGAGTCATCTGAATAGTATTACGCGCGGCTTATATTCAATGCCGCCATCACATGGCGCAAGTGTGGTAGCGACTGTATTGGGCTCAGATGAATTGCGCGATCTGTGGTGCGAAGAAGTCGAACAGATGCGCGAGCGAATTTACGTGATGCGTTCATCCCTGGTTGCGCAATTGGGTGAAATCGACGGGCGGTCTTTCTCATTTATCGAGCGACAAAAAGGTATGTTTTCCTTTTTGGGTATCGATTCTGCACAGGTTAAGCGCCTTGCTGAAAACCACGCGATTTATATGGCAGATTCCAGTAGAGCAAATATTGCAGGACTCAATCAAACGAACATGCGTTACTTTTGTGATTCCCTTGCTTCCTCAGCGACCGGCATCTCTGGATATTAGCGCCTATACTTAGTTGAAATGGCTTGCACGCTCGATGCCTGCGGGCTTTCGCGCATTTTAGTTACGGTTGTTTGAATGCCTGAATCAAAAAAAATTCACGTCGGTGATCTTCGTGTAGGAATGTTTGTTTCAAAACTCGATCGGGATTGGCTCGATACGCCTTTTATTATGCAGGGTTTTCTGATCGAGGAAGAAGAAGATATTGATATCGTTTCTGAGTATTGTGAGTTCGTTTGGGTAGACGCTGTCAGCCCATCAAAGGCGGCCGCATATAGCTCCAATATTGGCACGGCGTCACAGGCCAAGCCAGCACAATATGTGCACAAAGTCTCGCTTCAGGAGGAGCACAAGAAGGCATATAAAGCTTTTCGGCGCGCACGCTCAGTCACTTGCTCCATTCTCGAAGAAATTCGCTTGGGCGGTTCGATTGATAGCCAGGCGGCCAAAGATACTGTAAACGACTGTGTCGAATCTGTGCTGCGTCACCCCGACGCAATGCTTTGGATGTCGAAGATTAGGGAAGAGCGGGAATACACCTCCGATCACTGCTTGAACGTGTGTATTTTGGCGATTGCCTTTGGCCGTCAATTGGGTTTGGATAATCTCGAGCTTAAAAATCTCGGCCTCTGTGGGCTGTTGCACGATGTTGGTAAAATGCGCGTGCCCGCAGATATCATCGACAAACCTGCCCGGCTCACGCCCAAAGAATTCAGTTTGATGAAAGCGCACACAGTGCACGGCCGCAACCTGCTTTTAACAACTAAAAATTTATACTCCGGTGTTGTCGATGTGGCCTACAGCCATCATGAACGCATGGACGGCGAGGGCTATCCGCGCAAATTACCCGGCGCAGGTATCGCGCGTTTTGCGAGAATAATATCGATCGTAGACGCCTACGATGCGATGACCGCTAACCGTTGTTATTCCCGGGCTAAAACCAGCACCGAGGCCTTAAAAATTATTTACGCGGAAAGGGGTAAGCAATTCGATGCAGAGCTTGCGCTTGAATTTATAAAAACCATAGGGCTTTATCCACCGGGCAGCCTGGTAGAGCTTTATTCTGGAGAAATAGGTTTTGTCATTGAATCGAACCCAAGGCGAAGACATTTGCCAAAAATAATATTGTTGTTAGAGCCCGATAAAAAGCATAAAAAGAAAGAAAAAATTGTCGATTTATCTTTTATTGAAGACGGTACACTTTCGCGGCGTTACCTAATAAAACAAGTGTGGCCCGACGGTAGTTTTGCATTGCATATTCGTGAGTATCAAGATAAAGGTTTGGTGCTTAAGTTCTAGTTCTAGGGTTTACTATTATTTAGAGATGATCTAGCAGGTTGTCAAAAAGCTAAATGTACGTTAGCTTCGAGTCGTTAGCATGTCGGGTCACACTTTTAAAAACGCATGGATACCTGCAAGCAGGCCCAGCCCAAAATCTTAGATAAGGGTCGTTACGCGGAGCGAAGCAGTACTTCGCTTTAATCCGCTCCACCCCTGTAGCTACGCCAATTCCTCTCGATAACTGCTCCTGCGTTATTCTACCTCCTGCATCCATGCAGTCGTCGATAACTGCTCCTGCGTTGCTCTAACATCCGCCGTCCATGGCGGAGCATGAATCGACGGTTTTAAAAGTGTGACCCGACATGCTAACTCGCCATCGTGCTGGATTTGATTTTTTCAACAACCTCCTAGACCTTATAAGAGATTTCTTCTACAAACCACTGCCGCTGTCCTTCAGGTGTATTTACGTTAATTTCATCATCAATACTTTTGCCAATTAACGCTTTTGCCATTGGCGAATCGACTGAAATATAACCGAGTTCGGGTGCTATTTCGTCGGCACCCACGATGCGGTATTTGGCTTGTTCGCCGCTGTCATTTTCAAGTGTCACCCAGGCGCCGAAATAAATTTTTCCTTCTTGTTGGGGTGAATAGTGCACTGCGCTGACTTCCTCGATGCGTTTGCTTAAGTAACGAACCCGTCGATCAATTTCACGCAGTCGCTTTTTTCCGTAAATATAGTCGCCGTTTTCGGAACGATCACCGTTGAGTGCCGCCTGATGCACGGCTTCTGTCACCTGGGGCCGCTCAACTTTCCAAAGCTGCCGTACTTCTGCACGCAGGGCTTCGAGACCTTCGGGTGTAATGTACGGTGAAGATTTTTTACTGGGAGGGCGCCATCGACTCATTTAAATATTCTCTATGGTCATTGGCGCACTCTCGAAAGTGTTTTCCAGTTCAAAAATACACTGATAAAAATAGAGCTCGGCGTCTAACATTTTTTTAATCGTAGCACCTGCGCGAAACCCATGTCCCTCATCTGGGAATTCTACTAACGCGACGGGCAAGCCCTTGTTACGCACACACTCTGCCATTCTGCGCGCCTGGTTTGGCGGGACAACTTTATCTTCGAGTCCTTGCAGGAGTAATAAAGGACAATTTAATTGACCAACCGCGTTTATGGGTGAGCGCTGTTGGTAAACACTTTTTTCGCTCGGGTAGGCGCCAACCAAACTATCCAAATAGCGCGCTTCAAATTTATGCGTGTCGCTTGCCAGTAATTCGAGATCGCCAATACCGTAGAGGCTTACGCCTGCGCTGAAACGGTCCGTAAAAGCGAGTGCTGCAAGTACCGTAAAACCTCCAGCGCTGCTGCCTTTTACCACGACTTTATTGGGATCAATTTCTTTTTTTGATACCAGATAATCGACTGCTTTCACGATGTCTTCTACGTCGAAAACACCCCATTGTCGGTTTAGTCGCTGGCGGTAGTGACGACCGAAGCCGGTGCTGCCCCGGTAATTTACGTCGATCACAGCAAAGCCACGGCTGGTCCAAAATTGAATTTTATTGTTCAGCGTATCATCCGTTTGACCGGTGGGGCCGCCATGACAAATCACTATCGCAGGTGGTGGACCATCGCATTCATAGTTGGTGTTGCAGGGCCTGTAAAAAAAAGCGTAGGCAAATTCGTCGAGTGTTGTTGCAAAGCGGATAGCTTGCGCGCGGCTGACTTCTTCTATGTCATCATCAGGCTGTTCAAATACCGGTTTGACAACTGAGTGGGTGAGTAAACACAGGTGTTGGAATTTCGTGGCTGTTCCCCGAATAAACGTCACTTTTTCGCCCTCGGCCTGCAAATAGCTTAGTGAGGAGCACGGTTCATCAATTTGAGTCATTGAGCCTGTTGCGATGTCGATACGACACAGGTGCCAACGACCCTCTTTTGTATAGCTCGCGACAATAAAATTCGTGTCGATAATGGCGTAATTTTGCATCGCAAATACCCACAGCGGTGTTGCGAATTCGGCTTCTAGCTGTGTAATTTGCCGGCAGTTTTGCCAACGGAGCTGCGTGGTTTCGTCGGTGACAGGCACGCAATAAAGGTTCCACCAATTGTCATTATCGGAGACAAAAAAGAGTGTGTCGTCCTTGCCCCAGGCGGGTTGCAATAGGCTGTTGGTGTCGCCACCGTCGAACGTCAGGCTGTTCGTGAGCTGACCATGCGTATCGATGTTAGCGGTCCAAAGTTGGGTTGCGTCCCAAGGCATATGGGGGTGGTTCCAACTTATCCAGGTCAATTTTGTCGCCGATGCATTTAGGCGCGGGTAGGCGTAAAAGTCGTCGCCTTCAGCGAGCACGCTCAATTTGCCGTTTAGCTCAATTGCAACCAGGTTGTTGTCGACTTTGTGGTCTGAATGATGATACTCGTGCACGGCGATAATGCGTTCCCGCACCGCATCCCATATGAGGTCGGCGAAGCGGCTTTGTGGAAGGTCAGTTATTTTTTTTATTTGCTCGCTACCGTCGAGTGGCAGGGCGTATATTTGTTGGTCGCTGGCCTCACAGAAATATAGGGTGTTATCGCCGAAGCAGTAACTGCCTCCGCCGTATTCGTGGACTTTCGAGCGGGCGCTGTAAGGGTATGGCAAAATACCGCAGGGTCCAGAACCAGTTGCCTTCATTATTGTTGTTCTGCCGGCTTCTTTGGGCAAACCCTGGAGCCAATAAATATCGCCTTTATGGAGGCATGATTCACTGATTCTCGGCGCGCCTTCAGCAACGTTAGACGCGCTGATTTTTGACGGCCAGGAGCCAAAAGATTTGTGCTGCTTGCTAGACATATAGAGATTAATAACTCACGTATTGTTTTGATTAAAAAAAATATTCTACAAAAACTCGAAGCGCATTTGCGAGCCGGCGCCCATCTCTGGTTTGCTTACAGCGGCGGTCTCGATTCAAGCGCATTATTACATTTTCTGCGTAGAGAGTTCGCCAGCTCACCTTACGCTGACCGGTTCACGGCTATCCACGTGCATCACGGGCTTTCACCCTTCGCGGACACATGGCTCGAGCTGTGTCGTGACAATTGTGAAAAGTGGGGCGTAGCGCTCGAAGTCAGACATGTTCACATTGAAAATCAGGGAGCGGGACTTGAATCCGCCGCGCGTGACGCGCGCTACGAAGTCTTTAAGCAGCTGATGGGGGCTGGAGATATTTTAATGACGGCGCATCATGCGGGTGATCAGGCAGAAACTTTTTTATATAGGCTTGCGCGCGGTGCGGGTTTAGACGGCTTGCTGGCGATGCAGGAGTGGCGTCCCTTCGGCTCGGGCGCTCTATGGCGTCCTGCCCTCTGGACGGATAGGGCAGAGCTGGCTCAGTACGCTAAGAAGTATGCTCTACATTGGGCGGATGACGAGAGTAATCATGATGTGCGTTTCGACCGTAATTTTTTGCGCGCGAGGGCACTGCCGGTTTTCGCAGAGCGTTGGCCACTGTTTGGCAAATCTGTGTTAAAGACGACTCAGTTGTTGGCGGAAAGTCGGCAATTGCTTGATGAATACGCTCAAATGGATTTGCTTGCCTGTGGGCGCGAACCGCGCCGTCTGGGCGAAGCCCTATCTTTGGCTGCTTTGCAGGCATTTTCCAAGCCGCGGCAGCGCGCAGTGCTGCGTTATTGGATAAGGGCCAATGGCTTTAGCCTGCCTGAACGCAAGTTGTTTGACGAATTCGATAAATTGATGGCTGCGAAGGAAGAGGCTAGCCCCGAGGTTTGCTGGGGGCAATACGTCTTGCGGCGCTTCGGTGGTGAGCTCTATTTGTGTCCAAAAATTGGTTTGCCCACAGAGCAGGCTTTTAGTTGGGATGGCGTTTCCAATTTGCATTTGGGCGATGGTTTTGTTTTGACCTGTGATGTTGCAAATCGGCCGGGAGACTACGTGGTGCGCTTCAGAGAACCGGGTCTGCGCGCAAGACCCGAGACGCGCGCGCATTCACAGACGTTAAAAAAGCTGCTGCAAGAATACAAGATTGAACCGTGGCTACGCGGCCATGTACCGCTTATTTTTTCGGGAGAACAGTTGGTGGCCGCGGCAGACCTGTTTCGCTGTGCCGATACGCCAGATTCCGCATTGCGCGGTCTGCGCTGGATTTACACTGGTAAAAATGGTGCGGGGACAAAGACCGGTGAGATCTCAGATTGAGTCAAAACGGACTTTCTGGTAGTCTGGCGCCCCGTCTCGAGGGGGTGGCATGTAGCCGAATAACTCCCGAACAGTTCTCTAAATTCTTATTGATTCGCGTCCGGCTCGCTATTTTCTAGGACACTGCATGACTCGATTTATCTTTGTGACCGGCGGGGTAGTTTCTTCCTTAGGGAAGGGTATTGCGTCAGCATCTATGGCCGCACTGCTCGAAGCGCGGCAGTTAAACGTCACCATTCTCAAGTTAGACCCTTATATTAATGTCGATCCCGGTACCATGAGCCCGTTCCAGCACGGTGAAGTTTTTGTCACCGAAGATGGTGCGGAAACCGATTTGGACTTGGGGCACTACGAGCGCTTTATTCGCAGCAAGATGACGCGCAAAAATAACTTTACCACCGGGCGTGTTTACGAAACCGTATTAAAGAAAGAGCGGCGTGGCGATTATCTGGGCGGCACGGTACAAGTGATTCCGCACGTCACCGACGAAATCAAGCGCCGTATTATCGCTGGCGCGGATGGCTATGATGTGGCCATTGTCGAGATCGGCGGTACTGTTGGCGACATCGAATCACAGCCTTTTTTGGAGGCGGTGCGGCAATTGAAAGTAGAGCTGGGTGGGACACGCGCTTTGCTGATGCACCTTACCCTGGTACCGTTTATCGCCACCGCTGGCGAAACCAAAACCAAGCCCACGCAGCATTCGGTAAAAGAGTTGAGATCCATCGGTTTACAGCCAGATATTCTGCTGTGCCGTTCCGAGCGCGTTGTCGAAGAGGAATCTCGCCGTAAAATTGCCCTGTTTACTAACGTGGAAGAGCGCGCGGTTGTACCTCTCCCCGACGCAGACTCCATCTACAGCATTCCCGGTTTGCTGCAAGGCTACGGTCTCGACACCATCGTATTGGAAAAATTCCAGATTCAAGCGCCAGAAGCGGATCTCTCGGAATGGGACGCCGTGCTCGACAATGAGCGCAACTGTGAACGGGAAGTCACCGTTGCGATGGTTGGCAAATATATGGAATTGCTCGATGCCTACAAGTCATTAAACGAGGCATTAAAACATGCGGGCCTCAGCACGCGTACAAAAGTTAATTTGCGCCATATCAACGCTGAAGATGTTGAAGAGCAGGGCGTTGCCGTATTGGCAGGCGTTGATGCGATTCTCGTCCCCGGTGGTTTTGGTGAACGCGGTCTCGAAGGCAAACTGACAGCTGTGCGCCATGCGCGCGAGAATCACATTCCTTACTTAGGGATTTGCCTCGGTATGCAGTCTGTGATCATCGAGTTCGCGCGAAACGTTCTGGGCCTGGATGGCGCTAATAGCACTGAATTTGATCGCAAGAGTCCGCATCCCGTGATCGCACTGATTACCGAGTGGACTGAGTCCGATGGTCAGCTCGAAGTCAGGGATGAAAACGCGGATCTTGGCGGTACTATGCGACTCGGCGCACAGCAAAGCCACCTGGAGCCCAATACCAAGGCGGCTGATATCTACGGCAAGCCTGTTATTTACGAGCGCCATCGCCATCGTTATGAGGTGAACAATACCTACCTTGATAAACTCCGCGAAGGTGGCTTGCGCATCAGCGGTTGGTCCTCGGATCACTCTCTGGTTGAAATGGTCGAGCTTGACGATCACCCGTGGTTTCTCGCGTGTCAGTTCCACCCGGAATTTACATCGACACCTCGCGATGGACATCCGTTATTTACCAGTTATATCAATGCCGCATCGGCCTATAGCCAGTCTAAGGCTGATTGACATTAAGTGAGAAACGCTTTGAAACACCGTATCGTCCACGTTCGGGACATTGAAATTGCAAATGACAGACCCTTCGTTTTATTCGGAGGCATGAATGTGCTCGAATCGCGAGAGCTTGCGCTTCGCATATGTGAGCACTATAAAAAAATCACGGATAAGCTTGGCATTCCCTATATTTTTAAAGCGTCGTTCGATAAAGCCAATCGTTCGTCGGTGCACTCGTATCGCGGCCCAGGTATGGACGAGGGTTTGGAGATTTTCCGAGCCTTGAAGGAAGAATTCGATGTGCCGATTATCACTGATGTGCACGAACCCCGTCAGGCGCAACCCGTGGCTGATGTGGTTGACATTATTCAGCTGCCGGCCTTTCTCGCGCGGCAAACGGATCTTGTAAAAGCCATGGCTGTCACCAATGCGGTGATCAATGTGAAAAAGCCGCAGTTTTTGAGCCCGGGGCAAATGAAAAACATCGTTGACAAGTTCAGGGAATGCGGTAATGAGCAAGTGATTTTGTGCGAGCGTGGCGCCTGTATGGGATATGACAACCTTGTTGTCGATATGCTTGGTTTTCGCACAATGAAAGAATGCAGCGGTGGGTTGCCGGTGATTTTTGATGTGACCCACGCCCTGCAATGCCGCGATCCACTTTCTGATGCCTCAGGCGGCCGCCGCCACCAGACGGCGGAATTGGCCCGTGCCGGCATTGCTGTAGGTATCGCGGGTTTATTTTTAGAAGCGCATCCAGAGCCAGACAAGGCCAAATGTGACGGTCCCAGCGCCTTGCCATTAGATAAATTGGAAGGTTTCTTATCATCGTTAAAAGCTCTGGATGACTTAGTTAAAGCGCAACCAGAATTAGATATTCATTAATTTTTTTTAATCATTTGGGTAATTTAGAGAGTAAAGACCTATGACTACAATTGCAGACGTTATCGGCTTCGAAGTAATGGATTCACGTGGCAACCCCACCGTAATGGCGGAAGTTGTGCTTGAATCGGGTGTGGTTGGCAGCGCGTGTGCGCCGTCAGGTGCATCAACGGGTTCACGTGAGGCGCTTGAATTGCGCGATGGCGACAAAAGCCGCTACCTGGGCAAGGGTGTCCTCAAAGCAGTTGCGAATGTCAACGACGCAATCAAGCCCTTGTTGCTTGGTAAAGACGCGTCAGACCAGTATGCGCTCGATAAAATAATGATTGATGCGGACGGTACAGATAACAAAGCAAATTTTGGTGCGAACGCTATTCTGGCTGTTTCTCTGGCAGCGGCAAAAGCGGTTGCGGCGGAAAAGAAAATCCCATTGTACGAACATATCGCTAACGTAAATGGTACGCCCCGCCGTTACACCATGCCTGTGCCAATGATGAATATTGTTAATGGCGGTGAGCACGCAGACAACAATGTCGATATTCAGGAATTTATGGTTCAGCCGGTATCTGCACCTAATTTTACCGAAGCGCTGCGTATGGGTGCTGAAGTTTTCCACGCGTTGAAAAAAGTACTGTCCGGTCGTGGTTTAAATACAGCTGTTGGTGACGAAGGTGGTTTTGCTCCAAACCTTCCGTCTAACGAAGGTGCGCTCGAAGCCATTGCCGAAGCTGTGGCAAACGCCGGCTATAAACTTGGCGAAGACATTACGCTTGCGCTGGATTGCGCTTCATCTGAATTCTACAAAGAGGGCGTTTATGATCTCGCGGGTGAAGGTAAAACATTTTCTGCCCCGGAATTTGCCGATTACCTGGCAGAGCTAACCGCCAAATATCCGATTCTTTCTATTGAAGACGGCATGGATGAGAGCGACTGGGACGGTTGGGCCGACCTCACTAATAAGATTGGTGATAAAACCCAACTCGTGGGCGATGATTTATTTGTCACTAATACCAAAATTCTTAAAGAAGGTATCGATAAAGGTATCGCCAATTCAATTCTTATTAAATTCAACCAAATCGGTTCACTGAGTGAAACGCTTGATGCCATTAAGATGGCACAAGATGCAGGTTACACCGCAGTGATTTCTCACCGCTCTGGTGAAACCGAAGATACCACGATTGCCGATTTGGCTGTTGCTACCGCTGCAGGCCAAATAAAAACGGGTTCTCTGTCACGTTCTGATCGTATTGCCAAATACAATCGCCTGCTTCGTATTGAAGCTGAGCTTGGCGATAAAGTGGCATATCGCGGTCGTGCGGAATTTAAAAACTAAGTAAGTATTTATATTTAAGTTGATTGAAATTAAGGCCCTGTTAGCTTGTGCGTACAGGGCCTTTTTTGCACTTACGCGTTCGTTAGATGTATGAAAGTAAAACTTTTCGTTAAGTTAATTCTTTTTACTGGCGTAATTGTTATTTCCTGCCTTATATATTTCAGTCCAAATACAAACGTTCAAATAGATGATGGGCCGAAAACATACAACTCGCAAAAAATACGCGATACGGTGTCAGTTGGCGAGAGTCTCGAAAATACGGATCGTGTCGACGAAGTGAGTAGTGTTGATCCTCAACAGGTATATGGCGAAAACGATATAGATTTTTACGAGTTGCATGATGAGGACGATATTTTTTTTCAATATCTGTCGGAGTCTGAGCACCCGGATGATCGCTTATTGTTTTTAATGACCAGGGACTTGCCAATCCAGGAAAAACTGAGCGGCCTGAGACATTTGCTCGCTGCAGATCCCGACAACAATATGATTCTTTTTGCGGTAAGCACTTTATGTCTTGGAGATAAATCAGCTTTTGAATGTGGCTTAACCGAATTAGAACGCCTTATCTCAATTGAGCCAAATAATGGTGCGTTGACGGATATGTACGCCACACATCTGTATAACAAAGGTGCGCAAGATGAGGCGCTGCGAATGCTGGAACGCGGTGCTGAAACGACAGTTAGTGATGATTATTCTTGGCGTATGATGGATCTGACGGTAGATGCTATTCTGCGTTTCGAGCCGGGATTTAATAAAGAAACATTGGATCGTGCTGCGGGCATTGAACACGCAATTGTGCGACCCGGATATGGGACGATTATCGATATTTGTGCAGAAAATAAGACTAAATCAGATTGGCGCGCAGCTTGCTCCCAGCGTGGCCAAGCGATGTATGACGGAAGCTTGACGATTTTGTCAAAATCGCTTGGGGCTGAGATTTTGGTACTGACATCTGACGACCCTGAAGCGGTGAGAGCCAAGTTTGACGAAGAGAATGAAGCCCTGCATATGGAACTCGATTTGATTTTGATGCCGTTGCAGGAGCGTATGGACAATTCTGACTTTGATATTAATACCGCGCAGTGGGACGAGTTGTTGCGCATCTATGCCAAGAGTGGCGAAATTGCGGCCATGCGTTATGTGGCGGGCCTCGCCGAAGAAAATTAATTTGAGGGCCGGTCGACACTTTACCGGTTACAATAGTGCAATGAAAATACTGTTGGTCGCGTTGCTACTGTTGCTTTTGGGTTTGCAATATCGTTTGTGGTTTGGCGAGGGCAATATTCTTTATGTGTCTAAACTCAAACAACAGATAGAAGAGCAAAAAGCCGAAAATCAGCGGCTAAAAAGTCAAAACGCTCACTTGGTTGCTGAAGTTGAAGCTCTGCGTACAGGCTATGACGCGATTGAAGCCAAAGCTCGCGAAGAACTGGGTTTAATAAAAGAAGGTGAAACCTTTTTCCTTTTTGTCGAGGAAGATGCTGAAGAGTAGCATCTTCGGTCCTATAACCCTAACGATGCAGTCCAGCCCGCCATGACACAGTGCTCACTCGATTTTTCCTATGCGTATTCGCGCCCAACTCAACTCGTGCAATTTCGCAGTGAAGTTGGCGATTTTATTGTTGACGAAGTTTTTCAACCTGAAGTTTCCGGAGGCGGTGAGCACTTTTGGCTCAAAATAAAAAAAATGGGTGAGAACACGGATTGGGTTGCCGGAAAGCTGGCGAATTATTTTTCGGTTCGGAAAATGGATGTTGGCTACGCGGGGAAAAAAGATCGTCATGCGATTACGACCCAGTGGTTTAGTGTTTATCTTCCCGGTAAACCTCATGTGATCGATTGGCCGGCATTTATTGAAAGTTCGGGCTTAAATGCCGAACTTATTGAGAGCCGCAGCCACAGCCATAAATTAAAAAAGGGCGCCCACGACGCAAACCACTTTCGTATTCGATTGCGCGGTGTGAGCTCACCTGCTGAATGTGAAGAGCGTCTGAACGCGATTGCTAACGCAGGTGTTCCTAATTATTTTGGTGAGCAGCGTTTTGGTAGAGAAGCTCAAAATTTGATTAAGGCGGAAAAGTGGGTCCAGGACCCGCGCTCAGTGCGAGACCGCAATTTACGCGGTTTGTTTATTTCTGCGGCGCGCTCTTACTTGTTTAACATGGTACTCTCTCGCCGTGTCGCCGATGGCAGCTGGAAAACCAGGATGGCGGGTGAACCTTTTTCCGATGTCACGGGTCCGCTTTGGGGGCGGGGTCGGAATTTGGCCGTTGATGCTCAGGGAGTACTGGAAGAGGCAGTGCTCAGTGAGCACGCTTCCTGGTGTGCTGCGTTGGAAAATGTTGGCTTGAGCCAGGAGCGAAGATCACTCATTCTGCAGCCGCAAAACTTGTCTTGGACCTTCGAAAAAAGCGATTTGCTTATCGCTATGACCTTGGAGGCAGGGCAATTTGCAACGTCCGTGTTGCGCGAGCTTGCGTACCTGGACAGTAAAAACAGTCGTTAGAGGATTATTGGTGGATAATTTGCAGTTTCAGGGTGTCGGTATGACATCCAAGCGCACGCGTGATCGCCTGATTGAGCGTTTGCATGAGAGTGGCGTAACAAACCAATCTGTGTTGGACGTTGTCGCCAATACGCCCCGGCACTTGTTTGTTGATGAAGCGCTCGCGCATCGTGCTTATGAGGATACGGCTCTGCCGATCGGACACGGGCAGACGATTTCGCAACCCTATATTGTCGCCCGCATGACCGAGTTACTTATCGCTGCGACATCTAGACTGACGCGCGTGCTTGAGATAGGTACGGGTTGCGGTTACCAAACTGCGGTGCTCGCGCAGCTGGTGCCTGAAGTATTCAGTGTTGAGCGAATTAAACCCCTGCAGGACAAGGCAAAAACCAGGTTGAAAAAGCTCGGTGTTAAAAATGTCAGGTTTACGTATGCGGATGGCTCTCTCGGTTGGCCGGATGACGTCACGCAGTTTGATGGAATTTTATCGGCCGCTGCACCTAGATCCGTACCCGAATCACTCTTGGCTCAACTGGCACCGGGAGGTGTATTGGTGATTCCAGTAGGTGGTGATACTCAAGTGTTGACTGTGGTTATCCGTGATGAAGAAGGTGATGCGTTTACCCGTCATGAATATGAATCAGTAAAGTTTGTACCCATGCTATCTGGCCGACAATAGTGTGGACTCCGCTATTTAATAAGATGAAGGTATTTCGTTGCGCTTATGTCTCAGTTTACTTCTAAAACGTCCACGTCCCCTGCACGCTCGCCTCGCGCTTATTTTTTTATTGCCTTAAAAGGGATGGCAATGGGGGCGGCCGATATTGTGCCTGGTGTTTCTGGGGGCACTGTCGCGCTTATTACGGGCATCTATAACGAGCTGCTCCACAGTTTGAAATCACTCACGCCAGCCGCGCTGCTTGTGCTTGCGCGCGAGGGACCCTTGACATTTTGGCGCCATATTAACGGCAATTTTTTGCTCGCGGTCTTTGGTGGGATTATGATCAGTTTAAAGACGCTTGCAACAGGTGTTTCGTGGGCGCTCGAACACCAGCCTTTACTTGTTTGGGGCGGCTTTTCCGGTCTTATTGTTGCGTCGCTATATTCGCTTGCTAAACAGCAATCCAGGTGGCGTTGGCGCCAGTGCCTGTATTTCCTGCTCGGTGCTGGGTTTGTGGTCTTGATCGCCATCGCCAAACCCACGCAAGTTCCCGGCACATGGTGGATGTTGTTTCTCGGCGGCTTTATCGCCATATGCGCGATGATATTGCCCGGCATTTCAGGCAGCTTTATTCTCTTACTTATCGGCTTGTATCCTGTTTTTCTCAGCGCGATAGAACGCCTGGATATGGTTGCGTTGGCCAGTTTTGGGGTTGGTTGCATTTTCGGTTTGCTGCTTTTTTCGCGCTTCCTGTCCTGGCTGTTGGATCGGTTTTACACCAATACCTTCGCAGTTATGCTCGGATTTCTGCTCGGCTCGCTGTATGTGACCTGGCCGTGGAAGGTGGTACTACAAAGTACCATCGATAGGCATGGAGATATCGTGCCACTGGTTCAGAAAAATGTATTACCACATTCGTTTGAACAGAGTGCCGGTATCAGTTCACAATGGCCTTTGGTCTTGATTTGCTGTTTGTTAGGTGTTTTTTTAGTACTTACGATTGATTTTTTATCAAGAAAGTCTGAATCAAATAATGAAAAAAATAACTAGAAACTAATGCCTATCTCGGAAAATACACAAAATTCACTTAAATTGGACGTGTGTGACTAAATTTTTATAGATTTTTTTATCATTTATTTTTTGTTTTTTTATAACTATTGTTAACTAAAACTTTCTAATTAAGTAGTTAAAAAGTGCTAGATCTGGCTCAGATAAACTCGAGGTAAATCATTAATGCGTTGGCTTTTGTTTAATATATTAATCGTTTTGCTGCTATTTTCCGGTTGCGCCTATCGTCACGCTAAAGCACCTGTAAAAGACCGAGCTCAACCTTCTAGTACTAAAGTGGGTGTTCATGTTGTCGCTGAGGGGGAGACCCTGTATTCCATTGCCTGGAGTTACAATCTGAATTACAAAGATTTGGCTAGAAGCAATGGTATAGGACGAAATTACACGATTTACCCAGGTCAAAAAATAGACCTTAGGAGTTTGGGTGTTGGCGCTAATACCAGTGCGGAGTCACGCTCTTCGACAAGGCGTAGTGGAAGCAAAACTAATGCTGAAGTAGCAAGAAACTCGAAAGGTAGCCGTTTAAAAAACAAATCGAAAAAGTCTGCAAAAAATACAAAAAAGAAATTTGGTGCCAATGCCATAAAATGGAATTGGCCGGCGGAAGGAAAAATTTTGAAAGGTTTTAGTGCGAATAACGGCTTGAACAAAGGTATTGATATCGGTGGGAAATTAGGTGAGCCTGTACTCGCAGCTGCTCCGGGGACTGTTGTATATTCAGGTGACGGGCTGCGTGGTTACGGCAAATTAATCATTATTAAGCACAGCGATATGTACTTAAGTGCCTACGCCCACAATCGACGTATTTTGGTTCGTGAAGGGGATGAAGTAGGCACCAATGAGAAAATTGCCGAAATGGGGAACACCGGCACAGATAGCGTAAAGCTGCATTTCGAAATTCGTTTCGACGGTCGTCCAGTAGACCCCATTGCATATTTGCCACCAAAGTAGCAATAAGAAAAGTTCTAAAGATTCTGTTTCTTTGCCGACATACTAAAGTATTAGTTTGTCGTATTGCTGATACCGGTGGTGCTAGAGAGATCGGATTTTATCTCTTGGTTCACAACAAGACTGGGTCAGAGACCCTCACATAAAACCAGGTTACGAGGTATAGGTCATGGCAGTTCAAGAGCTAGATGCTATTTTTGCTGAGGATGAAAACGCCATTATTTCATCCGGATTATCCCTAGAAGTAGATAACGATGAAGCGATTCAAGAAGCAGTTCCTGCCAAACCCCCCCGAGCCAAGAAAACACGCACAACAGCAAAATCCAAAACCAGTTTAGACTCAGATATAGATGGCGCGCACGAGCGCAGTTTGGATGCGACTCAGCTCTATCTGAACGAAATAGGCTACTCGCCTCTACTTAGTGCAGAAGAAGAAGTCTATTTTGCGCGCAAAGCGCTCAAAGGCGACGAAGCATCGCGCAAGCGTATGATCGAGAGTAATTTGCGCTTGGTTGTGAAAATATCTCGCCGTTATGTCAATCGCGGTTTGGCCTTGCTCGACCTTATTGAAGAGGGCAATTTGGGCCTTATTCGCGCCGTTGAAAAATTTGATCCGGAGCGCGGTTTCCGTTTTTCTACCTACGCGACCTGGTGGATTCGCCAAACGATTGAGCGTGCGATTATGAATCAGACCCGCACCATTCGTTTACCGATACACGTTGTCAAAGAGCTCAACGTATATTTGCGCGCGTCGCGTGAGCTTTCTCAAAAGCTCGATCATGAGCCGAGCCCGGAAGAAATTGCCCATTTATTAGACAAGCCGGTAGAAGACGTCGAAAAAATGCTCGCTCTTAACGAGCGTGTCACGTCCATGGATACACCCATTGGTCCTTCCTCTGATAAAACACTTGTGGACACCGTTCCCGATCAGCATGTCTCCGATCCATCTTCGATTTTGCAGGACAACGACCTTACATCGAGCCTTGATAACTGGTTGGATGATCTAAGCGAAAAGCAACGCGAAGTGATTGCGCGCCGATTCGGCTTGCGCGGCTATGAAACGAGCACGCTTGAAGAAGTAGGGCGCGAGATTGGATTAACGCGTGAACGCGTTCGCCAAATTCAGGTTGAAGCGCTGCGCAGACTGCGCGACATACTTGAAGGCCAGGGCCTGGATGCCACCGCGCTCTTTGGTATGCAATAGTCATCAGTTAACCCCTTTTAAAAAGTTGCGCTTGAGCGCAATGGTATTCGTGGAAAATCCGATGTTGTTCTAACATCGGATTTTTTTATGGATCTCTCCTGGGTATACCCCCATAACCCTTGACGCAACAGGGGCTCCAAGTTAGTGTTCAAGTTTTACCCAGAAAGAAAGGAAATGAGCATATATTAAATCTTTAGCTATGCACACCAAAACGGTTTTAATATACGGTAAAGTGTGCCTTCTTGCTAAGAGCACAAACGTGGATTACGTCGTTATTTGCGCCTTGTGGTTACGGGGTGAACAGGTTAAAAAGCTTGGCCTGTAGTGCATTTGCGGTTTGTTGAAGTGGTATTAATTTGTGTGTTAGGCGGATATTTTCCGCATTTAAATACGGATTTTTTCCGTCTAATAATATTGTTAGCAACTCAAGGCGAATTCTGGAAAATTGATTGATAAAGGAAAAGTATGAAAAAAATATTGGTTATTGCAAGTATCGCTATGGCGTCACTTTTTTCAAAAAATG
>JANQJP010000076.1 GCA_028281575.1 Cellvibrionaceae bacterium
TTCAAAAAGCGCATGAATACCTGCAAGCAGGGCCGGCCCAAAATCATAGATAAGGGTCGTTACGCGGAACGAAGCAGTGCTTCGCTTGAATCCGCTCCACCCCTGTGGCTCCGCCAATTCATCCCGGCAACTGCTCCTGCGTTGCTCTAACACCCGCCATCCATGGCGGAGCATGAATTGACGGTTTTTGAACGCATCACCGATACA
This sequence comes from Cellvibrionaceae bacterium, assembly GCA_028281575.1. Classification (GTDB taxonomy): domain Bacteria; phylum Pseudomonadota; class Gammaproteobacteria; order Pseudomonadales; family Cellvibrionaceae; genus Agaribacterium. The sequence continues at coordinate 208 of JANQJP010000076.1, forward strand.
CAAACGCATATGTGCCAATATGGAGAGGCAGACATTTCCTAAATGTACTGAGTTAATGGGGCATTAATGATACAAGACCTTTTTTTTGTCTACATAGGGGGTTTCAGTGAAGTCAAATAGAGCAAGTTCAAACGAAGTTCGCACGGAAACATATTGCCGTCACGGTTTTCATGAGTGGTTTGAAATTCAATCAAGCGGTAATTCAAAAGAAGTCATTCTTAAATGCAAACATTGTGGGAAAGTAAAAAAGATTAGAAAAAAATGAATGATGAGTGGTTGCAGTGGACGAAGCATAATTTAAGTCGTGGCTGTAGCCCGGCCGAAATAAAAAAAATCCTTGAAGATAACGGTTTCTCTAATGCCGAAATTGAAGAGGCGATGGGCTCTTCGAAAACTTCGTTATGGCAAAAGGTAAAGCAGCGTTTTAGCCGTGCGTCAAAACAAGCCCAATTAATTAACGATTCATCCGATACACTCACCAAACAAGGTACGCAAAAAGGTCTCGACTACGCTGCAATGGCGTGTTCCAAAATTGTAAATAGTTCAAAAGCGCGCGCAGTCAAGGTGGAAGATATTCAGTTGTTTGTTATCGAAAACTTTCTTATGCGATCTGAGTGTGAGGCGATTATTAGAGAAATGAATAAAGACTTGCGGCCGTCGACGATTACCACCGGTAAAGACTACGGTGGTTTTAGAACGAGCAGCACCTGTGATTTGGGGCACAATAGCTCTAAGATTGTGGCAAAAATTGATAATAAGATTGCAAAAACGCTTGGAATAAACCTGACGTGGTCCGAAACGATTCAGGGGCAGAAATATAATGTTGGACAGGAATTTAAAGCGCATACGGATTATTTTGAGCCAAATACGAAAGAGTTTAAATCCTTTGCGCTGGAGATGGGTCAGCGCACCTGGACGTTTATGGTGTATTTGAATAACACCGAAGCTGGTGGGGCCACGCACTTTACTAAAATTGATAAAACATTTTATCCGACCTTGGGACGGGCACTTGTTTGGAACAACTTGCTCGAGGATGGCAGCCCAAACCCCTTAACTATTCATCATGGTACGCCGGTTGAAAAAGGAACCAAACTGATTATCACTAAATGGTTTCGCGATAAAGGGCAGGGACAGCCTTTTATCGACTAGATGCTTTTTATTGTTTACTCGTGGTGCATCAAGAAAGTTTTTCTCTCAATTTTGGTATATATGCGTTCGAGTGTTGGTAATATATTCAAAAACCGTCAATTCATGCTCCGCCGTGGATGGCGGGTGTTAGAGCAACGCAGGAGCAGTTGCCGGCGACTGCATGGATGCAGGAGGTAGAATAACGCAGGAGCAGTTATCGACGACTGCATGGATGCAG
>JANQJP010000008.1 GCA_028281575.1 Cellvibrionaceae bacterium
AAGGAACTTCGTGCCGTCAGGATATCGAAGATTCCAGAATGGGTTAAGCTGACTCGATCTGAGCAGACAGAGCTATTCAAAGAAGCCCAACAAGGCGCTGGACTCAAGGCGCAACCGCGCATGAGCCACCGTTGACGTTATAAGTCAATTGGAGTAAATGAGCCCGGGACGTGAGCCCGTTGTTCCGTAAACCAAATAAGCCTGATGTTAGTGCAGGCATATTTCGTTTTAGGCAGCGGTCAATTCTTTTAAGGGGGGATGGTTGTTATTTTCTGAGGATTTGGCGAAATTGTGCAGAGATGTGTGGAGAAAATGAAGAGAAATAATTTGCGGTTCAGTTATGTGTATGCCGTATAAGCATACCATGAGATATCTTTTCTTGCTGCAGATGCTTGATTTATGCGCTTATCAGGCAGATTATCAGCATCGTATATGTTTTTTTCTACAGGATTGCATGAAAATCTGTAGTACAGATAATAATTAATGTTATGTGAATCTTTGAAAATGAGGAAAAGGATGGACAAAGACGATAAGGTTGAGCTTGGTGTCAGCCACACTAAAAATGAAGGCTTATCGATTAAAGCAAAAGGTGCTGGTGTTATTATCCTACTTTGCTTATCAATAGGCGGCATTATTTTTCTGGGTTACACCGCAATCACAACAGAATCTGATAAGGTAATAATGGCATATGCTCCTATACTCATCCTAGTTTGGATTACTTACAACCTTATAGCAGTTGCTGGAACAATGTTTACTGACAGGGTATGGGAAGTTAATCATGATGAATAGCAAACAGCTTAATCACAAAACAAGGCCATCAATCTGACGCCTTTTTCGTTGCTCGTTTTTGTGCTTGAATAGCACACAACACTCACAACTACAAAGCCGCAGCTTATGGCGGCGTTAGGGCAATTGAAAATACATATCATCATGAGCACGAAGGAAAAAGAAAGCCAGCAAAAAAATAAGGTGCCAAAATCCTGGATAGTCGATTTTTGGTCAAAAGTGTTTTTAGTGTTGAGTTATTTTTCTACATTTGCGGTCGTTCGGAGAATAGCCCCAAAAGTAACAAAGACCTACTCTTTTGTTGAGTATTACGTGACGTTCAATACTGCATTGTCTGTAATTTCATTATTTATAGTCACATATCGACGAGAGCATGCTGAAAATATCCTCCTTCTCAGTGTAATGATTTATGGGTTCCTCAGAACCTTTGAAATAATAGTTTATCAAATAAATGTTCTTCTATTCGACGAATATAGGGCTAATTTAGACGGCAAAGAATATGCTCTGCGAGGATATAGAAGAATAGTGTTGTTACTTCTACATAACTACATTGAAATCGTATGCTGGTTCGGCGTTGCGTACATGTGGTTCTATAGAATTGGTCATATTTCATTGCCTACGGAAAGCGGAGAGCCAACGTTTTTGCGGGTATTCCATGAAAGCATGATATTGATGTTTTCTTTTAGTCCTGATGAATACACAGCTAATACAAGCATGGGATTGGCTGTGTTTACTATACATGCAATTGTTGGCTTGTTTATGACATTGGTCGTTTTTGCGCGTTTTCTAGGTTTATTACCTCCTCCAAAGACAATGGATGAGTTTGAAAATGACCCGAATGAAAAGCCCTAATAATTGAATAAATCCGACCCTAAACCGCACGCTGAGCTTCGGCGTTTTATTTTCGGTTCGGTGCAAGCACGGTTTTGGATCGGGTTATTTATACGTTCATAACTCTTCTCCTTGCAGTCATGACGCATTGTTTTCTTCTATAGTGAACGTACATGCATATTAATATTATTGTGCATTTGTGTACAATTCCACGTATGAGCGAATACGAGCATCATAAACTTACCGGTAGGGGCGGACCGCCCGGATCGGTGCAGAAACGGAATGTCTGATGGGGAATTATCGGGCTGTAGGAAAAATGAAAGGATAGGGGCTATGGTTGTTATTTTCTGGGGGTTTGGCGAAATTGTGAAGGGATTCTGAGAAAAGATAATTTATCACAGAATTATGGGTAAGCCGTATAAGCATACCATGAGATATCTTTTCTTGCCGCAGATGCTTGATTTATGCGTTTGTCAGGCAGATTGTCAGTATTGTATAAGATTTTGTTCTACAGGATTGCATGAAAATCTGTAGTGGAGATAATAATTAATGTTCGACATAAATGATATGACTGAAGAGGAATATAAAAATCAATTGAAACTAGAGCGTTATCGAACGATTTCTTCTAGGACTCGATATTTCACTGATGTTGCGAAAGATACTTTTTTCTTATACGTGAAAGTGTTCGTTGGGTTGATGGCGGGATTAATTGCTATCCTTACTGCCAAGGTGCCGTTAGATCTTCGTCCGGATACGATTATTCAGTTGGCGGAAGGGATCTTTTCAATTTTGTTGTTTGTTGGCGTTGGCTTTGTTTTTCAGATCATTTTCTGTCTTGTGCGGTGGTATCAGCATCGCTTTTGGGAGAATGAGCTTTTTGATGACATACCAAAGCCGGTGTGGTGGGCATTTATATTTGAAGCGATTTATATTGGTCTGATTATTGTATCGTTGTGTATGGCTTATGTCGCAGTGTTGGAGGTTAAGGCATACATTGTTCTGAATTAGGTCGAACCAGTCGCTACACTGAACGCCGCTACGCGTCGTAAGTGACCTTGGTCGTTAGCCCAGGGGATATTGCTATCTTTTTTTTCTGACAACTTCCGCCAGCGCTACCACTTCAAGTCCATCCTCCTGGTTTGATGACCACGTCGCAGGCTGGGTGGGTGAACACGAAGCGTTCGATTTCGGATTGCGGTATTCGTCCCGCTGACAGGTCAAGCTTTTCAAGATCAGGGGGCTCGATCAGGGCGCAATCGACTGAACCTCTGTGCCGATGACGTTCAGCGCTTAAAGCTCTTCGAGGTTTGCAAAGGGGTTCGATGTTGAAGATGCCGATCTGTTCGAGGTGCTGTTTGTTATACAAATTGACGATTAGATCTTCAAATTGTATATACATCTCATGATTGAACGTTGTTTAACATCTACTCTTTTACCTCAATATGAGCGCTTTGGCAGGAGAGGCGGGAGTTTCACATTCAACGGCGCGATCCTGGCTTTCGGTGCTTGAATCGAGCTACTTGGTGCATCTGCTGTCACCATAGTATCAAAACTTCGGCAAACGGTTGGTCAAGTTTCCGAAACTCTACTTTCTCGATGTCGGTCTCGCATGCTGGCTGCTCGGCATCCGTAACGCCGACACGCTTGCCTTGCATCCGCTTCGCGGAGCCTTGTTTGAGTCGCTGGTGGTCAGTGAATTCATCAAGGCGCGATACAACAAAGGGCTATCTTCCGATTTGTACTTTTGGAGAGACAATAACGGCGTTGAAGCCGATCTGGTTTTTGAAAGTGGAGCAAAACTCCAGCCGGTCGAGATCAAGTCAGGAAGCACGGTTACGTCAGATTATATCAAAGCCGGTCAGCGAGCAGGACGCTTCGCCGCTGGAGAAACCGAACCACCATGGCTGATGTACGGAGGAGATGAATCGTATGAGCGTAGCGGTCTGAAGGTCATCGGTTGGCGCGATCTCGCGAATTGGGTGTAACTGAGTCGGAGCCGGGTTATGATGGCGGGATTACTGATACCAAAATATACTTCGTAGAAAGTTTGGTATCTGCTTCTCCAAGACTAATAAGCCAAGTCCCCTACTCCATAATGATATCCATAAAGTTAAATTTATAATTACCTTGATTTTACTCAAATTTCATGGTAATTTTTAAACGTTCATGACAGAACAGCCTCACAAGGCACTGTTGATTTTCGTCGATGAAACGAGATATGTAGAAACGAACTAATTAATTGTTGTGCCAGAAGCGTCGGATACAATATTCGTTATTGAAGAGTGACCTATGTTCTTGACCGATACCGAGATCAAATTGCGGATATCAAACGGCGACCTTGTCATAGATCCACGATTCGCAGAGGCAGAAGACGTCGGACCGTATTACATTGAACTTCGACTTGGAACAGAGTTTTCGATGCTTCGCGACTCGCCAGCCTCGTTTGGTTCTTTCGATCCGGCTGATCCAGAATCTCAGCTCGCTCTCGACAGTCTTTACGAAAGGACTTCAGTCCGTCTGGGGCAATCTGTGGTTCTAAAGGCTCACCGACATGTTCTAGCGACAACCCTCCAGTTCATCAGAATGCCCTATGATCTTTGCGGGCTGATTTATCAACGCTCATCGTGGGCACGCGTTGGTCTCACAGTCGGAGTTTCACATGTTGACCCCGGCTATCAAGGTAGACTGGTCATTCAACTCAATAACATTGGAGATATCCCAATTGTCCTGTATCCGGGAGTGCGCATCATCCACCTTTGCCTCGCGAAACTGAGTTCGCCGGCACATAGGACTTACCAGTCAAAATATTCACCTTCAACTGGGCCGAGTCCTTTAGGCAGCCTTCTCTCATTGGACTCCGATTTTGTGAAAATACGTGAACTGGTAGAGAGAAGGTCAGAGGAACTCGAACCTTTGAGTGGTGAGCAACCGGAACTCGCGGAATTGCTCCATGCAGCCAGCGAAGCACAGCGGTCAGAGAAGGGCGAAAAATTGGAGCAATTCGCGCTTCGGCTTTTCCAGAACATCAAGGGACTTCGTGTCATCAAGAAGAACGCACGACTCCAGGCCGAGGAACTTGACCTCCTAATCAGCAACGACATTTCGGTGGGCTTCTGGAGATTCGCTGGGTCACCTATTGTCGTTGAGTGTAAGAACTGGGTGCAGCGGGTTGGCGCACGGGAGATCGGTGTTGTTTGCGAGAAGCTGAATTCCATCGGTCCAGACGCGAAAACTGCAATTATTCTCGCGCCGAACGGGATTTCTGGCACACCTGAGCGTGATGCACTTCTCAAGATACGGGAAAAACGACAACGCGGACAGTACATCATCGTTTTGGATCGTGAGGCATTGGTGGAGGTCGCAGCATCCGGACGTACATCAGAAATGATCGAGCGAAAATACGACGAATTACTTTTGATATAATCGCAGTGGATATGAACAAAAAAATGGCACAACCTGTCAGTTCACCTGACTGGTGTTCCGCTGCGCTTCACACCAGCCGGTGACTTCTGCGTTAGACTCCAATAATCAACATTCAGTAACACGAGGACGATTATGAAAGCTTTTGTAATGATCCCATACAAAGAGCCATATGAAGCCATTTATCAAAACGTAATTAGCCGTGCGATTGAGAAATGCAAGCTCGACAGTGAAATTGTCAAAGACGTCTCGTTTACTGGACCTATTGCAGATAAAATACATAAATCTATATCTGAGTCGTCTGTATGCATTGCAGATTTAACAGATGCCAATCCAAATGTGATGTATGAAGTGGGCATTGCTCTCACTCTCGCTAAACCCGTTGTCTTCATAACACAAGGGGAGATTAGGAGCATACCATTTGATATCCGCCACCACAGAATTGTCAAGTACGAATCTGGAAGTGCTGGACTTCAAGAGTTGTATAGTAATCTAGTTTCTACATTATCAGCTACACTCGAGTTTGGTGATTCGCCAACCGAATTGGTAAGGCAAATGCTAGTCCCGTCAAGCCTTGGAGACAAAGACGGCCTTTACATAGTTGCTACTAGTCCGCTTTCCTATCGAGAGGCTTTTCGTCGTGGAGGTGGCTGGAAAGAAAGACCTCTGGGAACTTATTCTGATTACATTGGAATACGGGGCTTAATGCAATCGTTTGGATCTATATTTGGCTTACATAGACTCCCTGAATTATTGAATCCAGATGATTTTGACGATGATGCTTTAGCAGTACCAAGCCATCTATATTCTATTGCGAGCCCAAAAGCTAATCGACTTACGGGAACGATACTAAAGCAATTCTTTGAGAAACGTGAGCCTAAGTGGGAATTCAAACCAGATCCTGAGAGTAATGAACTTCGTAATCCAAAAGTTCTTATTCGATTAAAAGGTGAACCATACCAACCAGTAAATACAGCAAAAGGTGGGAGGTTGGTGTGGGATTATGGCCTTGTAATTAGAGGTCCTCATCCTTTGGATCCAAATTACCTTTTCATGGTTCTCGCTGGGCGTTCATCCAGAGGAACTGAAGCGAGTTGTCTTGCCGTGACTGATCCGGAGTGTATTGGAAAACTTAACAAAGTGATCAAAGAGAACGATATGGTTCTAGATAACCATAAACATGCCTTCTGCGCAGTTGTCAGTGTCTCTGCTGCCGAGAGTAAATCTAGCTTCGGTCCAGATAAAGATTCGTTCAAAATTCATGATTTCACAAAATATATTTAGGTCTAACATGTTGCTGCTAGGGACCTCTCTTTCCTCGCGGCCCCAGACCAGCTGCGCTAGACTTTAAAACAAGCATATCACTAGGTGAAATATGAAAAGCAAATTTAGCATATACCTTTCTGTTAGTATAAAAAAGGGAGGAAATGATAAACGTCACCCTAGTTACTTCTGGACAGTAGAGCAAGAAGAGGTTCTAGAAAATAGAATAAATGCAAGTGAAGTTATTATTTATAATCCAGCAACATTTACGATTCCAAGGCATAACTACGAGGAAAACTACAAAGCTTGCGTCAAATCGGTAATTGATAGCAATCTTGTATTAGTCGATGCAAGACAAAAGAAAGGTATTGGTGTTGGCGGAGAAATGATGGTGGCTAAGTACGAAAACGTCACTGTGATGACTATTTCTCCACCAAACTCACACTATAGAAAAATTGTGTCGTCAACAAGCTCGCCTACAAGCGAAAGTGAATGGATTCATCCTTTTATATTTGGTTTATCGACTTGGATTGTCGATGATTTAGAAGAAGCTTGTAGCAAAATAAACTCACTTATTGATAACGGTAAACTATGAAAAGATATGACTCACTATAGGATAACATGAAATTCTGTAGTGCAGATAATAAATAATGTTAGGCTTTTGAAATTAAGGCTCACACCATAAAAATGGCTATCAGAGAAAATTTTGGTTTTTATGAGGGACAGAACCTTGTCCTCGCTTTTGAGGAGCTATTGGTCAATAATGGAATTACTATCAGTCAAAACAGTGATTTAGAATCAAAATATCTTTCGGTGTTTGATGTCTTGTTTCACTTTGAAGAAATAGAAAGGCTAGCCCCTCAAGGCAACTACAGATCGCTATTTAGAGATTTTTCTGCTTTGTATGACCTGGGCCTTAAAGTGCTAAGCGTTCAATCGCATAATGATTTTAAACAGTTGTTGCCACACTTGGAGAAGTTAAATGGGTGCAGTGTGGCGCAAAATGAGAAAAGCAAAATAACTGATCAAGACGCCAATAAAATAATAGAGCTTTATGTTGCTGCGCTTTGCATGAGATTTTGCAAAAACATTTCGTTAGATCACCCACAAAGTTCAGCGGGTGATAATCCTGATGTTATAGCTGAAATAGACGGCAGTAACTGGGGGTTTGCATGCAAGACAATTCATACAAAGAACTCTCAAACCATCTATGAGAACCTGGAAAAGGCCATTGATCAAATAGAAAAATCAAAATCAAATACTGGGATTCCAGTAATAAATTTAAAAAACATTATCAACCATGAGACCATATGGCCAGTTGGTCATACTTTTCCAATTGTAGAAAAGCCGTTTTCATTTTTGTGGGCGGATGTTAACTCTATTCGAGAGTCTCTATTAAAGGATATTGGCGTCGAAGAACTTAGAAACTTATTCATTGGAAAGAAATCCCTGCTTGGTGTTCTGTTTATAGCCCAAAGCGCTACATCTGTGTTTCTTTTAGAAACAATGTCGCCTACCGCAACGAGGCTAAATGTTATGAGTCTATTTCAAATAAATGAGCAGGAATTCAAATATGAAGATATTATGGTTTTTCAAAAGTTAAACCATTATATGCAATTGGCAAATTAGAGTCTAAATTAGAGCCTAACAAGGCCATAAACTCGGACCCCAAAAAGTGCCGCTTCGCTCTGCTTTTTGGGGCCGGTTATGGCTGGTGTTAGCGCCACAACGCCTGAACAATAGGGACAAATGATAGAAAAAGTTGCCCTTGTTCTGCTGGGAATTCTTCTCTCCATGGGTTTTTACTTCATCAGGAGGCGGATTGAGAAGAAACCAGCAATGGAATTGATCGAGAAAAGGCAGAAGCTTTTGGACATTAATCGTCAAATGAGTGAACAAGGAGTAAGCCACGAGGAACTAGCAATTCTGGAAGACATCATAACCGGAAAGAAGCGCGCCATAGAAAGTCATCGTGAAAAGGCAGAAAGGGAAACTAAGCCACTTATCCCAGAAGAAGAGATGGAATATTTAACGCAAGCCGATATGAACGCAAGGGCAAGTGAGAATTTTGAGAACGCAAAGAAGAGGCTTGAAACAGTTGTATTAGAGCTGCGCTCAGAGTTGGATAAAGAAGAAGAAAAAGCATTTAACGAGGCTCAAAGGGCCTGGGAAAGCTACAGCGTGGAGCAAGCGCAAGCGGCATCGGCAAGGTACACCGGAGGTTCTATTTATCCCTTAATTTATCTAAGCGAGCTAGAGTCCATTACAATTGATCGAGTAGGTAGGCTTCAAGCAGAGTTGGATGAAATCCAGCGACTTCGTAATTAAGGCGCTAACAAAAAGCTCAAGGCGACGCAAACCGCGCGTCGAGCTCCGGGGTTATTTTGGGCTTTGGTGCCTGCGCGGTTTGCGTCGCCTTAGCTTCACTTCACGCTGCCAGACATATCACCTTCTACAGTGATTGACGGGAAAGGTGATTTTTTGAGAAGGTTCTTTTTGCTATATAGGATTGAGATAACGGTTTTGGCCGGCGTAAGCCGGCTGATGAAAAGGGAATCCGGTGAGAATCCGGAACAGTGCCCGCTGCTGTGATCCCGCATCAGCACACGCTGATGAAAGGTTTGCCGAAAATG
>JANQJP010000041.1 GCA_028281575.1 Cellvibrionaceae bacterium
TTGAACCGTTGCGGAATCATCTCTTGCAACGGGCGCATCGTTAATCGGTAATACTTCAATAGTAAGTGCGCTCGACGCCTGTAGCGAACCATCGCTAATCGTATAATTTACGGCGACTTCACCAAAGAAATTGACCGGCGGCGTATAAGTAATTTCTCCAGCAGTAATATCAATATTGCCAATAGAAGGATCTGCACTGACTAAGCTAAGCGCATCGTCATCAGGATCAGAATCGTTTGTGAGAACATTAAAACCGGAAAGAACGGTATCTTCATTTATCTGAGCTATATCAGCGGAGGCAACGGGAACGGCGTTACTACTATTATCAGGGCGCTCGCCTTCCGTATTTGTATCCGTACTACTACCAGAATCATCACCGGTAGTTATGTCAGAACCACCACCAGACCCTTCTCCTGCTGTCCCACTACCACCACATGAAACAAGAAGGGTTAATAAAAACACAAATAAAAGATGTCTCGCAAAAACAACCATCAATGTTAAGCCTGTTTTATCACCATTACTCCCTAAACTACTACAAGAAACGTAAACACCAAGTCAAAGTGCATAAACTTGTGCACAAATACACATTTACATCGTAATTTCTTGCGTAAGATCACTCACATTATCGTACCGACAGCGCGTACTGTAATTACCGTTTACCGCACTGGTAATGCATTCTGCCGTAAGGGGTTTAGCGGCCTAACATTTCTTTCTTTACACCGTTATTTAGAAAAAGAGTGCCTCTCCAAATACAGAATTATTAATAGTACTATTCCAAATGGGGTGCCCAAGGGTAGGGCTACAAGCATTGCTACCGACAGCCATACCATCCAAAAAAACAGCCATCGTGGCCGGTAATTAAAAACACGAACACACAAATAAAGCAGCAATATGCCAAATATCGCCGCTATAGTGCCTATACAGACAGTCTTAACAGCGAACAATAACGTCGGCACCATCGCATTAGGATCACCATACTGTTCGAGTTCTAAAAGCCTCTAAAAAACCTTCAATTGCATTAAAAGCTGAATAAGGCAAAGCCGATAAAGCAACGATACCTGTGACCGCTAAAGCACGACACACTAGTAAATTCATTATTCTTAACAGCACCCAGCATAAATACCAGGCAACCCAACCAGGGGTTTCGCACAATTAATAGATTAAAGACAACTATGGCAGCATCGATAAAACCGACATAAACCGCGCCATAAATCGTATCTGTAGCGAACATTCTAAGCCATTCATCAAAAACAGCTTGATTTTAATACTGTGATGCATAGAATCCGCCCAAACTTAATTTGAGGTCAACATGACTTTACTACGTTCACAGCACGGCAGTTTTTACACTTGGACGCCCGATCCACTGGAGGATCTCGCACGCGCAGAAAAAGCCTGCTAGACGAGAAGTCTGGTGGGCAATACGCCTTCCAGATTTGGTTTAGATAATCAAAAAACCCGGAAGACACTTTCGTCTTTCGGGTTTTTTTTTGCCCATGGGCTAGCTGACCCAGCGAGACGCGGAATGTATTTGATCGTATTTACCCATTTACCATAAGAGGAGATACAAATTTACTTTATATGATATTTAGAACGTTTTTTTGTAAATGAATAATGTGATTTAACTGATAGGGAAAATTTGAAATTTTGTCAATTTTTCTCCAATACTTTCTTCCCTAAATATTGCCATATATCGCGATAGAAAATGGCTCGCCCTAAATAAAATTCAAGCCATATAACTTTATGAAATACAGTATAAAAGATCGACAAAAACCGGGATTTTCAATAAATCTTTCTTCACGTATCGTTTAAAAAGATTCGCAACCACGAACACGTTTAAGTATGGGATTATGAACTTTAACTATCAACGATATAGCAGGCAAAGGTATTTATTGGACTGGCGTACACCATCCATAGATATAAACATGCTCTCTAGTGCGCTAGAACGCTCCTGCCTAAAAACTGATGGTAACAACTTGATGTAAGCGGCTTTCTAAAATGGAAGGCTGTACCTTCCGGTGAATTTAAAAAACCCTGGCTGGCAACAATCGGGGTTTTTTATCGCCTCGAAGAATGATGTTTCGGTAACAAGCGTTACCTTCTGATCAGGGAAAGCTCAGAAACATGTTTTATTTGGGTGTAAAGAGCAGCGCAAAGAGCGATCGCAATAAACGCGTTGTCTTGGGAGTACCTCAACGGAGGTCAAAATGAATGAATTAGTATGGATAAAAGTTGAAACAACAAAATCGAATGACGACGTTTGGTTTTTTAAGGGGCAAGTATTAAAAGCTGTTTTCGAAGGCATTATTTCCAATCAGCTCACTCAAGGGTATTTCAAGTTGGAAAAAGTATACTGGACAGTTACTGAATACGATGCCGACGGAAATGAGAAAGAGAAACGACTCTGTCAATATGGCAAAGAGAAACTAGCTAAACTTAGCCCGGAGAATAAAAAAACTCTGAGCTTAGTGACACCAATTCGGTCTTAGAAAATGCCTCCCGTTCACGAGAACGGGAGCGTTTACCTTATCGCTTATACCTCAACCGCCAACACCGTTTCGGTGGCATCGTTTGCGGCCTGCGGCGTAATAACACCATCACCTGCCGGCTCAAACACCGCCATAGCCGTGATCAGCTGCGCCCCCTGCTCAAAGACCGCCAACGCGCCGCCGGGATCACCGGTTTTGCTCAACACCATCGGTCCGGCAGCAGCGGCATGTTCACTCGTACCCACGTGATCACTGGGTATCAGCAGGGCCATATCGAGGTAATCGAAGTTGGGACCACTGTGACCCTGGGTGCTGAGGCGCAGGGT
>JANQJP010000089.1 GCA_028281575.1 Cellvibrionaceae bacterium
TTTCCTCAAGAAAATACATAACAGAACGGCGGTAGAGTTCCGCCAACTTGGTGAGTTCCAGAGTGGAGACAGAACGGTTCCCAGCTTCCATTTGGGTAATGGCAGTTCTTGGTACGCCAATAGTGTCAGCAGCGCCTTGCTGACTGATACCGCTTAGCTCCCTTGCCTGTTTTAATCTATTGCCTAGTTCTCGTTGCTCCACAATGCCTCCTATTGTTTTTGGTTGGACATAATTGCCTCAATTCTGAACATAGCAGGATCGAACTTATATGTCAAAAATATACTTGATATGTTCGATAATAGAACATACAATTTGCGAACTACCTTTACAATTTGCATAGCTCTGAAAAGGAGGTGATAGCAAATGAGCAAAAAGAATCAGCACGTCGTTCCGCGAGATGGGCAATGAGCTGTGGTTGGCGCGGGCAATAGTCGAGCAACATCCATCTACGATACCCAGCAAGATGCCATTGATGTAGGCCGCGAAATAGCACGTAACCAAGAGACAGAACTCTTGATACACGGGCGTAATGGCCAAATCCGTGAACGTGATAGCTATGGCAATGACCCTTATCCACCCAAAGGATAAGAGTGACATATAGATTGTCTATTCCTACAGACGCAGTGGGGGCGAATGCCTTTCCCATTCGACCCACAATCTCTGGATAGGTTGCGCAGATTTAGTCGAATTAAACCTACTCCAAAGAGATAGATATGCTTAGTGACTTGAGTTTCTGAAAAAGGGCAGAAGAGACCAAGAGCTCGTTTCCGGTTTTCCCAACCAGAAACGAATCGAGGACTTAAAATCGATCCAACTTATTTAAGACATGTTTTTCGTCGTACTTGAGAACATGTTTCACTAGCTTGATAAAAAAATCCATCAAAACTGAGAATCGACACCCAAAATACCCGAAGCTGTACCCGAAAGCCCCGCATAGTCGTTACCTTCGTTAAAGTTTTCTAGAACTTTTAAGGTATCATAAACAGGGCCAACCGCCTCTCCCAGAACGGCAAGCGATTTCATTACATTTGCCGAGAATTTCTTTAATTCTGAATCTGAAAAACTTGTATCTATTGCGTTACTAAAATTAAGTTGCAACGTCGAATACAGGTCTTTCCTTATATTTGCTTGTCTCGCCAGTTCATCTGGCGAATACCTCAATATCGAGACCTTGGCATCGTTAGCACGCTCATATATATCGAGCATCCTTACCTTGATATTACTTATTTCAACAAAGTTTTTCGACAGGCTTTTCATAACCTGATCAAGCTCGGCAACTTCTTCCGCAGTTATAGCGGCGCCTTTATCAAGAAGCTCTTGAGCCACAGGAATAAGCTGTTCTGAAATATAACCTTCAATACTGATTGTCTCTGCAACAGCTTGCAAATATTCGTAGTCAGGTTCTGTATATTCGTAAGGCTGAACAACAATAGCCATTTTTATCTCCTTAACACTTATCTGAGTGCAAAAATCTTCCATTCACCGTCATGCTTTTTCAAAGAAACCATAGTATTCTTTTTTGTCTCTTTCCCTTTAAACTCTCCATAGAGTTCAAATTCGACTCTATACTCATCTTTTTTTTCGTAAAAGCTTACAAAAACAAGAGATTCCAAATCCCAAGACTTTACTCTTTCTTTTTCAAAGGACCACATTTCAATCATCCTACTACTCTTTGAATCTAAATCTTCAATTAACAGAGGATGAAGCACACCTCTAAACCCCCGAATATCTTTTTGAGAATAATACATACGCAAAAAATTCTCAGAAAAAGACACCAGATCCTCCTCAGATATAGCCTTGCAAGACACAAAAAAGATAAAAAATACTAAAAAATTTAAATATTTATTGAATCGCATAAACCTTCCAATCTCCTTCAAAATCCTTCAAATATACTATTGACTTTCTTTTAAAGTCGTCTCCATAATTTTCCCCAAAAATCTCAAATTCAACACAATACATATCATCAATCGTATAACTTTTATTGTATTTAATTTCCTTAACATCCCACTTACTCAATATATCTCTTTCTATTCGCCGCAAAGCTACCGCATCTTTTTGGTTAGACTCTAAGGACTCCAACAAATCCGGATGCAATACATCAATAAATCCAAGTATATTTTTTTCTTCGTAATATTTATTAAGAAAATATTCTGAAAAATCTTCTGGGGAATCCGCAGAGACTAAACCACAAGACAAGACAACAAACATAGACAATATTTTTAAAACTATCACCTTCATAACACATCCGTTATTTCATAAATTAAAAAACAAGATGACCAAAACAATATAACTACACCAAGAACCGACAGTACGCAACAGAGCTTTATTATTAACCACAGCTCCGCTCATCCTCAATAACGTAGCTCATTACTAACCACCTCTCTCCCCGCCCCAAACAAAGCAATCACTAGACCTGACAACATCTAGCCTTAAGTAACTTCGTCTATTTAGCAGTTATATCCGCCGCACGATCTAAGAGCATCGTCGCTTCGATCATAATTGATTTGCAAGATAACCTTCGATAACTTCTGAATCGCTAACAGCTTGTAAATACTTATTATCTAAATGTGTTTGAACATATGACTGAACTATGTAAGACATCCCTTCTCTTCTTAAAAAATAAAATCTGATATTAAAAATCCAGGGGCCTAGCTACTGAAGTGCATAGACCTTCCACTTCCCATTATGTTTTTTCAAAAAAACAATGTTTTTCTCAGTTTTTGACGAAACCCTATCTTTCTTACCAAAAACATTAAATTCAACACTGATTTTTTTTGTACTTTCATGTACTTTTACAAAACTAATAGATTCGATATCCCAAGACTCAACCCTTAGCCTCTCAAACTTCCACATTCTTGATTCTCTCTTGCTACCTGAATCTAAACTAGAAACCAAATCGGGGTGCAATAGTTCTCTAAATTTACCGATATCTTTTTCCTGATAATAGGAACTAAGAAATTTTTCAGAGAACAAAACAGGGTCGTCAGAATATACAACACCATCAGAACAAGACGAGACAAAAAATAACAAAAAAGCAAATAGGTTCTTCATAATAACTCACTCAAAAAAGGCAAGAGAAGGCAACGAACTCTTCCCTTCAAATCCACTTCAAAAACAAACAAAAAGCGAAACATCAATCAAAGCCAGAAATAACACCTATTACCTACCAATCAATCTACCTTACGATCCAAAACTTTCCCCAACTTTTTATCCAAGCTACTTTTTCCGGACTGCACTAACGGGTGGCTCATAAGACTATTACCCTGATCATCTACTGGATTCAAATTAGGGTTAAATTTTAAAATTAATTTTATGGATTCATATTGGTTATAGCGAATGGCCGAAATTAGAGGTGTAGCAGTAAACATATCATTATCATCCATCCCTAAATTAGCCATGCCATCTATATTTGCACCAGCATCAATTAAAGCACGCGTTAGACATTCGTCTGCCATACCCGTTGAAACAAATATCAACGGCAAAGCTTCTTCATGGCGAACCACCTTGACTTTTACATTCGGATTAGAACCCGACTTTAGCTCTACCAACGCTTTAGAGCAGTCTCCTTCAAAAACAGCTGATATTAAGTTTTCGCTGGAATATGAATCACAAGAAGTAACCACAAAAAAAATTGCCATCATTTTTCCAAATAAGTTTTTCCTTAAGTTCCAAAAAAAATTACCAATTTGAATTTTTTTCACCTAAACACCCTCCAAAAACTCTTATATGTAACAATATGCTAACATTGACACCATAACCCAAAATTTATTACTAGCTTCTACATAAATACGTCAGCTGACAATAACGAGATCCAGCGATGTTTAGTTCTAATTTAAAGCTTTCCAGCTTTACTCCACTCATTAAAAACGCACAAAAATGAAGCATCAACCAAAGGTTGATTCGCGAGGCGGAGAAATATTGAAGAGAGGATTTTCGCGGTTTAACGAACGCAAACCTATATAAATAGGGATACGCCATATCTATCTCCATGTGGCTGATGCTTCCAAATTACCGGCTGAGCGAACGGGTAAAACAACCCCAATAGTTTGACACAAAATCCCTCTTCAGTTCGCCAAAAAATGGGGACTACTTAAACTTATTTTATGGGTTTACTGTTTCAATGTTTTATATAGCGAGGCTGAAATATAAGAATGACGCAACGAGCCCTAAAAACTACCATACTGTCACTGCCTTATCACTTTATGAGCCCAACCCTGATACGGCTAACGGATAGCCAAAGGATATTATTGGCAGAGATATCAGCACAAACGTAACACACCGGAAACATAAGATCTCCGCGGTGGCAATATTCTTTATCTAAAAACTTACCAACAAATTAAATTCGACACGGAAGCCATTTCCCGTGTGGCACTCAATCTGCAATAAACTGTTTGAAAGACAGTCAATTTTTCCTATATTTTTTATACCTCCCATCCTTTACATCATTCAAAAAAGATTCCAAATCATTTTCAATTTCTTTATATATACCGCTAAATTTACTTTTTGGAGTGAATCCATTTTGCTTCTTCTTATGCCACTTAAGTGACTTAGAAACTATCTTCACCAAACGATTCTTATCTTCCCTTAGGTATGGATTTATAGAATACCCCAAGCCCATATCCATGGCTGCAAAAAAAGCGGACTCTTCAGAACCTATTAAATCTGGTTGTGATCTCAGATACGCTTTATACCTAATTCTTCCCACATAATACCAAAAAGCTGCTTCGTCAAATTTATTTCTTTTTAGAAGCTCTGATGCTAGCGTAAGATAGTTGGATGGATGTTTATCGTATATACCATCCTTTAGTTCACCTAGCTCCTTTTCATTCAACAATATATCGTTTTTATAAACAGTATCAATAAATATATCTGATTCGGAGAAAACACACATCGATGCTAACAGACATACAACCATCAAAATTAATTTTATGTGTTTAGCCATAATTCTAATCACCACTTTAAAGTACTTAGCGTCGCTACCCTATAAGAACTCAAGGATAAATTATTCCCAAAAACCTGTTGCTATCTAGTCTCATTTAGCCACTTTTTATACATTCGACGATACATACCCTCATAGTAATACCAGTTAAGCTGATTATCAGAATGATAAGTTTTTAGGTATTCTTCATAAGTTAACGGCTTGCCATTCAAACCTGAGTTTTCCGTAGCTACCTTTACCTTACCAGAGCGTAGAACTAGCTCCGTAGTAGCTATAACTAGCATCACATATACAATCAAAGGAATGAATGCCATCATCAAAGATATAAAAATGACAACTTGAAGAAGGTTTCCCAGGTTTTGAAGTAAGCTATTTTTGGGATAGCAACTTGTAAAGTCATAGAAGCCCCCACCAGTGGCCGGAGCATTACATCCTTTGGATAGAAAATAGAAGGTTAAAAATGGACCAAATACGAAGACAAAATAAATTATCAGCCTTTTTATAATCAACCCAATGCTACCCACTTCGTACTCTCCTTCCATTCAGCCTCAATAACACAACCTGAACAGTCCAAAATAACCACTAGTCTCACCTCAATCTCCAAACAAAACAATCACTAGATCTAGTGATATTTACCCCTAAATTTAAACTTTTTTGTTATAACCCCACCCGCCGAACAGCGATTCAACGAATAAAAATAATATAATAAAATATCAACCTAAGGTTGATTCGTGAGGTGGAGTGGTGTTGAAAATGGGGTTTTCGCGGTTTGAAGAACGCAAACCTATGTAAATGTAGGTAAGCCATATCCAGCTCCATGTGGCTCATACGTCCAAATACCGGTTGAGTGTTCCGGCTAAAACAAACTTTTACAGCCATTAACAACTATCAACCGACGGCAATAATATCCGCGTGTGCCTGCCGCGACTTTTTCCCTAGCCGCTTGAGCCCATGGACAGCCAGACCCATGACCACTGCTGAACCTGCGAGCCAAGAGGCGGCAAATACCGGGTTTGTTGCCAGGTTACCCAGTTGGTAGAGACAGCTTGCTGCCCAATAGGCTAAAAAGCTCGACCAGCCGATGACCAGACTGGCCCAAAGTGGGCCGGACTCTCTATTCATCGCGCCCATAACCGCCACGCATGGGGTATAGAGCAGTATAAAAACCAGGTAGCAAAACGCGGCGAATGCACTGCCAAAAAGATTTTGCATCGCTGTAATGCCGGTGCTGGACACCCCCTGGTCCCCGGCAGAATCTTCAATAGCGCTCAGACCTAGGGGATCGCCAAAGCTGTTGCCGAGATCGGCTATATTGTCCGCAATTGAGAGAAAGGACGCTCCGACGCTGGAAATAAGATTGAATTCAGCGTCGTCCTCGCTGCTCTCCCCAGCGACGTCCTGGTATAAGGCATCGAGCGTTCCGACCACGGCCTCTTTGGCAAATATGCCGGTGAAAACCCCCACTGTTGCCGGCCAGTTTTCCTCCTGGACGCCGATTGGTGCCAGCGCGGGGGTCAGAGTCTTACCGAGGTAGCTCAACAGTGACTCCTTACTATCCTGATTGCCAAAGCTGCCGTCGAGGCCAATGGAATTGACCACCGTCAGCACCGCGACCACTTTGACAATCGTGCTGCCGGCGCGTTTGACAAAACCCCGTAGTCGATGCCAGGTGGTGAAAAGGATATTGGGGAAGGTGGGTATATGATAAGCCGGCATTTCCTGAAACGACGGTGACGCTTTTCCCGAAAACAAGGTCTTGCGGAACAGCCAGCCGGTAAAAACCGCCATCGCAATGCCGAACAGGTAGAGCGTAAAAACAATGATAGAACCGCTGTAGGGGAAAAAGGCCACAGCGAAAAGTGCGTATACTGTCAGGCGGGCACCGCACGACATAAACGGGGACATGGCGATGGTGAGCAGGCGATCCTGCTCGCGCGTCAGCGAACGCGAGGCCATCACCGAAGGCACGTTGCAGCCAAAGCCGATAATCAGGGGAACAAAGGAATTGCCCGGCAAGCCAATCTTTGCCATTACGCGGTCCACCACAAAGGCCGCGCGCGCCATGTAACCGGAATCTTCGAGAATACTGAGGCAGAGGTAAAGAAAGCCAATCACCGGCACAAAGGTGCCGACCAACTGAATACCGCCGCCAATGCCGTCGGCGAGAATAGTCCGCAGCCAGTCAGGCGTGCCGAGGCTGCTCAGCAGGTTACCAAAACCGTCAACCAGGAGGGCACCGAGAAAGATATCGAAGAAGTCTATGAATACCGCACCGAGGTTGATGGCGATTAAAAACATCACGTACATCATCAACAGAAAAATCGGTATGCCCAGCCAGCGGTTCAACACCACCGCATCCACCTTTTCCGTGAATGAGCGATGACTGGGGGCCATAACCACCACGCCTTCTGTTAGCTGTTGAATCCAGTGGAAACGATGGACAATGGCTTCTTCTTCGCACAGCAAGTCTTCTTTGGGCTTAGGCGCCAGCTCGGGTGACTCCGCGATATTTCTAATGGCGGATTTCAGCGGATCAATGCCCCCGCTTTTGCTGGCCACCACTGGAATTACCGGTACCCCAAGGCGACGCTCTAAACTTTCTACGTCGATAGAAATGCCCTGCTTGTCAGCAACATCCAGCATGTTTAACGCAATTACCAGCGGTTGTCCGGTTTCGAGCAACTCGTGTGTTAGCAGCAGGTGACGATTCAGGTTGGAAGCATCGACAACATTGATGATCAGTTCGGGTTGGCTTTGGGTGATAAATTGGCGAGCAATTTTTTCGTCGAGGCCCTGTTCCTCGTCAGAGAGAGAATACACTCCGGGTAGATCAACAATCTCTATATTCTGGGCGCCGAGCCGCAGGCGACCGGTCTTTTTTTCTACCGTTACGCCCGCCCAGTTACCGACCTTTTGGTGAGAACCCGTAAGGCTGTTAAAAACTGTGGTTTTACCGCAATTGGGGTTGCCGGCAAGGGCAATGCTAAGGTCGCTCACACACCCTCAACTTGGATTTGATGTGCGTCCTGCCTGCGAATGCTGAGTAAGGTGCCGCCAACACGCACTTGCATCGGGTCGCCCATGGGTGCGGTGCGTAATACCGTGGCCTCGGCACCGGGGATAACGCCCATACGGTGAAGTCTGCTCAAGGCCTCGCCTTGCTTGGTGAAGCCGGTAATTCGGCTTTGTCGGTTTTGTTTGAGTTCTGCGAGCGTCATATCGCTATGTCTGCTGAGTCAAGAAGGTAAATAGTCATTAAGCTTGTGCTGGTATCCCGCTATCGCGGTTAACAATATACATTACGGCATGACTGCACTTTATGCTTTGGATCAAATTTTTTGGACGCACTTGAACACAGGATTAATGTACCCCCAGGTTCACATTTTTGGCTATCAACTATCGGGCAAAAGACCCAGCAAGGGTTTGGTTTTGCGGCGATGATAGCCAAGCGCAGCCGCAATACACTGTTTCAGTTCTACGACGGGCAAAGGCTGCCCGATAAGAAAAAATATTTCCCGGTTGCCTTGGTAATTAAAGGTATCGGGGTAGATTTCACGGAAGGTTTCAACAAGGCTGGAATTGCAATTAAAAAATATGGAGTAGCGATCTGGCGCTTTGGGTTTCCAGTCTATTCGCAGTGTGCTGCCAGTAGCGCAAACATAACTGGGCTCGCCCCACTTTAAGGTTTCTTCCAGATCATTAATGCCCTCGCGTTTAGCAACATCAAAAATAAGCTTACGCAAAACCGAGAGCTGTTTGCGCGCTTGTGGAGGATAGCTTTTGAATTTTTCACTGATAGCATTGTTACTCATTTGCGCTCATCCCAGGCGCATCCACGCCTCCAAATCCCGCCGGTGCCAATCGCGCACCACGTCCAAACCCTGACCAACGATTTCCCAATAGACTTCGGTAATATCCGTCGCCATATTAAATAAGCGATGGGCCTCTTCACGCCCGCCCTTACCCATAAATACGGCGGTATCCACGGTGTTTAAAAATTGCAGCAAGTGTAATTCATTTTGTTTCACAAGCGTCAATTTTGGCATGATGCCGCTCAATTCCTGATCCAGCTTTTCCGCACGAACGCGTATCTTTTCACTGTGATTGCGCAAGGTACTTACCCAAAAGCGGATTTTGCGTTCGTCCAGGCCGTCGAGCGAATCCACCGCCGCACCGTATACGGAGGTACCGCGTATACGCGCGACCTGCTCAATCGTTTCAGGTAACTCCTTACCCACAAAACTTAAAATTTCAATTTGTTGAAACATGCGTGCTTGCGAAAAGGCGCCATCACTCAGGCCGGTCAGGTTGTCTTTCGCTATTGGCACTATCAGCGGCACTTCGAGCTTTTTAGCAAGGCTGGCGATCATCGCGAGTAGCTGTTCGATAAAATGTGAGTGCAGTTCAAAATTATCGTTAAGATTATCGCCCTCCCAGTTACTGCGGATCGTCGCCCAAGCGAGGCTCAAATTCTCTTTATCCCTATCGGAGAGCAGTTGATTCGCCCGGGCAAAGGCTTCCAGGGTTGCCAGGCGGCGCTCGAGTTGGTGCTGCAAATCGTCAAACTCTTCTTTAAATTCCGTATTTCCGGCGAGCATGCCCATACTAATACCGCGATGGCGCTGTACGGCTTTCATCAATTGATTGAGCTGACCAACCAGAATAAGGGAATCTTCTCTCGCCAGAAAAAGCTGAGAAAATTTGTCAAAATCTGAAACGAGAGGCGCTTGTTCTCTCTCGACTGATTGATTCATGGTACTTAATTTAGCTATGGACATTGTTAGATTTGGCTATGAGCGTTATTTGATTATCGATATTTTTGATTCAGTTATGAGCGTTATTCATCTACATCACACGTATTTTGTATTCACTCAATAACATTCCGCAAAAAGCGCGCCATACACCAAACTGCGCAGAAAAACACCAGCTGCATGCAATAGCGGTCGGTAATTAGCCAAACAACGCACCAGAAGGGCGCACAAGGGGACAAAATTTAGCAAAATTGGGTGAGCTGGTGTTATCAAAAGCGCGCTGACTCTATAATGCGAGGTTTGGCCGCTACCCGGAAACCTAACTTCTCATTTGTATGAAATCACAATATCAGCCATCGAGCATTGAACCAGACGTTCAATCGTTTTGGGAGCGCACGCGCGCGTTTGAAGTCACAGAAGATAGTACGAAAGAAAAATTTTACTGCCTGGCCATGTTCCCCTATCCCAGCGGACGTTTGCACATGGGCCACGTGCGCAACTACACCATCACCGACGTGATCACCCGCTTCCAGCGCATGCAGGGAAAAAACGTGCTGCACCCAATGGGTTGGGACGCCTTTGGCCTACCTGCAGAAAATGCGGCGATTAAAAACAATACCGCGCCGGCAAAATGGACGTACGCCAATACCGACTATATGCGCAAACAACTCAAGGAATTGGGTTTTGGCTTCGACTGGTCGCGCGAGCTGACCACGTGTCAACCGGATTATTATCGCTGGGAACAATGGTTTTTCACTCGCCTTTACGAAAAAGGATTGGCCTATAAAAAAGTGTCGTCGGTAAACTGGTGTCCCCACGACCAAACGGTGCTGGCCAATGAGCAGGTTATTGAGGGCTGCTGCTGGCGCTGTGATACGCCAGTGGAACGCAAAGAGATTCCCCAGTGGTTTATCAAGATTACCGATTATGCTGAAGAACTGCTTACCGACCTCGATAAGCTGCCGAACTGGCCCGAGCAGGTCAAAACCATGCAGCGCAATTGGATCGGCAAAAGTCGCGGTATAGAAATGCGCTTTGAGCTCTGCACCCCCATTGCAGACGTTAGTGGCTTCGACGTCTACACAACGCGCCCAGACACGCTTATGGGCGTAACCTACGTATCAATTGCAGCGGAACATCCGCTCGCAGCCGAGCTGGCGAAGAGTGACAAAAAACTGGCAACATTTATTGCCGACTGTAAGGTCCAGAGCGTCGCCGAAGCCGATATGGCAAATATGGAAAAGAAAGGTGTCTCGGCGGGTATCAAGGCACTGCATCCTATTACCCGCGAAGAAGTTGAGGTGTGGGTCGCCAACTACGTGCTTATGGACTACGGTTCAGGCGCGGTTATGGCCGTGCCAGCACACGATCAGCGCGACTGGGAATTTGCGCACGCCTATGAGCTGCCAATCAAACAGGTGGTCGCGCCGGCAAATGGCGAAGCCATTGATCTGAGTAAAGAGGCCTTTGTTGAAAAAGGCGTATTGGTCAATTCCGGCGAATATGACGGCCTCGATTTCGACGCAGCATTTGAAGCGATATCAGAGACGCTGAAAGCAGCGGACTTGGGGCGAGTTACCACTAACTACCGCCTGCGCGACTGGGGTGTGAGCCGGCAACGCTATTGGGGTGCGCCAATTCCCATTTTTAATTTGCCAGATGGCGGGGAGATTCCTATCCCGGCAGACAGGCTTCCCGTGCTTCTTCCGGAAGAAGTCACTATGGACGGCGTGCACTCCCCCATTAAAAAGGACCCCGAATGGCGCCAGAGCGAATTCGACGGCCAGGCGGTTGAGCACGAAACAGATACTTTCGATACCTTTATGGAATCGTCCTGGTACTACGCGCGCTTCACCTGTGCCAACGCCGAGACGATGATAGACCCGGACAAAGCCAATTACTGGCTGCCTGTCGATCAATATGTCGGTGGCATCGAGCATGCGATTCTTCATCTGCTCTACTCACGTTTTTTTCATAAGCTGATGCGCGACGAAGGCCTGGTGGCTTGCGACGAGCCTTACGAACGCCTGCTCTGCCAGGGCATGGTCCTGGCC
The DNA here is from genome assembly GCA_028281575.1 of Cellvibrionaceae bacterium. GTDB lineage: Bacteria > Pseudomonadota > Gammaproteobacteria > Pseudomonadales > Cellvibrionaceae > Agaribacterium. Next base: position 11,746 of record JANQJP010000089.1, read on the forward strand.
GACGCCTTTTACAAAGTCACCGAGAACGGCGGCAAAGACTGGGTCCCTCTAGCGGACGTTGAGATAAAACGCAACGAAAAAGGCGTATTTGAATCTGCGCACCTGCGCAGCACCGGTGAAGCTGTCGAATATGCCGGCGTTACCAAAATGTCTAAATCGAAACTCAACACGGTGGACCCCGAAGACCTGGTCAGAGACTATGGCGCCGATACTGTGCGCTTATTTTCCATGTTTGCGTCTCCACCCGATCAATCGCTCGAATGGACGGACTCTGGTGTTGAAGGCGCCTATCGCTTTCTTAAAAAGCTGTGGAAAGCCGTCGCCGGGCACATCGAGGCGGGAGAGCCCGGTGCGCTGGATAAAGATGCACTGGATGACATCCAACGCGACCTGCGCCGCAAAACCCACGAGACAATTAAAAAGGTCAGCGATGACTATGGCCGCAGACAAACATTCAATACCGCAATCGCAGCGGTAATGGAATTGCTGAACGAAGTCACCCGTCACGCTGATCGCAGCCGCGCGCTTGGGCTGGCGGTTGAACGCGAGGCGCTCGAAGCAGCTATCCTATTGCTCGCCCCAATCGTACCGCATATTTCTCACACGCTATGGAAGGCGCTGGGGCACACAGAGCCGGTCATCGATGTTCGCTGGCCCGTTGTCGACGAAAGCGCGTTAGTGCGCACAAGTATTACAATCGTTGGGCAGGTCAACGGCAAAGTGCGCGCAAAAATTGACGTGCCGGCCAAAGCAGATAAAGAAACCTTAGAGCGTATCGCGCTCAGCCACGAGAATGTGCAAAAATTTATCGAAGGAAAAATGATTCGCAAAGTTATCGTTGTGCCTGGAAAGCTGGTGAATGTTGTCGCAAATTAATCGAAAGCTTCCTGTCATGCATCGTATATTTACATTTTTAACTTTGGCCTTTGTTATTTCTGCCTGCGGCTGGCAATTGCGCGGCTATGAACCGGAAAAAAGCGGACTGACATTCACGCGCTTTAGCGAGTTACGCGTGCTCTCGGATGATCGCTACAACGCTTTTTATTCGGCACTTAAAACAGCGTTAACCCGAAACAATATTCGTGAAAATGCGCAAAGCGATATAGTGTTACAACTATCTCCTGAAGTATTCGATCGCAAACCCCTGGCTTACGGAAGCACAGGCGTTCCCGCCCAATATGAGCTTACCTTAAGCGTGGAATTTCAAATCAGCCGCGCCGGTGAATTGCTCGTGCCTCAGCGACGTTTAATCAGTCGACGTAATTATGATTTCGATCCCGACCTTGTTATTGAAAAAGACAGGGAACAGGAAGAACTGTTGCAGGAGATGCGCAGCGAAATGGCGGATCGAATTATTGATGCAATTGCCCAATCAATCTGATGGCCAAATTAAGTGCAGAGCAACTCGCCGTTCACGTTAAAAAAAAATTAGCGCCCGTTTATCTTATAAGTGGTGACGAAACCCTGCTCGTTTCAGAAGCTGTCGATCAAGTACGTGCCGCCGCGCGCAAACAGGGTTTTGACCAACACGAAATCCACCATGCCGAAGGCAACTTTAATTGGGACAACCTGTTGATGAGCGCCAACGCGCTGTCACTTTTTTCCGAAAAAAAAATTCTCGAGCTACGCATTCGCAATGGCAAACCTGGTGATACGGGCAGCAAGGCATTAATCGAATATTGCCAATCGCCTTCGGCGGACAACCTGTTAATTTTGGTGCTCCCGAAAATAGAAAAGCGCGTCGAAAATAGTAAATGGCATAAAGCAGTGAGCCAAGTCGGCGACACGGTGACTATATGGCCGGTGAATATCAACCAGCTGCCACGTTGGATTGAGCAACGCATGAAATCTGCCGGTTTGCGCACGGAGCCTGAAGCAATTTCGATTCTCTGTGCAAAAGTCGAGGGCAACCTGCTCGCCGCCGTACAAGAAATCGAAAAATTACGCCTATTGTGTGACAGCGATTTTGTGGATCTCACTACAATGACATCCGTAGTCATGGATTCCGCTCGCTACAATGTCTTCGATTTAATTGACAAGGCGATGAACGGAGATGCGCGTGCAGCTGTGGCCTGTCTATCGGGACTGCGCGCTGAAGGCAACAGTGCCGCCGTAATTTTGTGGGCACTGGCCAATCAGGCGCGCACCCTCGCCCAAATAAAAGAAATGATAGATGCGGGCAGATCTTTCGATACCGCGGCTGGCCAAGCGAAAGTGTGGAAAAATAAATTCGCGCTGGTGCGCAGGGCAGTGCAGCGCTTAACACTTGGTCAACTGCAATGGCAGCTACGCAAATGCGCCCTGACGGACAGAATTATTAAAGGCGCGGCTACAGGTGATGAATGGAATGAATTACTGGATATTACCCTGTGCCTGGCAGGTGTTGATTCACTGAGCAAGCGTTCGCAAAAAATAGCCGTCTTTGGGCATTATTAATGTCGACAGTTTTATTGTTGCGATAACAACAACCTGATTCCCGAGTCTCTTTTTATCGCCCGCTTGTCATCTTCAATAAGTGCCATTAAATCTTCTTCCGGCATCGGTCGAGCGTAATAAAAACCCTGCACTTCATCACAGGAGCGATCGATCAGCCAACGCGACTGACTGGAACGTTCCACGCCCTCGGCGACAACACGCAGCGACATATTGTGGGCGAGGTCAATAATCGATTTGGCAATTGCCGCATCAGCGTCGTTGGAATCAATATCATTGATAAAACTTCGATCAATTTTTAACTTATTAATTGGAAAACGCTTAAGATAAGCCAACGAAGAATAACCGGTACCAAAATCATCGATCGCCAGAGACAAACCCGCTTCCGCCAGACAATTTAATACTTCTACGGTTTCAGCTGCGTTTTCCATCGCTGAGCTTTCAGTAATTTCCAATTCCAAATATTCGGGTGGCAAGCGCGTTTCGAATAAAGTATGCACAACTGAGCGCTCAAAATTATCTTGTCGAAACTGGCGCGGTGATAAATTTACTGCAATCCTGCCAAAATTAATGCCCTGAATTAACCAGGCTTGGAAACGCTCGCAAGCGTGATGCAGAACCCACGCACCCAAGGGTTCAATTAAACCCGTTTCTTCAGCGAGAGGAATAAATTCTCCCGGAGAAATCATTCCTCTGTCTTTGTGTTGCCAACGTACAAGTGCCTCTACGCCTGAAATTTTTCCAGTACGCAAATTGACTTGCGGTTGATAGTGCAACGTTAAATCATCGGCCTCTATCGCCTTGCGCAAATCATTTTCAAGCAATAAGTAATTCACCGCATTGTCGGTCATTGCTTTTGCATAAAATTGTGCGCGATTGTTGCCAAGTGTTTTCGCACGCAGCATCGCCAGGTCAGCGTGTTTGAGTAATTGGTCAATACTGTCACCATCCTTTGGAAATAAACTGACACCTATACTCGCGGTACATGCAATTTCGTGGTTTTGAATTTCTAATGGCGCAGCAAGTGAATCCAATAATTTGGACGCAATATTTTCAATATCCTGGGCTTGAACAATATTTTCCAATACAACAACAAATTCATCGCCACCAAGGCGCGCAACGGTATCTGTATCGCGCAAGTTATCCGCCAGGCGTTGGGCGATGTGTTTAAGAAAAAAATCACCGGCGTCGTGTCCCAAACTATCATTAATATTTTTAAATCGATCGAGGTCGATTAACATCAACGCAATATTGCTTTTGCTGCGTTTAGCGCGCGACAAACTTTTATGCATACGGTCGTAAAATAACGAGCGATTAGCCAGGCCTGTGAGCGGGTCGTGAAAGCTCATGTAGCTCAATTGCGATTTATGCTCGTTGATCGCCTGTTCATCCGCACGCCTGCGGCTGGTGACATCAACGCCAACCGTCAGGATAAGTTTTTTATCGCTGCCTTTTTGCTCGACGACGCGATGCATAATATCGTATACATAAACTTCACCATCTTTGTGCTGAACACTTAAATCCCAACGATCAATGGACCGTTTAATAATGGCTTGAGGCAGGGGAAGATCAAAGCGTTCTGCTACGTAGGCGGGAAAGAGTTCGGCAACCGTATTAATACTTTTCAGAGAGGATGGCACACCGGACAAGCGTAAATGTTGGGGGCTGGCAACAATAACCTTGCCTTGTTCATCCATGACACTTACAAGCACCGGCAGCACATCAAAAAGGTCAGCGATATATTTCGCCGGATCAACGCCTAGCGCCAAAAAGTGGCCAACGTCACGAATCAGCTTTTCTGCTTGCTTGTCACTTTTGGCTACTGGCATTTTTCCATGTGCTTATTGATCGCGTTTCTGTCTCGATAAATATAGTACACACTTACAAACCTTGTTCGCTAAAGCTGTTCCGCATACAAGTCATATTCGTCTGCGCCGGTAATTTCAACATCGATAAAATCACCGACGCTTACGTTTTGCGTTTGGACAACGTGTACAAGTCCATCAATTTCGGGCGCATCTGCGTAAGTGCGCGCAATAGCCGAGCCATCTTCGCGCAATTCATCCACAAGCACCTGCATTTCCCAGCCAATGCGTTCATTAAGTTTTGCTGCAGAAATTTCCTGCTGAACCTGCATAAATCTTTCCCAGCGATCTTGCTTAATTTCGTCGGGGACATGATCGTCCAGGTTGTTTGCGACTGCGCCTTCGACTGGCGAATATTGAAAGCAACCCACACGGTCAAGACGCGCTTCTCTAAGCCAATCGAGCAGCTGCTGAAAATCCTCTTCTGTTTCGCCGGGAAAGCCGACAATAAATGTAGATCTAAGCACGAGTTCAGGACACATTTCGCGCCAACGATGGATACGTTCCAGTGTTTTCTCCTGATGCGCCGGTCGTCGCATGGCTTTAAGAATTTTCTCGCTGGCGTGCTGAAACGGAATATCCAAATAGGGCAGGATGTGCCCCTGGGCCATAAGTGGAATAAGGTCGTCGACATGTGGATACGGGTAGACGTAATGAAGCCTGACCCAGACACCCATTTCACCGAGCGCCTGACACATTTCCAGCATGCGACTTTTTACCGGGCGCCCCTGCCAAAAGCCGGTGCGGTATTTAATATCTACACCGTAAGCACTCGTGTCCTGGGAAATAACAAGCAATTCCCGCGTACCGGCTTTGACCAGGCGTTCGGCCTCATCCAATACTTCACCGACGGGCCGGCTCACTAAATTGCCGCGCATTGACGGAATAATGCAAAAGGTACAGCGGTGATTGCAGCCTTCAGAAATTTTTAGGTAGGCGTAATGACGCGGAGTAAGTTTCACTCCTTGAGGCGGAACCAGGTCGACAAAGGGATCGTGATCGGTGCTCGGCGGCACAAATTCATGCACTGCCCCTACAACTTCTTCGTATTGTGCGGGCCCGGAAACGGCTAACACGTCGGGATAGGCATCGCGAATCACGGTGTCGTCCCCCATGCAGCCAGTAACAATCACACGACCGTTTTCGTTCATCGCTTCGCCGATGGCGTCAAGCGATTCCTGTTTCGCGCTGTCGATAAATCCGCAGGTATTTACCACAACGACGTCGGCATCCTGATAACTTGGCACAACTTGATAGCCGTCAGTCTTGAGTTGCGTCAGAATGCGCTCAGAGTCAACCAGGGCCTTGGGACAGCCGAGCGATACAAAGCCTACTGTAGGTGTTTTATTCGTCATAGTCGTTTCGAAAGAATGGCAACGTTTCGCCCCTGCACTAAGCCGGTACCGGCGGCCTGCCAGCCCAGCTGTTGATAATAGATACTGTGATCACGTGTATAGAGCATTAGCTCTTTAACGCTGTTGGCAACCGCATAATCACAGACATGGTTTACCAGTGCCTGGCCTATGCCCTGCTTGCGATGTTCTGGTATCACGAAGACATTGGTCAACCACTCTGTGCGGCGGTGGTGTTCCGTAAACTGGTAAAACACCAAGCTCGCAGACCCGATGGGTTCATTGTTTAATTCGGCAACAAAGGTCGTTGGTATCGGCTCATGTTGGAAATGCTCGCGCAGCACCGCCACGCGCTTACCAAAACTTCGCTGCGCCTGCAGGTCAGATGCGTTGGTTCTGCCTTTTAACCATTCTTGATGATGCCAATTGGCCACGATATCGAGCCATTCCTGCCGTTCAACCAAATCGCGAATAAGAAGACCACGCAACAACTACTTAACCACCTCGCCGTGCGCCTGCTTATCAGCATGATAGGAAGAGCGCACCAGTGGCCCACACGCCGCATGTTTGAAACCAAGCGCATTGGCGGCTTCGGTATACTCCTCGAATTCATCGGGGTGCACATAACGTTTTACCGGCAAATGATCGCGCGAGGGCTGCAAATATTGTCCGATAGTGAGCATGTCTATATCGTGCTCACGCATGTCACGCATCACCTGAATAATTTCCTCCTTGGTTTCGCCAAGGCCGACCATCAAACCCGACTTGGTCAACACATCAGTGCGCAGTGCCTTGTACCTGCGCAAAAGCTCTAACGACCACTTGTAGTTGGCGCCGGGACGCGCCTCGCGATACAGACGCGGCACGGTCTCCAGGTTATGATTGAACACGTCTGGCGCTTGCCCAGCCAAAATCTCCAGCGCGATATCCATACGCCCTCTGAAGTCAGGTGTGAGTATCTCAACCTGCAGTTCTGGGCTTAGCGCACGCGCTTCGCGGATGCAGTCGGCAAAGTGTTGTGCACCTCCATCGCGCAAATCGTCGCGATCGACAGAGGTAATAACAACGTACTTTAGTTGCATATCCGCAATGGCTTCGGCCAAATTGCGCGGCTCATCGGCATTCAGAGGGTTCGGCTTACCGTGCCCAACATCGCAAAATGGACAGCGCCGGGTGCAAATGTCGCCCATGACCATAAAGGTCGCGGTGCCGCCGCCAAAGCACTCACTCAAATTGGGGCAGTTCGCCTCTTCGCAAACAGTCGCCAGTTTGTTTTTTCGCAGCAGCTTTTTAATGCGCTCTACCTCGGGTGAGGCCGACACCCGAATACGAATCCAGTCGGGCTTTCTCAACACACTGTCCGACGCAATCACCTTGACAGGAATGCGTTCAACTTTGTCGGCGTCGCGCAGTTTTTCGCCTTGCTGAATACGGCGGGTGCGCTTTACTGGAACTGAGCTTTCTGACATGGGACCTGCTTGTGTAAATTAAGGAAGGGCGTGAAATCGTTTACAAAAGTATAGAGGAAGGCTTTAGCTCTAGACAGCTTCCTCAACAAGCGCCTGCTCGGAGTAGCCAAGCGCAAGGGCAAGCATCATAGCGTATTTTCGTTGAAAACTCTCGAATGAAGGCAAACGCGCTGGATCTAGCAAGTCTTTTACCTGAACCATGGCAAGATCGGGATAGCCGCAGGGGTTGATATCTAAAAAAGGCGTCAAGTCCATCGCGAAATTAATCGCGACGCCGTGAAAGCTGTAACCTTTGCGCACACGTAAACCCAGCGACGCGATTTTTTTGTCATCGACGTAGACGCCGGGCGCTTCGGGTTTTGCCGCCGCTTGAATACCATAATCTTTCAAGCAGTTTACAACCGAGTCTTCGAGCCGGGAAACCAAAGCCCTGACACTCAAACCACGGCGCTTTAAATCGATAAGCGGATAGGCGATAACTTGCCCGGGCCCGTGGTAAGTCACTTGGCCGCCGCGATCACTCTGCACTACGGGAATATCCGGGCGCAGGCGCAACAGGTGTTCGGGTTTTCCCGCTTGCCCCTGGGTGAACACTGGCTCGTGCTCGAGCAGCCAAAGCTCATCGACGGTTTGCGCACTGCGTTCATCGGTAAAACGCCGCATTTGTTGCCAGATGGGTTCATAGGCACAGCGACCGAAGAAACGAAGTTTTAACTGGAGAGACAAAAGCAACCTACACGATGCGCGGGATCATTACAGAACCATTTTTGTTTCAGGTATCGCCGTAAGCGCCGTGTGGAGTGCCTGCAGCTGATCGACACCCGTAGCGGTAATCAATACGGTAATAGAGCGAAAGCTGCCTTTGCTGCTGACGCGCACACGGATTTTATCGCGCGCAAAACCGGGGGCATATTGTTCTACCACAGACAAAACTTTGCTCTGGTAGCCATCGCTGTGCTCGCCCATGATTTTCACTGGATAATCGGCACAGGGAAATTCGATTTTCGGCGGCTGCGCTTCCGTCACGGAACCTTATTCCCCCTGGACCATAAGCATCAGATTGTCCCAAATACGTGCAATAAAGCCGGCCTCTTCTATGGCACTCGCAGCGACCAGCCCCTGCTCGGCAACTACCTCACCGTCAAGACTGACTATCAGTTTACCCAGCTCCTGTCCCTGGCTGAGAGGTGCCTTGATAACGCTGTCAATCTGAGTCTCGACCACGAGATTTTTGCGACTGCCGCGCGGGATGGTGGCGATAATATCTTCGGCCAGGGCCAATTCAACTTGCTGCTCCATCCCCCCCCAGACACGCTGGCTCAGCTGATCGAGCGCCTGGTTAGCTGAATACAGCTTATGCGTGGAATAGTAGCGAAACCCATAAGCGAGCATGCGCTGCGATTCCTTAGCGCGAATATCCTCGGTACGCGTGCCCATCACGACGGATATGAGTCGCATACCATTGCGCTTTTCAGAGGCTACTAAACAGTAGCCCGCCTCGTTTGTATGTCCGGTTTTTAAGCCATCCACATATTTATTGTGAAACAGCAATTTATTTCTATTCGGCTGATTAATGCCGTTGTGCTTGAAATACTTTTCAGCATAAATGTCGTAATGTTCCGGGTGATCATTAATCACCGCTTTGGCGAGCAGTGATAAATCCCGTGCTGTTGTGAGATGTCCCTCTGCGGGTAAACCTGAGGAATTAACATAGTAGGTATTGGTCATTCCCAATAGCTGTGCCTGTTGATTCATCACATCCGCAAATGCGTCTTCGCTCCCGGCAACGTGCTCAGCGAGCGCAATCGAGGCATCGTTACCCGACTGAATAATCACCCCGCGCATCAGGTCGATAACCGGAACCTCCGAGCGCGCTTCAAGATACATCGTTGAACCATCGGTAATCGCACCGCCTTTTCGCCAGGCATTGTCGCTCACCCGAACGAGATCAGTTTCGTTTAAACGCCCCGCTAAAATTTCCTCCGAAACAATATAACTCGTCATCATTTTCGTCAGACTCGCAGGCGCCACCGCATCGTCAGCATTGTGCTCCATCAAAATTTTGCCCGTGTCCGCATCTACCAGCAGGTAGGCTTTAGCGGTCAACTGCGGCGGCGCCGGAATGATAATTTGGGATGCAAGAGAGCTTATTGAACATACAATTGCAAATAGACCGAGAACAACAACTGACAAGTGTCGTGAGCGCATAAGATTGGAAAAACCTTGAGTTAACAGATGGTATTTGTGACTTTATAGATCACGCAATTGTAACAAAGGTTCCAGCAAATGGTGAGTACTAGACCAACTACTTGAGGACACGCACGGGCTCGGGAAGCCCCTTGCTCATCAGCTCTGATTTGAGCGCAATCAGCGTCAGCTCATCGGGAATCGGGCCGATTTGCACACGGTAAATATCGCTGCTATTGGCGAGTTTCGCGTGATTCACATTGACGGGGTAGCGTGTGAGAATCGAGGTTTTTTGCTGCATGGCCTGCGCCGCACCATGATCGGAAAATGCACCAACCTGCAAGAAGCGCTCTCCCACACCCTCACTCTTCGAAGTTGTTTTAGGCGCAGGTGCTGAGGGGCGCGATTTTGCTGATGGTGTATAAGTGCTGGGATCAATATATTCGACCTTAACTTTTGCAGTGCCTGCATCGACATAGCCGAGCTTTTGCGCACCGGCATAGCTCAAGTCAATAATTCGACCCTTTTCAAACGGGCCCCGGTCATTAACACGCACGATCGCACTGCGTCCATTTTCCAAATTTGTTACCCGCACATAGGATGGAATCGGCAGAGTTTTGTGGGCAGCCGTCATCGCGTACATATCGTACTTTTCACCGTTCGACGTTGAGTTTCCGTGAAACTTAACGCCATACCACGAGGCCATACCCTTTTCTTTGTAACCGTCGGGGCTTTCCATCACCCGATAGACAACACCCATGACTTTGTAAGGGCTTTTATTGCCCGCCTTTGTACGCTTTTCAACTTTGGGCACCGCATCGGGAACATGACTGACATCGATGCGCTTTGACGGCCCCCTGTCTTTTTCGGCTGTGGGAATAATATTGACCAAGCCGTCTTCATCTCTCGGCGTGTAACTCGTGCACGCGCTCAACGTGAGCAAAAATGCGGGCGCGACCAAATACAAAATACACTTCATCATTACTTTTTCGTTTTACTCTCAGTAGATATTGCCATCAGAATGCCGAAACCCAGCATAAGGGTTATCAGCGATGTTCCACCCAAACTTACCAGCGGCAGCGGCACCCCCACCACCGGGAGCAAACCTGCGACCATGCCGATATTGACAAATACATAGACAAAAAAAGTCAATGTAATGCTGGACGCCAGCAATCGATTAAAAGTGGTGCTGGCCTGCCACGCGATAAGCAAACCTCTTATGACAATAGCAAAATATAGTGCAATAAGCAGGAGAACGCCGGCCAGGCCAAATTCTTCTGCAAGCGCGGCGATGATAAAATCTGTGTGGCTCTCGGGCAGAAAATCAAGCTGGGACTGGGTTCCCTTCAGCCAACCTTTCCCTGAAAAACCACCCGAGCCAATTGATATTTTTGCCTGAATCGCATTCCAACCCGCACCGAGTTTATCCGCTTCGGGATTAAACAAGGTTGTCACACGCCGCTTTTGGTAGTCCTCGAGCACGTAATGCCAAATCGGCCAAAGGCTCACCAGCAGCATGACCAGGCTGCCTAAAATAAAGCGCCAGCGCAGCCCCGCCATAAACAGCACAATTAAACCGGACGTACATATCAGTAACGAGGTACCGAGATCTGGCTGTTTCAAAATAAGAACCGCTGGCAGTGCAATAATGAGCAGCCCCAGCAAAACCTGGCCAAATTTAGGTGGCAACATACGCACGGACAAATATGCCGCAACAGCAACCGGAACCGCGATTTTCAGCGCTTCGGCAGGTTGAAATCGAATAAACCCCAAACTCAACCAGCGCTGCGCGCCCTTTGCGTTAACGCCGAAGAAATAGGTCAAAATCAACAACACAATGCCTATCCCATAAAACCACGGTGACCAGCGCATCAAAGATTTCATATCGAGTTGCGCAACGGTAAACATCGCACAGTAAGCGATGATATAAAAAACCAATTGCCGCTTCATCATCGACAAACTCTCCCCACTGGCACTATACAAAGCCAGCAAGCCAAAAATTGTCAGCGCAACTAAAAGCAATAACAATATGAGGTCAATATGCACGCGCCGCAACATGCTTTCGCTCTTGGAAAAATGTGCGCCTGAGTCTGGCAACCGCCGAATAAAGTCTGTTTTATTGTGCACTTTCGTAAGCCTCGAGATACGCGATTATCACCCGCTTGGCGACTTCGCCGGCCAGACTTGATTTTTCACCATTTTCAAGCACAACCGAGACTGCAATTTTTGGATTTGAATAAGGTGCAAAAGCGACAAATAGCGCGTGGTCGCGATTGCGTTCTGACAGCGCCTCGCTATCGTATTCCTCATCCTGGGCAATGCTTACCACTTGGGCTGTACCGGTTTTTCCCGCCATGGTGAAATTCAGGTTTTTATTTATGCTCGTTGCCGTTCCGCGAAAAGAATGGACCACGTCGCGCATACTGCGCAATATATATTCCCAATTGGCTTGGTCTCCCTGATAAACACTGCGAACAACTTTTTCCGTTTCAGCATCGCCAATTTTTTTTGCGATTTTAGGTTCGACAAATTCGCCCCTGCGCGCTAAAGCTGCTGTCATTGCTGCAAGTTGAAGGGGGGTAACAAGCACATCGCCCTGTCCGATGCTCATATTCAAGCTGTTACCGGGATACCAACTTAAACCACGCGCGCGTTTTTTCCAGGCACGCGACGGCCACAGTCCCATGCGTTCACTTGGAACATCAATATTGGTTTGACTACCCAAACCGAAAAACGAGCCAAAGGCGTGCATCCGATCAACCCCCATGCGTCGCCCAATATCGTAAAAGAAAATATCGCAGGACTCGACAATCGCCTGATACAAATCCACGTTATCCCCGTGCCCTTCACGCTTCCACTCGCGATAAAGGCGATTATCGTTTTCAAGCTGATAAAATCCCCGATCAACAATGCGGGTTTGCGGCGTAACAATGTCGTGCTGTAAAGCGCCGAGTCCAAGCACGGGTTTAATCGTCGAGCCAGGCGGATACTGTCCTTGAACAGCGCGGTTAAATAACGGCAGGTCGCGACTTGTATTGAGCAAACGATAATTTTTTTCCGAAATACCTGTGACAAAAAGATTGGGATCATAGGAGGGAGAACTTAATAAGGTGAGCACACCACCGGTTTCAATATCGATCGCGACGACCGCACCGCGTCGTCCCTGCATCGCGTCACGCGCCTCAATTTGCAGCTCTGCATCCAAGTAGAGTTCTATATTTTTTCCCGCAGCTGGATTTATTGTATCGATGACATGAAGCACCCTGCCCCGGGCATCCGTTTCAATTTTTTCCTGGCCGACTTCTCCATGCAACACCGATTCATAATATTTTTCGAGTCCAGTTTTGCCAATACTTTGCGTGCCTGCATATTGGTGCAGCTGCTCTTTGGAGAAACCCGCTTGCTCCGCTTCATTTATTCGACCAACATAACCGGCGACGTGTGTAAATAAATCACCATAGGGATAGTAACGTACCAACTGGCCTGCGACTTCGACACCATCGAAAGAAAACTCATTGACCGCTATGCGCGCAAGTTCTTCTTCGGTCAGATTATATTTGAGTGCAACAGCTTCGTACGGGCGGCGGCGCCACTTCAGCGCGCGATAAAAATTTTTCTTGTCTCTCTCGGTAATTTCGACGAGTTCGCCCAACCTGGCGATGGTGTATTCAAGATCCTTCACCCTTTCTACGGTAAGCGTGAGCGTGGAGACCGCACGATTATCGGCAATAATTTTTCCTCGGGCGTCGAAAAACAAACCCCGGTTTGGGGCAACGGGGCGAACCTGAATACGATTTCTATCTGACTGTGTAGAATAGCTTTGAAAATTTTTTACCTGCAAATCGTAAAAACGCGCAATGATCACGGATAGCAAAATAAGCACCATCAGGCCGCAAAACGCAATTCGTCGACGAAAAATTCGAATTTCATTTTGATGATCTTTGAAATGATGGTGATCGCCGCTGATACGCGCTTTTACAAAGTCAGGTCGAATCATTTTATTTGTGATAGGGGTGGTTGTTCAAAATAGTCCAACCGCGATACAGCTGCTCAATTAAAACAATGCGAACAAGAGGGTGGGGCATGGTGAGTTCGGACAGAGACCAGCGCATATCTGCTCTTGCCAAACACCGACTGGCCAGGCCATCGGGCCCGCCAATTAAAAAATATAATGGTCTCGGATCTTGCTGCCATTGCGCCATATGTTCCGCCAGCACCTCAGTGCTAAATGCACGTCCAGAAACATCGAGCGCAATCACGTTAGCCGCAGTGGGAAGGGTGGCCATAATTTGGTCTCCTTCTGCATCGATTAACTTACCGATATTCGCATTTTTACCACGTTTCGCCACCGCCAGTTCAACACACTTGGGCTTCCATTCTGGCGGCAGGCGTTTTTCATATTCCGAGTAAGCAATTTGAACCCATGTGGGCATTTTGGTTCCGACGGCGACAAGATGCGTTTTCATTCTATAAAACGGCCGCGATGGTTTTAGACAAGAAGTTGTGTTTTCGAGGCCAGCGCTGCGCCAGTCCGATCAGGAAGATTCTTCATCAGACTTGCGCGACGCGGGTTCGAGCGACCAAAGTTTTTCGAGCTCGTAGAAATCTCTCGTTGCCTGCAACATAAGATGGACCACCATTTCACCGAAATCGACGAGCACCCACTCGCCCGTTTCCGTGCCTTCAACACCCAATGACCGAAAACCGCTTTGCTTACTTTCTTCGACAACATTATTGGCGAGCGATTTTACGTGGCGGTTTGATGTCCCTGTTGCAATAACTAAAGTGTCCATCACATCGGTAAGCTCTTTGACATCAAGAACAGTCACGTCCTTTGCTTTTAAATCATCGAGCGCATCTTCGACAATGGCTTGTAAGGATTTAGACATATGTTTTATTGATTTATCTCTATAAGTGTATTAAAACCTGTTAAAAGGCGTCGTTCCAAGAAAGCGGCTAAAAATACGTGTTTAAAGCCGTAAAAAAGCGCATGCCTATTGGCGAATGTGTCCATCGCCAAAAACCACCCATTTTTGGGATGTCAAACCTTCCAGACCAACGGGACCGCGCGCGTGAATTTTATCGGTCGAAATGCCGATCTCTGCACCCAAACCATATTCAAAACCGTCGGCAAAGCGTGTAGATGCATTGATCATCACCGACGCCGAATCAATCTCGGCAATAAAGCGCCGCGCCAGGCTAAAATTTTCGGTTACAATCGAATCCGTGTGCTGTGAACTGTGCCGGTTGATATGTGCTAGGGCTTCGTCAAAACTCGTGACAACTTTTACTGCCAGGATCGGCGCCAAATATTCGGTGTCCCAATCTTCTTCACTGGCCTTTTGAATATTCGGCAGCAATTTAAGCGCCTCGGCACTGCCTCGCAATTCGACGCCTTCGGCGCTGTAAGCCTCTGCCAAGCGGGGCAAAATTGCTGCAGCCACACCTTCATGGACGAGCAGTGTCTCCATCGCATTACAGACCCCGTAGCGGTGAGTCTTGCTGTTTAATGCAATATTGTAGGCCTTATCCAAATCTGCGTTTGCATCAATATAAACGTGACAAATGCCGTCGAGGTGTTTAATAACGCTCACCTTTGCGTCATTGCTGATACGCTCGATCAGCCCCTTGCCGCCGCGCGGCACAATGACATCGACATATTCCGGCATCGTAATTAACGCGCCGACAACAGCACGATCTGTCGTTTCAACCACTTGCACAGCGTGCTCGGGAAGACCGGCGCGAGCCAGACCAGCCTGAACGCATTTGGCAATGGCCTGATTCGAATGCAATGCCTCTTTACCGCCGCGCAAAATACTCGCATTACCCGCCTTTAAACAGAGGCTCGCTGCATCAATCGTTACGTTCGGACGCGACTCGTAGATAATGCCGATAACCCCCAGAGGCACACGCTTCTTGCCCACTTGAATGCCGGAAGGGCGGTAATTTAGCTCGGTAATTTCGCCGCAAGGATCTGGCAGACTGGCAACCTGGTGCAAACCTTCAATCATGCCGTCAATACGCGACATGTTTAACTCGAGACGATCCAGCAGCGCCGTATCCAAACCACTTGCGCGCCCAGCTTCCAAATCGCGAGCGTTCTCAGCCTGAATAACCTGACGTTGAGCGTCGATGGCAACAGCAATCTCGCGCAGAGCCTTGTCTTTGTCAGCGGTGGAGGCCGCCATCATCTTTCGTGAGGCCGCGCGCGCCTGCTGCCCCAATTGCCTTACATATGCTTCTACATCCATAACTTGCGGAAATTTGTGCCTTTGTGGGAAAAGATGCCGATTATAGCGTGCTGGAGAGCAATTGGGTAAATGCAGAGATCATCGGTTTAGCGCGAGAAATGCGCCAGAGCAAATTCGATTTTTTTGTCCACCGTCCACAATTCGGGTTTTTTGATCGCCTCTATCTGGCGCAGGCGCGGCAGTAAACCGGCATTGTTAGCAATTTGGATGGAAAGTCCCGGACGTGCATTGAGCTCGAGCAGGGCCGGTCCCTCCCGCTCATCAATCACAAGATCGACACCCAGATACCCCAGGCCACAAATTTCGTGACACGAACAGGCCAGGCGCAATAGCTCGTGCCAGCGCGGGACCTGTAGCTCTGAAAGCAAAACCCCGGTGTCGGGATGCCGTTCAATGCAACGGTCTCTTTGTACGGCGTTAATGGCTCGACCCGTCGCTATATTGAGGCCGACACCAATCGCACCCTGGTGCAGATTTGCTTTGCCGTGAGACTCGGTGCACGCCAGACGCATCATCGCCATCACAGGGATGCCACGAAAAACGATCACGCGGATATCGGGCACACCGTGATGTGAATACTTTGCCAGCGCATGGCTGGGAACAAGCAGCGTCTCAATCATCGCTACATCTGTCGCACCGCCGAGCGAAAATAGTCCTGCAAGAATATTGGATACATGCCGCTGTACGGCGGCCAGCTCCAACCAATCACCATTGGTCTTTTGATAGCGGCCCTGCTCGCACGCCTTAATAACAAGTATGCCTTTACCTCCAGAACCTTTGGCAGGCTTAATACAAAAACCTTCTTTATCGCAGATGAACCGATCCAACAAGGACGCATCATGTTGGTTATCAATGACACCGAGTAAATCCGGCGTTGTGAGCCGGTATTCCAACGCCAGCTCTTTTGTATGGAGCTTGTTATCGACAATTGGAAAAAGTGAACGCGCGTTGTAGCGCGCGATATATTTGTGATTACGCTGATTCATACCGAGCAAACCGAGCGAACGCATATCTTTATAGCGCCGGAATACGCTGAATGGATCGAGCAAGGGAAGCGCGGCAAACATTATTTTTTAATCATCGCGTAAAAGCGTTGAAGCTCAAATAAACGATAGCCAGTGTAAGTACCTAGAATCAAAACAATAGCCATGATAACCAACTGCAAACCGAGGAAGTTAAACGTCAGGTGCTGCACGTATTCATTCATCATCAAGGCATAAGTAATGACTGCAACAAACAGCGAACCGCCTACTTGCGCCAGCACTTCCTGACCACCCTCTTCTTCCCAAAGAATCGACATACGCTCAATTGTCCAGCTCAAAATAATCATAGGGAAAAAACTAATTTTGAGCCCCTCGCTCAACCCGAGCTGATAGGACAATACAGCAAGCAGTGCGATCAAAATAATGACCGAGATAATGACAGCGGATATGCGCGCAACCAATAATAAATTAAGTTGCGATAAATATCCCCGAATCAATAATCCCGTGCCAACGATCAACACAAAGCCAACAAGCCCGGTCACCAAACTGGTCTGAATAAATGAAATGGCGATCAACACCGGCATAAACGTTCCCGCGGTACGAATACCGATAAGAATGCGCAATAAACAAACCACCAAAACACCAATAGGAATTAATAAAATGCCCTTGAACAGGGCCTGCTCGGAAAGTGGCAGTGTATGAATCGAAAAATCCAACAAATTAGATTGCATTTCGCGTTGTCTCACGACTAAATCACCAACCGGCATCTTTTGTTCAATCACGGAAAAAGACAAACGTGAATTGCGGCCACCCAGAACATCGAGCGCAGGCTGTGAGTGATATTCCCACATTAACACCGGAGACTCTGCGTTGCGCTCGCCGGTGAACGGATCGAATAATACGTAGTCATCACCGCTAAATACCTGCAGATAATCAAGCAATTGTGACCGGCGCCGTCCGTCCTCAAGCTCCAAAACAGAAACCCTTCGCGAAGCGACGCCCACCTGCTGTAAAAGTGCGACCAACCAGGCTTCACGACTCGCGTGTTGCTCAAGGAGAAATACACCCTCTATCTGATTGTTAAACTCCCGAATGAGTTCGCGCGTCAGCGTAAATTCATCCGCAGATTTTTTTTTTGCACTTTCGAGCAGGGTGCGCGCCACAGTGATATGCGGCCCGGAACCGCGCAGTAATTTACTTTCAACTATTTGCGCACTCGCCTGCTTCACTTGAAGCATTTTTTTTGCAGCGTATTCGGCGCGGTAATACAACACTTGCTTGCCCTGAGCCAAACGTACCGACCATTCCGCCCGACGGACACCTCCGCGCTCGACAAACTCCAAACCATAACCAGGGCTCGCCGTGTACTCAGAAATACGCTCGAAACCGGTTTGAGTTTCCGGAACAGCTAAAGACACAATCGCCGGAGTATTTTCCCCAACAAACTCAATACGCGCTTCAACTGACCACACTTGTTGTTGTTCACCGGGCAACCACGGAACATTGTAGGTAATATGGCGATGCCAGCTAAGTGCCAGCCCCGCAAATACAAGTAAAAAAATTAAAATAACGAACGGTGTTTTACTGTGGTTCATGGTGCGGCCTGAGCGTCATTTTCAGAGGAATCGACGCTATCGGCCTGCTGCTTTCTAAAAGTGTTTTCAGCTGCTCGTTCAAGTTGAACAAATGAAGGCGCTTTCTTCATAGTATATTTCAGCGATACATCAACTTTAGCTACGTCGGTGAGAAAGTTTTTTCCCATGATAATTTGTGGATAACTTTTCTTTTTCTCAACCACAATAAATTCTATTGCGTCAGAAAAGCTGGCTAACTGAACGGGGAGGGATACAACCGTACCGCGCACGGGCCTGACATTACCTAAATAGGTAATTTTGTCCTGTCGTAAAACTGGTGTATCAATTGAACTGCGCCAACCATTGCGCTCAATATCGAAACGCAACCATTTTTTACCGTCGCGCTCGAAGGGTTGAATGTTATCTGCATAAAGAACGGAAAGATCTAGCGCCGTGTCGAGCAGTACCGCAAAGTAACGGTCTATCTCGGGTACCCACAGCCATTCGATACGGCCAAGTGTGAGTTTTCCCTCGTCCGTATTCGCCAGATATTGCCGCGGCGAGGCCTGCGAGGTTGATGCTTTTTTTTCTATCTGGCCAGGCGGCTTTTTATTGTCTTCAAGCACAGTGAGGCTTTGTTGAACTTGTTCAAGTTGCTGCACAATCTGTTGCTGCTGCTCGGCAAATTTTTCAAGTGATATCTGATGCTCATCGACAGCGGTCTGAGTATGCTCCGCAGAAGCTTCGACCACCCGCACAGCCGCAAGTGTTTCGTCGAGCTTTTTATGAGTGAGACTGCAAGCGCTCACCATCAAAAATGCAGGCAAAGCGAGTCCATACAGGCGCAGTTTTTTTCTATTTATTTTCAACGTTGTCCCCAAAACGAAAAATTGGCACGCAAGACTTCGATCTCTAAGCCCCAGGCCATCCAGGATGCACTTTGTACCTAAACTCTGAAGTCAAAGCAATCTCACAACGCGTATTTTTGGTCATTCAGACTACGTTCACTTAGCCGCAATTAGGCTAGAGCCTGTTGATTCAAGAAATTTGGAGAGTGTTATGAAAAACGCCGTTTTACTCTTAATCGCCGCTAGTGGCTTAATCGGTCTGTCTGCGCAGGCGGGACCGCATCGATCAACCGATTACGCACGTGTTACCAAGGTCGAACCCATATATGAAACGGTAAGGCACAGTATTCCCGAGGAAACCTGCTGGACCGAAACCGTAAGAGAAATCTCGCCCCAATCAAACGCGCATTCAGCAACGCCAACACTGATAGGCGGCATTCTCGGTGGGGTTATCGGTAACGAAGTAGGGAAAGGCGGAGACAACAAAAAAATAGGCGCCGTAGTCGGCTCAATTTTGGGCATATCTATCGCCCGAGACATTCAGAAACAGCACCGAACGCGCGACCACAGTAACGAAGTCCGTTATCGCGATGTCGAGCGCTGCGAAGTCAACGAACGGGTCGAGATCGAGCAGGTGCTAAGTGGCTACAACGTGACGTACAGGTACTTTAATAAGAGCTACCAAACATTTATGCAGGAGCATCCCGGCGAGAAGCTGCGCGTCGCAGTTAACGTTCGCCCGCTTTAGCACTTAGGGCCTGTTGACACTAATTTGGTCTCCAGCCGTGATGATCAAATTAGTCTTAACAGGCCGGCCCTACCAACACCAAAGCAACGCCAACTGAAGCGCTTACTCGTTCGCACCAGTTGGCGTAGAATAGCCGCATTGTGTATACAAGGTTTTCTCTGCAATGTTCAATCGCCAACGCCGTTGTTTAATTATCGCCGCCCTGCTTGCATCGCAGTTGTTCGTTGCGGCCCCAAGCGCAGCCGAAATGTCCAAGAGCGAAGCGGCCGCCAGGGCAAAAACCCTGCACGGCGGCAAAGTATTGAGCGTGGAAAAGGTTCAATCAGAAAACGGGAAAACGGTATTCAGGATTAAACTCCTACAAAAGGGCGGCAGAGTAAAAATGGTCACCGTACGAGGTTAAAACCCGATATGCGCCTACTCATTGTCGAAGACGAACTGTCAATTCAAACACAGATAAAAGATGTTTTCCTGGAGCAGAGATTTGTCGTGGACTGTGCATCAAATGGCACTGATGGCGCTTATTACGCACTGGAATACGACTACGATCTCGCCATTATTGATGTCGGTCTGCCCGGCCGTGACGGCATCAGCATTATTCAAGAAATGCGCGAAGCCGGCAAAAACTGCCCGGTGTTAATATTAACTGCGCGCGGTGACTGGCAGGACAAAGTTAAAGGCCTGGAATCGGGCGCCGATGACTACCTCGTCAAACCGTTTCACGAAGAGGAGTTAAAAGCCCGGGCGAATGCGCTTATTAGACGTTCAGCAGGACATGCCAGCCCCAAAATGGACTTTGGCCAACTCGTTATCGACACATCCTCGAAACAGGTTTTTGTCAACGGTGAGGAGCTCGTGCTGACAAGTTTTGAATTCAATACGCTCGAATACCTGGCCTTACATCGCGATTCAGCGATCTCCAAAAGCGAACTCACCGAGCATCTTTATCACCAGGATTACGAGCGCGACAGCAATGTTATCGAAGTGTTTATCGGCCGCTTGCGCAAAAAACTCGCACCGCTCGATCTGATTAAAACAGTTCGCGGGCGGGGCTACCGTTTTTCACCCGATAGCTAATGCCTTACTCCCCGTCCCTCATCCGCCGGTTTTGGCTCGCATCCGCATTGCTATTACCTATACTCATGGGCTTTAGTGCGCTGGTTTTACATCGATCTTATGTGACCAGCCTGGACGCCGCGGAGAAAGATGCGCTATTTGCGCAGATTTATGCCCTGATCGCGGTGGCCGAATTTGATGGCGAGTTGATGCAACTGCCGGCGATGATGGCTAATCCGCGTTTTGAAATGCCGGAATCTGGCCTCTATGCCCGCGTTCTAAGCGACAAGCAACACCTTGTCTGGCAATCCAAGTCGTTGGAAGCCACGCAGTTTGTGCTTGAGGATAGCGCCAATTGCCCTCGAGCCGGCAATAGCGCCGATTTTGAATCTCACTTGAACCGCCACCCACATCGGTACTTGCGCTTCGGCACGTTGTGGGAATTTGATGAACAAGAGTTCTATTTTTGTTTCGAAGTCATCCACTCCCAACTCGCCAAGCGCAACGAAATTGGTGGTTATCGACGCACACTTGCGCTTTGGCTGGGGGGCATGGCGTTTTTGCTTCTCGCTATTCAAGTGGCAATCGTTCGCTGGGGCCTGCGTCCAATGCGTCAAGTAGCCGATGAGATCAAATTGGTTGAGCAGGGCCGTATTTCCCAGCTCAGCAGCCGTTACCCCGAAGAAATTCTGCCTATTACTGAAAGCCTGAATACACTACTTGAAAGTGAAGCCCACCAGCGTAACCGCTATAAAAATTCGCTTTCTGATCTGGCACACAGCTTAAAAACACCGCTTGCGGTTATTCGTTCACTCATTGACGATCAAGGCAAAGATAAGCAGGTTGACGAACAAATAGAGCGCATGTCGACAATTATCTCGCACCAACTCGCGCGCGCTAACGCCGAGGTAAAAACTGTATTTGGCGTCGAAACAAAGTTGCAGCCCGTCGTTAAGCGACTCTGTCAGGCGCTTAACAAAGTTTATGCGGATAAGCAGCTTCAGTTTAATGTAGAGATCGATACTGAAATCCAATGCCAGGTGGAAGAGGACGATCTGATGGAAGTCCTCGGTAATATTATTGAGAACGCCTGCAAATACGGTAATTCTGAAGTTGTAATTGTCGCCACGGCAAATGCTGACGATATTGTTGTTAGCATCGAAGATGACGGACCCGGTATTGCCAATGAATTATCTAAGTCGATTTTGAGCCGGGGAGCAAGAGCAGATACGGGGAAAATTGGCCAGGGAATCGGCTTGGCGATAGCGGTGGATATTCTAAGCAGTTACAATGGCGCCCTGACAATCGAACGAAGCGCGGCAGGGGGAGCGGCGTTTCTCATCCAAATCCCTGGTGCTCGTTAGGACTTTGACCTGGGAAGCTTTTCATACAAGCATACATCGATATAAGGCACTCGCATTCCATGAATTATTACGAGCAAATAATGTCCAGCAAGCTACTGACTTATCTGCGCATAGGTCAGTTTGTTTTCGCGATTATTATTTATACAACACTATTGTTAATGCCCAACCCGCAAATCGGGCAGGCCGGATTTTCTGATTTTTTTCTACACGCGCTGGGTAATGCGATATTAATGGCGTCCGCGTGGGTAGCGTCTGGTGGCAGGTACTCGGCGATGGGCCCCTTTCTATTTGTTATTCCATTTTCCTTAATCGTCGAATTGGCCCAGGGCATGACTGACAATAGAACACCTGAACTCATTGACGTTGTTGCCAATGTCGTGGGCGCACTCGTTGGTTTTCTCGTATGTGGGTTTCTTAGTTCCGTACTAAAAAAATACCTAAAAGAAAACTAATCTGACCAAAACTGCTTAATTGTTTTGCAGTAATATTTCTTAAGTTGTTTTCTATGCTGCTCAACCATTAAGCAAGTGCTTTACACATGGACCTAAATCGGGGTAGCGGAATTCAAAACCCAGTGCTTGCAGCGCATTGGACGATACCCGCTGACTGACAAACAACAATTCGTCAGCCATCTCACCTAATGCACACTGTAAAACAAATTTCGGTACAGGTGCGAGCAGCAGAGCGCCAGATTCTTTTTTCAATACTTTTGCCAGATCTTTATTTTTTACCGGACTTGGGGCAACGATATTCAAGGTCTGTGCCTGCCCACACGCAATTAAAAATTTTATCGCTGCAACAACATCATTAATGTGCACCCAAGAAAACCATTGCTCTCCCGAACCAAATACGGTGGAAAGCTTATATGTTAGTGGTTTGGCAAACTCTAACCACGAACCACCGTTTTGGCTAAAGACCACACCAAAGCGCCCAATACCCACCGGGATGCCAAGTTGTTGAGCACGCTGCGCCTCCTGCTCCCACTGACAACAAAGATCTGATGAAAAGCAGGCCCGGCGCGCGGTATTTTCGTCAATGACCTCAGCGGCGTGATCACCATAATAACCAATAGCAGAAGCAGAAAAAAAGTAAGAAGGCTTGTGTTGAAGCCTTTGCAAAAAATCTATTAGACGGCGAGTAGTTTCAACACGGCTGTCGAGCAAATTTTGCTTTTGCTCAACTGTCCATTTTTTACCGGCAATGGATTCTCCAGCGAGATTAATTACAACATCAAACTTAGTATCGAGCGAGATACTGCTCAAAGTGCCCACATAGGCGATGCGTGCTTTTGGGCTCGCCTTTTTGCTCTCCGCAGTGCGCGACAATACCAGCGCACTGCCGCCGGCATCGCTGATCCTTTCCAATATCACAGAGCCAATTAAACCGGTACCACCTGTAACAAGAAAACGTCGAGCCCAAACATCCGAGGTCATCGCTATCACCAAGATATATTCGTTTTAAAAGTTTTCAGATAAAACCAAAAAATGAAAAAAGTATTGCTCACTTTCCCAAAGGTTTGATTGTCACAACTAATTTTGGCAACAGCAGCAGCGACCCCAAAAGCGACGCAAACATAGCGAAGCCGGTCAATAAGCCAAAATATATCGTCGGAATAAATCGCGACAGCACCATAATGCCAAAACCGAAAATAATAATAACGGCAGTGTAGTACATCGCACGACCTATCGATGCGTGCGACCGGTGCATCGCTGCAATATAGTCACCACCATCACTCGCGAGTTCCGCTTTAAAGCGATGAATATAGTGGATCGTATGATCCACCCCAATACCTACGGTAATTGCTGCGACGGTAATTGTCATCATGTCGAGTGGGATACCGAGTAAACCCATTGTGCCGAGCACGGTCAAAGCGGCAAGAATGTTGGGAATAATTGCAATTGTCGCAACAAAGACAGATTTAAATAACACGGCAAGCATCAAATAAATGGCCACAAACACAACACCAAGTGTGAGTATTTGCGAGCTAAACAAGCTCTGTAGCATATTGTTATAAAGCACTAACAAGCCGGTAAAATGTGTGCTTTCACCACTGAGCACATCGGACGCATTAATATGCTTATTGATGCGTTGAACCAGTTCAGCTCTCTCCAGGCCAGGATAGGTATCAATAACGCGCATGGTTATGCGCGTTTGCACACCATCTGGCGAGAGGTAGGGAGAAATCAGTACGTTGCGCACGTCGGGAGAAAGCGCTTTTTGCATAAGCGCCAACTCAAAATCATTTAGACTGCCATTTATGTCTAAACCAACTTTGTACAAAGTTGCAAGTGACTGCACCTTGCCGACTTCGGGTAGAGACTCCAAATAATCGTGCAGCCATTCTATTTTGCGCAAGCCACCGAGCGTCATCCAATAACTTGTCACGTTGTCTTTCGCTTCAGAAAATGGATCTTCCTCGGCGAAACCATTGAACTCATCAATGCCAAAACCATCATCAAAGCCCTCGCCAAACCCATCGAAGTCTTCAAAACCACTTTCTTCTGCAAAGGGATCACCTGAATCAAATTCTTCAAGATTATCGCTCACGCCTTCACGATTTGAATCGATAACAATATCGAGCGAAATCGTGCCCCCCAAACTGTTATCAATAACCGTTAAACCCCGGTTAATTTCCGTCGACTCATGAAAGTAATCGACAAAACGGTTTTCGACCTTGAGCAGGCTAATGCCCCAAGCACTGGCAACAAAGATAAGCCCCGCGGCAATAAGAATAACGCTGCCACTCTTCTCGACAAAATAGGAAAAATACGCTGTCAGAGGTTTTGTCTGTTTTATTTTTTCTTCGCTCACCCCGTTCGACCTCGGCAACAGTATTAAAGCTGAGGGTAAAATAAGAAAAGCCAGACTTAACGCGACAACCAAGCCTATCGTCATCATCCAACCAAAGTCGATCACCGGTCGAATATCGCTCACAACCAGGGATACAAACGCGACTATTGTGGTGATTGCTGTATAAAAACACGGTCGCCACATAAATTTCACTGTGGCCGTGACAAGTTCTTGCTTGGACCAATCAGGGTTTTTATTTTCGTATTCTCTAAACCGAACAATTAAATGAATAATGATGGACAGGGAAATAATCAACAATAATGCAACGAAATTCGAGGAAATGACTGTCAGGCGCCAATCCAACCAACTGACATAACCGAGCATCATCACAACCGCAGTCAAACAACACGCCATAGGTATCACAACAAATTTCAGATTGCGAAAAATGATTGCGAGAACAGCGATCATAAACAGCACAACCGCGATACCAAAAACGACCAGGTCACTTTGAATAAACGCGATCATATCGGCGGCAATCATCGTGACACCGCCGACAAATATCTCCGCTGATGTTTGGTAGCGCCCAACAATATCACGCACCTGCTCAACCCGGGTGCGCGCGCGCGCTTCCGCAAATGTGCGGTACTCGCGAAATTCCTGCGTAACGGCAGCAAGCCGCTGGCTCTCCTGTTCGGTCAAGCCCGTTTCGCGCTGTTTTTGTCGCAAACCGTCGCGCTCACCGACGAGATTGAGATATGTCTCGTCAATGTTTAGATTCAGCTGCAACGCAGTGGTTTGTCCATCTGGCCCTAAAATGAGGTTTTTGTATATTGGGCTGTCCCAAAATTCCTGCCTCGCCATCTGCCAATCCATGTCGTCGGTAAGCAGCGTTCGCGGACTGCGCGACATTTCAGCGAGGCTCTGTTTGGGACTGTAGAGCAGGGGCACATCTAAAATACTGTTAACGCTTTCCACGCCATCAACATCGGCAAGCTCCGCTTTGAGTGACGCTAAAACTGTGAGCGAGGACTCAGAAAAAAGCTCTTCATGGGGCTTGAACGTGACGACGAGGAAATCACCGCTATCATAACGTTTGGACATTTCGCGATAGAAGTCGAGGTCGGTATCACTCTCAAGCGTCAGCGATTCCGCTGAGGCATCGAGCTTAAATCGCGGCAAACCAATCGCCAATCCGACCAAAAGCAATAATAGAAAAAACAGCACAGTTCGGGGATAATCAGTGACTGTCCGCAGGTAGAGCCTAAAAAAACGATTCATATGTGGAAAGGTTTCACTCCGTGTATATCGTGTAGCGCGGCCGCATTCTAACCGATCTGGCAAAACTGACGCAGCGCTATTTTGTATCAAAAGCTACAATACTGTGTTGCAGCCGCGCGAAAACTAGCCTCATGGAGAATTAAAAAGCGATGTTAAAAATTCGCTTCAGCGATAATCGCCAACCGCCATTTTGGGCGATGGAAAAAAATTTCACTATCGGCAGTGCAAAATCAAACCACCTTACCCTCGAAGAACCCAATGTAGCGGGCACGCATGCGCGCATTATTCAGCGCGGTGAAACCTTTGTACTGAAAGATCTCGGCAGTGAGCAAGGCACCTTCGTTAACGATACCCGCATATCAAAAAAGAACATTGCCTGCGGAGATAAGATTCGGATAGGCGAAACCACTCTCGAAATCATTGATCCGTTTATCGACTCTGAAAGCTCAACGCCGTGGTCGCTTATTGCAGACTCCAGCTGGTTATCTGGGCAAGAGTTTCCGCTGGAAACCAGTGCCGATAAAAACAACATTGTGCTGGGCCGCTCAAGCGATTGCGATATTGTCATTCCGGGAACCCATTTGAGCCGCCAGCATGCAGAAATCAGAGTTCAAGGTGGGGACCTGCAAATCCATGACCTCGGCTCTTCTAACGGAACATTCGTCAATGATACAAAAGTCCGCTCCTCGCGTTTACGCGCAGGGGACCGACTTCGACTCGATGTCTACAGCTTCAAAGTCTTTGGGCCGGGAATCGCCTTGCCCCGAGCAGCAACACAAACACTCAAAGTCATTTCTAATGAAGTACTCAGCGACGAGGAACCCCAGGAAAAACTCTGGGCCACCCGATCTACATCACCCGGTAACCGTACCCAAATAGACCTTTACAAAAAGCACTGGTTTAAAAAAGGCATCCCTATCGTACTGGCCGCAATAGTATTGCTGTTATTTTGCGCAGTGATGGTATTTACACTGTTTATCTATTAACTGCTGCCCCAGCGCTTTACCAGGGCCTGATCAATCCCGAGCTGGTCTAAAATGCGGGCGACAACGAAATTTACCAAATCGGAAAGCCCTTGCGGCTGATGATAGAAACCCGGACTCGCCGGTAACACAACAACACCCATCTTGCTTAAAGTGAGCATATTCTGTAAATGAATTGTCGATACCGGTGTTTCTCGGGGAACAACTATCAGTTTACGCCTTTCCTTAATCACCACATCAGCGGCGCGCTCAATCAAGTTGTTGCTCGCACCCGTTGCAATCGCCGACAACGTGCCACCACTTGCAGGACAAATGACCATCGAGTGAGGAGCGCCCGAGCCAGAAGCCACCGGCGCAAACCAATCCTCCTTGGTGAGTATGTCAATCTGTCCGGAACCTGCTGCATACAAACGGCTTAGCAAAGCCAGCTGCGATTCTGCATCTTCTGGCAAATCAATATCGGTTTCCGTATTCACCACGGTACGGCCTGCGCTGGAAATTAACAGTGCAACACGATGGCCGGAGGCCACCAGGCACTCCAATAAGCGCAGACCATATTGAGCGCCCGAAGCACCCGTAATCGCAAGCGTTACTTGTTTTTCGCTACTCATCTCGCCTCAATCGCACTTGCCAGCCTGCCCGACATACCGTCAAAACCACCATTACTCATAACGACAATATGGGTTTGCCCATCCGCATGCGCTAACACAGCTTTAATCAAATCATCTGTCACAGAGTACACCTGCGCAGAACCATTTTCTCGCCGAACATTATCCTCGAGCGACCACGCCAAATCCTGACTCGCAAACCAGAAGCACCAATCTGCAGCAGCTGTGGCTGCGCGAAGGCAGGCGCTGTGCACCCCCTGTTTCATGGTATTCGACCGCGGTTCGATCACTGCGAGGATTTTTTCATCACCCACCCGCCGGCGCAAGCCGTCGAGCGTCGTCTCAATAGCCGTCGGGTGATGCGCAAAGTCGTCGTAAACTGTCACACCATGAGCGCTGGCAACAATTTCCATACGACGTTTTACGCCACTGAATTCGGCGAGTGCGGCGCAGGCGACTTGGGGCTGGATGCCGACATGCCGCGCTGCGGCAACGGCGTGGATCGCGTTTTCAATATTGTGACGACCATCCATGTTCCAGCAGATTTCCGCCTGCATTTCACCATCGAGCGTCAGCACAACATTATTGGATGCATCATCGATGTATCGATATTGCCATTGGGCGTTCGACTCCTTAGATATAAGCGCAGACCTCGCCTTTTGAGACCAACAGCCAAGCGCTAGTGTTTCTTCAATAGCAGCACAATGTTCTGGGTAAATCACCTGCCCATCGCGTGGAACAAT
Source organism: Cellvibrionaceae bacterium (assembly GCA_028281575.1). Taxonomy (GTDB): domain Bacteria; phylum Pseudomonadota; class Gammaproteobacteria; order Pseudomonadales; family Cellvibrionaceae; genus Agaribacterium. Next base: position 40,278 of record JANQJP010000089.1, read on the forward strand.
GCGAATAAGATGATGAAATTGCGTTTGAATAGCCGCCAGATCGTTAAAGATATCAGCGTGATCAAATTCCAGGTTATTAATAATTAGGGTGCGGGGCCGATAGTGGACAAACTTCGAACGTTTATCAAAAAACGCGGTATCGTACTCATCGGCTTCGACAACAAAGAAATCCGAACGGCCCAGCCTCGCTGAGCAATCAAAATTGCGCGGCACCCCGCCAATAAGAAAGCCAGGATCGAACCCAGCGAATTCGAGAATCCAGGCAAGCATACTTGTCGTTGTCGTTTTTCCATGCGTTCCCGCAACAGCCAAAACCCACTTATCTCGCAAAATGTTTTCTGACAACCACTGAGGTCCCGAGATATAGGCCAAGCCGCGATCCAGGATGGCCTCCATCAGCGGGTTGCCGCGACTTACAACATTTCCAACGACATAAATATCTGGTTTTAGCGACAGTTGGTCCGCAGAAAAGCCCTCGATAAGCTCAATACCGGCATTTTGAAGTTGAGTGCTCATTGGCGGATAGACACCGGCGTCACAACCGGTCACGCGGTACCCGGCCGCTTTTGCAAGCAGTGCCAGCGAGCCCATAAAAGTCCCGCATATACCAATAATATGGACGTGCTGAGCCAAAATTTGGATTCCGCTATTAGGTTTCAGTCGATTTCGGCCGCAGTTTGCCATTCGGCCGCTCTCGCTGCAAACACCGATACCAATGAAAGGCAACTGGGCAAACCGGCATTAATACCAAACAAAAAAGTATAAGGCTGCACAAAAAACGTGAACAAATTCCTTGTATACAACACATAAATCTTGCTTTGCCCCACCTACAATAGTACGATCTTGTGTAAATTTTGCACAAACCAGGAAGCCTTGATGGTTAGCTCGTGCAAAATTTACTCAGAAGAATCCCAAATAATCAGGCAAAAAGAACAGAAAATGTCTATGCAATGCCGCAGTGGCGAATCAGGGGAAAAGCTGCACTTTCGCGCCAGTCGTTTTTTCAATGTCGCTGACAACTATTATTTCAACACGCGCGAAGGCAACGACGTCGGCCCCTTCCCTTCGATGGCAGCCGCACAACGGGGCGCTCTGATATATATAAGGTGCATGAAGAAAAAGCCAAGCCTCGGCACCTACGCAACAAAAATTGCACTTCAGGGCCTCTGGGCCTCAACCGATTTTTCCTAAAGCTGCAGCGATTAAAAAGCCCGCGCTAACACGCACCGGGCTTCTTCGAGCACTCTACAACAGAGGCGCAATCACCAGACTGACTATCGCCATGACATTGATAAGAATGTTCATCGCCGGCCCAGAGGTATCCTTGAATGGATCACCAACAGTGTCTCCAACAACGGCGGCCGAATGAACATCCGAGCCTTTGCCACCAAAATTTCCCTTCTCGACAAACTTCTTCGCGTTATCCCAGGCACCACCGGCATTAGCCATCATAAGTGCCATCAGCACACAGCAAATCAAAGCACCGCCAAGCATTCCGCCCAACGCCTCTGCACCGAGCCCAAAGCCAACAACAACCGGGGCCGCCACAGCCAAAACGCCAGGCATAACCATGCGTCGCAGCGCGGCAGTTGTCGCAATCTCAACGCAGCGGTCTGTATCCGGTTTTGCGTTACCCTCTAACAAACCCGGTATTTCCTTAAATTGCCGGCGAATCTCTTTAATCATATCAAATGCTGCATCACCGACAGCACGCATGGTCAACGCACTTACAAAGAATGGGAAAATCGCGCCCAAAAACATGCCCATCAGCACCGTTGGGTTACCAATATCAAGGATGAACTCGCCATGAGATGCCGACACGGTCTCCACGAAGGCGGCGATGATAGCAAGTGCTGCCAAACCTGCCGCACCAATAGCGAAACCTTTGCCAATAGCAGCCGTCGTATTGCCAACTTCATCCAACTCGTCCGTGATCTTGCGTGTATCCTCACCCATTTCAGCCATTTCGGCGATGCCGCCGGCGTTATCAGCAACAGGCCCGTAAGCGTCGATGGCCATCGTAATACCAACGGTCGACAGCATACCCACTGCGCCGAGCCCTACGCCCAGAACACCGGCACCTTCAGGTAAAAACCAACTCGCAAAGAAAATAATCCCCGCTATGGTAATGACGGGAATCACGACCGATTCCATACCCGTGGCAAGACCCGAAATAATCACGGTTGCCGGACCCGTCTCGCCGTCTTTGGCAATCTTTTGAACAGGCTTGGAACCAGTGTAATACTCGGTTACGAGACCAATAATAATCCCGCCGATAGCACCACTTACCACGCAAAGCCAGACGGAAGTCGCCACTGACATAGCCGATAGCAAAATATATGCTGCGACAATAAACAAAACTGTAGAGCCGATCGTCCCTATGCGCAGCGCCACTTCTGGCGACCTGGAAGACATTAAACGCACGAGCGCGATACCCAATACCGAACAGACCAAACCAAGTGACGGCAACGCAAGCGGCACAAACATCAATGTACCCTTATCGCTAGCCAATTGGGTAACCGTTGCCAAACCCAAAGTTGATGCGATGGCGATGGATGCGATCATCGACCCACAGTAGCTTTCAAAAATATCTGACCCCATGCCCGCCACGTCGCCGACGTTGTCGCCGACATTATCAGCAATAACGCCCGGATTGCGCGGATCGTCCTCCGGAATTCCCGCCTCAACTTTACCAACCAGGTCGGCGCCAACATCGGCGCTCTTGGTAAAAATACCGCCACCTACACGTGAAAACAACGCGACAGACGAAGCCCCCATACCAAAACCGTGAATCGCCTCTGCATGATGGGGATCGCTGCCAAAGAGTAAGTACAGAAAACCCAAGCCGAGCAGGCCCATTGATGCGACACATAACCCCATAATGGACCCGCCTGAGAACGCTACGCTCAGTGCGCTAGCCGCACCTTGCGAATTTGCGGCGATCGTTGTGCGAACATTGGCTTTAGTTGCCGAAAACATGCCTACATAGCCTGCAGTCGCAGAACACAGTGCACCGACAACGAAGGCCAGAGGCGTTTGCCACGTTTTAAATCCGACAAATAGAAGTACTGTGACAACCAGCGCGAATATCGCCAAAATCGAGTATTCCCTACGCATAAATACCATCGCACCGCGGTGAATCTCATTGGCTATTTCGGCAATTTTTCCCTCGCCGCCCGAGAGCCGGTTAATTTGGAGATAAATAATAAAAGCGATAAAAAGACCAGCCGCACCAAAAATTGGCGGCAGAAAAGTGATATCCATCGATCCCCCTTTATAGGATATTAAGCATTATTGTAACGGCGGGGAAATTCGTTGCCGTCTATTGTCAAGCCCGTAGCATTCTAGGCTAGTCGCGTAATACTGAAAATGTATGACCACCGCGCAATTGTTCACAACAGTTGATGTGTTACAATTCTGCGCACTTTTTATCCTCACCAAATGAAACTTGTGTTTCATTTTGTAACTCACTTTGAATAGAAGGAAGAATGCATGAGCCTTCACCTGGTTCCAACAGGCAAGAATGTCCCCGATGAAGTCAACGTTATTATTGAAATCCCTATGGGCGGTGAGCCCATAAAATACGAAATCGATAAAGAATCTGGAGCAATTTTTGTCGATCGCGTGCTCGGTACGTCTATGCGCTACCCCTGCAACTACGGCTATGTTCCGCACACGCTCTGCGGTGATGGCGATCCCGCTGACGTGCTTGTTTATATGAACATGCCACTTCTTCCAGGATCTGTAGTGCGCTGCCGCCCCGTCGGTATGTTAAAAATGACCGACGAATCCGGTGAAGATGCCAAGATACTGGCCGTTCCTGTGAGCAAAATTACCACTTACTACGACAACGTCAACGAAACTTCGGACATACCCGAAATTAAGCTCGCACAGATATGCCATTTCTTTGAGCACTATAAAGACCTGGAGAAGGGTAAATGGGTCAAGATTGAAGGTTGGACTGACGCCGCAGGCGCGAAGAAAGAAATCCTGGACTCAATCGAGAACTATAAGGCAGAGCCGGAACAACCACGGTTTTAAGCTTTGTTAATACTAATTTAATAACTTTGCTATCCCGTTAGTACGAAGAAACAAGGATTGGGTGCTTATTTAGAGACCTTCACCAGCAGGCGCCACCATGGATCGCAGGTGTTAGAACAACGCAGGAGCGGTTGTCAGGATGCTGGTGCAGAGTCTGCATGGGTGAAACGGGTAAAGGAAGCACTGCTTCGCTCCGCGTAACGCCCCTTATCTGTGATTATGGGCGGGGCCTGTTTGCAGGTATTTACTGCGTGTCTCTATATAAGCACCCAATCCATGCCTCATACACGACTTAAACAACATAGGTTTAGTTTGTGTTGTCGGGCACCAAGCTCAGGCCACTTGTGTCTGGTATTACAAGCTCGCGTTCATCGCCTTTTTCTTGCCCCAAGTCTGCACCGACATCAGCGAGACTTAAATCACTCACATCAATATCAATAGCCACAATTTTTTCACGCTCCGCTTCCTGAAGTAAATCGCCACCCGCTGGCGCCAACGACACACCCTCTGGGGCGAGATCGCGTGCAACGAAGGTTTTTTTTTCACTTGCTTCGAGCAAATCTCCCTGCATATCCTTAACAGATAAATTAGCGACATCAATGTCCACCAACGTTTCGACAGCCTTCTCGCTTTCCGTCAAGACGTCCGCTCCCGCAGGCGCCAAACCATAATCAGGCGCTTCTATTTCCTCGCTTTTTCTATTTTCTTTCTCACTGTCGCGCACCGATGCTTGATGTTCGGAAACAGGCATCTGTTCTCGGCTTTGGCGATCTGCAGTTTCAGATGACGAAAGGTCCGAGGCGGTAAACACAGCCTTCTCTTTTGGTTTAGGCGCTTGAGCCTGTTGAGTTTCAACCAAATCGACACGACATCCCGCTTTTTTTATTGCAACACGGTATTTGTTCGCGGTGGCGAAATCTAAATTTTTCTTGAGTACAACTGCCTCTCCGGAAAAAAGACTTTCAACCTGCTCACCGGAAATCTTAAACAACTGACCGAGATTACGTTTGGATTGCTCAGGATCACAGCCACGTACCAACTCGCCCCTGAAAACCAAATTAAATGTTTCGTTAGACATAGAGATAACCTCCACATGCCCTTAATTATAGGTGCTGTTTTCCGGACATGACGTCGAAAAAAAATCGAGCAAGCACTGCATCGTACTGCAGACGGCAATTGGATTCGTTGCTGAAATATCCGAATCCAACTCACCCGCCGCATTAAAATAGATTAAGTTCATACCAGCCGCTTGCGCGGCTGTACAACCCGCAAGCGAATCCTCTACGACCCAACAAAAAGACGGCCTTACACCCTCGGTTTCAGCCGCTTTTAAAAAAACATCAGGAGCTGGCTTTCCCGCAGTTACATCATGCGCAGAAAAACGTTTTTCAATTGGGAAATAAGGCGCTAAACCAGTGGAGCTCAGCGAGAGATCCATTTTTTGCTGACTGCCATTTGAAGCCACGCAAAACGGTATAGACCTGTCATTGAGAAAGTCTAAAACACGCTCAACGTACTTAACCGCCTGCAAATCCCGATTAAAGCGCTGGCGAGTAGCGGTGTTTAATATGTCCAGAAAATCATCCGGCAACTGCAACGAATAACGCTGCTCTATCCAAACAAAGCATGCAGCCAAACTCCAGCCTTTAAACTGCTTAAAGCATGCATTCGCACACATAGTTACACCTATTGAAGCGAGCACATCTGCAAACACCTCGGCCGCCAAATGCTCACTATCAACCAGCACACCATCGCAATCAAACACAACGAGCATGACTATTCCTCGTTAACGTTGATCACAAAACGCTGAAAAATTTCTTCGATATGAGCCAATACCGTATCGCGCAGTTCTATCTCTGCGCTGGCAATACAATTCGCAAGTATTGATACATCTAACATAGATTGAAATACGCTTGCGATTGGTCGATAACTTAAATGCCAGGGCTCTGGCGCAACCCCACTGCGGTCGTGCAGATAGGGCCGATAAAAACCGTGTTTATTTGACGCTAAATACGAATTCAACCACTGGTACATTGGAAAAAAAGGTCCCGATGCCTCTGTTTCCTCAACAGTTAACGCAAGCTTGTGTCCGCTTTTTAATGCCGCAGCATCATAAATATCAAAGTCCGTACCCCAGTGGTGACGCGATGCACCAGGCAGGGCAGACCACCTCAATATTGCAAAGACGAGCTCCATTTCCGAGAGGTCATCGATATTAAGTTCCATGCCGTCATCGTCCAAAACCAGGCGCTGACCACGGGATTTTTGATTCCAAATCTCACACTGCTTGTCAAAACTTCGGAATCCACTGGCGAGCCTCAAATCAAATCCAGCGTTTGCAGCCTGTTCACGCAGTTCACATACGGCCTCATTTGCGTCCGGATGTAAGTAAACGCCATCAACACCCTTTTCGACATGTGATGCACTGAGACCAATTAAATTCGATGTTTTTAGCATGAACCGGGAACCAAAATGAATTGCGCTTGCCAAATACTTCTGTATTATTGGGACGTAGCACCATTGTCGCGATTTCGACTTAACACCTTACCACCTTGTAACGAATAATAATAAGCGTGTGGGAGACACGAAGATGACTTCCGATAGCGCCGAGCTAATTGGCCTCAAAAATTTGGGCATGGCGTCCGTCAATATTTTGCATGCGATTGGGATCAATTCATATAGCGACCTCTCAGAAGTCGGTGCCGTGGAAGCCTATTGCCGCATAAAAGCACGCGGAATTCATGTGTCGAAAGTTATGCTGTATGCCCTTCAAGGCGCGCTAATGGATGTCCATTGGAACGACCTGTCTCCCGAAATGAAGGCCCAACTGGTTGAAGAAGCTGAGCAACATTTACCCGAAGCACACTAGAGCCTATTAACACTAATTAAATCACACCTGCTGGAAAGCCATTTTATTGCCAACCAGGCGTCGAGAGTAACGAACAGTTATTCTGCATGAACGACCGACACCGCAGTTGGCGATAAAATGGCACTAGCCCTCGACAATTGCTCCTCCATGGTTCTACTCCACCACGTCCATGTGGCTATACGGTTGCGCATGAAAAGTCCTCACTCTGTGTTGCTCACATGGATGTGGGTAAGAGGCGAGAGCAGGATGCGGTAAGCTTTGCTCATCACTGATTTGGAACAACCACGAAAACGCCGGGAGCGTTTTTGCGCTTTAGCCCCGAAGGGGTGAGGCATAGGGATATGCCGAAAAAACTACGTTCTTCGCGCCTTAATTGAGGAGTTTTCATGCGCAACAGATGTGATTTAATTAAGTGTTAACAGCCCCTAACAAAGTCCTCCTTTGTTCTACTGAAACATTCTCGGACCGGCGGGGAAAGGGCTTTGACGTAGACGGCGTCAAAATATTTATTGTTACCCTGGGCGGGAACTACTACGCCTACATTAACCGGTGCCCTCATCAAAACGTCCCTCTCGACTGGGATAATGACCAATTCCTGGATTGCGATGGTGAACTTGTTCAATGCGCCAGTCACGGGGCACAATTCGTCATAGAATCGGGTGTATGTGTGGCCGGACCATGCACCGGCCAGCGACTCACAAAACTGGAGTTAAGTATCGTAAACGGCGATATTTTTGTGCACTGGCCCCAATAAAGACTTACATGAGGAAAACGCGCAGAACTGATAAGCTTGGCTATTCTTAAGGTTTTGGAGCGCAAGCAAATACGCCAAAAAACGCTAGCCTAAGCCGCGCTTATCTGGTAGCTTGCACACCTTTTCAAAAACTGGGCTCAGATAGATCCCGGTTTTACGGATAGGTATGAGGCAGTTAGCTGGCTTGTACGTACAATGAGGAACATCAATACGAGGCGTCGCATCAATGCCCGATTCCAACGCAAATAATAGCTTCGCTCTTCGTGACTTTACGCCGTATCAGGAAAAGTCTGGAGAGGAGTACATGAACGCCGATCAAAAGCAGCACTTTAAAGAACTGCTCTACGCCTGGCGCAGAGAACTCATGGAAGAAGTTGATCGCACCGTTAGTCATATGAAAGATGAGGCGGCAAACTTTCCCGACCCAGCCGATCGCGCCAGCCAAGAGGAAGAGTTCAGCCTGGAACTGCGCACTCGAGACAGGGAACGCAAGCTGATTAAAAAAATAGATAAAACCTTAGAGCTCGTTGAAACCGAGGACTACGGTTACTGTGACGCGTGCGGTGTCGAAATTGGGATTCGTCGACTGGAAGCGCGACCAACAGCCACCCTCTGCGTCGACTGTAAAACCCTGGACGAAATAAAAGAAAAACAAATTTTAGGTTGATGTCGCAGCTCTGACCCCTGCGTCGGAGCTATCCCGCACACATGTCGACGCTGAGATTTAAAAAGCATGCCTCGCCATGAACCCCTTTCTGCCTTATCTAAAAGCAACTCCGGCTACATAGGACGCTTCGCACCTTCGCCGTCTGGGCCCCTTCATTTCGGCTCGCTTGTCTGTGCGTTTGCGAGCTTTCTCGATGCCCGGTCGAATCATGGCCAGTGGCTTGTGCGCATAGAAGACATCGACCCACCTAGAGAACAAACTGGTGCCGACCAACAGATACTGGAGAGCCTGCAGGCCCACCAACTCTACTGGGATTCCGATGTGCTCTACCAAAGCAGCAAGTCTGCGCGTTACTGGGAAATTTTGGACCACCTTGATAGCCGCGGCTTGAGCTATGCCTGCAATTGTACCCGCCGCCGCTTAAATAACTTGGGCGGACACTACGACGGGCATTGCCGAGTTAAAACTGTCGATCGAAGCCAACCTCATGCCATCCGGATAAATACTCAATTGGCATGCAAACAACTCCAGCGCGATCAGGCCTTGTCCTTTGTTGATTGTATTCAAGGAATCAGTGGCGAAGATTTTGGTGTGAGCGGCGATTTTATTATTCATCGCAAAGACGGATTATTTGCCTACCAACTCGCTGTAAGTTGCGACGATGTGGACCAGCATATTACCCACGTTGTGCGCGGCAGCGACCTTCTGGAAACAACGGCAAAACAAATTCTGATGATGTTATTACTCGGTGGTGAGGTACCGAGCTATGCGCACATACCGGTTGTGACCTCTGACGATGGCGCAAAACTAAGTAAACAAAATCATGCCCCGGCAATAGATAATTCGACACCGCTAACTAACCTATATAAAGCCTGCTTCGCGTTGGGCCTGCAGCCTTCAAAGACTATTCGCACTGTCGAACAATTATTGGCATGGGCGATTAATGCATGGGATATTCGACACTGCCTGGCGCAACCGAGCATCAAAGAATGCGAGCTAGAGCAGCTTTGAATAATTCAGAGGTGCTCTAGCTACTTTGCTGTAGAATGCCGTGTCCACAGAATTTTACTATCGCATCAATGAGACGACAAAGCCCCCTGTTACTGCTTTTGCTAATTTTGTTTGTATTCTCGCCCTCTTTATTTAACTGGGTTGTGAGTACAGACGGTGCCTGGTACCGACCCTATATTATCTGGTTTGGGATCGTCGTCATTTCTTATTTCATTCAGCGCAACTTGACTAAAAGTCATGACGTTTAGCTTTTCTCAAGTCGGAATTATATGTGCCGCTTATCTCGGTATTTTGTTTGCTGTTGCGTATGCAACAGAAAAAGGCGTTGTTCCGAAAAAAATTGTTTCCCATCCACTTATCTATATATTTTCGCTCGGCATTTTCGCCAGTGCCTGGTCTTATTACGGTGTTATAGATCTCGCTCGTCAATTTGGCTATGGTGCGCTCGCCTACTATATGGGCACCGGTGTATTGTTTTTATTTGCCCCAATCGCGCTCAAACCACTTATCGAACTCGCGCGTCGCTTTCAAATAAACAGCATGGCAGATTTGCTAACCTTTCGTTATCACAGCCATGAGGTCGGCGGACTCGTTACACTGTGCATGATTTTAGCGGTATTGCCACTACTCGCATTGCAGGTTCAAGTCGTCGCCGACACCATACACCTGCTCACCTATAACCAAAGTATTCCAGTTGAAAGTGTTAAAGACTTCAGCATTAGAGAACTCCTCGCCCTTATTTTTTGTGCAGTTGTCGCCTGTTTTACCCTGATTTTCGGGTCCAATCGCGAACACCACAAAGGCCTTATTACTGCGATGGCGTTCGAGTCTATCGTAAAATTGCTCGGCCTCTTGGCCATCGGTGGATTTTCACTTTTTTATGTTTTTAATGGCTTCGACGATCTCGATCACTGGTTACTCGCGAACCCCGAACATATTGAAAATTTGTATTTACCTCTGCGTGATTCTTCGTCACACATGCTGCTGCTGGTATTTCTTTCTACCGCCGTCGCAATGCCACATATTTTCCACATGACCGTTGTCGAAAACCCGGTAAAGCATGCAACTTATACCGTTAGCTGGGCCTTCCCACTTTTCCTGCTATTAATGGCACTGCCCATATTTCCAATTCTCTGGGCGGGGATAAAACTCGGTACAGATATTCCTGCGGAGTATTTTTCACTCGCCGTGCCACTCGCCAGCGGCAATGTTTTTTTAACGATCACCTCATTCGTTGCTGGACTGTCCGCCGCGACAGGTGCAATGGTCGCAATCGCCCTGGCAATTTCAACAATGGTGATGAATCACTGGATTCTACCCGCAGCTTCATTGCGCACTAAAAAAGAAATTTATAGCCAGTTGGTAACGATGCGCAGAGTACTTATTGTGGTCGTTATCGCTATCGCCTACCTGTTTTACACAGTCTTGGGCAATCGTTTTAGTCTGACCGACCTTGCGCTCACTTCATTTATTGCTGCCCTCCAACTATTCCCCGGCATTCTTTGCGTGGCCCACTGGTCAAGAGCCAACAGACGCGGCTTAGTCTCAGGGCTATTTGTCGGTATGGTGGTTTGGGCCATCGGCCTATTGTTACCTCTCTATATTGGCGAGCAAACGATCGTCATACCTGGCATACCCATCTCGCTTGAAATCGGCGCGCGCCATTGGAGCGAAATCACGTTGTGGTCGCTCGGCCTTAACAGCCTCACATTTGTGCTCGTTTCTATAGTCACCCGACAATCGGACGAAGAGCGCTACAGTGCTGAGTTGTGCTCAGAAGATGAACTTAGCCATCCCATACGCATGGTATTGGATATTCGTGAACCCCAAGAAATTGTCACTCGATTGGGGGAACGCATTGGTCTCAACACCGCCCAGCTCGAAGTAGATCGAGCCATCCAACAGCTGGGCATGGCGCCAAACGAGCGCCGCCCTTACGCGCTGCGAAGATTAAGAGACGAAATTGAAGCGAATTTATCAGGTCTACTCGGCATCTCTCTCGCCAGTGAGATTATGGATACCACCGTGCCCTTACGCGTCCCAGAGGTCGAAGGCGCAACGGATATTAACCTTATCGAAGATCGGCTCACACATTACAAGGATCACTTATCCGGCCTTGCCGCAGAACTCGATAGCCTGCGCCTCTATCACCGGCGGACCCTCGAACAACTTCCGCTATCTGTTTGCTCGGTGGGTAAAGACAGAGAAGTCCTTATGTGGAACAGTGCGATGACCTATTTGAGCGGTATCCCAAGCGAACAGGTTACCGGTTCTCGCGTAGATGACATTTTAGAACCCTGGGGGCCTCTACTGTCAGGGTTTTTGGATTCGGAAAGACCCCACCAATACAAACAACCGATCGAAACCGCCGATACAACTCGCTGGATATCTCTGCATAAAGCGTCCATTCCCTCATCACTCGAACATCAAATTGATGGGCAGGTCATTCTTCTGGAAGATGTTACCGAATTACAGCGCTTAGAGCGCGAACTGATACACACCGAGCGGCTGGCATCAGTGGGCCGGCTGGCGGCGGGCGTAGCACATGAAATAGGCAACCCCGTCACTGGCATCGACTGTCTCGCCCAGAATTTGCGTTACGAAAGCGACGACCCTGAAGTGGTGCAAGCAGCTGATCAAATACTTTCGCAAACCCAGCGAGTGAGCCGCATTGTGCAAAGTTTAGTGAGTTTTTCTCACGCGGGACGCAATAATCCCAGTGAACGTGGAAAAGTCATACTGCGAGACTGTGTACAGGAGTCCATGGATCTTTTGTCTTTGCAAAAAGAAAAGAATCAAGTGCGTTACGTTAACGACGTACCCGAGCACGTTGAAGTGGTCGGTGATGACCAGAGGATTATTCAAATATTTATCAACCTACTTGCCAACGCCCGGGACGCGAGCCCCGCTGATACCAAAGTAAGTGTTACCGTCGAAAGCGCAGAACCGCGAGTCCGGATCGTAGTAACGGATGAGGGACCGGGTATCCCAAGCGATGCGCAAGGCCGAATATTCGAGCCCTTTTTCACCACCAAAGAGCCCGGCGAAGGCACGGGGTTGGGGCTTTCTATGGTCTACAGCATTGTTGAAGACCACCAGGGCAGCATCGAACTTATCAGTCCAGCGGATAAAGTGTTACAAAAAGGCACAAAATTTGTGATTAATTTGCCCAGTCCCCTTGCATCTGATGCCACGCTAGGTAACACTAGTAAATAGGCTCACGGTTGTGTTTCACCAACCAAAAAAGCGTAGACGCATATCCTATACAGACTGATTTCGGGTTGTTGATTCTTAATCCAGCCAGCGCGGAAACTTGATCAATTATGAGTAAAATTCTCATCGTCGAAGACGAAATAATCATTCGCACAGCGCTGCGAAAACTGCTCTCCCGCAACAAATATGACATCGTCGAAACCGGTTCCGTTGCCGAAGCCACCAAACAAAAAATCGATACTTTTGACCTGATTATTAGTGACCTGCGCCTACCTGGAGCCCCGGGAACAGACCTCATTAAACTCGCGGGCGAAGTCCCCGTGCTTATTATGACGAGCTACGCGAGCCTGCGCTCAGCGGTGGACTCGATGCGTATGGGAGCGGTTGATTACATCGCCAAGCCCTTTGATCACGATGAAATGATTGCTGCCGTTAAACGCGCGCTGGGTAAAGCCGCAAAATCCATCGCGGGCACCAAGAAAAAACTTCCCGAAAAAGATTCACCTATAGAAGGCATGATCGGAAGCAGCGCAATTATGCGCGAGGTCTACGGCAAAATTCACAAAGTTGCCCCCACTTCAGCGACCGTATTGATCCTCGGTGAAACGGGTACGGGCAAAGAACTCGTTGCCACTGCGATTCACACGGAAAGTCCACGAAAAGAAAAACCTATTATTTCCGTGAATTGTGCAGCGATACCTGAAACGCTAATTGAAGCGGAATTATTTGGTCACGAAAAAGGCGCGTTTACCGGAGCTGCGGCTAACCGTGAAGGACTCGTCGCCGCTGCAGACGGCGGCACCTTATTTTTGGACGAAATAGGCGAACTACCGCTCGAGGCACAGGCGCGATTATTGCGGGTATTGCAAGAAGGCGAAGTGCGGCCGATTGGTTCAACCGAGTCCCGTAAAGTCGACGTCAGGCTCGTCGCCGCAACCCATCGCGACTTGGGTAAACTCGCGCGCGAAGGAAAATTCCGGGAGGACCTGTACTTCAGAATTAACGTTGTACAGCTGCGCCTTCCGCCATTGCGCGAACGCGGCAAAGACATCCTGCTACTTGCCGAAACATTTATAAAACGCTTTTGTACAGAAATGATGAGGCCTGCACTCGGTCTGACACCAGAAGCAATTCAAGCAATTACAACCTATCCCTGGCCAGGTAATATCAGGGAACTGGAAAATGCGATGCAGCGCTCTGTCATCCTTTGTGACAGCGATGTAGAAATAGACCACACCCACCTGGCCATTGACCACGAGTTGGTGCGTGTCGACGAAGGCCTCCACCAAGTATCACCAAACGACACTGCAGATACGCCAACAAGCACCGAAAGCAATGACGACTTGTCGCTTGAGGACTATTTTCAGCGCTTTGTACTCGAACATCAGGATCATATGAGCGAAACTGAACTTGCCAAAAAGCTCGGTGTGAGCCGCAAATGTCTTTGGGAAAGGCGCCAACGCTTGGGTATCCCCCGTCAAAAACCGACCCAGGGTAAAAAATCCAGCGCCTCCTAAATCTCCAACCAAAGGCTTAAACCAGTACTTATCTGCAGCAGTCTGAACACTGTAGCAAACGGTTTTTGATCGAGGAAAAGCCGCAGCTTATCGCTTACGCGAATACACTCCATCGTACTTTTGAACTTATCTTCCGGAAAGCACCCAAACGTTCAACAAGAGGCGTTTCACGCCACTCAAAGAAACACGTCGTTTCCCCCGTTCTCATTGTGTTACCCAGTTCTCAAACTAGTAACAAACTCCGGCACATAAAGTAACGAACCAACATAACTAAAGCGAATAAGAATTACCGAAAACTCATCTAAGCCATTGTTTTTATTATGTTTTTAACTTGTGGCACAAGACCTGCTCTATTAAGCAGCATAATAAAAACAATAAAGAATAATAAGAAAAAACAACATAGCAAATAACAACAATAAATAATAAAAACAACTACAAAACGCTAATAACAACAAAAAACAATAATAAGAAATAACGCGATAAACTTACTTGCGTTCCTTTGGAGAGGGCTTGCTATACAGCAACTAGCGAACACGGACGTTGCGATTGATAAAACATAAAAACCGAATTCTGCGGGAGGGCTGATGCTTTCCCGTTTTCGTTTCTGAACTTCCAAACCCCTTATTTTTCCCGGCTCCGGTTAGCGCCAAACTGTGTTAACATCTGCGACTTTGATTTATAGGCTGTCGCTCCATTTGACTCATTTCCTTCGACTTACTCATACATTTGCGAGCGCGCAGCGCTGGTTTCACTAGCGTACTATGCTAAAACACCTAAAAAAAATCTTTATTCACGATAGCGCAGCTCCCGCGCGTATTCCCGCTGAAGAGCACCGCATAGACAAGCGCAGGATAGCCAGCAACGCCATATCAATCATCAATGCGCTGCAAAGGGCTGGATGGGAAGCTTACCTGGTAGGCGGCAGTGTGCGCGACCTGCTTCTCGGTGGCTCGCCAAAAGATTTTGATATCGCTACGAACGCGACACCGGAAGAGGTGCAAAAAGTTTTTCGTCGCGCCAAAATTATTGGCCGTCGGTTCAAAATTGTGCACGTGAGACTCGGGCGCGAAGTCTTTGAAGTAACAACCTTTCGCGGGTCTCATACATCGGCGGAAGCACAGCATCGCGCCGTTCAAAGCGACAAAGGTATTTTACTGCGTGACAACGTTTATGGAGATCTGGAATCAGACGCCTATCGCCGGGACTTTACGATCAACGCACTATACTACGATCCGTCAAGCGAGCTTATTATCGACTACACCGGAGCCATCGATGATCTCAAGGCGCGGCGCTTGCGCATTATTGGTGATCCCGACGCGCGATACAAGGAAGATCCCGTACGCATGCTTCGAGCCATTCGTTTCCTGGCAAAACTCGCGCTCAAAATAGAATCCGATACCGAAGCACCGATCCGGCAGCACTCAGAATATTTGCAGGAAATACCGCCCGCAAGACTGTTCGAAGAAGTGCTCAAACTCTTTTTGTCCGGAAGCGCGAGCGCCATTCTCGAGAAACTTCACGAGTATCACCTATTGGAACACCTATTTCCAGCTGCCGCACGAGCGTTTACCGAAGGTTCGGAATCAAGCCGCGCGCTACTACGCAACGCCGCGGTAAATACTGATAAGCGTATTCGCCAAAACAAGCGAGTCACCCCGGCGTTTATTTATGCGGCGATGCTCTGGCCCGCACTTCAGGGCGAGATGCGCAAACAAGGTGCGAACACCCGCAGCGGTGGACAAGAGCTTATGTTTCGCGCCTCAAATAGCGTCATTATTGAGCAACAGCAAAAAACAGCAATTCCCAAGCGCTTCCTTATCCCAATGCGGGAAATTTGGACCCTGCAACTGCGCCTTGAGCGGCGCGACCCCAAAAAAGCGTTTACGCTACTGGAGCACACCAAGTTTCGCGCAGCCTATGACTTTCTGCTCCTGCGTGAGCAATCCGGCGAGACTGAAACTAAAATGGGCGAATGGTGGACGCGATTTCAGTTCGCGGATAAAAGTGAACAACTGGCGATGCTAGATGAGATTAAAACCGCCCCCCAGCGCCGCCGCCGCCGCGGCCCAGCGAAACGCAACTCAAATGCTCAATAGCGCAATAGCCTATGTGGGCCTTGGCAGTAACCTGGCGCAGCCAAAATCCCAGGTTCAAAGTGGGCTGCAAGCGCTGGCGGAGCATCCGCAGATTCGACTGATCGCTGCATCCCACTGGTACCGCAGCACGGCTGTAGGCCCAGGCTCACAGCCCGAATATGTCAATGGCGCGGCAAAGCTAAGCACTCAGCTAAAGGCTGACACTCTACTGAACGTGCTCCACGCAGTAGAACATACACATGGTAGAGCCCGCGAACAGCACTGGGCTCCCAGGACCCTGGACCTCGATCTCCTTTGGTACGATGGCCAAACTGTATCGACATCAAGTCTGACACTGCCTCACCCAAGAATATCCGAAAGGAATTTTGTATTATTTCCCCTGAATGATATTGCGCCAGAGCTGGCGCTCGCTGACGGACGCAGTGTAAAAGAGGCGGCAAGCACGATCGATGACACAGGAATATGGCGGCTCTGAGTCAATTATCGCGTCCCTACTGGAGTAAACCTTGAACGAAAGCAATCCTCGAAAAATTGACTTAAGCGGAAGAAAAATCCCCAGTTATATCGCGGTTGAAGGCCCAATTGGCGTCGGTAAAACAACACTGACAAAATATCTGGCCGAAACATTCAATTACGACACCCTCCTCGAGCGTGCCGAAGATAACCCTTTTCTAGAGCGCTTTTATACCAAAGAACAAAATTCAGCATTGCCGACACAATTGTTCTTTCTGTTTCAACGGGTACAACAACTAAATGAGCTGCGCCAAGCAGACTTGTTTCAACCTGTGCGCGTCGCTGACTTTTTGATCGAAAAAGACCAGCTTTTCGCCCAAGTAATACTCGATGACGAAGAGCTAAAACTCTATCAGCAGGTGTACGACCACTTGACGATAGACGCTCCCATCCCAGACCTGGTGGTTTATCTTCAGGCGCCCACCGATACGCTGTTAGAGCGAATTGATAAACGCGGTATTCCAATAGAAAAAAAAATCGACGCGGCATATTTGTCCCAACTCAACGACGCTTACACCCGGTTTTTTCATTTTTACGATAAGTCGCCGTTGCTCATAGTCAATACGACTGAAATCGACTGGGTTGATAATTCAGATGATTATCGCAACCTCGTCGATTACATGCTCGGCATCACCCGCGGCCGGCACTACTACAACCCCAAGCCGTCAATCATCTAAAGGCGAGCAACTATGGCATATATCGGCGAACCTGCAACGGACGACAACATCGGCCTGAACAAAAAGGTCAGCATACTTACACTGCGCAAACTCAAAGAAGAAAACGAGAAGTTTGTTACCGTTGCGCTTTACGATGCACCTATGGCGGCGATGGCGAAACGCAGCGGCATAGAAGTTGTTCTGGTCGGCGACAGCCTCGGCATGACGGTACTTGGTTTCGACAGCACAATCCCAGTGACCATGGAGCACATGATCTATCACGTGGAAGCCGTCAGCCGCGGCAACGATAAATCACTGATAATGGGCGACCTGCCCTTTATGAGCTATGCAACTCCCGAGCTCGCAATACAAAATGCTACGCGAATCATGCAGGCCGGCGCGCACGTGATAAAACTCGAAGGTGGCGAGTGGCTGTGCGACACAATAAGTCGCCTGGTAGACAGGGGTATCCCCGTGTGCGCACACATCGGCCTCACCCCCCAATCGGTGAATAAATTTGGCGGATTTCGCGTACAAGGCAGAGACGAAAAATCGGCACGCAAATTGATTCACGATGCCAAGCTACTGGAGCGCGCCGGTGCCGATTTACTGTTGCTCGAGTGTGTTCCCGCGTCGCTGGCAAAAACCATAACAGAGGAAATACAGATTCCGACCATCGGTATTGGTGCAGGTACAGACACCGACGCCCAGGTATTGGTTATCAACGATATTCTGGGTTTAACGCCAAAACCTCCGAAGTTTTCAAAAAACTTCCTGGTTGAAACACAAGACATTCCGGCGGCACTCGCTAAATATGTGCAGGACGTAAAGCACGGAGAATTTCCCGCGAAAGAGCACATTTTTGATTAGGGTTTGTTGACACCAACATAAATTTTCAGACAACTTACGTACGCGTAGAAAGCTGCAACGCACCTAATTGGAGCACGTATGTATTAATGGCGAGATTGCCGATGGCAACCAGATTTTTTTTGAGCGCCACTTTAATTAAGGTGGATTGCACAGACACAATTGCGATACGCTAAAAAAATAGTTGAAGTTGCCGACTTACATCAGCCCTTCACTTTACTTAAGACTTACGCAAACACATCAAAGCGGTAAAAACATGCAACAACTTCCTGAAATATTGCGCGACAACGTGCGCTTACTCGGCGAACTGCTGGGCCAAATTTTTCGCGCCCACCAAGGCGAAGACTTTTTTGCCAAAGTAGAAGATATTAGGGGTATTTCCAAGGCGCTCGCCAAGGCAAATGAAGCGGACTACCAACCCCTTATTGATTCACTCGCAGCACTGGAGGACAAGGAAATTTTGCCGCTCGCCCGCGCATTTAATCAATTCTTAAACCTCGCCAATATTGCCGACCAACAATACTATTCAAGCACCACCGAAGAACATGAAGACGGATTAAAAAACCTGGTAAGCTCGCTCGAGCAGCAAATTGATAACGACGCTTTAAAAGCGACCATCGATAATTTACATATTAATCTTGTTCTCACCGCTCACCCTACCGAAGTGAGCAGGCGCACACTTATCCATAAATACACACAAATTATCAAAACGCTTAACCACATATCGCGTGCTGATTTGCTCGAATATAAACGCGATAAATTGCGTGGACGCTTATATCGTTTGGCTGAAGAAATTTGGACCACCGACGAGATTCGCGCTAAACGCCCAACGGCCGTTGACGAGGCAAACTGGGGCTTTGCAGTGATTGAAGACAGCTTGTGGCAGGCCGTCCCTGACTTTGTCCGCCACCTGGACCGCATCGCCCGCAATAACCTGGGCTCGGGTTTGGCATTACACGCGCGACCGTTTGCGTTTAGCTCGTGGATGGGCGGCGACCGCGATGGCAACCCCAACGTAACTCACGATGTCACCACCCGAGTGATTGCCGGAGGCCGGTCTCGCGCAGCAAGGCTCTATTGGGAAGACGTACAAAACCTGATTACAGAATTGAGCATGCACGAGGCGAGCGATGAACTGCGCCAACAGCTCGCAAACCCCGAGTCAAAATCCCCCTACCGCGACCTGTTGTCTGTGTTGTTAAAGCGCCTTGCCAATACCCGGCGCTACTTCCAGGCGCAAATTGAAGGACAGGCGTTGGCGGAGCCAGACGGTATCATAAATAAACGTGCAGACATCCTCGGCCCACTAGAGCTGGTGCATAAATCATTGGTTGCCACCGGCTGTGATCATATCGCCAACGGCCCGCTTATCGACATGATCCGACGTGTTAACGCCTTTGGTATCAATTTAAGTCCAGTGGATGTGCGCCAGGACGGTGACCGCCATGTAAGCGCCCTTGATGAGCTGACACGCTATCTAGAGCTTGGCAGCTATCGCGAATGGCCCGAAGAACAGCGCACCGCTTTTTTGCTCGAACAACTGCAGAGCAAACGACCGCTTATTCCGCAACAATGGCCTGTATCGGCAGAGACTAAAGAAGTTCTCGATACCTGTAGCGTCATCGCGTCGCAACCGCGTGAAACCTTGTCTCACTACGTTATTTCAATGGCGGAGCAGGCATCAGATGTGCTCGCTGTGGCGTTGCTGCTGAAAGAAGCCGGTATGACCTGGTCCATGCCCATCGTCCCACTATTCGAAACACTCGATGACCTTAATCGCTCCGCATCGGTGATGAACCAATTGTGGCAGATGCATTGGTACCAGGAATATTGTGGCGGCGAGCAAACCGTCATGATCGGCTATTCCGACTCTGCCAAAGACGCGGGCAAACTGGCAGCTACCTGGGCCCAGTATCAGTCGCAAGAGAAACTGGTCAGTCTCGCCGAACAATATGAAATCAAACTGACCCTCTTCCACGGTCGTGGTGGCACTGTAGGCCGCGGTGGCGGCCCGGTTGAAAAAGCGATGGCATCGCAGCCACCGGGCTCAGTCAAAGGGAAAATTCGTGTAACCGAACAGGGCGAAATGATCCGCTACAAATTTGGTGTGCCCGCCGTCGCGTTTAACAGTTTACGCATCTACGTGATCGCAACACTTAAAGCGACACTCACACCGAGCCCAGCGCCCAAACAAGCATGGCGTGACTTTATCCAGGATATGTCCGAGCAGAGCTTAAACGCCTATCGCGGCGTGGTTAGGGAACACCCCGATTTCGTCCCCTATTTCCGTAGCCTTACACCCGAACAGGAGCTGAGCAAGCTGGCCATTGGCTCGCGCCCGGCCAAGCGCAAAACCGGCGGCGGTGTTGAGAGCCTGCGCGCTATCCCGTGGGTATTTGCGTGGATGCAGGTTAGGCTTAATCTCCCGAGCTGGCTCGGCGTCTTACAAGCCCTGGAATACGCAGAACAAAGTAATGCTGAACTATTGAAAGACATGAGCGAAAACTGGCCGTTTTTTGCGAGCTTTATCGACCTGCTGGAAATGGTCGTCGGTAAAGCAGACGTCACCGTATGCGAGCATTACGAGCAACAACTGGTAAAACCAGAGCTACACAGCCTCGGCCAGCAACTGCGCGAAGATCTGCGCAAGCTCGAAAAACAGCTTAACAAAATGAAGGCGCAGGAAAACGTGCTCGATAGCGATCCACGCCTGCAACTATCGATAAATGTGCGCAAGCCCTATGTCGACCCGCTCAATTATTTACAGGCTGAACTCCTCAAGCGCGAGCGCCTCGCCGGCGAAATGTCGCCCGAATTGGAGCGAGCGTTAAAGGTGACAATGGCGGGAATATCGGCAGGTATGCGCAATACCGGTTAGCAGTTGTGGGATTAGGCCTGCAACGCGGGCCTGTCAATAACGTGGATGTCCCGATTAGTTTTCGGTGATCCATTGTGAATAATCCTTTTATTCAAAGCTTACAGCTTATCACTAGCGTCTTGCTGCCCTAGAACTCTCATTATTTCGACCGATTCTCCTCCTATGCGATAATAGATACCGTCTACACCACAGACGCTACGCCGATAACCTTCTCGAATATGATCCACGGCTTGATATTGGGCTGGAGATTCTGCGATTTCATCAAATCTTAAAAGAAATGCCTGAAGATAGCGTTCAGCTTGGGCCTCGCCAAACTCTTCCACTCCTCGCCAATAGATTCTAGCCAAATCCATTTTAGCGTCGTTACTTAACTTATAACCCGGCATTTCGCCCTAATCCGTTTTTAATTTCTTCCAAAATTTCTTCTGGACTTTGCTCTGTAAACCCGCTTTTTTCGGCGGAGATTAACTTTGCTCGAATAGCCTCTATTTCGGCGCTAGATTCGGCCTCACGTAACTGACGCTCCCTGATCAGCTCACGCACCACTTCGCTTTCATTACCATAGTGCCCAGTTTTGATCTGCGCTTTGATCCAACTATCCTGCTGGTCAGTAACCGTAATACTCTTCTTTACCATTGCCATAAAAAGCACCTCAAATTCAGGATAATATACTACCTTGTAGCATATTATCATCCATTCCGAACTCCAGAAAGTGTAGCGGCCTAACTAAGCGCTTATAACCAGAATTTCCATGTAGGGTGTTTAAGAAAGGAAAATTTAATGACGAGACTAGCCGTTGGATTGCCTCTCAAAAAAACCAAGACTCGAAACTGAATCTTCCGACGAATATGAATCGTCCCCGGCGGAAGGAGCAATCCACTATCACACTTTTAAATCTACGCACCCAAAGCACCACCTTCACAAAGAAGGTGGTTTCGGCATACAGCAAGACAATCAATTTGTGTAAACAGGAAATTGCTTACACAGATCCAGGACTTTTACTTTTGTCTCTGCAATCACCGCTTCCGAACCCCCGTTCTCCAAACTGTCGAGCACATCGCACATCCAATGGGTGAGTTGCACGGACTCAGCTTCTTTAAAACCTCGTGTGGTGATTGCAGGAGTACCCACACGCAAACCACTTGTTACAAACGGCGATCGCGGATCATTGGGCACTGAGTTTTTATTCACGGTAATGTTCGCTTCGCCAAGTGCCGCATCGGCGTCTTTGCCGGTGTATTCTTTGCCGATAAGATCGACCAACATCAAATGGTTCTCAGTGCCGCCGGAAACAACCTTGATACCGCGCTCAATAAAAGTAGCAGCCATGGCCTTTGCATTTACCACCACTTGTTTTTGATAGGCTTTAAACTCATCGCTCATCGCTTCTTTGAAACTAATCGCCTTCGCGGCAATCACATGCATCAGCGGTCCGCCCTGGCCGCCGGGAAATACTGCCGAGTTCAGTTTCTTTTCAATTTCTTCATTTGCTTTGGCGAGAATAATACCGCCGCGAGGACCGCGCAGTGTTTTATGTGTGGTAGACGTCGTGACATCTGCGATGTGCACTGGCGAGGGATATTCACCCGCAGCAATCAAGCCCGCAACGTGGGCCATGTCGACAAGAAAATACGCACCGACCTCATCGGCAATATCACGAAATTTCTGCCAGTCCAAAACCTGGCTATAAGCAGAAAAACCCGCGACGATCATTTTCGGTGTGTGTTCACGCGCTAATCCGGCAATCTCGTCGTAATCGACTTCCCCGGTCGCAGGATTCAAGCCATATTGCACAGCGTTATACATCTTGCCGGAAAAATTGACCTTGGCGCCATGCGTCAAATGACCGCCATGGGCGAGACTCATTCCCAACACCGTGTCGCCCGGTGAACATAGTGCAGCGTAGACAGCGCTGTTTGCCTGCGAGCCAGAGTGAGGTTGGACGTTAGCGTAGTGAGCACCAAAGAGTTGCTTTGCACGGTCTATCGCCAGTTGCTCCGCCGTATCGACATATTCGCAACCACCATAATAGCGCTTGCTCGGATAACCTTCTGCGTATTTGTTTGTCAGCTTCGTGCCCTGCGCCGCCATAACCAGCGGGCTGGTGTAGTTTTCAGAGGCGATTAATTCGATGTGCTCTTCCTGGCGGATATTTTCGTTTTGAATGGCTTCCCAAATATCCGGGTCAAATGATTGCAGACTTAAATCAGGGTCAAACATTGGCATCCTCAAGTAGGCTTAGATAGCTCGATCTCGAGCAAAAGGAAAGCGGCGCATTGTACACCAAACGTGCTTGCGGCACAGCTGAAACGCTTGTAGACCGCGGACACAATGCCCGCCGATATCGCTGCTTCGATTTATGCCGCAGCGATGCGACAACTCGCCCTGATAAAGCATTAGCTGTTCTCTGCGGTCTCCTCCTTAGACAGAGCCGCCTGCAAAACGAAGTAGCCTAATAAACCAGAAATCAATGAGCCGATAAGAATACCCAAGCGCTCATCGAACACTAAGTTAGCGCCGGTTTCTTCAAACGCGAGCGAACCGATAAATAAACTCATTGTAAAGCCGATACCACAAAGCGCCGATACACCGTAAAGGCTTTTAAAATTCATGCCCTGCGGCAATCTAGCCAGGCCCATAACAACAGCCAGGTAACAAAAACCAAATACACCTATCTGCTTACCAACAAATAAACCTGCGGCAATACCCAATGATATCGGGTGTAAAAGTTCTTCTTTACCGATTCCGGCGAACGCAATACCAGCGTTGCAAAAAGCAAAAATCGGCAGCGCACAGAAAGTGACGATGGAATGCAAATCGTGTTCGAGACTTTTTAATGGCGAGACACCGGGATTTTTTTCATCGCGTATTGGGATAAACATCGCCAGTATCACACCGGTGAGTGTCGCGTGCACACCCGACTTTAATAACGCTACCCACATGATAAGCCCGACAAATAGATAGGGGCCTTTTTCGCGCAGGCCCAAGCGGTGCATAATAAATAAACAGCAAATACATACAGAGGCAACAATCAACGCCGCTGCAGAAATTTTGCTGGTGTAAAAAATAGCAATAATAATAATTGCACCGACATCATCGAATATCGCTAACGACGTTAAAAACACTTTTATGCTTGTCGGCACACGCGAACCGAGTAAAACCAAAACGCCCAGCGCAAAAGCGATATCGGTTGCCGCTGGAATTGCCCAACCCTGCATCGCAGTAGGGTCGTTAAAATTAAATGCGGTATATACAGCAGCCGGCGCGGCCATACCGCCGAGTGCACCCAGGCCAGGCAGCACAATGTTGCGCTTGTCCGAGAGTTCGCCTTCCATAAATTCACGCTTGAGTTCCAGGCCAACAAGCAGGAAGAAAAAGGCCATTAAACCATCGTTGACCCACAGCAATAAGGGCTTGGCAATCACCAGCGCGCCAACCTGTACCGATACCGGCGTATCAATCAATAAATCGTAATAGTGCGATAAACCGGTATTCGCAAACACAAGCGCCAAGAGCGCAGATACAAAGAGCAACACCCCACCCGCTGATTCATGTGCAAAAAAAGATCTTATAAATTGCATTTTTTCTTCCCAAAAGCCAGAAAATCCAAAGTTGATTACAAGTCGATCAACAAATCACTTGCACGGCGATATTAAGCACGACCGTTTGAAATACACTTGGCCTTAATGTACCTTTCCGCGCTACCACATCATTCCAGGAGTATAGCCGTGGCTCAATACGTCTTCACGATGAACCGCGTAAGCAAGATTGTTCCACCAAAACGCGAAATTTTAAAGGATATCTCGCTGTCATTTTTTCCAGGCGCAAAAATCGGCGTACTCGGTTTAAACGGTGCAGGAAAATCGACCTTGCTGCGTATTATGGCCGGAGTGGACACGGACTATAACGGCGAAGCGCGACCGATGCCAGATATTAAAGTAGGTTACTTGCCACAGGAACCGCAACTAAATCTCGACAAAGACGTGCGCGGAAATGTGGAAGAAGGTGTTCAGGAAGCGATGGACGCGCTGAAAGGTCTCGACGAAGTGTATGCCGCGTATGCAGAACCTGACGCTGATTTCGACGCACTCGCAAAAAAGCAGGGACAATATGAAGACATTATCCAAACCTGGGATGCCCACAATCTGGAGCATAAATTTGAAGTCGCCGCCGACGCGTTGCGCCTGCCCCCCTGGGACGCCGATGTAACTACACTGTCAGGCGGTGAAAAACGTCGCGTTGCACTTTGCCGTCTCCTGCTTTCGCGTCCGGACATGTTGTTGTTGGACGAACCGACCAACCACCTGGATGCGGAATCCGTTTTTTGGCTCGAGCACTTCCTGCAAGACTTTAACGGCACCGTGGTGGCGATCACCCACGACCGCTACTTTCTCGATAACGCTGCAGGTTGGATTCTCGAACTCGACCGCGGTCACGGCATTCCCTACGAGGGCAATTATTCTTCCTGGCTCGAACAGAAAGAAGCGCGCCTGGCCCAGGAAGAGCGATCGGAAGCTGCGCGGGAAAAAGCCGTAAAAGCCGAATTGGAATGGGTGCGTAAAAACCCGAAAGGTCGCCAGGCGAAAAACAAAGCTCGGTTGGCGCGCTTTGAGGAAATGCAGTCCCAGAACTTCCAACAGCGTAACGAAACGAACGAAATTTATATCCCACCCGGCGAGCGCCTGGGTGACAAGGTGATCGAATTTAACAATGTCAGCAAGGGTTTTGGCGGTCGCCAACTTATCGACGGGCTGAGTTTCGATCTACCCAAAGGTGCCATCGTCGGCATTATTGGCGGGAACGGCGCTGGGAAATCGACACTGTTTCGAATGATCGCCGGCAGCGAAAAACCCGACTCAGGTGAAATCGTGCGCGGAGACACGGTGAAAGTCGCTTATGTCGAGCAGGGCCGCGAAAACCTGGACGACGAGCAAAACGTGTGGGAAGCCGTCTCTGGCGGGGCAGACATCCTAAAAATCGGCAACTACGAAATTAGCTCACGCGCCTATGTCGGCCGCTTTAACTTCAAAGGCGCAGATCAACAAAAAAGCGTTGGGGAACTCTCGGGCGGTGAACGCGGCCGCCTGCATCTTGCGAATACCTTAAAACAGGGGGCAAACGTTCTATTACTCGACGAACCGTCCAACGACCTCGATGTAGAAACCCTGCGGGCGCTAGAAGAGGCCATTTTGGCTTTTCCTGGCAGCGCAATGATTATTTCACATGATCGCTGGTTTCTTGACCGGGTAGCAACGCATATCCTAGCATACGAGGGTGACAGCGAAATCGTCTTTTTTGAAGGCAACTTCAGTGAGTACCACGAGGACCTCGTCGCCCGCAAAGGCGAAAATACTCAGCCACAGCGGATGAAATATAAACCAATAAAAAGCTAAAACCCACAAGCCCTGTGGTATACAACAATAAGGAAACAATAATTATGAGCTCCGTCGACCCCTATCAAACACCCGTTGATGACCTTATCGCTGACGAAGATGCCGTTGGTGAAATTCGGTTTTTCTCTCCATCATGCAGAATTGGCCGCATTCGTTATCTCGCTCACATCATGCTGCTGACCCTAGGCACCTACGCGGTCATTATCCCCATCGGTATATTCAGCGCAGCATTCTACACCATGAGTTGGTTTTTGCCGGTACTCGGCCTTTTAACTGTGGTCTTCTATATTGCTGGACTCGTTGTTTACTGGATTATACTCATCCAACGTTTACACGACCTAAACAAAAGTGGCTGGATGTCACTGATAATGTTGATACCTTTGGTAAATATCGCCATGGCAATCTACGTTATCTTCTGGCCGGGTACACAAGGCACAAATGACTTCGGTCCCCCTCCGCCAAAGAACAAGCTTTGGCACAAAATACTAGCGGCCATATTTCCAATACTTGTGCTTTTGGGCATCGTCGCCGCAGTAGCGTTACCGGCCTATCAGGATTACGCGGCACGCGCTGCAGTCGGAGGCTAATACAAGCTTAAAGGACTCCCGCCCGTTTTATTTCCAAGTAGCTGTTTGTCACGCGGGCGGGCAGCTCTTTTGCCAAACAATCTATCGAAAATACACCTTTAGCCAGGGTTTTACGCTGCGCCTCGCGGCGCGAGTTTAAATAGTGATTTGCCGCCGCATAGCTCAGCGCGTGTTTAATACTATCAATCGGTAATTCCAACATTCTTTCAACAATAAGCTCGCGAATGTTAGCAACAAGCACCAAGTGCTTTTTGCGCAATAGCTCGACAGCCATCACCACTTCATCCACATCCTCATCACGCGTATTCGTGACAAAAATAACCAAAGACCGCTTTGGCTGAAGTTGAATCAGGGACTCTGCCGCAGAAACATAATCGGGCGCATTATTGGACGTATGTAAATCAAAGAGCCCGTTTAAAATCACTTTCATATTCGCCGGCCCTTTTTGCGGAGCGAGCCAGCGTGAATCCCCACCAAACGAAAGCACACCGACACTATCACCCTGCCGCAACGCGATATAACTCACCATCAGGGTTGCGTGCAGTGCGTGATCAAAATGATTCAGCTCATCATCTTTTGCGCGCATGCGTCTGCCGCTGTCGACAAGAAAGACAATTTGTTGATCGCGTTCATCCTGATATTCACGGGAAATCAATTTATTTCTGCGTGAGGTCGCATTCCAATCAATCTGTCGCAACGAATCTCCGATACGATAGTCACGCAACTGATTAAACTCCAGTCCCTCTCCGCGGCGCGGGCGACGCTTAATACCGAGTTGGCTAAAGTGATTGTCCGTCGCCAAAATAGAATATGCGGTCATCGCAGAAAAATCCGGATAGACTTTAATACTCGACTGCACCGGACATTTATATTCCCGTTGCCAAAAATTGAGCGGGCTCGGCGTTCTCACGCTAAACGCTGCCAAATCCAAGACGCCTCTCTCCTTTGCGCGCAAACGAAATGTTGCCTGAGAAAAGCGGTTCGGGAACAGAGTGACCGCAAGCGGCAAATGCTGATAATCGACTCGCGCATCAATATCGTCAAATAACCAAATGATTTTAGGTCGCGTAAAATGATGATGGACCCGTACTTGGACATCGAACCAGCGACTGACGGACACGCTACCTGCAACTATCCTCTCGCACTCAACCTTGGCCTGAGCATTCACCGAAATCAAATCAACCAAAGAGAGGGCCCCTGCGACGAACAGAAGCGACATTAATCCCCAGTGGACCCATTCAATGAGTAACGGAAGTGCGAGATAGTGACCTAAGCCAAAACCAATTGCAGCAATAGCAAACGTATATATGGCTGCCTTGAGGAAAAAAGGCGAAGGCCGAATGAAAGCGTGCTTCCGACGAAAAAACATTAGCGCTTACTTCCGCGGCGCTTCAATTTTCTGTAACACGTTAGTCAACACTTGATCGGCTGTAGTGCCCTCAATTTCGAGCTCGGCACTCAGCAGTATGCGGTGGCGCAATGCTGAAAGATAAATTTCTTTAACGTCATCAGGTGTCACGTAAGTATTTCCCCGTAAAAGCGCCAGCGATCGCGCTGCAGAAAGCAGCGCAATGGTGGCGCGCGGGCCTGCGCCGCGTGCAATACCATGCCAGTTGCGCGTAGCGCGAACCAGGTTGACGATATAGGCAAGAACTTCATCGTCGACGATAATTTTACTGGCTATTCTGCGTATCGCCGCTACTTGCGCCGGTTTGATTAAACTTTTTATCGAAGCTAAATCAAAACCCGTTGCTGATTTCCCCGCGCTGAGTTGTTTGATCATCGTCAGCTCATCAGCTTCTTGTGGGTAGTCCATGCCAACTTTTAACATAAAGCGATCCAATTCCGCTTCGGGCAGTGGGTAAGTTCCCTCCTGCTCAACAGGGTTTTGCGTTGCCAGCACCATAAATGGCTGCGAGGTTGTGAACGACTCCCCTTCAATGGTAATTTGCCCTTCCTGCATGACTTCCAACAGGGCCGCTTGCGTTTTTGCCGGCGCGCGATTTATTTCATCAGCCAACAATAAGTTAGTAAAAACCGGCCCTTTGCGGATCTCAAATTTTTGCTCCGCCATGTTAAACATCGCGTGCCCGGTGACATCGCTCGGCATTAAATCCGGCGTGAACTGAACCCGTGAAAACTCTCCACCAAAACACTTGGCCAGCGCGCGCACGAGTAGTGTTTTACCAAGACCGGGAACGCCCTCAAGCAAAACATGCCCCTCGCCAATCAACGCCACCAGGACTTGATCAATAACGTCGTCCTGTCCAATCAGTACCTTTTTAATTTCGCTCTTTACAGCTTGAAGCAATGTACAAGCCTGCTCGAAGTTTTTTTCAAAGGTGTTTTCGTTAACTTGTTGATCACTCATAGTTTTTCCTTAATCAACTTTAAATTTGCAATAACTTCTACGAACTCGAGATATATTTCTTCTGCTGGCTTATACATCGCCACATAGATTTTTTTTCGATCCAACCCCGTAAGCGTTTCCACATAGGTAGTTTTTTCGGGTGTATCGAATTCTTCGTAGCGAGCATCCTTTTGGCGGAATCTAATTTCCAAATCTGCCCTGACACGCTCAACCAGAATCGCCTGTTTTTTATTTTTCCAAACAAAATTGGCGGAAGCACTAAGGTGTTCTGAAAAACTTCTCCGGGTTATATTTTCTTCGGTAAAAATCGGGCCAAATCGCGGCATTGTGCTCCATAACCAAAGAAGTATCAGGACCGGAAACAGTACAATAAGTATCGGCACCTGCCGCCAAAAAACTGCCAATAACGAAGGTGCATCGCGATTCACCATAAACCATACGCGACCATCGGGATTGACCAATTGCGCCAGAAAAAGCGCATGATCACCACAGTGAATGCGCCGGTTTTCCCATATTTTATTGTCGATGCTGACAAATACTTTCCCTTCCCCGATGTTGTACTGTGCGAAAAACACATCGCTGTTATGGATGACAGTCGCCCGAGGCTGAATATCGTTGTCCCTATCTATTTCCAACGAAACCGAATCCCAAAAATCAATCAAAAGAGGTTCTTCGAAACCTTCCATATTCAGCTCAGTAAAGCCACTCTGGTAGCAATAATCAGCATTTAACTGAAATACGCCCGGATCGTCTTCGTCAGCTACCGGATCTGTATCGACTTCATTTTCCGCAGTTGCATTCTCAGAAGCCGCTTTTTCCAAAGTATCTAAATCCGTATCCTGAGCATCTGTCTCATCATCCCTTTCTGTTCGATTTTCCAGTGACCAATCGTCTGAAGAACCGTCACCCCAATACCAAATGCCGAGGCGATCAAACAAGTCGTCACCCGTATCGGCTTTCCCAATAAACGGATTTTGGGCGGAATATATCAAGGTTCCACCAGCCTCTATCCACCGCCAGGTATTCTCAAAGCGTTCACCTCTGAGCGTGCCGCGCCCATCAATAAAAACAATCGAATCGCGAACGCCCACCTTTTCGCTATTTACATCGCGCTCACCTCTAATCAGCTGCCCCGACTGCTCAGCGCCAAGTCCATTGAGCAATGCTCGATTAAAAGTCACTTTACTATCAATGTCGAAGCGATCGAGAAATAATCCGGCCGCCAAAAAGCGATTGTAGATCGCTAACTCGGAGTAACCGCGATCAACCTTTTTTTCTGTCCAGGTAATTTTGCTCCACACCCAATATCCAAATATCGAGATAACTATAACAAGCGCTATCACCGCGATCTTGGTAGAGGACAATTTGCCGTTAATCACTTTTCACTCCAGACGTGTCAACGGGCCCCGACCAAATAGTATTCCAATTTTGAAAATATTTATTTGCCGCCACAGCATTCGGCTCCATATGCCCGTAAGCCATTTTTCGCCAAAGCTGAGTCACCGCACAAAAATAGTCCATCATCCCATCATTCATGCGGGCGCCTGCTGCAGAGACCGCAGCAACACATTCCTGCTCGGTATAACTCTCTTCCAAGACAATGCCCAAATGAATGATTTCGGCAAGACAGCCGCGATACAAAAGCGAAATTGCGGCCCTGCGTTCACCTTTTTCCCAAAGCGCCAGCGCAGATAAACCGAGATCGTCAGGGAGCGATTCCTTGCGTACATCCATGCCGAACATTGTGTCTGGGATTTTGCGCGCGTCCTCTGTTGGCGTATCGACAAAATATTTTGATAACCACTCCCGATAGCGCAGAATCAATATCACAACGATGATAAGCACTGCGAACCAAAGCAGATATTCACCATATGCTGCCAACAGCGCGAAAAATTTTACGATTGCACCGAAGCCGTTCCAATCAAAATCAGATTTCTTCTTATCGTTATTATCGTCACTGTTAAAAAAAGCGGAAAAATCGGGTTCATCATACGTCTCGACATTATGAAATTCATCGCCCGCTTTTATTTCCTCAATAAGCGATTTGGAAGATTCGTGATCCAAATCGTACAAACCTGAGACTGAAGCAGCATCGTTAGCCTGCGATTGCGCATGCAGCTCCCCCGGCGGGGAAAACGTCGCAACACACAGAGCAAAAAGGACGATAACGCTGGCCAAATGGGAGGGTTTTAGAGGTGGAGATCGCGGTGCCTGCTCACGCTTTTGTACCATTTTCCTGAATTCGATCTCCAAATCCCAGGCTTCAAGGTGAATACGCCGATTCAAATAAATCGCAAAACCTGAAGCCACGTAAAAAGGAGCGATGAGTGCAGTGCCAATTAGCGATATAAAATTAATTAACAGGTGCACTTGCCATTCATATTCGAACAGCACGTCAGCCTGTATATCAATATCCACTTCCGCAGGTATAAATGCCCAAATAGCGCCAATCAGCGCAAATGCGATAAAGGCTTCCAAATGAATTCCTACAATAGTGAGCCAGGTAGCCGGGCCCGATCCCATACGATGAAGCACAGCAAGACGCTGCGACCGACGCGCACCGCTAAGTCCCTCCAGCTGTATAACGGCAACATCCATTGAACGGCTGGGACTGAGCCTGCGCCAGGTTAATGAGAGAAATAGTTGAACCCAGGCCAATTTAAAAAATTGACCGACACAGTCTTTAACAGAAACTTTTTCGCCAAATACCGCCCGCGACAAATAGTGCAGCATAGGCCGTTCATAAAGCGGTTTTAACCACCAGAAAATTAAGGCCTGCCACCACAACCAATCCGTTGGCAACAACAGAAATAGCAACCACACCGGCACGGCGACAAACAGCCAAATACTCAGCAGGGGCCACCACCAACGACGCGCCATTAGCAAACCGAGATCCGCTGCTTCCCAGGGATTTCGGGGGCGTGTTTCTATCGCGAGACGACTAAGATCCATTGCGCCTTCCACTAAATAACAAGTAGATCGCAACAATAAACCACAAGAAACCACCAACAAGATACTTTTGCCACGGCAGGAAATAATTATTGGACGACCAGAAAGCTTCAATAAATGCGGCGACAACGAGCATCGCGATCACGCCGTAGATCAATTTAATCGCGATATTTGCATTGTGTTTTAACGCATCGATACGCGTGAGATTTCCCGGCGCGATCAACGCCATTCCAAGCTTTAAACCCGCTGCGCCGGAAATAGCTATTGCGGTAAGTTCAAAGCTACCGTGGCCGACAACAAAAGAAAACAAGCTCTGGTGATATTCAGTATTCGTGAGATGACCGGAAACAGCACCGAGTAACAAGCCGTTATATACCAGGAAAAATATACTGCCCAAACAAAAAATGATTCCCGATGCAAAGACTCTAAAAGAAACACTGATGTTATTGTGGATGTAATGACCAAACATCATCCAATTGGTTTCCGCTTCGCGCGCGCTGCCGATCACTCGATGTGACGGATTGTACATATCTTCAAACGACATAACCTGATTCGGCGACATGATGGTGTATACCATCTCAGGCGCATGAAGAATAGCCATAAATAACAGCACAGCAGGCAGATATAGAAACGCCGATGCAAACCAAAAATAGCGGGACTCCGCACGCACGAGCGCAGGAAATTCTGCGACAAAAAAACGGAAGAAGCGCTCGCGAAAAGGAATATTCTGCTGATAAAGTTGTCGATAACCCCGACCGACTAAATCACCGAGATGGTCAACTAAAATACTGCTGTATTTTCTTTCATTCGCAAGGGAGTGGTAGTGACAGATTTTTCTATAGAGATGAGCGAAATCTGAGTAGTCACCATCTGCCAGCGTCGACTCAACTTTGTAACGGCTAAAATACCCTTCGCGCTCAGCTTTGTTTTCCAATTCGGTAAGAATGGCTTCCATACGCTGCCATTCGCTTGCATAAAGTGACTCAAATTGTCCTTGTCTCACGGGCTTACACTCTTAATTCTCGACTATAAATCGCGCCATTTTTCTAAGTTCATCCACAGGATTTTTATTTTGAATTAACGGCTGTAATACCGAAGCCAATTCCTGTTGACGCGCTTCAGACAAATATTCGCTTCGCTCGACAAAATCAACAATACTGCGCTGCTCTTCTGTGGTAATACTCTCAGGCGTCGGTGTCGTTTTTCCCGGTTCAATCTCCGGGCGACGCAATTTTTCTGGGACATAAACAACGATGGTACCCGCAGCGAGGTCACCAATACGCTGAAACCGGCGGTTCAATATCGTGGATATAGCCCCAACCACGTAAAAGAAGGGCATAAAGTCGACTACACGCAGAAGATTCCGCAGCAGAGAACTGCCGAAAGTCAGCGCGGTGCCATCTGCACTCACAACGCATATTTGATAAGCCTTTTTGCCAGGCGTCTGGCCTCGCTTAAACACCTCAAACAGCACCGGGTAAAACCACTCCAGCAAAAAGTACAGAATAAGAAAAACACCGCCGCCTGCACCTCCGGCAAACGACAAGACTATCGCTAACACAAACATAATGCCGGCTTTAATCAGCCAATCGACCAACAGCGCCATCGCCCGCACCCACATACCAGCGGGGTGCAGGGGCAGTTCAGCGCCCTCGGGGATTTCGATGATATAGCGATTGTCGGTGACCTGAAGCTGCAAACCTAATCCAATTTTTCTTATTTAATTCAACGACGATGCCGCACTCATTAAGGTATATCTCATACCCTAGTATATCTTCACGCAGACTTTCGTCTGTTTAGGCCATATTAAGATTTTGACGCCAACTTATTGCCTGAACCGCCTAAATTCAAGCAGTTTAAGCGACACCTTCGTGTTTTCGGGACCTGCTTCACTCCTGAGGTTGTGCAACAACACGTAAATAAGGCTTTAAGGTTGTATAACCGTCCGGGTATTTCTTCTGCGCTTCTTCATCACTCACTGCCGGGGGAATAATCACGTCTTCGCCGGGCTGCCAGTTCACTGGCGTCGCAACTGTGTGCTTGGCTGTGAGCTGAATGGAGTCCAGGGCGCGCAATATCTCATCAAAATTACGTCCGGTCGTCATAGGGTAAGTCATCATCAGCTTGATTTTCTTATCTGGACCGATAATAAAAACAGTGCGCACAGTGGCGTTTGTCGCTGCGGTCCGCCCTTCTGACGTATCGCCTGCATCTGCCGGCAACATATTGTAGAGCTTGGCCACACTGAGATCGGTATCGCCAATCATTGGATATTGCGGCAAGTGCCCCTGGGTTTCCTCAATATCATTTGCCCACTCGGCGTGATTTTCAACAGGGTCTACGCTCAAACCAATAATTTTACAGTTACGCTTATCGAATTCAGGCTGCAAACCGGCCATATAACCCAGTTCGGTGGTACATACCGGCGTAAAATCTTTCGGGTGAGAAAAAAGAATCGCCCACGCGTCGCCAATCCACTCATGAAACCCGATACGTCCGCGGGTTGTGTCAGCTTCAAAGTCTGGGGCTATGTCATTTATTCGCAGTGTCATTCTAAGCTCCTTCTGGCGTAATTGGGGCTGTCAACCATAGCAGACTCGCCAATGCTTTTCCGCAGATTTTTGCCTACCTTAGTTGGAGACTGTTGCCAGTCCTGACTACACTTATCCTACACATCGATGACAATACAAAAGTGACAACCATGCGCGACGAAAACGACCGGCGACGCTTTACCAGAATCCGCTTTGACACCGCTGCGACACTTAACCAGGGCGAAACGGTTTTCCATACTCATGTGCTAGATATATCGCTCAACGGGGTTCTTCTAGAAACACCCGAGGAATATAAAATACGCGCAGACCTTCCCGCCAATATCAGCATTTTCTTAAGTGAAAGCGCTGAAATTCAAATGCAGGTTTCTCTTGCTCATAGCAGTAGCCAATACCTGGGTTTTCACTGTGAGAGCATAGATATGGAAAGCGTGGGCCATTTGCGCCGCTTAATTGAACTCAATATGGACGACCCTTGCGCACCCGAGCGGGTACTTGAAGAACTCGTCCTCCCGCACTAGCAGTACCTCGTAAAAGGGACCTTAGCAAATGCCTGACTCTCATCACGACGAACGCTCGGCCCCAAGATTTCGCTACCGCTGCAATGCGACACTGAGCGCTGCAGACACCAGTTGCCCGGCCCACCTGCTGAACATAAGCCAGAGTGGCGCCTTGGTAGCCATACTCGAGGAAAACCGCTTTGCTATGGATGACCGTGTCGAACTCACGATAGAGCAAGACGGCGGCGAAGATATTACCCTGTTGGGATCAATCGCCCATGTGAAAAAACACTATATTGGCTTGAAATGTGATCCTGTCAGCGACGAAGACCGCGAGCAATTGGCACTCGCACTTGATTTCCTCGCCGCAGAGCACCGCTGATTCATCAAGACCTGAAACCGCGACCTTGCCTGCACAACCACTGTTGATACTAATAAATCGCTTCTAAAGCTTCCGCAAGTTTTTTTACAGTAACGACCTCGAGGCCATCCAACTGCTCGCGTGGCGCATTCCCGACTGGCACAATCGCACGCCGAAAGCCATGTTTTGCCGCCTCACGCAGGCGCTCCGGCCCGCTCGGCACCGGTCGAATTTCACCTGCCAGACCTACTTCGCCAAAGACAACCAGTTCACGGGGCAGAGGGCGATCGCGAAAACTTGAAACCAGTGCCAGCAATACGGCAAGGTCAGCGCTGGTTTCGACAATTTTGACCCCACCAACCGCGTTCACAAACACGTCCTGATCACCGATCATCACACCACCGTGCCTATGCAAAACGGCGAGTAACATCGACAAACGGTTTTGCTCCAGGCCGACCGCAACTCGGCGGGGATTGCCGAGACTCGAGCTGTCTACAAGCGCCTGAACTTCAAGCAGTAGTGGTCGCGTGCCCTCCCAGACAACAAGCACCACCGACCCAGACGCAACCTCATCCGCACGCTGTAAAAAAATGGCAGACGGGTTTGACACTTCCTTTAAGCCCTGTTCCGTCATCGCAAATACACCCAATTCATTGACCGGACCAAAACGGTTTTTATGACCGCGCAAGGTACGAAACCGGGAATCATGAGAGCCTTCGAGCATAATCGAACAATCGATAATATGCTCGAGCACTTTCGGGCCAGCCAAACTGCCATCTTTAGTGACATGCCCTACGAGAATAAGCACCCCGCCACTCTCTTTGGCATAGCGTGTAAGCGATGCGGCGGATTCCCGCACTTGGGAAACACTGCCCGGTGCGGAAGTAACGTCGGCAACGTGCATAACCTGGATTGAATCGACCACAATAATCGTCGGTTTTATCTGCTCGGCCTGAAGAACAATTTCCTCGACTGCGGTCGCAGACAACATGGATAAATTGCCCATCGGCAACGCCAGGCGCTGCGCACGCATTGCGACTTGCTGGAGGCTTTCCTCTCCCGTGACATATAACGCTTCGTAGGTTTCCGCGAGCTGGCACATGGTCTGCAAAAGTACCGTCGACTTGCCAGCACCGGGGTGCCCGCCGATAAGCACAACCGAGCCCGGCACAAAGCCGCCACCGAGCACGCGATCGAATTCTTCCATACCGGATGAGAAGCGCGGCAGTTCAGCGAGATCAATTTCATTTAATTTTGCGAGCGTGCTCGACGCACCACCCGAATAGCCTTTAAATGAAGTGCTTTTTTTTGATGCTGCGCCCAGTCGAACTTCAACAATCGTGTTCCACGCATGGCATTCGCTGCACTGGCCCTGCCATTTGGCATAGTCTGCGCCGCACTCGTTGCAGACAAAGGCGGTTTTTTGTTTAGCCACGAAATTATCTTTTTACACTGCTTTAGAAAAATAGTTGCTTAAATTTAGCTTGTGCCGAACGGGCGGCGGGAAGTGTATCTCAGACACGCAGTAAATACATCCATGTAAGCTCGACACCAGCATCCATGCTGGTGACGGTCCAAGATACACTTCCCGCCACCCGCTTTGACTATCAGATTAATTATTGTTAACCCATGATGCATTTAGAAAAGTCTTAACCTGCACATTTGGCACATACGCGTTTGTGTGTCGGTGATATGTTCTAAAACCGTCAATTCAGGGATGAATTGACGGAGCTACAAGGACGTATTCATGCGTTTTTTGAACATATCACCGGCGCGCAAACGCTTCGAGGGCACATATTGAAGTTTTTACTAGGGCCTGTTAACACTAATTCGATCGCCACTGTTGTGGCTGCACATGTGCTAATCAAGACGCGAGGAGAGTAGTTTGGTTATTCCAAATAAACGACGATTGCTACATGGATGTAGCTTATTAGAGCAATGCAGGAGCAATTGCCGAGCAACGCAGAGTGGCGCATTTGCAGCCGCAACCCTTCGGGCCGGGCCAAAATTTCCCCCAGCTGCGTTGCCTATAGGACATAGGTAAGGGGCGAGAGCAGGAGCGGTAGCTTTGATATTCGTTCATGTGGAACAACCACATCACGCTCATATCGTCTTCGACTATAGGGATATAGTCGTTAGAGCGACGCAGGAAGCCAAAGCCGAGCCGGAGAAAATTTTGATCTCCGGCAGTGGCGATCGAATTAGTGTTAACAGGCCCTAGATCAGTGCTACGAAGATAAATATAGGTAGCCCTAATAGGGTGTAAACGATCACTTTGCCGATCCGCTTTTTTTGAGGTAGTAAAATAAGTAGGCCTGAAAGTGAAAAAATCACCGTTAATACTGCACTGATATCGATGAGCCATCGCCAAAGTTGCTTGGCGTGGCGCCCTTTGTGAAGCTCGTTAAGCGTTGCTATTAAGCCTCGGTGGCTGGTGATTGCTTCAATCTCTCCGCTCTCCAAATCCATTTCAATACTGATGGATTTCCCCGGTTTTTGCTGGTCGACAAAAAGCAAGTTGTCATCGACTTCGAATGTGGCATGTGTGGGGTTTACTCCATGTTGTTCTTGCAAAAAATGTATCAACGCAGGTGGTGGTGGTATAGAAGCGCCATTTTCAGGCAGCTTGCCGGGAAATATGGTTGATTCGATACGTTCGACGGGTTGGCGCTCAAACCAATCGGGGTGATTCAGAAAAATGCCCGTTACTGCAAAAAACAGCAGAATAAAGAGTAGGGCGATCGACAGATATATGTGAACAAGGCGGGAAAACTTGAGCAAATGCCGGTTGACTTTAATCTCCATGACAAACGCGTTTTTGCTGGCATTTTTTGAAAGTTGTGTAGGCACGCTAGGTCACCAATAAAAATAGAAATATTCATACACAAAAAGTCACCCGATAGCGTTTCGGGTGACTTTTTGAGCAATGCCTTGGGTAATCCGACAGCTTTTTGTGTCGGATACGCCAAGCTTAAAACTTATAGGACGTGTATATTGAAAAGCTGCGGCCAGGCTGAGTAAAACGTTCGTAACCATCGCCGCTCGCACCAGAGAAGAACCCGCCGGTACCTGGGCGCACATTATTAATCACTTCCCAGCGAATGTAGTTTTCATCTGTAAGGTTGTGGATGTTCGCGCTAATTGAGAAATTGTCGTTAAACTCGTAGTAAGCACTTAAATCGAGCACCAAGGATGAATCTGGGAAATGCACAATACCGCTGCCGTTGTTGCGAGATGTAAAGCTCAGGTCATCGGTTTCGTCTTTGCCGTCCGTCCAAGTTACATCGGCATCTATGTTCCAACGTTCACTTGGCTGGTAAG
Source organism: Cellvibrionaceae bacterium (assembly GCA_028281575.1). Classification (GTDB taxonomy): domain Bacteria; phylum Pseudomonadota; class Gammaproteobacteria; order Pseudomonadales; family Cellvibrionaceae; genus Agaribacterium. The sequence goes on from JANQJP010000089.1 coordinate 79,391, forward strand.
AAAGACCAAGTGTCGCCGTGTCGGGTGAAATGGTGACTAACTCATCACCTTCATCATGTGAGCCTGCCCGTGCAGTATCGTGCTCGCCTTGTAATTGCGTTGCAGCAAAGGTGAGATACCACGCGTCACTCAGATAAAAGGCGCTTTCTATTTCGATACCGTTGATCGAGGTTTCGCCCACATTTTGCGCTTGATTATAGGCATCTTGAGTGACGACGGTATTGGCCGGAGGGTTCGACGGGTCGCAGCCAAATTGTGGGAAACAGGGTTGTGCGATTTCAATGGTTTGTCCGAGGTCACGTGTCAGCGATACGCTTTCAATGCGATTTTTGTTCGTCATCATATAAGCGTTTATTTTTAGGTAGGCGCGGTTGGTTTTCCAGATGTAGCTAAGTTCGATGCTGGACGATTCTTCAGCTTCCAAATCCGGGTTGGCAATTTCTTCCCAGTCGTCGAAAGTGTCGCCAGTAATTGCGTCGACAAGCGCATCCTCTGCCACTTCAACGTCAAGATAGATTTCCTGCGTTGTCGGTGCTTTATAACCCTGTGCGAACAGCAGGCTAAGCGTGTGCCCTTCGGCAAAGGTATAATCCACACTGGCTTGACCGGCAAATACGGAAAATTCTGAGTCTGTTACAGCTGTGCCCGTAGGGTCGCTAAAGTTTTCATCCACTGTTGGTTCATACTGCGCGTTTTCATAGCGTGCGCCGAGGTTGAAGGTGAATTGATTATTTAGTTTGTACGTATCGAGAGCGTAGACTGTGAACAGCGTTTTGTCGGTATCGGGCACCCAAGAGGGGTCGCGAAGGTTTTGTGTTTGTTCGCTATTTGGATCCACTGTTGCAAAACGTCGATCGAACAATTCATTGCTAACACTCGTGTCCGCGTATTCAAAGCCGTAGACAAGCGTATGCGCATCGTCTGCACCGAAAGATTTTTCCAGGTCGACAGCGAATTCAAGTGTTTCTTGATTGTAGCTGCGGTCTTCGGTACGCAAAATGTCATTGCTGCGGTCTGGAGCGCCGCGAAACGCGCCTGAATCGAAAGCAAATATCGTCACACCGTGATTAAACGTTTCTTGCCTGTCGAGCGTTGCGCTCAAGCTGTCAAATAAAACGGTATTTGCTCCTTCGATTTCGTAAAAAACCCCTAAGCGTTCGCGTGTGGATTCGTCTACAGACGAGAAGTCGTAGTAGGCGGCAGAGTCGCGTGAGAATATTTCCCCGGTTGTGTCGCGATCTGAGTTCTCATAGACAACGCCAATACGTTGGTCATCGGTGAGCTTATAGCTAAGTTTGGCCAAGACGCTTTGCGTTTCAATATCAAAGGGGTCAGCTTGTCCGCGTTCGGAGCCAAGCACATCTGAGCCGTCGTCGTGAGACTTCAGCTCACCACCATCGCGCAGTACGTACATAAGTAAAGCTTCGAATGCACCGCTGCGATTGGCGAGAGCGCCGGAAACCAGGGTTTCTTCATCGCGATCATCAAAGCCCACTTTTACTTTGCCTGCTGTTTGGTGGGTCTTGTCGCCGTCGAGAAAGTCTGCCGCGTCTTTTGTGGTAACGGCGACGGCACCACCAAGTGCGCCGCTGCCAGATAGCACCGAATCTGGTCCCTTGGTTATTGAGAGTTGTTTGATCGTTTCAGGATCAACAAAAGCTCTGTTAGAGCCAAACATACCGTAGGGCCTAAATGAATCGGGGCTCAGGGTTTCGCCTTGTGAGATGCCATCAATGGTAATTGAGATGGCATCGCCCTCAAGACCGCGAATATTAAAACCGTTATCGTTAAAGCGGTCGCCATTGTCATTTACCTGAACGCCGGGAGTGTGGCGTACGAGGTCGGTAAGATTATTGATACCTTTGCGATCAATCTCGACGGCGTCGATCACAAATATCTCGGTATCTACCTCGGTTTCGGATGCAATTATCGTTTTATCGAGTTCGGTATTGTCGGCGTAACCCTGGTGGCTTAGCAGCGCCGCGCCAAGCACAGGAACCAGTTTAGTGAACTTCATAGGATGTACCTTTGGAAAATAAGAATGGTCGTAAGCTGTGAGGCCTAGAAAACCTGCCTGCGGCACGGCGATGGTCCCGTTTATACCAGCGCAGTGTGTCCGTCCTTGGGGGTGGAGGTATTCACCAGCAAGCAGGTTTCTCTAGGCTGGATACGAATATTAATGATAATAATTATCGTTTGCAAATAATTTATATACGGTTATTGTCCAGCTCACGGTGTCGGCGAGTAGTGCAGTTTTATCGCGCCCAGTTCACCCGCTGCATTGATGTTTTGTTTAAAAGGTTTGTCGGATAAGTTGAGTTCGATTTTTTGATAGTTGTGGCCACCGTGCTCTCGCGCAGCTTCGAAGTGCAAAATATAAGTACCTGTCTTGACGTAGGCGCCAAAATCGTCGCTGCCATCCCATTGAAGGCGATAGTTGCCGGGCCTTCGCGTAGCGCGCGCGACGCTGTCAAGCAGGCTGGGATTAACGCGCCCGACCCTGCGCCACCAGCGTGTATTTTCCCGCGCCCAGCGTTCGCTTTCGCCTAGAAGTAAAAGATTTTTAATGGGTTTTCGGTCGCTGTCGGTAATCCAAATGGCGACATAGGGCTTGTTATAGATATCTGCGTCAAACTTGGGAATGGTGTAATCGACAGACAGTTGAAACGTCTCCTGGCGGCGCTTACTGCCGCCGAGGTATTGCGACCATTGTTCCGACGCAAGTTGCAGGCCTTCGGGCGAGACAACCAGGGCTTCAACGTTTTCAAGCTGGTTGACCCAGTCTATGCCGGCTGTCATTTCCTGTACGCTCAGTGCGGTGGCGACGGCATCTGCGGTTACCGCGTCATTGGCGACAACAATGGCTGCGGGCGCCTGAAATAAAGGCCAGCCTTCGTTTGGTTCAAGAATATGGCTAAACTCGCGATGCGCAATTTTTCGGGTGCGGCTAGTGTGACCGCTCGCGGCGATCGCTTTGCTGTGAATGTTCAAGGTGGCCAGCGACGCCCGATTGTCGCTAACGTTATTCGGGTCGGTAATGCCCACTTGCCACTTCTTTTTATCTTCAGTGCGACGCCAATACCGGCCGTCTCCGCCAATATCCACACGAATGGCTTGTGCGTTTTGTAATGCGTGTTTTAGGAACGAAAACGTGTGGTCAATAATATAGCCCTTCGCCAGGCCGTCAGCGTCGATAGCGACATGCTCAGGTAGTGAGAGCCCATCGTCCTCATTAAGGTTGATCTGCGCGCGTTCTATACTGCGTGCAAGCTTGCGTATGGCTGCGCGGTTTGGTGTGATTTGTGTTTTCTCGGCGTCTTGCCAAAGTTGCTTTATTTTGCCTAAGCGGCAGCTAAATTTTCCAGTACTGAGCTTTTTCCAATGTTCACAGTGCTCAAAAACTGTTTTTAGATCGTCAGGCAGTTGCATCATACGTCTTTTTTTATTGAGTTTATTGACGCTGCTATCGGGTTTGTACGTTGACAGAATATTCTCTAAATCGGCGATTTCGTTTATTGCTTGTTCAATAACTGTTCTTGCAATCACTGTATCTTTCTTTTCGATGTACACATCGATATCCAATGATGTGCCCAAGACAAAATCGCGATGTACATCAATGTGTTCCAAGACAGTATCGGCGATTATCGATTGGCAAATGAGTAAAAGAAAACAACATAAACTGAGTGCACGAAAATTCATAAGCGGGGATTAATTTGATACTGGTTGATGTCTGTCAGAGCGAGGTCCTAAGACCTGCTCCGACAAAAAGAGGACTAAAGGTTTGTTGTTGCAGAGAGCGACGTTTTCTGCTCTTTCTTTTGGCTGTAGTTTTTTTGGTATTCGTGTTTATCTGAACGTTTACATTTTTTATCGTCGCTATTATTTTTTTTGGAACCATCTTTGGATTTGTGTTTGTGGCATTCACGTATTGGCGCAGGGTCCTCGTTTGATACTATACCGTCTTGATTGGTGTCGTTGCGCGAAAAACGCTTATTTCCCGATAATTGAAATTCTTCAAAAGTCATCGCTTCATCTTCATTGTCGTCGAGTACGCCAAAGCGAATCTTTGCTTGCTTAAGTTGTTTTTTGCGTGTTTTTTCAATGACGTTATCGAGGCGGTTCATATACTCGTTAATATATTCGTCTGAATTTAACCAGCCATCGCTGTTTTCATCTGATTTATCAAAATCTGCGCGTCGTTTTTCATTAAATTCCGCATATTCAACAATGCCGTCACCATTGCTATCGTATTTTTCCAACATTCCCCCTTTATTATGCGTTGTTGGCATACGAATAACACGGCGAGCATATTTTTTTTTCATTTCCTTAATTTCGGCGTCGGTCCACTTCTTTTTATAGTCTTTCGATTTTTTATCCTTTTTGTCTTTTTTGGATTTCTCCCAACGGCTGGGGGGTGGTGTATCATTTTCGTCAATCAGTAAATCTTTATTCGTGTCGTAGCGTTTAAAGCTGCGTTCGCCGGAAGCGCTGTACTCTTCCCATTCGATGCCATCGCTCTTGCTTTTGTCTAGTGATTTAAACCGAATCTTGGTTTGTTTGAGATGGGCTTTGCGCTCTTTTTCGATTTTTTTATCCAGGCGTGTCGCGTATTCGTCAACATATTCTGTTTGGGTTACAACACCATTTTGATCTTCATCTGTTCGGTCAAACTGGGCCCAGCGAGCTTCAAAAAATTCTTGCTCGGTAACGCGTGCATCTCCATCTTGATCGTATTTATCGATAAAGCTTTGCTGGTTGCCATGACCTGCTAAGGCAATATGGGAAAAGCTTGCACCAATAAGCATTGCAATGAATACAAATGTATTATGTATTTTCATATTAGAGTTCCTAATTTAAGGGTTCCTAAGTTGTGTTATGCGTTTTTGAAACGCTTTGGCAGCGACGACGTTTTTGTTTATTTCAATACTTCTATGACGAGCGAGTAAGTGAAGCTATACACGGGTACTTCAGCTCCTTTAGGAGCGGGTGCACGATGTCGAGATCTCAGTAAATAAACGCCGTGTTTTGTTGGCGTAAATTGGGCGCTGCCCTTTTTGTTTGTGGTTAAGGTTTGCATTGGCTTGCCTTGACTGAATTGGTACTCAGCTGAATAAATATCAATCTTGGTTTCGGCAAGTGCTTTGCCTTCGAAGAGAAGGCTTAGCGCTAGCGTATCGTCAACAAACAGGTCATTCGGGTGGCTGCGTAAGTGAATTTCCAAACCGTCACCGCTTGCTGAGAGCGCAGTGTCATTGGGTGCGCCTAAGGTAACAAAGGTTTCTGCCTTGGTTATTGAACGAAAATGCTCAAGCATGTTTGCTTCGGTGGGGATTTTTTCGTTCGCATCCATAGATGCTTTGCGTTCGCCATTAAGCTCATAAACACGAAAAATACGTCCCGAGCGCAAACCGGTGCTAAACCGGTAAGTGCCTTCTTGTTCAAGTTTATGTTCGAGTGCAACGCGGGATATTAAGTTGTGTTGCGTATCTGGCGCTTTGCGTTTGCCGGACGGGTCAACCACATAAAATTCGGTATTGTCGATGACTACTTCGGGGATAAAAAATTTCTCAGCAAACGATGCGTCGAGCGTCACGATGCCGCCGCGAATTGGCTCGAAGGTCGCCGGCGCGAGGTAGGGTGTATGCGCCGTGCTGGCTGGCGCGAAAAGACTGAAAGCCAAAGTGCTCAATAGTGCGTTGAAAGCGAATTTACCAGGCATGATTATTAACCTTAGTGCTGGGTATGTGGGTGAGAGAGAATAGAGGGTCATCAAAACATTGATAATGATAACTATTGTCATTATCATTATCAACTTTTCCATTAGTGCTTAATTCCCTTGAAACGTTTTATTCATCACATCTTCTCCTGTGCGTGGCAGGTCTATATCGGCGTGTTTACAGTGTTTTTCTCTGTGACGGTGGGCGCCGATTCGAGCTTCGAACAAGTAGATCGTCTCGTTAGTCAGTGGACGGATATAGAGCAACAGCGCAGCTTGATTGAGTCGCAGTGGCGCAAGCGCCAAGCTGTTCTCGATCAGCAGATTATTTTGTTTGAGGCCGAATTGAATGCGCTGCAAAAGGCGCTTTCCGAAGATAGCCGTCAAACAAGTGAGGTTGAGCAGCAGCGTAAACAATTAGTTGAAGAGCAAATTCAGGCCGAGCGTGATCAGGCGGTGTTAGAGGCGGCGCTGGTTGTCGATTTTGCCGAGTTAAAATCTCTGCACGGTCAGTTGCCGCCACCCTTACAGCAGTTATGGGCAGATCGGTTAAGTGACGTTGCGCTTGTCGAAGCTGATACCAGTGAACGGCTGGATTTGTTGCTCAGTTTGCTGACTGAACTCGAAAACTTTGATAAGCGTGTGGCCTTGCACGAGGACATTATGCTTATCGACGGACAGGAGGTGCAGGTACAGCAAGTGTATCTTGGTTTGTCGCAGGCCTGGTATACCGATATCGGTGGTCGTCATGCAGGTTATGGTTTTAGTTCGCCCCTGGGCTGGCAGTGGCTGGCGCACGGCGAAGTTGAAGGTCTCGCACCCAAAGATGTGCTGGAGCTTGTGCGTATGCTGCAAAATCCCGGCACTGCGCGTCTGCTTGATTTGCCGCTGCGTTTACACGGCTTTAACGCTGCCGCTCATCAGGGGGGCTTGTGATGCGTAAAGTGCTTTTAGCGCTTGTGGCGCTAGTATACTCAGAGTGTGTTTTGGCAGATAACTTTGCTGCAATAAGTGTATCGCTGCGCGAGGATATTACACTTGCTCAACAGCGTTTAGCGACGTCAGAACGGCGTATCGCTGATGCCTCGGCGCAGGCTTATACGCGCATCAGCGAAAAACAGCGTAAGGTCAGTGCTTTGCGTGAGCGGGTTGCTGTTGCACGGCGTTTGGCGGATGAGCAAACACTCGGGCTTGAACAGCTGCAGACGCGTTTAAACGCCTGGCGCGATCAACACCAGTACCAAAAATATTTGCTGACAGACTTTGTCGAGCAGGTGTCGGTTTCTTCAGAGCTTGCTCCGATTCATGTAGAAACCGTCAGCGCTGGCTTGGATTTTGTGCGCCAGCGGCTGCGCGCAAAACAACAGTTGATGAACCCACGGTGGCAACCCGTAAAAATCGTATCTGCAGACGGCAGTGTCACTGCGGCTGAGGCACTTACATTGGGGCCTGTAACATGGTTTTGGCAAGCCGGCACAGGCTATGGTGGACTTGCGGTGCCCACTGAACAGGGCCTTTATACTGTTCAACACCCTTTTCAGGGCGCTGAACTTGCACAACTCGCTGAACTTTATCAGCGCGGTCAGGCGCGGGTATCTTTTGATCCGACACTTGATCGTGCGCTAAAAATAGCGAAGCAAGATGAGAGTCTGCTTGAGCATTTGCAAAAGGGAGGCGTGTGGGCCGTACCTATTCTGGTTTTCGCAGCGCTGGCTTTGGTGATCGCGACAGTGAAATTAGTGCAATTGTCGCGTTTGCCCAAGTTACAGCCGATGCTGGCCGAGCGCATAGCCGCCATACTAAAGCCTTCGTTAAATATTCATGCATTACGCGAGTTGCGTGGCCAATTACGCGGTGCCGAGGCAGAGCTGGTCGCCATTACCTTTGACACGCCAGTATCGCAACAACGGGATGAGCGACTGTTTGCATGTTTAATAGAGCACCGGCGCAAACTGGACCAGTTCTTGGGGGCTATTGCCGTTACGGCCGCGGTGGCGCCGTTATTGGGCCTGCTCGGTACGGTCTCAGGCATGATCGAAACGTTCAAGATGATGACTATTTTTGGTGCGGGCGAACCGAGTGCCGTTTCGGGTGGTATATCCGAAGCGCTGGTCACCACAGAGCTTGGTTTGGTGGTCGCGATACCTGCGCTTATTTTTCACGCCCTGCTGTCTCGCCACGTGAACAACTATAACGCACGCCTGGAAACCACAGCTATCAAGCTCGGCCAGTTGGATTGGTCGCCTGATACCCCACGTGAAGCAGACGAAAATCTAACACACGAGGACGGCACGACCCCGCTCGCTCGTGCAACGGCTTAGAGCGAATGCTCCTTAGGAAATGACGATGGATATTTTTTCACTCTTGTTATTTAACCCGATTATCTGGTTGATCTTAATCGTCGCACTGCCCAGTTACGCCGTCTTGCTTGAATTGCTGGTGATGCGCGATAAAAGCGAAGCCTGGTTTACGCGTTCGCAGGGGTGGACCAATAGCTTGCAAACGGCCGTTGGTGCGCTGCCATTGCTAGGCCTGCTCGGCACCATTTCCGGTTTGCTGGAAACCTTTGGTTTGATGTCAGTCAGCACTTTGAGCCAGGAAGCATTGGTCAGCGGTGGCATTGCCGATGCCTTGCTGACTACCGAACTGGGCTTGCTGATGGCGATACCCGCTTGGCTGATGATTGCGGCATTAAAAGCGCAGACGAAAACCTGGGAGTTGCAGCAATGCGCGCAAGTTTAGAGCAGCGTTTACAACATCGTGACAGTGAGAGAATCGATCTGTCCCCGTTGCTCGATGTGGTATTTATTCTGCTGATTTTCTTTATCGTCACTAGCGTGTTTGTCAAAGAAACGGGCGTTGAAATTGATAAGCCGCAGGCGCTTTCCGAGCGCACCCTGGAATCCTCGACCATTATGATTGCGATTTCACGCAGTGGTGAGGTGGTCTATAACAACACCAATATTGGTGTGGCGGGCGTGCGCACTACTGTTAGTCAGTTAATTAAAAGCAAAGAAAAGCCTGTCATTATTCAAGCGGATAAGCGCGTGACCACCGAACTTTTGGTGGAGGTTATCGACCAGGCCAAACTCGCCGGTGCGAGTAATGTCAGTATCGCCACGGGTGATAAAGAATGAGCGCGTTTTTGTTTCGCATTCCACGCATTCGCTATTTTTCTATCGCGGGCAGCACGATAGTGATTGCCTTGCTCGTGTCGCTGGTAGTGATGTTGCAAAAGGGCGGTGGCCTTATGCCAGAGCAACTCACCGTACGCGAGGTTGAGCTTGCCGCTTTACCGCCTCCGCCGCCCCCACCGCCATCTCCCCAGCGCGTTGATCAGTTGCCGCAGATCTCGGTAAGTCAGGGCGGCAGCGGCGCAGCTGTGAATTTGGGTGAAATGCACCTGGGCGAAGTCTTGGTTGTTGAAGATATTGACCCCCCGCCGTTGCCGATAAATAACGCGAATATGTTGCACGACAGCTTGCAGTTATCCTGGGACGAGGTGTTTTCGCTTGCCGACTTGGACGAGCGGCCGCGCTTACTGACGAAATTAAATATTCAATATCCCAAGCGTTTGAGCAAGCAGGGTATTCATCGCGCAGAGGCGCGCGTAGCGGTCATTATCGATACCGATGGTCGTGCGATATTAAAAGAAATTTTGCACTGCTCACACGAAGAGATGCGATCACTGGTTGTCGATCTGATAAAACGCGCACGCTTCACCGCGCCCAAAAAAGATGGTCAGCTTGTGCGTGCGAGCTTTACCTGGCCACTTGAATTTAACGATAGCTAATGCGCAACCTTTATTTTTATTTCTTTATTTTTATTTGCTGTTTTTGCTTACGCGCGATGGCGGCCGAACCCTTTGTTGCTCAATTGACAATTCCGCCAGCAAAACTTGTGCTTTCAACAGCAATTAAGCCTTTGGCAAAACGTGAGAGTAAATTTACACCGGAAGAATATGACATTGTACAAGCACTGCGCCCTTTGCTTGAGCGTGAAGACTATGATGCAGCTCTTAGCGAATTAAATACGCGCGAGAAAACACTTAAATCCGATTATAGTCCGGCCCTGCTTTTTGTGCGTGCGCAATTATATATTCATCAAAAACGCTTTGCTTTGGCGCAAGCCGATCTCAAGGCCGCATTGGTTGTCCTACCTGATTTTGTTCGGGGCCATCAGGGCATGGCCATGCTGTATCTCGCGCAACAAAACTGGAGGCCAGCGTTAGCGTCACTGACTCAAGCGATCAGCCTTGGTGGCGGTGACGCTGAACTTTATGGCCAGTTGGGGTATTTACATTTGCGCAATAGCGACGCCTGGGCTGCCAGCGCTGCCTACCAGCAGGCATTAATGCTCGCGCCGGAAAACAAATATTACAAACAGGGTCTGCTCTCTGCACTTTTGCAGAGCAAGCAATTTGCCAGCGCGCGCAATTTAGTTGAACGATTAATTAAAGATGCGCCTAGTGATAAGGCGCTGTGGTTGCGCCGCGCCAGTATTGCTCTGCAGACGGATGATCAATCGGTTGCTTTGGCGAGTATCGAAGCGGCAATTCGACTCGGGGAAGACAGCTTCGACAACCATCTTGTTGCAGCACGTCTGCATATTCAGCGTGGCAATTATGTTCGCGGAACAGAATTGTTGGAGCGCGCTGTCGCAGCGGGGCATTGGGATGTCGATCAAATACAGCGAGTGGTTCAGTGGTTGGCACGAGAAGCGCAATGGTCACAAGTCGAGCGTTTATTAACGGCAGTTAAACCGCATTTGGCTGAATTAGGTGCCGGGCAAAGAAGCCAATATCATCTCAGTCGTGGCCAACTCGCACTTGCCCGCGGTGAAAAAAAGACGGCGCGTGGCGCCTACGATGCTGCAGTAAAAGCAGACCCAGCCAATGGTCAGGCGCTACTGGCCAGTGCAGCGCTGATGGCAGAACAAAAACGCTATGTTCAAGCAGAATTGCTCTATGTGCGTGCGCAAGCCATTGATAGCGTACGCGAAGCAGCCATGCTGAATCTTGCTCAGCTCTATATCGACCGCCAGGATTATCCCGCGGCGTTGGAATTACTGCGCACAGCTCATCGCGACTACCCGCAAAATCATGGTTTAGCGAAGAATATCGATACGTTGGTTAGTATTATTAATGTCGGAGGTTAGTTTCGAAAAATAGAATAATGAAAAACGATGCAAAAATTTATTTGGCATTTGCGACAGGCATTAGGTGTTTTACTTCATCGCAGGTTAAATCTCGCATACAACTTAAGTTACCTTCGCAAAAACTAGCCATATGCATTCTCTTGGTTACATCTGGAACATTGTCGTCAAAAGGTGGCCAGCCATTTTCGGTGCGCATATTATTTAGATGGTTGTATAAAGCGATACCTTGTATATTGGCTGTTGCTTCCAGTGAGTCGATGTTATCCAGTTTATATTTTTCCAAAGCTTTATCATAAAATACTTGACTGACGTTTAAGTCTCCCCGTATCTCTGCAAGTTTATAGTGAGCGAGCATATCAATAAAATGAGATTTATAAGCCTTCAGATCGCCGTTTTCAAATGCTTGTAATGCCTGATCTTTTATTGTTGACGCGATATTTCGTATAGCGGGGATAGACCCTGAAAGCATTGCTGTTCGATCTAATTCAAGAGTTAGTTCAGAAATATCATTGCCGTTACTCAAATCGATAGCTTGAGAGCGGAGAGCTTCGATAGCTCGCAAATCACCATTTTTGGTTAGTTCAAATAGTGTTTGTTTGTCGTAGCTGCCATAGTCAGATTCGGTGACCGGGTTTAAAAAGACACCGGTGCGCTCGTGCCATTCCTGAAGCGCTCTATTTTCATCTTCTGAAAGAATGATATTGTTAACGAAAAAAACCTCCTCCCAAAGTAGCTGGTACATTTTTCTTGCATCATTAACATCAGAGCTACCGGCGGTATTGGTTGTTGGTTTTTTTGTAGTGTTGGTTGATACTTGAGTAAGTGTTTTTGCTTCTCCAAGTAAGTCAGAATTTTTATTAACATTGGATGGATATGTGCCATCTTTATCGCCGCCATTCAAAGAAAATCTCATGATATACAAGAGAGTCAAAGCAGTGATAAGGATGAATAGTCCGATAATGAGGATTAGCTTTGGTTTCACTAGAAGTAGTTTGATATTTCTATACGCTCTATGACTTTATCATTTTTTTCTCAAGTTGTTTGAATCGTTCATAAGTTCCTGTGCCGGCAGTAAAAAGTACAAGTCCTAAAAAGAAATATTTTTGAACCAGTATATTCTAGGCCAATTGCGCTGTAATTATCAATGTAATAGTAAGCTGCTTAAAATACTGGCAACAAATAAAACCCATCGGATTATAAGATTAAACTTTTTCTTTCAGGGTGATTAACTTTGTTAACGATTTCTTGTTTTTTAATTTCGTTTTTTGCATTATCGTCTAGATGATAGGTACGAGCCTCTTTTGCCATAATAGTCATAAGTTATCATCCTAAAATAATTAGTCTTTCTGGCATAAAAGCTGCACTGCTTTCAGAGGGGATTAACAAATATTTATTGAGGGTTTTTAGCAATATCACTAGAGAATACAGGTTCAACTGCACTGTTGATATACGAAGTCGCCCAACCGTTGGGATTTGGTAGGGCTGAAATCATATAGTCCATCTGAAAATCAGTTAATGGGTCTGAAGAATTGTCAAAGAGATCTAACCCAAGAGCGCTCCTGCGATTTTGCAGGTCGTCGTAAATCTGTCTAGCAATAGCTGAGGCATCCGAAATGTCATCCACAGAAAGGTTAATAGCGTTATTTTGTAGCTCCATTAAACCAGCCCAAATTCCTGAAAGATCTCCTCTCATAGCCGCCGCTTCAGCGAATGCGAGCATATTTTTTATATTATTAATCTTATCTTTTTCGTTTGCTTCAGTTCTCCAACTTTGTACTTGGGATATAGTTGCCAACCGAGTCAATGCTTTTGTCGAACCATGAATGGAAGCAAAACCTAATATTTGATTAGTATCTTCGACTCGGCCAGATTCCTTGAATGAATCTGCCAACATATGTAAAGCTTTTAAGTCTCCTTGATTTCCTAGCTCCCATAAAGTTTGATCATCATAACTTGCATATTGATTGTAATCGTCTGCGGTGAAGTAACCACGTGCTTCTTTCCACAATTGTTGGTCATATTCCAATTGCGCAATTTTGGTTGAATCAAGCTTCTTATAAATAGCGGGCGATAGGGCTTCTGTAGTGTCAACTCTAAAAGAATTATCCCTAGAAGCATTATTTATTTCGGGCGACTGCTGAGTTGCTTTTTCCTCCTGTTGTATTTCATTTGCTGATTCAGTATTAGGCTCATTGCTGTAACGCCATTCTAGGTATTTAGCACCAAAGAAATGATGTAAAATCAATGAAAATGCGCCAAATACAATCAGAACAATAAATGTCTTGATAATGTTTCTGGGTAAAAAATCTTCGATGTTCATATTTTCAATACCTCACATGATCCATGTGCTTATTTCGGACAGTTATTTCTCATATTTTGGCCGAGAATAACGCATTGCTGATTAGACCACCCCTCCAATTCTACGCATGGTAACCAACCCACTCCTAATCCGATACCAGCCCCAAAAGCACCTCTTATACCTCCAACAATTCCGGTAAAGGTATTACATAACCCTGTACCATAAGTGCCGTAAGTCTTCGTGCATGATTGTTCAGCTTCTTTCGCTTTTTTCAGACAGTCTTTACGCTCTTTTTGCTTTCTTTTTTCTTCCTGCTGCCGCAATTCTTCTACGCTAGGGACAGATGGTGGAGTGAAAAAACCGCCTGCGTAACCAAAACCTCAGTCAAAAACATCTCTGTTTCTGAGTGGCTGATATCCTGTAACCACTATTTCCTCTACGTTGTTATTGCTATTATGGCAACCACTGCACTTCTTTGTTGAATTAGGCTTTGATAGTGACATGGAGCTTAGTAGCGTCAGTGCCACGAATACCTGTGATTTTCTGACAATCTCAGATAACAAGATCTAGAAAAGTTTGTTCAACGATGGAGTAAATCTCTGGGTTGGAAATTTTGAGTGACTCGATTTTGTCGAGATGACTACGCTCTACTGGAGCACCAAAGTCTAGTAGTATTTTTATATAATTAAATACTCTCATTCGTTCTGCAAAATTTTCCTGATTGACAAGGTCAAGATTAATCGTTTCGAGATGGCCAAGCGATATATCTAAAGGGTCAATAACAGAGCCTTCGGGTTTTACAGGAACACCTAGCTCCACCAACCGCTTAAAAAGCTCAAAAGAATTTAACATTTTCGCTTGGATAGTAAGTGCATTGTCCCCATATCCATCTGAAAAATACACATCCATGCCATATTGCAAAAAAATGTCAACTAAATCGGCCCTTCCAAAAAACGCCAGCGCCATAATGGTCGGTTCAGTGAGTTGCGCGCCTAACTTTAATAATTGAGTAATGTACGTTAATGATTGTTCTCCTGGCAGTGATAAGCCGAGCAAATAGGTTGGGGCTGTTTTATCTTGATAAGTATTTTCAATTGTTTTAGCAACTTCCAAAGCATCATGCCACTTTCCCTGGTTTGTCAGCGATACCATCTCTTCAAACAGCTTGTCTTTTTCCGTCAGCTCTTCATGTGTAATTTCGCTCAGAGCTTCTTGCTCTTGCTTAAGAAGCTCTTCGAAAAATGTTTTCTTCTCTGCATCAATTTGAGCCTGGCGAACCTGCTTCTCATTTAGCGTTAGCTTTGAAGTATCAGTAACAAAGCGTTCGTCACCACCTATTAATATTTCTGGTTCAATGACTGAAATCTGGTGGTTGTCTTCGCAATAAAGCTCACTCTCGCGAGCTATATCAATGGCCTCATTGTATTTTTCAATAATTTTTCTTAGCGTTTTCGCATTATCGGTGACATGTTTTGGGTGAATATCAGAGTCTTTAATAAAATCTATTAAATAATGCTCCTCTTTAGGCAGCCAAGACAAAAGCTTATTTTTTGTCGTCGCAAATAGAGGAGCGACACTGTTATCCTTGGCAAACTCAATAATATCAATCAGCTTGGCTAGCTGATCACCATCTACAGGTGCAGACAATACGTCAAGAATTGAAGCGTCTTCCGTTTTTATAGATACACCTCTTAGGTGAAACGCTTCTAGGAAACTTGGGCGCCCGTGCTTAGCTGCTAACAACGCAAGATTCATCTGAGTCGAACGCTCGCTCCACTCTTTAGATATATCTTCATCAACATTGCTCAACAGTATATTAAGCATCTCATCGCTATAACCGCGCTTAAGCGCATAAACAAGCGAGTAGTGGTCCGCTTTCAAGCCAACATTTAATAATTCTTCAAGATTATGCTGAGACAAATTTTTACTGTTTTGAATAATATAGCCAAGCTGAGATGAGTTCCAAAAATGTGCATTGACTGGTATATCTCTATTACGTAACGCATCTATGATTTTGTTAATTCCTCCTTGTTCACTAGACGATTCAATAAGAGCGCTTTGTCTGGCTGAAAGCCTAGGGGTGTCATTTTTTCGCGAATAGAGCCCATAAATTTTATCAGATTTAAAAGAGCCAAAATGGCCAGAGCTTGCACTAACGACATCATCTTTAGAGAATCCCGCCAGCTCACCGATAACAAGCGTATCCTGGTAAGGAATATCCATAGTCTCAAGCTGACGAAAAAAACCAATAATCTCACTGTTTTTTTTACGTTCAATATTGCTTAAATTTTTACCCTCTCGGACTAAATTTTGACAGTCGTCTGTTGTTAATGACAATTCGAATAAAGGTTTATTCCCTTTTTTAGTTTCACGCTTAGTGGTTGCCCGCGTATTTGTTAGATGCTCGGATACGCTGTTATGAGTATTCAGGCCTTTTGTCGTTTTATCAATGCTCGTTTGTTCCGTGCCGAAAATCCAAAAATAACCTAGAAGTAGTATGCAAGCTAGTGCGAAAAATATCGAAAAGATTTTCCAGTTTTTCAAAACAAATTCCTTGTTGGTCAGATATTGGAAAATATAATGGGTTTTTTAAATGAGACAGGGTTTTTAAATAAAAAACATCCAAGAAGTTTTTTATTTAGGTGGTACGATTGACTTGGTTGCTAAACTCTAGCATCATGTTTTCGATTTTAACAATAGTACTAGCTCTACCATTTTTTCTAATTTTTTTTCTAACTTTTTAAAATATTCAAATATCGTTAGGCCGGCACCTATAAGAACAGCGCCCCAAAAGAAGTAATGGGAGGCAATAGATTCAAAGCCAATAACATCAAATTTGTTTATATAATATCCCAAGAACATAGAGGTGAGTGTGCCAAGTATCCAGCCAATTATAAAATTAAATCGGCTTCTTTCTAGTTTTTTTATTTCTTTGACTAGTTTTTGTGTTTTAATTTCTAAACTCACATTGTCATCTGAATCAGCAAAAATAGTTTCACTTTTTAATGTAACCATGCCTGAACTCCACTGTTGAAATTAGTTGCATCTAGCAATCGAAGCTTGGGTTTGAGATACGCACCAAGCCAACGCATCTTTTTTGAGGGATTCACAACTGGCTCTGCTACCTGCTGATGCACCGATTGTATAAGTAAACTTAAAAGGATCTGGAACTCTTAAAAAACCAAACCGTCCAAATATAGCAGCGGTGGTATAACATAACCAGTTTCCTGTCCCGCCATAAGTGGTCTCACACTTCTTGCCAACATCCTTAGCTTCATCAATACATTTTTTACGCTCTCTTTCCCTTCTTTCCTCTTCCTGTCGCCGCAATTCTTCTGCATTAGGGACAGATGGTGGAGTGAAAAAATTGCTTGCGTAACCAAAATCCCAGTCAAAAACATCTCTGTTTCTGAGTGGCTGATATCCTGTAACCACCATTTCCTCTACGTTGTTATTGCTATTATGGCAACCACTGCACTTCTTTTTTGAATTAGGCTTTGATAGCGACGTGGAGCTTAGTAGCGTCAGTACTACGAATACGGCAATTCTGGAGGCGTTAAATTTTATTTGATTGTGCAAAATGCAGACTTTCATCCTTTTTTCCTTATCTTATCGTTGAATCAGTACTCTCCATAGTTTCACGGAGTAAAACGCTATCGATGAGGGTACATACTTTTTTCATCAAAAACAATAATCTTAATGATTGTGATTGTCATTTATAAATATGATAGTTCTGTGTCAGATGCCTGTTGAAGTTGGGCCGCGGTATATGTGAGAGTGATATTGGCGCGAGTTTAGTCCTTTTGTTTTTTATGAAATCGCTTGCCAAAAGGTGTTCGTATATAGTGTCGAACTATCTACGTTTGGGAATAGCGAATGAACGAAGACAAAATCCCCGTTGGTATCAGCTCGTGTTTGCTTGGGCAGGAAGTGCGCTATAACGGTGGACATAAGCGTTCGCGTGTGTGCCTGAATTCGTTTGCTCGTGTGTTTGATTACCGTGCGTTTTGTCCTGAGGTGGCGATTGGTATGGGGGTGCCGAGGGAGGCGATTCGCCTTGTCGATGCGCCTGATTCGCCGCGTGTTGTTGGCACTAAGACACCGACACTTGATGTGACAGATGAACTCTACGCCTATGGACTGGAAGTGGGGCGAACGAGTGAAGACTTGTCTGGTTATATCTTAATGAAAAACTCGCCGAGCTGTGGTTTGTACAGCGCAAAAGTGTATCGCGGTGAGAGTCCGTTGCCGGGAAAACATGCGGGTATGTTTGTGCGTGGTTTGCGCCATACACAACCGCTGTTGCCGATGGAAGAGGAGGGGCGTCTTAATGATCCTGTTTTGCGCGAAAATTTTATTGCTGCTGTTTACGCCTATCATGATTGGCGGACGAATTTTATGGTTGAACCCTCACCAAACGCCCTTGTGGCATTTCACTCAAAATATAAATTTTTGGTGATGGCACATGGACAGGCACCCTACAAACAATTAGGCAGAATTGTTGCCGATGCAGGTGCATCAGGGTTTGATGAGCGTATTAATGCCTATATTGCCGCACTTATGGAAACGTTGAAAAAACCGGCTTCTCGAAAAGGACACGTGAATACCTTATTCCACATTCTCGGTTATTTACGCGATACTGTTGCAGGTGATGTTAGAGAAGATATTCACCGCGTAATAGAATCGTATCGGCTTGGTTTTGTTAACCTTTCTGTACCCGCAACCATGTTGCATCACTATGTGAAACGTTTTGGTAGCGATTATGTCAATGAGCAGGCTTACCTAAATCCTTATAGCGAAGAGTTGGGTTTGCGAAATACTATTTAGTAAATTCGAGGTGCATTTAGTATAAAAACTTCAGCAACCTGTGCCTTCGAAACGTTTGCGTGCCGGTGATATGTTCAAAAAACGCATGAATATGTCCCTATAGCTCCGGCAATTCATCCCTGAATTGACGGTTTTTGAACATATCACCGGCACGCAAACGCGTATGTGTCAAAATTGAGAGGAAATTTTTCTTAAATGTACCACGGGTTTTAGTAAAGCCCTCTTACTCCAGATGTAAGCCGCACTCTCGGTGTTTTTCGACTTTGGTCGGGTCGTAATAGTTCTCAACAATGGGTAGGTCGTTTTCCACCAGATATTCTTCCATATCGAGTTCCGTCCAGTGGAAAAAAGGCGAAACTTTTAAGCAATTAAATTTATGGTCTTCGATAAGAATATTGAGTGAGGTTCTAAATTCGGTTTGGTCTTTGCGTAAAGAGGTTAGCCATAGGTCAGGTTTGTGTTCGTTAAAGGCGCGCGCAAAAGGTTCGAGTTTTACTTCTTCAACAAATGCTTTGTGCGCATCTGCATTTTCAAGAGAAGGTACACCATTGTAAATTGTTTCGCGTCGACTGCGCGTCACTTTGGGTGTGTAATAGTGCATATTTAGCTTTAGTTTTTTTGTTAATTCCTTGCCGACTAAATAGGTTTCTTCGGTATTGTAACCATGATCTATGCAAATTACAGGTGTAGACGGCGCTATTCTACTAACATGATGTAAAAGTACGGCTTCGTAAGGCCCGAAATTTGTTGTGGCGAGGCAAGCTGTATCGTGCTCCAGCGTCCACCTAATAATGGTTTCTGCCGAAGAATCACGTAGTTCATGGTTTAGCTCGTTTAGTTTTCTATGTGAGTACAACATAATGTATTTAATCGATGGTGTGTGGTTTTACAAGGCTCTTATTTGGGTTGGAAAATATTTGCTGCATTGCAATATTAAAACCTAAAGCGCGTGCTTCCTGTTGGAGTTGAATAACACGTTCTTCATCTGATTTTTGAGCGTTATCAACAATCGCAACTTGAAGAAGCGTGATTTCTTGTAAAATCGCGTTTAAACGTTTTTTTAAACTTTGCATAACATTTTAGTTGTTTTATCTACGATAAATGGTTTTGATGGATTTAATCTAGGTGTCTGGATTGTCGTCTTTGCCAGTTAACCGTTTGGGGTCGAGCAAATGCGTTAGTTCTGCTCTTGAAAGCGCTGTCTGTTCTTCCGCAACATCAATAATTGGGCGCTTACTGGTGTATGCCATTTTGGCAATTTCCGCCGCCTTTAAATAGCCGATAATTGGGTTTAAAGCTGTCACAAGTATTGGGTTGCGCGATAATGCTTCTTCTAATTTTTCTTCATTGACTTTAAACGAATGTATGGCTTTATCTGCAAGCAGGCGGGTGGCGTTACTCAGTAGTGTAATGCTGGAAAGCAGATTTTGTGCAATAAGGGGTAAGCAAACATTTAATTCAAAATTGCCCGATTGGCCGCCAACGGTAATGGCTGTGTCATTGCCGATAACCTGGGCTGATGCCATGACAGCGGCTTCTGGAATTACGGGGTTAACCTTGCCAGGCATAATCGACGACCCCGGTTGCAAGGCTTCAAGTTCAATTTCACCTAAACCCGCTAATGGGCCGGAGTTCATCCAGCGTAAATCGTTGGCAATTTTAATGATGCTGACAGCAACGGCTTTTAGTTGGCTCGACAATGACACAGCGATGTCTTGTGTGCTGATGTGCGTAAAAAAGTTTTTCGCCGGATTAAATTGGGCGTTTGCTTGTTGGTTTAAATAACGGCAAAAAAGCTCAGCGAACTTAGGATCAGAATTTACGCCTGTACCAACAGCGGTGCCGCCTTGTGCCAGGGTGCGCAAATCTTTTCGTACGTTTAATAATCTGGCAACATGGCTGTCTATTTGATCTACCCAGGTATTTAGGCTTTGGTCGAAACGCACGGGCATTGCATCCATTAGATGCGTACGACCCGTTTTTACATGGTGTTTCACGCTTTCGGCTTTTGCTCGCGTGATGTCCATAAAATGTTTTAATGCAGGGATTAACGCGTTGTCTAGTGCGAGCGCAGCGCTTACGTGAATTGCGGTTGGTATTACGTCGTTGCTACTTTGTCCTGCATTTACATGATCATTTGCACTTATAGCGTTTTGGTTGATTTCGGACGCAAGTGTCGCCAGCACTTCGTTAACATTCATGTTGCTGCTTGTGCCAGAGCCCGTCTGAAATATGTCGACAGGAAAGTGCCGCATAAGTTCTGGGTCTTCTAGCAAACTTTTTGCTGCTTGCTCGATTGCGTTGGCAGCTTCAGGTGCAAGCACGTCGAGCTCTCTATTGGCTTTGGCTGCAGCGCTTTTAATAAACAGCAGCGCGCGAATAAAACCTTCAGGCATGGTTTGAAAACTGATGGGAAAATTGTTGATGGCTCTTTGCGTTTGTGCGCCATACAGAGCATTAGCAGGTACTTCTAATTCGCCCATGCTGTCTTTTACAGTTCTAGTCTCGTTCATATCTCATTCCTTATTCTTATGTTGAAAGCCCGGTAGCGCTACTCATATATAACTTTGATGCGTCTAGCTCGGGAGATTAGGCGATTAACTTCAATTCTGCGTGCTTCGGAATCCGCCAGGCGTCCTAATGCCAAAATAGGGTGGTGAAGATGGTTGAGGCACAGTTCTCGCCAGTGTGCCTTGATTTCAGTATCTTCGATCGTATCAAACAGCAGTTCACACTGACGCAATAGGCGTGCGCGCTTGCCGAGGATATCGCTATTTTGAGCCTGGTTCTCCAGGCGCAAAAATTGCCCGAGCAGGCTGGGATTGTTTGGCTCTTCTGCTCTGCGGACCTTGCGTCTTAATATCTCAAGCTGCAAAAAGTCCGGGAGTTTCTTTGTATCAATATCAATCGATCTCATAGCTGTTTGCATAAAACGATTATAACAATTAAAGGTTAATACTAATATAAATAATAATCATTTGCATTATTGTGGCGATGTTTATCTACCAAAATAGTCTACAAGTCTTGTTGCAGCAGAGCGACGTAACTAGGCATTGTTTTAAAAGTGAAGAATCGATCTTGACCCTGGTAAAGCTCATCCCTATAATTCGCGCCCTTGATCGGCATATGTCGTTCAAATACAGGTGCGGGGCGGACAGTCTGGTAGTTCTTTGGGCTCCCAAACCGCAAGAGCCGAAGGGAGCAACGACCTTCGGGTTCTGAGCCCGCTACGTTAATTGTGGTGAGTTCTCTGAAAGTGTTGCATGCAGGTGCGGGGTGGAGCAGCCTGGTAGCTCGTCGGGCTCATAACCCGAAGGTCGTTGGTTCAAATCCAGCCCCCGCTACCA
>JANQJP010000004.1 GCA_028281575.1 Cellvibrionaceae bacterium
CGCTCAATATGCTCGCACAGTTTATTGTTCTCTCGCGCCTAAAACTGCCGGAGAATTCCAGCGTTTTTTCCAAAATGCGCATTTATGACGGACAAAACCTCAAGGACACTGATCCCAAAGCGAAATCCATTCAGGAGTATCGCGACAGCGCCGGTGTCGACGAGGGCATGGACGGCCTGTCAACGCGTTTTGCCTTTAAAATACTTTCTAAAGTATTTAATTTTGACCCCTCTGAAATTGCTGCAAACCCGGTTCACCTGCTCTACGTGCTAGAACAGCAGATTGAACAGGAACAATTTGCTGAAGAAACGCGCGACCGCTATTTTGCTTTCTTAAAAGAATATTTGGCACCGCGCTATGTCGAATTTATCGGCAAAGAAATCCAAACAGCCTATTTGGAATCTTACGCAGAGTACGGCCAGAATATTTTTGACCGCTATGTAACCTACGCCGATTTCTGGATTCAAGACCAGGAGTACCGCGACCCCGAAACAGGCGAGATCCTCAACCGCAGTTCGCTAAACGAGGAACTGGAGAAAATCGAAAAACCCGCTGGCATTAGCAACCCCAAAGATTTTCGCAACGAAGTGGTTAACTTCGTGCTTCGCGCGCGCGCAAACAACAATGGTAAAAACCCCGCGTGGAGCAGCTACGAAAAACTGCGTGTTGTTATTGAGAAAAAGATGTTTTCAAACACCGAAGACTTACTTCCGGTTATTTCTTTTAATGCCAAGTCTTCCGCGGATGATAAGAAAAAACATGAAGATTTCGTCGACCGCATGACCAAGCGCGGCTACACCGAAAAACAAGTCAGACTGTTATCTGAGTGGTATTTGCGCGTAAGAAAGTCTCAATAAGGGGTACTTAATGAGTTATATCATTGACCGACGCTTAAACTCCAAAAAGAAAAGCATGGTCAATCGGCAGCGCTTTCTGCGCCGCTATCGCGAACACATTCGCAAGGCGGTGTCCGACGCTGTGGATAAACGATCGATCACCGATATGGAAAGAGGTGAAAAAATCAGCATCCCCCAAAAGGACATTAGCGAACCGGTTTTTCATCATGGCAAGGGCGGTAGAAATACCCGAGTACTGCCCGGCAACGACCAATTTATTGCGGGTGACCACATACCCCGGCCCTCGGGAGGCGGCGGCAAAGGCGGTGCTGGCGAGGGCGCTTCGGATTCCGGTGAAGGCATGGACGAATTCGTATTTCAGATCACACAGGAAGAATTCCTCAATTTTGTCTTTGAAAATCTTGAACTCCCCAACTTGATTAAACGGCAACTCGCCGGACTCGAGGAATTCGAATTTCGGCGAGCGGGATTTAGCAACGAAGGCAGCCCCGGTCAAATCAATGTCGTGCGTTCATTGCGTTCGGCTAATTCACGCCGAATTGCACTGACGGGGAAAAAAAGAAAGGAATTAAAACGCCTCGAGCAGGAATTGGAAAATTGCGATGACAAAACCTCCTCTGTGGCACTCGAATTAAAAGAACAAATTGAAGTATTACGCAAAAAAATTAATCGCGTCCCCTGGATCGACGACTACGACTTAAAATACAACCTCCACGTAAAAAAACCACTGCCCCACTCCAAGGCCGTTATGTTCTGTCTAATGGACGTCTCTGGCTCGATGGATCAAACAACAAAAGATGTGGCAAAGCGTTTTTTTCTACTGCTGTTTCTCTTCTTAAAACGTAACTACAAGCACATCGAAGTCGTGTTTATTCGTCACCATACAAGCGCCAAGGAAGTCGATGAGGAGGAGTTCTTTTACAGCCGGGAAACCGGTGGCACAATTGTATCCAGCGCGCTCAAACTTATGCACGAAATCGTCGCTGCACGATATCCTGCCTCCGAATGGAATATCTACGCAGCTCAGGCTTCTGATGGCGACAACTGGAACGACGACTCAGAAGTGTGTCAGCAGGTGCTCACGCAACAACTCCTGCCTATCACTCAGTATTTTGCCTACATTGAAATTACCAATCGCGATCGCCAAGCACTTTGGCACGCATATTCGAAGATAGCCGAAGCGTTTCCGCATAATTTCGCAATGAAACACCTCGTAGGTGCGAGCGATATCTACCCCGTGTTCCGCGAACTGTTTCAGAAGAAGGCCGCATGAAAGGCGAACCTATTTCAACTGGATCCGAGTGGGATTTTTCGCTAATCGAAACCTACGATGCCGAAATCGGTGCACTTGCCGAAGAGTTTGGCCTGGATACGTATCCAAATCAAATCGAAATTATCAGCTCGGAACAAATGATGGATGCCTACGCCGCCGTTGGCATGCCTATCGGATACCACCACTGGTCCTACGGTAAACAATTTTTATCGGTAGAACAAAATTACAAGCGCGGCCAAATGGGTTTGGCCTACGAAATTGTGATTAATTCCAACCCCTGCATTGCCTATTTAATGGAAGAAAATACGCTGACGATGCAAGCGCTTGTAATCGCCCACGCCTGTTACGGCCACAATTCCTTTTTTAAAGGGAATTATCTGTTTCGCAGCTGGACGGATGCCTCGTCGATTATCGACTACTTAGTCTTCGCCAAAAACTATATTGCTCAGTGCGAGGAAAAATACAGCGTCGATGCCG
This sequence comes from Cellvibrionaceae bacterium, assembly GCA_028281575.1. Taxonomy (GTDB): domain Bacteria; phylum Pseudomonadota; class Gammaproteobacteria; order Pseudomonadales; family Cellvibrionaceae; genus Agaribacterium. The sequence continues at coordinate 2,608 of JANQJP010000004.1, forward strand.
TGGAAGCCACTATTGATTCCTGCCACGCGATAATGAACTACGGCGTCGACCGCTACAAGCGACCCTATCCACTGTCTACCGCCGAAGAAAAAGAAAAACAGCTCGAACGTGAAGAATACCTGCAAAAATTAGTCAATGACTTGTGGCGTACCATTCCCGCTAGCGAGAAATCCAAGTCTGCGGGTGAAGAAAAACGCTTTCCCGAAGAACCCCAGGAAAATTTATTATATTTTTTTGAGAAAAACGCTCCGCTATTAGAACCCTGGCAGCGTGAAATAGTACGTATCGTGCGCAAACTCGCTCAGTACTTTTATCCGCAACGCCAAACACAAGTGATGAATGAGGGCTGGGCCTGCTTTTGGCACCACCATCTGTTAAATACACTTTACGACCGCGGCAAGGTGACAGATGGTTTTATGCTCGAATTTATGCAATCGCACACGAGTGTTATATATCAGCCACCTTACAATAGCCCGTATTTCAATGGCATTAACCCCTATACCCTCGGCTTTCATATGATGACGGATATTAGGCGCATCTGTGAAAAGCCGACGCCAGAAGATAAACAATGGTTCCCCGATATCGCTGGTAGCAACTGGCAGGAAACATTGGATTTTGCGATGCGCAACTTCAAGGACGAAAGCTTCATTTTACAATTTCTTTCGCCTAAATTAATTCGGGACCTTAAGTTATTTGCCATCCTCGACGACGATAAGCACGAAGATATCGAAGTCACTTGTATCCACGATGAATTCGGATATCGCGCGGTACGGGAATTGTTATCTGCGCAGTATAATTTGGGTAACAACGAACCTAATATTCAAATTTTTAGTGCCGACATTCGCGGCGATCGCTCATTGACGCTGCATCACTACCGCCACAATAATAAACCTCTTGATGACAGTGCTGAGGAAGTATTAAAACACGTGCACAGACTTTGGGGGTTTGACGTACATTTACATTCGATGTCTGGCGACGAAGTTAAACAGAGTTTCCATTGCCCGCCTTTGCCAGATAAAACTAAGAAAAAGAAAGATAAGTAATTAAGATACGTTAAACAGCATACTCATCAATTTCGTTACTATATATAAACGTTGTGCATTTGATTAAAGCACTTCAACATAGGTGTCTTCGAGCTGTTTGTGTGTTGGTGATACGTTCAAAAAACGCATGAATACCTGCGAGCAGGACCGGCCCAAAATCATAGATTTTGTGCGTTACGCGGAGCGAAGCAGTGCTTCGCTTTAATCCGCTCCACCCCTGTAGTTCCGCCAATTCATCCATGAATTGACGGTTTTTGAACGTATCACCAACACACAAACACGTAAGTGCCAAAATGTAGAAGAAAATATCTCTAAATACACCGTTAGTTAAAATATGAGAATATTGTTATGCCGTTAGCTCGGAGAGGCATGGATAGGCTACTGGTATTGGAGACCGTCACCAGCAGGCGCCCGCCATGGATGGCGGGTGTTAGAACAACGCAGGAGCAGTTGTCGGGATGCTGGTGCCGAGCCAACATGGATGTTTTTACGGCGTGTCTCCAATACCAGTAGCCTATCCATGCCTCGGTTTTGGTGTAAACGCCAAATAAGCAAACATAAAAAACTCAGAAAAATGACCATTAAGTTAATAAGACAGCAATAATATGCGAACACTCTTTTGGTTTAATAATGATCTTCGCGTACGTGACAATCCAGGTTTAAGTGCGGCAATCAAGTCCGGACCAACTGTTGCAATATATATTCTTGATCAAACAACCCCCTGGCCCATTCAGGGTGCCGCCGCCTGGTGGTTGCATCACAGTCTAAAATCCCTCACTGACTCGCTGAATCAAATTGGTATTACCTTACTGTTGCGTAAAGGCAATCCAGTTAACGAACTTAAAACCGTCTGCGAATCGCTCGATATCAAAAACGTTTTTTGTTCGCGTACCTATACCCCTCACGACAGGAAACTGCATCAAACTATGCATAAACACTGCCGAGAAAAGTCAATCGAATTTCAGCGTTTTCCCGGCACGTTATTATTTGAACCCGAGGCAATTAAAAACAAGCAGGGAAATTTTTTCCAGGTATTTACACCCTACTATAAACATTGCCTCAACTTGGCAATGCGCTCACCGCTGGATTTGCCACCACAGCAAAAGCCGCTAGATGATATAAAAGCATATTCTGATGAAATCGAAAGTTGGAAGCTGCTGCCACAAAATCCCAATTGGGCGCGGGGTTTTTACACGTTGTGGCAACCAGGTGAGAACGCAGCGATTAACGCTTTGGATCAGGCTATTGAAACTATCGTCAAAAATTATAGCGATACGCGCAATAGCTTAGGCGTTGAAGGTACGTCTCGATTATCTCCCTACTTGCGCTTCGGCGAACTAAGTCCGATCTATGCCTGGCACTCAATCGCTTCATCCATGTCGTTTGAACACGCCGAGAGTTTTCTCCGCCAGTTGGTCTGGCGGGAATTTAATGCACATTTATTATTTCATCGCCCCGAGATTGACCTCGATAATTTCAAACCCAAATTTAATGGTTTTCCGTGGGAAAATAATCCAGCGGCACTTAAAGCCTGGCAAACGGGCCAAACGGGTTACCCGGTTGTCGATGCGGCCATGCAGCAGCTTTGGCATACGGGGTGGATGCATAACCGCGCGCGTATGATCGTGGCTTCCTTTTTAACAAAGCATTTGCTTATCGATTGGCGCGAGGGTGCGCGCTGGTTTTGGGATACGCTTGTCGATGCGGACCTCGCGAATAATGCCGGAGGCTGGCAGTGGACCGCCGGTTGTGGTGCAGATGCGGCGCCGTATTTCAGAATTTTTAATCCAATGACACAGGGCAAAAAATTTGATAGCGAGGGCAGTTATATTCGTCAATGGCTACCCCAACTGGCAGCTTTAAACACCAAGTATATTTTTTCCCCTTGGGTGGCCCCTGCGAGTGAACTCGCAGGGGCGGGCATCCGCTTGGGAGAGAATTATCCCGAACCTATTGTCGATCATGCCTTTGCACGACAACGCGCATTGGCCGCCTATAATGCCATTTAAACCGTCGATGGTGACTTTATCTTTCGTTTTAAGACGCTGCGTGAAACCCGAGGGTGGGCATTCTTTAATACACCTTGATAAATCGCTAACGAAAATAAAATCAAGAAACTTCCAAAGATCGATGTATGGCTCAGCACTTCCCCTTCAATAAAATAACCGATCATTAACGCCATCACCGGTGTAATAAGCGGAATTAGAGACACGGTCGAAACTCTGCAATGACTCAAGACATAGTAAAACGCCAGGCCACCAATAATAGATCCCGTAATGACCAAATACGCAACACCTAATACCGAGCGTGTGCTCACTTCACTGGGAATATCTCCCTCGAAGATAAACCAGGTCAAAACAAAAAAAGGCGTTGCAATTAGCAAAGTTCCGGTTAACTGACGCAGAGGTTCAACGCCGCCGCCAACCGACTTCAACCAAACAGTGGAGCCGGCAAAAAATAACGTGGACACAACCATCCCCAGCACCCCAAAAATGGCATTGCCACCGAATTGTATTTGCTCCAGGTGTATCACCAATAAACCCAGCAAAGCAATGCCAAGCGCCATGACGCGGCTGACATTAAATAAATTCTCCCTGAGAATAATCAGAGAGAACATACCGACTAAAAAAGGATACATACCGAGAATCACGGATATCAGTCCAGACGGAATATACTGTGCGGACCAATATACCAACACCATATTCGGATACAGACCCGCAGCACCAGCTAACATAGCCAACCAATCTTTACGTCGCTTAATCAATTTTTTGCGCAAGACACCGAGCACACACAAACAAATGATTGCTGCGATAAGCATGCGCAGGCCGACCGCCGCCATATAATGGAGGCTGTTATTACTCCACTTGATTGCCAACGGTGTCGTCGACCAAACCAATACGACACACAGGTACGCCAGTGCAACTTTCATGTCCCTTCTCCGTGCGGGTTTTGTTGCTGTTAAATCGGGTTAAACGATTTATTTGACCCATAAACGAAAAAAGCCGCAGTTTTTAGGCTGCGGCTTTTTTCTATAAAGTAAATTTCACATTTTTATATTCATCGCCGCTTCTTCCGCACATAACATGCCCACGTCTTACGCACTGAGCGCAAGCCGATCATTGGGGCCGCATTTACATGGTTGAAAGTGGTCATCGCAAAAATTCTGTACACGTTTTAAAATGGTGGCCAAAGTGTGAGCGATAACCTTATTCTCGTCAACAGCAAATATGAATATTTTTTTGGTCGGCGGTGCCGTCAGAGACAAATTACTGGGCTACCCAACTCATGAAAAAGATTGGGTAGTTGTGGGTGCCGATGCGCAGGATATGTTGGACCGGGGTTTTACACCCGTTGGTAAAGACTTCCCTGTTTTTCTTCATCCTAAAACGAAAGAGGAATACGCGCTCGCGCGCACCGAGCGCAAAACAGCTCCAGGCTACAGCGGTTTCGATTTCAATACAAATAAACATGTGACACTCGAGCAGGATTTATTGCGTCGCGACCTGACGATTAATGCCATTGCCGAAGATAACTGCGGGAATATTATCGATCCTTATGGCGGCAGTGACGACTTAAAAAATAAAACACTACGCCACATTTCCCCCGCATTTAGAGAAGACCCTGTGCGTATTTTACGTATCGCACGTTTTGCTGCGCGATATCATCACCTGGGTTTTTCAATCGCCCCTGAAACCAACGCGTTAATGCGTGAGATGGTGGCGGCCGGCGAAGTAGATGCACTCGTTCCCGAACGCGTGTGGAAAGAACTCAATGGCGCTCTCGGCGAACGCTCGCCACACATATTTATTGAAACACTACGCGCCTGTGGAGCACTGGCCATTCTGTTTCCCGAAATAGACCGCTTGTTTGGTATTCCCCAACCCAAAGCACATCACCCGGAGATCGATACAGGCGTCCACGTGCTTATGGTCTTAGCCGAAGCGAGCCGACTCAGCGACGCAAAAACAGTGCGTTTTGCAGCACTCGTGCATGACTTGGGCAAAGGACTCACCGACCCACAAAACTGGCCCAAGCATCACGGTCATGAGAAATTGGGCTTGGCCGCGTTAAACCAACTATGTGAACGCACCAAGGTCCCGAATGATTACCGCGAACTTGCCGAACTCGTGATGGAATATCACACTCACGTGCATCGCGCTTACGAGCTTAAAGCGTCGACAATCCTAAAACTATTTAAACGTGTGGATATTTTTAGAAAGCCGGAAAGATTTGCTTCGCTACTCATAAGCTGCAAAGCAGACGCCCAGGGACGCGCAGGTTTAGAAAACCGAAACTACACGCAAGCGAATTACTTGGCGACAGCAGCCATGCTCGCGAAATCCGTCTCCGTGCAACAATTTATCGATAGCGGTCTTCAGGGCAAAGCAATCGCAGATGCACTGGACAAAGCCCGGCTCCATGCAATCTCGGGCCTGGTTAACGCCAACCGCACAGAACTTACTGACGCGTCTAAAACGTGACCCCGCGCGCAATCGCAACACCAGTGCTATTCGCCGCAGGTATCGCATTGGGTTTACTGAGGCTCACCCGAATGCCGGTCACATTAAATTCATTCATGATGGCATCGGCAATCGACTCCACCAGCGCCTCCACCAACTGAAACCGGTGTTCATCAATATGGCTTACTACGCGTTTAACTACCTGGTCATAGTCGAGCGCATATTTAAGCTTATCGGTTTGCGCAGCCTGGCTATTGTCCCACGCCATTTCAATATCCAACTCAATCGGCTGAGGCATATCTTTTTCCCAGGCATAACAACCGACAATGGTTTCCAACTTAAGGCCGCGAATAAAAACTGTATCCAAATTAATTCACTCTTAAATAAAAAGTTATAGCTACGAAGCTCGCAGCCTCTAGGGCAGAGACCACTATCAAAGACCGTCACCCGCTTGCACCGCCAAGGACGGCGGATGTTAGAACAACGCAGGAGCAGTTGTCGAGATGCGGGTGTTGAGCGCGCATGGAAGTGTTCACAGCGTGTCTCTGATAATAGTTCCTGCACCAGCGGCTGCGAATACAAACAACTTATTTTTATTCCAACCCTCAGATGCATTTTGGAAAATTTTCTTCTCAAGTTTGGCACATACGCGTTTGTGGGCCAGTGATACGTTCAAAAACCGTCAATTCATGCTCCGCCATGGATGGCGGATGTTAGAGCAACGCAGGAGCAGTTGCCGAGATGAATTGGCGGAGCTACATGGGTGAAGCGGATTCAAGCGAAGCACTGCTTCGCTCCGCGTAACGACCCTTATCTATGATTTTGGGCCGGACCTGCTTGCAGGTATTTATGCGTTTTTTGAACGTATCACCGGCTCGCAAACGCTTCGAGGCCACATATACTAAAGTTTTTAAGCTAAATGAAATCAACCACCAACGATTGGCTCAAGACTCTCCATCGGCCATCGCGGTCGCACAATCACACTCAAATCATCCGCCTCACCCGCCTTGAGCCGCTGATAACCCGCAAACGCGATCATCGCACCATTATCGGTACAAAATTCCGGACGCGCGTAGAAAACCTCAGATTGAATCTTTTGCAGCGCAGTCTCCAATTTTTCACGCAGCCGCTTATTGGCACTGACACCACCGGCAATAATGAGCGTTTTATAGCCCGTCTGCTGCAGAGCTCGCCGACATTTAATGACCAAAGTGTCCACGACCGCTTCCTGGAAAGCATGAGCAATATCCGCACAGCACTGATCGTCGGGAAGACCATTTTCCTGCGCATGCTCGGAGATCGTATTTAACGTGAAAGTCTTCAGACCGCTAAAACTAAAATCCAATCCCGGCCGATCAGTCATGGGCCGGGGAAACTGAAAACGCCCTGGGGTTCCCTTCTCGGCCAGTTTGGCAATATGCGGCCCGCCCGGATAGTCGAGATCCATCATTTTTGCAGCCTTATCAAAGGCTTCACCAGCGGCATCGTCCAGAGATTCACCCAACAATGTGTAATGGCCAATACCGTCGACTTTTACCAGTTGCGTGTGCCCGCCAGATACAAGTAGCGCAACAAAGGGGAATTCGGGCGGCTCGGGCTCAAGCAACGGCGCAAGCAGGTGCCCTTCCATATGATGAACCCCAATTGCTGGACATTTCCATGCGTAGGCGAGCGCCCTGCCAACACAAGCGCCAACCAGGAGTGCGCCAATCAATCCCGGCCCGGAGGTAAAGGCAACGGCATCTATCGCCGAGATCGATTGCGTACTCTTGATGAGTTTATCAATAAGCGGGATAAGCTTACGAACGTGATCGCGCGATGCGAGTTCAGGCACAACCCCGCCATATTCAGAATGCACCGCAATCTGGCTATACAGTTCATGGCCGAGCAGACCGGCGTCACCGTCGTAGATAGCCACGCCAGTTTCATCGCAGGAAGTCTCAATCCCCAGCACGCGCATTGGTATCTTTATCCTCATCAGATCAAGCGGCGGACGATACCACAGAAAAAACCTTCAAAAAACCGAGAAATGCGCTATAAAAAGTAAGATCTATATTGCGGCCGCCCGTACATGCGTATAGAATTCTGCACCCGATTTTGAGCATTGGAAACCAACGGACCTATATGCCTTCAGTAAAATTGAAAGAAAACGAGCCATTCGACATCGCTTTGCGTCGCTTCAAGCGTTCTTGCGAGAAAGCAGGAATCCTAGCTGAAGTTCGCCGTCGCGAGTTTTATGAGAAGCCAACTTCTGTACGCAAGCGTAAAGCAGCTGCTGCTGTAAAGCGTCATATGAAGAAGGTAAATCGCGAAACGCGTCGTTTTCAGCGCCCCTACTAAGCGCTTCTATCTCTAGCTCATATCTTCAATGAGCGGAGCACTATGACAAGCCCTATAAAAGACGCTATCGCTGCTGCGGTAAAAGACGCCATGCGAGCCAAAGCTAGAGAACGGCTCGGCGTTTTGCGCGTGCTCATGTCTGAATTCAAGAAAGTCGAAGTGGACGAGCGCATAGCGCTGGACGACACCAGAGTTCTCTCTATTCTTGATAAGTCGCTCAAACAGCGACGCGACGCCGCCAGCCAATATCAGGCAGCCGGACGCACAGACCTGGCGGATCAGGAAAATTTCGAAATCGCCCTGATTCAGGAATTCCTGCCTCAAGCCCTCAGCACAGAGGAACTCGAAACGCTTATCAAAGATGCCATCGCCGAATCTGGTGCTGAATCAATGCGCGATATGGGCAAGGTGATGGCCATTGTCAAACCGCAGGCACAAGGCCGCGCAGACATTGCCGAAGTCAGTAAACAAGTAAAAGCATTGCTCGGCAGCTGAGCCCTAGCTAAACTCGCTCGTTATGAGCCGCATACCCCAAGCCTTTATAGACGACCTGCTTTATCGCACGGATATTGTCGAAATTATCGACCAGCGCGTAAAACTTAAGCGCAGTGGCAAAAATTACAGCGCGTGCTGCCCCTTTCATGACGAAAAAACCCCCTCCTTTACCGTAAGCCCGGAAAAGCAGTTTTACTATTGCTTTGGCTGCGGCGCGACCGGCACCGCCATCAGCTTCCTGATGGAATACGACCGCCTGGGCTTTGTCGACGCCGTTGAATCGCTCGCAAAAACCGCAGGGGTCGAAGTCCCCAAGGAAGAACGTCGTGACGACGATGGCAGAGAACTGCAACGCAAACGCAGCTATACAATGCTCGAGCGCGCCGCTCACTATTATGAAGAACAATTAAAAAACCACCCTCAGCGCAACTACGCAGTGAAGTACTTACAAAACCGTGGGCTGAGCGGCCAAATCGCAAAAGCCTATGGCTTGGGTTACGCCCCACCAGGCTGGGACAATTTGCTTTTAAGGCTCAGCCAAAATGAAGCCGACCAAAAGCTGCTCGTCGATACCGGGCTGACCGTAGAGAAAAACGAGGAGAACAAGCGCTACGACAGATTTAGAAACCGCATCATGTTCCCGATACGCGACGGCCGCGGGCGCGTTATCGGCTTCGGCGGCCGGGTACTCGGCGATGACAAACCCAAATACCTGAACTCGCCGGAAACCGAAGTGTTTCATAAAGGCCGAGAACTCTACGGCATTTATGAAACGCGCAAATACGCCAAACAGCTCGATTTTATTATTGTGGTTGAAGGCTATATGGATGTGATTGCCCTGGCGCAATATGGACTTTGGAACGCTGTCGCAACCCTAGGCACCGCCTGTGGGGAGGAGCACCTCAACCTGGCCTTTCGCCACGTAAATGAAGTGATTTTTTGCTTCGATGGCGATAACGCCGGCCGCGCCGCCGCCAAGCGGGCACTGATGAGTTCACTGCAGGCCATGCAGGACGGGCGCCAAATACGCTTCCTGTTTTTGCCCGAAGGCCAGGACCCGGACAGTTTGGTCCGCCAGATAGGCGCAGACCGTTTTAAGGCACTGCTCAAAAACGCACTGCCGATGGAGGACTTCCTGTTCGACGTCGCGGCCGATGATATAGACCTGAACAGCATGGACGGGCGCGCACGCTTTAGCAAAATGGCCGCACCACTGATCCATCGCCTGCCGGAAGGCATCTTCAAACAGCTGATGTTCGACGAACTCGCCAAGCGGACCGGCTTGAGCAATGACGTGCTCTCCGAGTTCACACATATGGACGAGGAATCTCTTGGGCTCAAAGAAGACAAGTCCAACCAGGAAAGTGAGCACTTACACCCAGCTTCAAACCCAGAACCAGGCGAGATCCGCCAAGCGCCAGCTTCCCGACGCAGCAACTTAAATATTAACCCGGCCCGCAGCGCCATCGTGCTCATACTCGACCAACCCGCGCTGCTGCAAAAATGCAGTGAAGAGCTGAGCCTGCCCGAAACCATGCTCGCCGATAACGAAATTAGCACGCTGAACGAAATCATCGCGTATTTGCGCAATCGCCCCGATGCAAACTTCAACAACATTATGGGCTATTGGGGTGGCGCAAAGGGTGTAGACGCACAGCAGGCACTCGCCAAACTCGTCGCCAGCCAAATATTCGGCGACTTAAAACAGGTGGATCGCTACGACCCTCTGGCGGAATTGAGCGCGTGTATCGTCGCTTTAAATAAGGCAGGCAGGCGCGCGACCCTGGCTCAAGAGCTCGCACAGCTCAACGCTAAAGGCTTGTCGAACTTAAACGCTGCCGAAAAGCAACGCTACGTTGAACTCACGAGATCCAACTGAGCACCATTGATTTCTCAAATACCGCGCCAATATTGGATGTGCGCTGCCAATGAGACGTTTATCTCTAACGCCGTTCAAAAGAGTGCAAAAACATTGCTTTCCAGCAGTCTATTTGGTAGCCGGCCCCAGGCAATATCGATATAATTGCCGGCTTTTCGAAAATCTCCACCACTGGGAACCTTAATGAGCGACCAACCTCAACAGCAGTCTCGCATCAAAGAATTGATTAATCGAGGCCGCGAACAAGGCTATCTGACCTACGACGAAGTAAACGATCACTTACCCGACGATTTCAGTGATCCTGATCAGGTAGAAGACATCATTCAAATGATTAACGACATGGGTATCCGTGTCTATGAAGTCGCGCCCGACGCCGATGAATTGTTAATGACCGACGGCGACAATTCCACCGATGAAATTGCCGCGGCTGAAGCCGCGGCTGCACTCGCCGCCGTAGAGACTGAAGCTGGTCGCACCACCGATCCGGTGCGCATGTATATGCGTGAAATGGGTACGGTTGAGCTACTGACCCGCGAAGGCGAAATTGCCATCGCCAAGCGTATTGAAGAAGGTTTGCGCGAACTGATGCACGCACTCGCCTACTGGCCCAATGCCGTGCGCACAGTGGTGGACGAATATGACCTTATTGAAGCCGGGGAACGTCGTATTCCCGATGTTATCAGCGGTTGGCTCGACCCTGCGGAAAACGTTGAAGCAGCAACGCCAATCAATCAGCAGGAAATCGAAGCTAATTCGAACGATAACAATGACAACGACGATGACGATGACGATGAAGCCAACACAGGGATCGACCCCGAATACGCCAAAGAGCGTTTTGAAGCGCTTCGCGTCGAACTAGAAAAAACAGAGAAAGTGCTCGCCAAACAGGGCCGCGACACAAAAGCTGCAGGCAGTGCGATGGAAGCACTCGGCGAAGTTTTCAAATACTTCAAACTTCCGCCTCGCCAGTTTGACCCCATTTACGATTACGTCCGCGGTGTACTCGATCGAATCCGTTACGAGGAGCGCGCAATTATGCGCCTCAGCGTGCAGCGCGCTGGCATGCCCCGCAAAACCTTTATGAAGGAATTTCCAGGCAACGAAGTTAACGAAGAATGGATTCCAGACATCGTTAAGAAAAAGCGCGACTACTCCGATGCATTAAAAGCCTACATGGGCGATATTCAGCGCAGCCAGCGCAAGCTCATGCAGATTGAAGAGGAAACCGGCTTAGACCTCTCGACCATTAAAGAAATTAACCGCCGTATGTCGATTGGCGAAGCGCGCGCGCGCCGGGCAAAGAAAGAAATGGTCGAAGCCAACCTGCGCTTGGTTATTTCCATCGCGAAAAAATACACCAACCGCGGCCTGCAGTTCCTCGACCTTATTCAGGAAGGCAATATCGGCTTGATGAAAGCCGTGGATAAATTTGAATATCGCCGCGGCTATAAGTTTTCAACTTACGCCACATGGTGGATTCGCCAGGCGATTACACGCTCCATTGCCGACCAGGCGCGCACCATTCGAATTCCCGTGCATATGATTGAAACCATCAACAAACTCAATCGTATTTCGCGACAAATGCTGCAGGAAATGGGACGCGAAGCGATGCCCGAAGAACTTGCAGAACGCATGGATATGCCGGAAGACAAGGTACGTAAAGTACTGAAAATTGCCAAAGAACCTATTTCAATGGAAACACCGATTGGTGACGATGAAGATTCACATCTGGGCGATTTTATTGAGGATGTGACGATCACCTCGCCAGTGGAATCGGCAACGTCTTCAGGTTTACGCGAGGCGACCAAGTCTGTTTTAAGTGGACTTACCGCGCGCGAAGCAAAAGTACTGCGCATGCGCTTTGGTATTGATATGAATACCGACCACACGCTCGAAGAAGTCGGCAAACAATTTGATGTCACGCGCGAGCGTATTCGTCAGATTGAAGCAAAAGCTCTGCGCAAATTGCGTCATCCCTCGCGCTCTGATCATTTGCGTGGCTTTTTGGACGAATAATTTTTTATTTGTTTTCTGATAAAACGGCGAGCCAGGCTCGCCGTTTTTGTTTTTATCAATTAAAAATACGTTCAAACAACAGCCTTGAACTTAAATAAAGTTCTGGCAGCTTCGATTCGCCCGGCACTTGGTGGACTGTTTTTAAACCGTCGCTTCATGGACGTATTTATGCGTTTTAAAAACAGTCCACCAAGCACCGGGCTTAAATTGAAAAAAGCATAATGCATTATCACTGCTATCCCATAAACTCGGAGAGGCATGGATTGGGTATCTGCACTAGAGACCTTCGCCAGCAGGGATGCTGGCGCAGAGCCTACACGGATGTATTTATGGCGTGTCTCTAGTGCAGATACCCAATCCATGTCTCGTACCCCGTTTAAACTGCGCAATCCTAATAGGTGCCTATGTTCCAGCAATATCCACAAAAAGTTTATGGGATAGCAGTGATAATGCAATTTGCTTTTTTTACTTCAAAAAGTTAACAAAGCTCCTAAAGACCAATTAAGCGTATCACTTTTTCCTATACCAACCGCCCAATTCGGTGAACGCCGAAACAAAAGCTCGGTGCGCCATTCACCGCTGGTTTCGTATTCCAGCTCCCATTGTAAATATTTAGTGAGTTGTAATTCCGTTTCTATTTCTGCGTCAAAACGAAATTCGTCATCCAGCCAAAATGCCGTTTCAAGTTCGAACGGCGCATCGTAACGCCAGCCGAGATGAATTTCCGTTTCGCTATTGCCATCGTGGTCAACATGTTCCGCGCGAATAAACGCTTCTGACCACTGGCTTGTGCGAAACAACCCCACCACTTCTATTTCATTTTCTTCCCAGTCTTCGCGCTCTGCGTTAATTTCAATGGCGTAGTTTTGGTTACTGGTGCGCCACATAAATTCAGCGTAATTATCGAATACTGACAGGTCCGTGCGTGCATACCAATCGGTGTCCATCATGGCGCCGCTTCGCATTTTGGCAGCGTTAAATTCTGGATTACCCGCGTAATCATCGTACCGCACTATGCGACCCATGCCTGTTTTTGCGTGATAAAGGTTGTGGCAGTGGAATAACCAGTCTTTATATTCGTTCGCGCTAAATTCAATGGTGACCGTCGCCATGGGCGGCACATCGACGGTGTGTTTTAACGGGTCATAATCGCCGTTGCCGGAAATAACTTTAAAGAAGTGGCCGTGCAGATGAATCGGGTGATGCATCATACTCCGGTTCACTAAAATAAATCGCACACGCTCACCGCGCCTTATTTTTATTTTGTCTGCAGCGGAAAGCGGGGTGTTATTAAAATTCCAATTATAGGTATCCATATTGCCGGTAAGTTCCAGCCGAACTTCACGCAACGGTCCTAGGTAACTCACCGGTTCGCGCAGTTTCAGCATACGGTAATCCAACTGCTCTGACGTGCCATGCCCATGGTGCGACGAATGATGATGCTCAGCGCGCCCAGACGCTGACGACAAATTGTGATCGTGATGCATCTCGGCATACAAATCCGGTTTTTCAGGAAGGCGCGCGGCTTGAGCTTCACCCAAGCCCAGATTTAATTGCGCAAAGCCGCTACCATCTACATTATTGGCATTTAATTGCAGCGCACCCGAAGCGGGAATATCGACAATAACATCATAGGTTTCCGCCATGCCCATCAATAAAGATTTGACCTCCACTGGTTGAACATCAATGCCATCAGCGGCGATAACAGAAAAACGCCCGGTGGAATTTTCTATTTTAAAATAGCTGGACGCGGCGGAATTAATGATTCGCAATCGAATCCTCTGGCCGGGCTGTGCATCTGGGAGCGCATGATTAATTTCCCTACCATTTACCAAAAATGCATCATAAGCGACATCACTGACATCCATGCCTTCCATACGCATCCAGCGGTTGCGCAACCACGTAAAAAAACGGCCGCGTTTAAGATAACCCCAGGTACTGACAACAGCATCTTTTTTCCACTGATACCAATGGCCGCTTTTTTTTAAATTTGCCAGTACTTTTTCGGGCCGTTCATGCGTCCAGTCCGATAATTGCACCACAAGCTCGTGATCATATTGAAGCGTTTCTTCCTGCTCCGGCTCAATCACAATCGCGCCATACTGCCCGCGCTGCTCATCAATATTAGTATGCGAGTGATACCAGTAAGTGCCCGCATGTGTCATTGGAAATCGATAGGTGTAGGACTGCCCGGATGTAATCGGCAGAAACGTCACGTAGGGAACACCATCCTGATCCTGAGGCAACAATAAGCCATGCCAATGAATAGAAGCATCACCATCGAGCTGATTATTCACACGAATGACAGCTGTGTCGCCCACGCGAAAGCGCAGTAGCGGTCCAGGTAACGTGCCATTTATTAGCATAGCGTTCGAGGTTTTACCCGCGATAGTGACGGGCTGTTCCTGGAGAGTCAGCTCGTAATAACGCTCCTCTGCAAAAGCGGGAAGACCAAGGTAAAAGGCAACGCAAATTAAGCAACGATAAATATTCATTATTTATCCCAAAGTTAAATGGCTTTAAAACAAAAGGCTGGCGCGAGCCAAGGTGCAAGAACCGAAGTTAACTCAGGAATACGCCGGTGGGCGCAATAAGGTATTTGGCGGGGAATCGAATATAGCGCGTGCGGTTTCAATAAAACCTGGATGCGAAAGAACAGACAATGTGCAGAGAGTCACTGGCAAGGCCAGACCCGTGTTTTGGCAGTGTTCAAGACATAAGGCCTCGCCTGCTTCAGCCTCACCACAACAGCCGTCGCTCATGCGCGCCTCGTGACAGCCACCCGCTTCAGCCGCCGCGGTAAATACCGCGTCGTTATCTACTGGTTCAGCATCCATCGTGCAGCCAAATCCGCTGGCGGGAAGTAAACACAACAAAATAATAAAGACGCGCAATACGGTTGAACAACGCCAATCGCGATAGGAAATTACTGTAGACTGCTGTTTTACCTGCATGCCGCTAAACCTATAAGCACTCGCAAATCAAATCAACTGTTAAGTGACCAACGAAACATGCCAGTAGAAACCTTCACACTGCAAAACATCGCGTTATCGGGCGGCGCATGCGTGCCAGAGCTGAAACTTGTCTACGCCTGCTTTGGCGAACTGAACGCCGGGCGCGACAACGCGATTCTTTTTCCCACCTACTACACAGGCACTCACGAAGATAACCAGCGTCTAATCGGCCCAGGCCGCGCGCTCGACACCGACAAGCACTTTATTGTTGTGCCAAATATGTTTGGCAACAGCGTATCCAGCTCGCCCAGCAACACCCCCGCACCGTTTGACGGCCCGCGTTTTCCC
>JANQJP010000038.1 GCA_028281575.1 Cellvibrionaceae bacterium
CCTTTTAAAACCGTCGATTCATCTCGATAACTGCTCCTGCGTTATTCTACCTCCTGCATCCATGCAGTCGTCGATAACTGCTCCTGCGTTGCTCTAACATCCGCCATCCTTGGCGGAGCATGAATCGACGGTTTTAAAAGGGTGAACTTATGTGCTAACAACTCGACGCCAATGTCGTAGTTTTTTTGGTCGGTTACTAGGTATTTACGGGCAGGCGAATTTCGAAAATGACGCCGCTGTTGTCTGGAACGTTATACGCCTCTACAGCGCCCTGATGGAAGTCGACGATCAGCCGGACAATGTACAGCCCAAGTCCGAGATGGTGGCCGTCCTCGTCTTCCTTTGTCTTGCTGCGCACGGATACCATGGAATCAAACAGCTGGCGTTGCATGGTCTGCGGCAGCGTCGGTCCTTCATTGCGCACAGTGATTACCAGCGCATTCTGTTGCCGGTAGAGACCGAATTCGATAAGGCCTTCGTCAGGACAAAAATCGGCGGCGTTATCAACAAGTTTGTCCATCATTTGAACCAGCAACTCCCCCGCGCCCAGGATTTTGAATCCCGCTTTATTTGCCTGAATCGAGAGCGCGAATCGTACATTTGGATAAACGTCCTCATAGGCGCCTTTGAGATTGCTGAGCAGTTCATCGACCGGAATAAGCTCCGTTTCGGCGGCGCCAATCGCCTGCTCGACGCGGCTGGCGGCACTCATCGCGTTGAGGATATTTGATAAGCGCGCCGAGCCTTCTTTCGCGCGCTGGGCGTAGGTGCGCGCGTTTTTGGAAATATTCTCATGCTCAAGGTTGTCGAGAGAGCTGCTGACTATCGCCAATGGCGTGCGCAACTCGTGCGACAGTTTGCTCGAAAGCGTTTTTAAGTAATGGGTGTATTCTTTTAGCCGGGACAGCAATTGTCCGAAACTCCGTGACACATCACCAATTTCATCGTTGATACGCGACGCGCGAAAATCCTCGTTAATCTTTCCGGATTCTGAAATTGCATGGGTTGCCGAGCGGCTCAAGCGGCCTATGCGCACAGAAAGCCATGTGGCGTAACTCACCAGGATGCCCGCGGAGAGCGCAGAGACAATGATCGAATAGATAAGGAGTCTGTTAAACGCGATGTCTGTAAACGCGTTTAGGCCATGGGTGCTCTGTTCGATAACCACCGCGCCGAGTGCGCGTTGGTCATGCATAACAGGCACGCTGATGCTGGAAACCGTTTGGTTGTTGAAGGCATAGTGATTTACAGCGGCCGAACCGTGCAGCGCGTTCAATACCTCGGGACGCAAAAAGTATCCCTTTTGGTGAGGGTTGGGCAAGGCTTCAGATGGCGGCGCGTCCAGGGCCAGGCGGTAAATAAACGCGAGTAACCAATGCACCGACGGGTCGATTATGGGGCTTAGATTGCCAGCATCGGCGATAAAAGCTGAACCACTTGACGCAAGTTTTAGGGCCACCCCTTCGCGCACAAATACCTTGAGGCTGTTGGACAGGGCTTCGGAATGTATCGTCGGTGCGGCCATGGAATCATCGTCGTTAATCGAAGCAACGCTTGAATAACGCAGCTCGGATGGCGGGCCGTCGTCATCCATCACTTGAAATCTCAGCCCCGCGATCGACCAGCTGAGTGGCAGCTGGATTTCCACCTGGTAGCCGCTTTCCCATTCGCGCCAAGAAGCTTTTATTTGGTGTTCGACCGTTTCAGTTTCGCCATCGATGGTGATCACTCGTGCCTGACCGGGACTGCTGGCGACAATTGCATGACGGCGCAACTCGCCTGAAGCGCTTCGGCCAGCAATCAATAAGTGGTCGCTGTCGGCAATTGATTCGCCGGGATTGAAATAGCGGATCACATCATCGGGCACGCGCATAAAAAGCCAAAGTTTGCCGCCGTGCTCGGCGCCGAATAGCGTCATGCTTTTCGAGTCGCCTGTAGCACCGATGGGACTAAAAGACTGACCGGACATATTGGCGTAATCCCATTCCTCGGGGTAGCCATCCAACAGCAGTGGTCCTGAGAAGGGGTGTAAGTGAATCGATGTGGTGCCAGGGGGCGCGACGAGATTTTCCAGCTCTCCCCGGAGATCATCGTCGTTGGCTAACGTCGCCGCAACGGCATTGGCGGTAGCTTTGAGGGCGTCGTCCTGGCCCTGGCGCAGCGTGCGTTCCATTTCCTGAATATACTGGCAGCCGACCCAGGGGAGGCTCAGCGTAAAGAGGCTGGCGAGGAGTAGCTGCTTGCGTAGCCGCATTACTGACCTTGGTCGCTAAGCCAGCGATAACCCATGCCGTATGCCGTTTGTATGCAGTCGAAGTTGTCGTCGTGTTCGCGGAACTTCTTGCGAATCCGCTTGATATGGGAAGTGATGGTATTGTCGTCTAGTACAACGTTCGCCGCATCCATCAGCTGTTGGCGGTTTTTAACATGACCAGGGTGCTGGGACAACGCGTGAACAATCCAAAGCTCCGTGATTGTGAGATCAACGGCGCTATCGTTCCAATGTGCCGTCATTCTGTCCATGTTGATGCGCAGTGAGCCCCGGACGATTTCGGCCTCGGTTGCGAGTGGTTTCTGCAGGCTGTCAATTCTTCGAAACAGCGCGGTGATTCGAGCGAGCATATGCGGTTGGCTGATGTCTTTCGTAAGGTAGTCATCCGCGCCGAGGCGCAGCCCGGAAACAACATCAAATTCGCTGTCGCGGGCGGTGAGAAAAATGATAGGGAGTTCGGCTGAGCGGCTACGCAGTTCGCGGCACAGCTCAAAGCCGCCTTCCACATCATCCCCCAGGCCGACGTCGATAATGGCGAGATCGGGTAAGCGTGTCCGCAGAGCTTCGAGCGCTTCCGGGCGCGAGCGATAGTGAGTAACTTTATAGCCCTGCCGGCGCAACGCGTCGCAATAGTTTTGAGCGATGGCTTCTTCGTCTTCGACGATGATGATTTGACGTGACATATCGAACCTTTTTTTTCTATGTGGGGAGGCTACCGTAAAATCCGCTGATAAAAAATCGAGAATTACACACGCACCGCTTTTTTGCATCAATATTTATCCGTGCGTGCCGGCCGGGAATCGTTCAGTTGAGTGGTATATAACTCCTAATGAACATTCAGGCGGGGATGTAGTATAGTTTGCCGTTAGCTCTTGACGCAGCTTGACTCGGTATGTACCAGTCCCTAAAGTTGCGCGTTATTTTTCTGTCTTCGGGTGTTGTATTTATGTTCCCTTATATAGTTGCTGATATTGGCGGTACCAATGCGCGTTTTGCGCTTGTGACGGCGAAGCATGGTGAGCAGTTTGCTATCGGTCATGTTCAAATTTTGCAGGGTGCAGAGTTTGAGACCTTTGAAGATGCGATGGCTCACTACATTGAATCCATCGGGGATCAAAAGCCGACAGCGGCATGTGCGGCAATTGCGGGCCCGATTCAGAACGATAAGGTGGCCATGACCAACCTATCTTGGTCCTTTTCTCAAAAAGCTGTGCGCGACAAGTTTGGCCTCGATGCGTTTGTGGCGATTAATGACTATACCGCACTGGCTGTTGCTACCAGCCGTCTGCCCAGCCACGGTCTCGATAGTGTTCTTCCTGGCCTGAGAAGCCCGAAAGGCAATAAAGCGATTCTCGGTCCTGGAACGGGTCTTGGTGTTGCCGGGCTCGCGCACGCCAACGGCGCGTGGTTACCAATCCCGTCAGAGGGTGGACATGTCAACATGGCGCCGGCCGATGAGTTTGAGTGCGATGTGCTCAAAGCGGCGATTAAGCGTCACGGGCATGTTTCTGCAGAAGTGTTTATTTCTGGTCCCGGATTGGTAAACCTCTGCACGGCGATTGCAGATGTTGAGGGTGTGCAGGTCGATGCGCTCGAGCCTCAGGATATCACCGCCAGAGGGCTGGACGACTCTGACGCGCTATGCGCAAAAACACTTAATTTATTCTGCGGATTTTTAGGTACGGTGTCGGGCAATTTAGCCCTCACCTATGGCGCGTTTGGCGGTGTCTATATTACCGGGGGCATTGTTCCGCGCTTTCCAGACTTCTTTAAACAAAGTCTATTCGTTCAGCGCTTTCGAGAGAAAGGTGTTATGAGTCACTACGTGTCTGAAATTCCGGTCGATATTGTGACCTACGAGCAGACGGCGTTTCTCGGCGCAGCCGCCTGGCTGGATCAAACATTGAACCGCGGACAAATCGTGGTCTGATTGGACGCGATAATTACTTAAGTTTATCCGCCAGATCCGAGGCGATTGGAACCTCAAACTTCTTGCCCTGGCCGGCGAATATCATCATAAGCAGCCACGCGACGAAGCTTGTTGCGGCAATCAGCTTGGCGAACAAGCCGCCGAGTATTGGCAATACAGGCGCAAGGATGCTCGCCACCGTCAATACTCCGAAAATTGCGATGGATTGTCGCGCGTGAAAGCGGACAAAGTCCGACTCTTTCTCGACGACCAAAAAAATCAAACCGCTCAACCAGCCCAAAATATAGCAAAGTAAACCGGCGATATTTTCTTCAAGTCCGGTGGATGATTTCGCCATTTTTTGTTCTCCCGATGTGGGTTTCCCCTGTGACCTGATGGCAAATTATAACGCGTAAATATCGCTTGCATAGCTGCTGGGTGAAACAGGTCCGGGCTTGAATATTTGAACTTCCGCCCTTAAAAAGCTGTCATAGCTTCGACACAAATTTAGGAGAAATTAAATGCCAAGAGCACTTATCTGCTTTGCGTTGTTGATAAGCAGCTTATCTCACGCTGTTCTTCCCGCAATCGATCCGCAGGGCAAAGAGTTACCCACACTTGCGCCGATGCTGAAGGAAATTAATCCCGCAGTGGTGAATATCGCCACGTTTTCCACGCGCAAACAGGCCTTTAATCCTCTACTCAACGACCCATTCTTTCGCCATTTCTTCGGTGGACCTCAACAACAGCAGCCCCAGCAGGAAAGGCGCCCCCAGAAACGCCAACAAAGTGCAGGCTCAGGGGTGATCGTCGACGCTAAAGCCGGGATCGTGATTACGAATCATCATGTCATTAAAGATGCCGATGAAGTTCAGGTATCACTTGTTGATGGCCGCACCTATGAGGCCGAAGTAAAAGGGTCTGACCCCGAGCTGGATATCGCTATTTTGAAAATTGATGCCGATGAATTGGTCGACATAGATTTGGCAAATTCAGATCAACTCGAAGTCGGCGATTTTGTCGTCGCGATTGGCAACCCCTTTGGTTTGGGACAAACCGTTACGACGGGCATTGTCAGCGCGCTCGGTCGCACGGGTTTAGGTATCGAAGGTTATGAAAACTTTATTCAGACGGATGCCTCGATTAACCCCGGAAATTCTGGGGGTGCACTTGTTAATTTACGTGGAGAACTCGTTGGTATAAATACCGCGATTATTTCTCCTGCGGGTGGCAACGTTGGTATTGGTTTCGCGATTCCGATGAACATGGCGCGCGCGAGCATGGAGCAAATTTTGGAGAGCGGCGAAGTGAAGCGCGGTCAAATTGGCGTCGGTATTCAGGACATTACGCCGGATTTGCAAAAAGCATTTGAATTGGAAAATGGCCAGCAGGGGGTGTTAATTACCGGTGTGTTTGAAGGCACGCCCGCTGAAAAAGCAGGTATTTTACCTGGTGATATTATTGTTGCTGTCGATGGCAACGAAACCACATCAGCAGCGCAATTGCGCAGCCAGATTGGTGTGAAAAAAATCGGCGATAAAATTAACGTCACCGTTATTCGCGAAGGCAAGCAGAAAAAAATCAATGTAAAAGTTGGCGAGCCTGTTGCCGGACCGGCGAGTGCTAATTTTATTCACCCGTTGTTGGAAGGCGCCAGTCTGGAAGATAATCCTGATGGCGAAGGCGTGCGTGTGGCGAATTTGTCTCCTCAGTCACCGTTAGCCTATGCAGGGATCAGGCCCGGCGATGTGATTTACAGTGTTAATCGTCAGAGAGTTACTGATGTTGATGCGCTGAAAAAAATCATTGCAAAAGACGCAAACCAATTGCTGCTGAGAATAGCACGTAATGGGCGTTCGTTTTATGCGGTGATTAAAAAGCCTTAGGGTAAAAACGTATGCTTCTTATTAAAAAGTGCTTTCGGGCACTTTTTTTGATTTAATTTCGCTTACGATTTCATTGGTGATCTTAAAGCTCGCGAAGATTAGTAAAGTTAAAAATTAGATATTTAAATGTTCGTTCCGTTAGGGCTGAGTGAAGGCTTTGTGCGGGGCGCCAAACCTTCCCTGGGGCTTCGCAGCGACATCCATGTCGCTGAGACCCGCGCAAAGCCTTCACTCAGCCCTAACTTAAATCCCGTTAGATCTAACTTTTTTACTGGCTTTAGGAACAAGAGACCCTGGAGTTGTGAGTGTCTTTAATTTGGCAATAATATGAGTTTAGCGATTGGGGGTAGGTTGAGATGGCGTCACCGACATCCCCGCCAAGGATGGCGGAGAGCAGAGCAATGCAGGAGCAATTGCCGAGGATGTCGGTGCAGAGCTTCATGGATGAATTTATGCGTCTACCGATGCCTACTTCCAATTGCTAAACGTCTAGAATGTACTGTTACAATTGTTTCACTAATCACAGCTACTGAGCGAACCAATCCAATCACGTATTACCGTTGTCGCATCGGTATCAACCCGCAGTGAAGCGAGGGGCGGCATGCGGTCTTCTGCAGCCAATGTTTCCATGCGCAGTAAAATTGTCGATGTGTCTGGGTTTCCTGGTGTTAAACGCTGTGCACCCGAAACACCTAAATCACCTTCAGTGACGTCGACGTCACAAATATTCATCTCATTAAACGCGGTAGCAAAGCGCAGGTCCATAAAACCACCGATGGCACCGGGACGGTGACAGCTGGAGCAGTTGCTATGTAAGTAGCTGCGCGATCGCAGTTCAGTGGAAACGCTTTCGTCATCGATTGCGTAAAGTTGCGGTGCTAAAGCGCTGTTTTGTGGTGAGGAAAAATAACCGAGGTTATTCAGGTGGTCGATGATGTTTGCACCGAATTGAGCATCTTGTCTATTTTGCTGCGCCAATTCCAGGCCCAAGCTGGCGCCTGCGGCGTTCGTGTGGCAGCTGGCGCAATCGGCGGGACTGGGGTAGGTGTGAATAAAACCGCCAACGTCTACGGTTTTGCCATCGCTGAGTAAGTTCGCGTCGGTTTGCCCAGCGTTCCACTCATAGCTATAGCCTTGCCAGCCAGTGCTGTGGTTTACAAACAAGCGGGTTTCGAGAAAATCGTCGACATTTAAAAAGTGTTTTATTAACACGGTATCTGTTGGAAATTGGAAGTCGCCGTCGCTGGCGACGTCGATGGTTTCGCCATCAGGTAAGGCAAACGCCCGTTGTTTTGCAGCGCCGTCAGACCAAAGCGCGCTATTAATGCTGTAGTCAAACACGCCTGTGGGTGAGTTTTTTTCCCGCATATTAAAACAGCCGGTGTCGCTTAGCAGGTTCGGCATGGTATGCGTTACGGTTCCGGTGGCAACAACACGATAAATATTATCGCCAACGTCATCGGGGCCTGCGTTTATTAAATAAACTTCGCCGTCGTTGCCCTGCGCCATGCCCGCGATAAAACGGTTGGATCGGAATACTTCGGTTTCATCTGTGCCAGGGCTCGCGTCGGCGGGAACCGTAAAAAATCGCGTGCTAAAGATATCGCCGAAAATATATTGTCCGACGAGGCTCGGGAAGGCTGTGCCGCGGTAAACATAGCCGCCGACGACACTTTGCCCTCCACTGCGGCCGTAAGAGGCAATTGGGCGTTCAAGACCGGTCATATCGCAATTGGTAGATGGGATAAAACAGCTGTCACCTTCCATAATGGGCCAGCCGTAGTTGCCGCCCATTGTGAGCCGGTTAACTTCCTCGGCATCACTTTCGCCGACGTCGCCTACCCAGAGATCGCCGGTTTGCATATCCACGCTAAATCGCCAGGGGTTGCGAAAGCCGCTGGCAAAGATTTCCGGGCAGTTTGCTGTGCGGTCTTCATCGAAGCTTGTGCAGCGCGACTGACCTGCGTTGTAAGGATTATTACCTGGCACGCTGTAGGGCGCAGTGTTCACGTTGATGCGAATCATGGTGCCGTGTAAATTGCTAAGCACCTGCGACTCAAACGGATCAGAACCACCATCGCCGAAGGCAGCGTATAACATGCCATCGGTGCCGAAGGCCAAGTCTCCGCCATTATGATTGTTTGCCGGTTGGTCCAGGGTCAACAGCGTTGTTTCACTGGCAGGGTCGATAACTTTGCTATTTGTGTTGATATTAAACGACGAAAGTGTTGAACGCCCACCGGTATCGGTGTCGTTGTAGAGCAGAAAGACGCGATTGTCTTCTGGGTAATTGGGGTGAATCGCTATACCGCTTAAACCCAGTTCTAATGTGGTTGTCACATCCGCTGAAATATCCAGGACGGTTGTTGAGCTACTGGTATTACTTGCGCTGGAAAACATTTTTACCACCCCTTCACGTTCCGCCGCGAGCCAAAAGCTCGAGTCGTTTGGCGCCTGGACCACGGCCATGGGTGCAACAAGCACAGGCAGAGACGGGTAGGCTTGTTCAATGCCTATGCTCTCGTTTGAAATAGTCGGAGCCGGGGGTATACATGTCGTGTTTGATGGTCTTTGATTCCCTGTTGGCGTTGGCGTTGGCGTTGGCGTTGGCGTTGGCGTTGGCGTTGGCGTTGGCGATGGAGCGGGCGTTGGGCTGGGTGATGGTGCAGGTGTGCCGCCTGACCCGCCACATGACGCCAGGGCGAGGCTTACAAAAACCAAAAGAAATACTGAAATTAATTTTTTCATTTTTTCACTCGACTCGTTCGCGCTGATCCAAATATAAACTTTAGGGTCTTTTCACACTAGCAGAGAACGGATAGTAGCAAAAAAAGAAATGGCCTTACGGCAGCTGGTGCCGACGAACAGTAAAGGCGATAAGCAGTGCACATTTTTTTTGTGAACTGGATCTTTCTAGTAGTTGCTTTGAGAATTTCCGCAGGATGAAGTGTCGAGGTCGCAGCGATAGAGACTGATTTTATTTTGGCCTTTTTGTTCTGACAAATAGAGCGCTTTTTCTGCATGGTATAGAAGTGCCGAAGGTTCGAGTTGAGGATCAATTTTTGTAAAGCCGATGTTTGCAACGACTTCTTCGACAGGAAATTTATACGACGTGATACGCTGTTGAAACCGGTTCAAAGAAAGCTTTGCGCCTTGCAAATCTGTTTGATTAAGTATGACGATAAATTGGTCGTTGCTAAATCGAAAAAGGAAATCAGAGTAGCGAAAAACTTTTTCCATTAACGTCTTAAAATGCAAAAGTACTTCGTCACCGAAATGATGGCCGAGTTTCTCGCTTATCTCTTTAAATCGATTAATATTGATTACCGCGAGCCAGGATTCTGCTGCTTGAATTTCTTGAGGGTTGCTGCGGTAGTGTTCGATCACCTGGTCGAGCAATATGTAGAATGAATGTTGATTTGGTAGTAACGTAAGTTGGTCGCGTTCTTTTTTATCCAACAATGCAACCTGATTAACATATACGCCGAACAAGCCGGAAACAATGCAGGTTTCCCGGTTGCTTAATTTTCCTTTTACCAAAACAATTCGGCGAGGTTTTATACCTTTGCTGACATCCAGTACCATCCACGGTCCCGAGTTTTCAACAAGATAGTGCGGGCCAGAGTCATGAGCATCGAGAATGCGTTTAAGTGTATCGAAATGTTTGTCGCGAAACACATCTTTCATGGATAACGGAAAACGCTTGATTAAAAAGTCATGTGTTTCGCGCGCTTCGCCAGTACGTTTAATTGCGTCGCCGAAAATTTCATACGAGGCGACTTCTTCAACGCCATCGAGATTTCTCAGGTAGTTAAGAAACATATGTGTCATCGAGTGATAACTTGTATGCGAAATAAGAGATGCGGAAAGTTCAAACGCATGCTCGAGATCTGAGGTGTCCATTGCTCCCTGTCCAACTATATGTGTTGCCATTACAGCATAGACTATCAATGGCGATATTGATTCTTGTCAGAAAGTAACGGGAATTTTGAACAAAAAAATACCCCACTGGCGAACCAGCGGGGTATTGTCGTGAGCCAATAATCGCGCGATTATTTTTTAGCTGCTTTTTTCTCTTTCTCGGCGGCGATAACTGCTTCCGCAACTTGTGCAGGGCAGGGCAGGTAGTGTGAGAATTCCATTGAGAACTGACCGCGACCAGAGGTCATTGTGCGCAGGTGACCAATGTAGCCAAACATTTCTGAAAGTGGCACGTCGGCTTTAATGCGAACGCCTGTTGTACCCGCTTCCTGGTCTTTGATCATACCGCGGCGACGGTTTAGGTCACCGATCACATCACCTACGTGATCGTCCGGTGTAAACACGTCCACCTTCATAATCGGCTCAATTAATTGGGGACCCGCTTTAGGCATGGATTGACGATAAGCACCTTTAGCCGCGATTTCGAACGCCACTGCAGAGGAGTCGACTGCGTGGTAAGAGCCATCGAACAACTCAACATCAACGTCCAACATTGGGAAGCCAGCCAGTGGACCTTCTTCCATCATGCCCGCGAAACCTTTTTCAATTGCCGGGAAAAATTCCTTCGGTACATTACCGCCGACAACGCTGGAGCTAAATGTAAATCCAGTGCCAGGCTCATTTGGTTTGATGCGGTAATCAATTTTACCGAACTGACCAGAACCACCCGATTGCTTCTTGTGGGTGTAGGAATCTTCAACCAGTTGGGTAATTGTTTCGCGATAGGCCACCTGTGGTTGACCGACGTTAAGTTCAACACCATAAGTACGCTTAAGGATGTCGACTTTAATATCGAGGTGAAGTTCGCCCATGCCTTTAAGGATGGTTTCACCAGAGTCTTCGTCAGTTTCGACAACAAAGGTCGGATCTTCCGCGACCATCTTGCCAATGGCCACACCCATTTTTTCAGAGCCGCCCTTGTCTTTAGGCGCAACTGCAATTGAGATAACGGGGTCGGGGAACACCATGGGTTCAAGTGTACAAGGATTTTTTGGGTCACAGAGCGTGTGACCGGTCTGCACGTTTTTCATACCTACAACCGCAATGATGTCACCCGCTTGCGCACTGCTGAGCTCGTTGCGATCGTCTGCGTGCATTTCCACCATACGTCCGATACGCTCAGTTTTACCCGTGAACGAATTCAGAATGGTGTCACCCTTGTTGAGTTGACCGGAGTAGATACGAATAAACGTCAACGCGCCAAAACGGTCATCCATAATCTTGAATGCAAGAGCGCGGAAAGGTTGGTCAACAGAGACTGTTGCGACTTCACCCGTGGGCTCACCTTTTTCATCGGTAAGCGGCTGGGGGTCAACTTCTGTTGGCGAAGGCAGATAGTCGACAACCGCGTCAAGTACTAACTGAATACCTTTGTTTTTAAACGCGGAACCACAGAACGTTGGGAAGAAATCCAGCGCGATGGTGCCTTTGCGAATACAGCGTTTTACATCCTCTACAGAAGGCTCTTCCCCTTCCATATAAGCCATCATTAAGTCGTCGTCCTGCTCGACTGCAGTCTCGATAAGTTGCTCGTGGTAGCTATCGACGTCGTCGACCATGTCGGCGGGCACATCTTTCACTTCGAAGTTTTCAGGCTTGCCTGTGTCATCCCACACATAAGCTTTTTTCGTCAACACGTCGACCACACCGACAAAGTCGTCTTCGCGACCGATAGGCAGGGTCATAACGAGCGGCTTGGCGCCAAGCACTTTTTTGATTTGCTCAACAACGCGATAAAAATCGGCGCCGAGTCTATCGAGCTTGTTAACAAAGATAACGCGCGCGACTTCAGAGTCGTTCGCATAGCGCCAGTTGGTCTCAGACTGAGGCTCAACACCACCGGAACCACAGAAAACGCCGACACCGCCGTCGAGTACTTTCAGCGAGCGATATACCTCAACTGTGAAGTCCACGTGTCCCGGTGTATCGATAATATTCAGGCGATGGTCGTTCCAGAAACAGGTTGTCGCAGCCGATTGAATCGTAATGCCGCGCTCTTGTTCCTGCTCCATAAAGTCTGTTGTTGCCGCACCATCGTGCACCTCACCCGTTTTATGGATCTTACCGGTGAGCTTTAGAATTCGTTCTGTGGAGGTCGTTTTACCCGCGTCTACGTGGGCGAAAATACCTATGTTTCGATACAGGGATAGATCTGCCATTGCTGTTCTCTACAAGTCAGGGTCAAAAATTGCGCGGAAGTATACAGGATTTTCGATGAAGATTTGAATAATTTGGCAGCAGCTGAATTGGGTGCCCGCCGACCGATAAACCGGCGGGCTTTCAGTCCCAGAGTTAGTGCCCTGTCGCGATGCGTTTAGGGCGCGTCTGTGCAGGAAATATCGGCCGATGCCGAGCTAAATGGCTTCAACACAATATCGCTGACCTGAATGGACAGTTTACCGTTGCTGGTGAGTGAAAATGGCGCATATATCTTGTCGAGTGCCAGCGCCTCGGTTGCGAAACACTTCATATCGACAGAGATCTTCTTCCACTCATTGCTGGAAAGTGTCGCGACAAGTGGCGTGATATCGACACTGCTAAAGCAATCGCGACCGCAGGCCATTGACAGGGATAGCTCGGAATCGACCGGCGTGAGCCGGACCACATCGAAACTCAGGGTGGTATCGGCTTCTATATATGCACGCAGGTCCTCAGGGAAATCGGCAGCCAAACTAAAGTGCGCCTCGTCTGTGCCGTCCCAATCTATTTGCAGGGCATCTTCCTGAATTTTGCGATCGGTGGTTCGGATATTCAGCGAACCCAACTGGAGCGTATTGCTTTTCATTGGCTCCATCATGTCACCGCTTATTGCCATCACGCGCCAGGGTGCTTTGGGGCCGCTTGCGAACAGCACCATATCGGCAACCTGTTCACCACCGCCTGATGCGGATTCTTCGGGCAGATCGTCACCCAGTACATTTTTATTGCCGTAGCCCAGGCCAAAGCCGTAGGGGAGCAGAGGGGCATAATCGCTATCGAAACGATTGACGACGGCCTGGTCCGGTGTCTTGGGCCAGGAATACGATAGTTTGCCGCTGAAATCAAAATTCGCACTGCCATCAGCCTTCGCCATTACCACGTCGGCGACACCCACACCTTC
Organism: Cellvibrionaceae bacterium; assembly: GCA_028281575.1. GTDB lineage: Bacteria > Pseudomonadota > Gammaproteobacteria > Pseudomonadales > Cellvibrionaceae > Agaribacterium. The sequence continues at coordinate 13,149 of JANQJP010000038.1, forward strand.
TGAGCCGGGCAGCCACGCGGCGACAAAGGCATCCGATGCATTGAGTTCGGCATTCACCCACAATGGTCGGCCGCTGATAAAAATGGATACAACCGGAATGCCTTGCGTTTTAAGTGATTGAAGCAGGGCAAGATCGCTTTTATTGCCGCGCTGATATTCAAGGTTGTTGATATCACCGACGCCCTCAGCATAGGGCTCCTCGCCAAAGACCACGATGGCGACGTCGGGCTTTTCAGTAAACGTATCATCCGTGCCAAGCTCCACTTGACCACCTGCCGCTTCTACCGCCGCTTTAATACCGTCGTAAATTGAACTGGCGCCGGGGAAATCTTCATTTACATTGTTTGTGCCCTGCCAGGTAATTGTCCATCCGCCGGATTGTTTACCGATGTTGTCTGCTGCATCGCCGGTCACGAAGATTTTTTGTTTGGGAGAGAGCGGTAAAAGCGCATGTTTATTTTTCAGCAATACCAACGATTCTCTTACCGCCTGCCGCGCGACATCTCTATGTGCCTGCGCTCCGATCAGTTCCGTTTTTCCTGCGAGCGGGCGTTTGGATGGCGAGGGTTTATCAAAAAGCCCCGCGCGTATTTTGACGCGGAGAATACGGGTAACCGCGTCGTCGATACGTGCCATGCTTATTTCACCGCTTTTTACCTGCGCGATGGTGTTCTCGAGCAGTGGCTTCCACGTTGCGGTAGGCGCCATCAAAATATCCATGCCCGCGTTAACCGCCTGCGCGCATGAACTGTTGCTACAGCCTTTTACCTGACCGTGACCATTCCAGTCGCCAACAATTAAGCCATCGAAACCGATGCGCTCTTTTAATACCTGCGTCAGCATATAGTGGCTGCCGTGCATTTTTTCGCCGTGCCAACTGTTAAACGACGCCATAACCGTCTGTGCGCCCACAGCGATACCGCTGACATAACCCTGAGCGTGAATATTTATCATCTCGCTTTCGCTACTGATGTTGTCGCCCTGGTCGTCACCGTTTACCGTGCCGCCGTCGCCAACAAAATGTTTAATGGTTGCAATCACCCGTTGATCGCTGAGAAAGTCTTCTCCGGCAGCCCCCTGCAAGCCTTCAACAATGGCGGCCGAATACGCGCGGGTAATTTCCGGGTCTTCAGAATACCCCTCATACGTGCGACCCCAGCGATCATCGCGCGGCACCGCGACGGTAGGCGCAAAAACCCAATCGATACCCGTTGCCATTACCTCTTTCGCAGTGGCCTCCGCAATTTGCTGGATAAGTTCAGGATTGTCCATCGCACCCAGGCCAATATTGTGTGGGAACAGCGTCGCGCCAATGACATTATTATGCCCGTGCACTGCGTCCGTACCCCACATTGTGGGAATTTTGGTGCCGTCAAGTGAATCGTCGATAGAAGCCTGGTACATAGCCTCCGCCAGTGCGATCCAATCCGCAGCCGTCGCATGTTTATTCAGGTTCGGAAAAGAACCGCCACCGTTTAAATAAGAGCCGAAGCCATAGCGACGCATATCTTCGATGGTGACATCCCGTATCTCCGGCTGAATCATCTGCGCCACTTTTTGCTCGAGCGTCATGCTCGCTAACAACTCGGCAACCCGCGCTTCGATATCCGGGTCCTTGGCAATGCTGCTTTTCACCACCGGCCAGCGCTCAACATCGCGACTCAAATCAACAGGAGGTGCGGATTCAGCTGACGCGGAAGCTTCGTCTTCAGGCGGTGGCGAATCAGCACATCCGGCCAAGACAAGTGCCGCGCATAAAACGGAAAAACGAAAAAGGAACGAAACAGACTCAAGGTAGCGATTTATTTTCATCTTTATATACCTATTAGATTCGCTGCTGGGTAGTGCCATCAGTAAAGCCAAACAACGCACAGCAGTGTTGCGTTAAGCGTCCATATTATCGACTTGTAACGGATAGTGGTACTAATGCGTAATTTCACAACCTTGTAGCTAAGCCACGCTTGTGTTTCAGGAAAATACCACGTCGCGTAATAGTGGTATTTTGGGGTATTTATTTTTCTGTATGTAAATCATGGAGTTGTGAGGGTTTTGCTTCAGGAAATATTTGCGTCGAGACGTTTTTCTCTGTGACGGTTTTTTTACATTCTCTTCAGTCCTTGACGTTGCAAGGGCTCCACGGTAGTGTTCAGATTTTGTCCAGAAATACCTGTCGTTGCGACGTGCGTCTTGGAGACGGGTATTCAAATGTTAACCGAAGGAAAACATGAAGAACCTTATAATAATTTCCATCACATTAATTTCTCAGGCTGCCTTTTCTCAAACAGCAGTTGAGCAAGCTTTACTCAACGACCCCCTGAAGGAATACACTAGCTTAAATCAAGCATACCATTTAAATAACCGATGCAAGTCACTAGGTGCAGAGAAAACCGCGATTTTCAATAGAAATTACTCAAGAATATCTATTCAAATGCATAATGATATTCGCCGTATTAATTTGCTTACTGAGGTCGAAGAAGCAGGGAAAAAAGCGGCCGACTTGGAAGTTTTAAAAGATTGCGGAGATAAAGCGCTTAAGATTATTGATAATGCTTACAAGCATTCAATTAATTGGAATGCGCAGATTGACAACATCAAAAAATCATCAAGCGCAAAGAAAGTCGACCCTCTCGTAAACTACGGGACTTTATTCAGTGCTTGGCAAATGAATAAAAAGTGCAACTTGCTCAGTCAGCAAGATAAAGCTGACTTTTCCTTATCTATGAAAGCAATTCATCGCTCACTCTCAGATCAAAAAATCCTAGATAAAGAGAAGTTTCAAAAACTTCAAAATCAATATGGCTATATTGCCAACAAAGAGCTTTATGCGTCTTGTGGTGCTGTTACTGAAAATGCAGTTAAAAACTCTAAAAACCATGCTATCAAGTGGGCTAATGAAGTTATTGCCAAGCATATGGCAACGGTTAACAAGGCAAGCAACCCGACGCCGTAGGCGCGGGTTCTTTAGGCGTTAATGGTCTTGTCATAGCATAGTATCCGTGCTATCGTGTTCTAATGATCGAGTCGTTCAAAAACAAAGCCACTGAAGATATCTTTAATGGTATTGCCTCAAAGTCGGCCAGAAAAGCTTGTCCTCAAGCCCTCTGGCCAGTCGCTACCAGAAAGCTTGATCAGCTTGATTCAGTGGTAGTTCTAGAAGAGCTAAAAATTCCCCCTGGTAATCGGCTTGAGGCTTTGTCAGGGAAACGCAACGGTCAATATAGCATCCGTATTAATCAACAATACCGTATTTGTTTCAAATGGGGAGATAGCGGCCCTTTTGAAGTAGAAATTACAGATTATCACTAGAGGTGACATTATGGTTCGTATCCCGACTAAAAGAGCCCCGACCCATCCAGGTGAAATGTTGCTTGAAGAGTTTTTAATCCCAATGGAAATCACTCAACGTGAACTGGCTGATGCCATCCATGTACCTTACCAGCGTGTTAATGAGCTGGTTAACCAAAGAAGGGGGGTTACTCCAAGTACAGCATTGCGTCTTGCTCGTTTTTTCAATGTTTCTGCCGATTTCTGGCTTAACCTGCAAGTCCGTTGGGATTTATACAGAGTGCAACAATCGGAAAAAGATGAACTAAAGGCAATTCAAGACTTTCACCATTACCAAAGAATGGCTTAACAAAGGGCTCAAATGTGACCGCTTACAGCGGCACTTTAGCCCGGCGTGTGTGCCAGGCATGGCAGAGAGGTGTAAGTCCTCTTACCAGGTATTCGCAGAGCCGAAGGTTAGCGAAAGGGCAAGGGGTTTATCGTGAGGTAAATTCTGGAGGAAGCCCAACGCAAAATCGCGGGGCGATGAACAAGAACCCGATATGAGGTGTGACGTAAGTGAGGCCAGTGGGCACGTGACCACGAAGCCTTCCATCTGCACGTGACTTACGTTTTATAAATTGGGCGTCTACGCGAGGAAAGTTAAATGCCTTACCCTGGGAGATCTGTTGTGTGTTCTAGGATGAACTGACGTTGAAGCAATTTAACGCGATCGCACTACAGAAGTCAGCAGAAGACATAGTAGGTGAAATTCTCGTCACTGAAGGTCTGAACAAATCATGGAGAGTACTCACTGATGCAGTATTTCTAAATCGCATCTGACCGAGCAGCGCAGCTGCCTGAAAAAAAAATATTTTTTTTTCAGGATGAATTAGAAATGGGAAACTCAGTTGAATCAAAATCCAAATGATTATTCATCGTTACTTAACCGCATTTTAGAACGGGAAAATCTACAGTGCGCGTTACAACAAGTTCAACGTAATAAGGCCGCGCCTGGCATTGACGGTATGACCGTTGACGAGCTTCCATTATTTCTAAAACAACACTGGGTAGTAATCCGAGATAAAATCGAGAGAGGGGTCTACCACCCTCAACTGGTTAAGCGTGTGGAAATTCCCAAACCAGATGGCCAAAACGCCAGCTCGGGATTCCAACAGGCTTGGATCGTTTCATTCAACAAGCCATCGCTCAAGTAGTGCAAATCGAGTGGGAGCCAACATTCCATAATAACAGCTATGGTTTTCGGCCCCACCGTAATGCGCACCAGGCGGTTACGTATGTGCAGAAGCACATACGTAAAGGCTATCACTGGATGATAGATTGCGACCTTGAGGCGTTCTTTGATCATGTAAATCATGACCAATTAATGCATAAGCTCAAAGGCCGTCACCATGACCCCTTGTTGCTGCTTTTGATCAATCGTTACTTAAAAGCAGACATACAGATCAATGATACACGAGTTCGTAGCACGAAAGGTGTGCCGCAAGGTGGGCCACTTTCACCACTGCTTTCTAATATCGTCCTATCGGATCTGGATTGGGAGCTTGATCGCCAGCAGCATCCTTTTGCACGTTATGCCGACGACTTTGTTGTGCTTGTGAAAAGCCAACGTGCAGGCGAGCGTGTTATGAAACACCTACAGCGCTTCCTCAGTGACTCACTCAGGCTCAAAGTGAATACATCGAAAAGTGCGGTAGATAAGCCTTGGAACAGAACGTTCCTGGCTTTACGTTCAGTCGTAAAGATACACGAATGAAGGTTTCTGACAAAGCGTTAGAAAAACTGAAGTTTATGGTCAAACGACTGAGCCGTCGAACGAGAGGCCATTCGATTGCCCAGGTTATCGCAGAATTAAGACAGACCCTGCTTGGTTGGAAAGCGTACTTCGATTTATCGGAAGTGCTGAGTCCATTGCGAGACCTGGATAAATGGATTCGACGTCGATTACGGTGTTATATCTGGAAACAGTGGGGCCGCTCGGGTTATCGCAAACTACGTTCACTTGGCGTAGACCGTTTCTTGGCTTGGAATACAGCGAAAAGCGCTCACGGGCCGTGGCGGTTGAGTGCGAGTCCAGCGCTTTACAAAGCGCTTCCAAATAAATACTTTATGAACTTGGGGTTGCCGGAACTGGCAGCGTGATAAATAACAGATTTGAACCGCCGTGTACGTGATCCGTATGCTCGGTGGTGTGGGAGGAGAGGGGCTGCGAGGCCTCTCCCTATCCCGATTATGCATCCGTCTGTAAATTACGACATAAGAATACATTACTATGAAACTAGAAGAAGAATTTCATAAAGCTATCTCTAATAATGATATCAAGACTGCTAAAAAATTATCTCTAGAGCCTGGCCTTGACGCCAATTATTCATTACCACCTTTCGATAAGACGCCACTGAGTAATGCAGCTGGTTTAGGTCTTGCTGCAAGTGTAGATTTTCTACTATCACTTGATGTAGATATAAACAAGGCAGATGGCAATCACATGACGCCTCTAATGAATGCTTGCAGTGCGGGAAAAGCCAAAGGATCTAAGATTGCTCTTAAATTAATTGAAAGTGGCGCCAATGTTAACTATGTGAGATCAGATGATGATATGACAGCACTACATTTTGCTGTAATAGGCTGCAAGCCCGAAGTTATAGCCGCGTTAATCGAGCATGGAGCAGAACTAGATGGCCCTGCAAACGCTGAAGAAACTGCATTAATGCTAGCAGCAAGAAATAATAATGTTGCAGCATTAGAAATTTTGATTAACGCTGGTGCTAATTATAAGCTTAAAAGCAAGCTGTCATGGGCCAAGGGTTTGACGCCTCTAGGAATAGCAAAAGAAGCTAAGCACAGAAAATCAGTAGAGTTTCTATCAAAGTATGAAAATGCCTAACAATTACAGGCTTAGTATCCATGAAAGTGGTGCAGGTCCAGTATGGGAACGTTTCATAAATGAAGTTAGGCAATATAGAGCGGCAGTTTCAGAGGCGCAAGGTGGCTAACAAGCAATTCCAAGCGACCAAGCAGCGCCTCTGCTTAGGGCGTCATAGCTTACAGGATAAAGAATGACTGTTATTGAGTTGGTAAAGTTGATTAAGGCTGATCCAGGAAAGTTTTTGCAAGATGATTCAATTTTCCAATTAAGGGCTTTTCTTAGAGGCTTTATTCTTGCCAAAAATGCAGAAATAAAAGATGTTTCAGAAGATCAAAAGGTATTAGAAAGAGTAGATAAAGCGGTTAGGAAAAAATATAGTGTGTTACCTACTGCGCATATATCAACAGAGGAAATACTGGATGATTTTGAGGGTGAAAATGCCTTCAGAAAATATTTAGAGATATGGTTCGAAACTATTAAGTAGAAAATACTATAACAAGAGACTGTGGTGTCAACAATCAGTAAATTACCTTTGGCACCATTGTTGATTATCCCGGACCATAGCATTTAATACCGTAATAAATTTTCTCATACAGGCCGTAATGGCAACCTTTACAAAAACGTTAGTAGGCAATCATGACTAGAAGCTCACTCTGCATAATTTTAATTTTTTTTTCGTGTGGTGCTTTAGCCTCAAACGAAATTGATGGCTTGTTTGGTATTGCTCTGGGTAAACCCTATGCTACGGAAGCTGGGGAACTGGTGAAAGGGAATTTAAATGAGCCTATGAGTGTATATCGATATAACATTGACCCTATTGCTGGGTATTCGGTATTTGCATCTCTTGACCTTACGATCCATAACCAATCTGGTAAAGTCGCTTCTATAAAAGCAGAGAAAATTTACGAAAACCGAAATGGTTGTCGCTCTAGTATGCTCAAAATGATTAAGATCTTAGAGTCGGAGTTTGGAACTGCTAAAGAAGTTGGTGAATTTCTGCCGTACTTATTTCGCTCGAAAAACGACGAGCGTGCAGCCAACGTGTCTTGTGCCCCGGTCGAAGCAGATGGAAGTCAAACACTTTCAGTTGTGGCCCTTGACTGGGGGATTATATTAAATATTGAAAAAGAATATTCAACAAGAAAGGCAGTCTACTAACAAGGCCATCTTGCATCGCCAGCAAGCGGACTGGACAAATTTTCCGTGGCTCGTTTTGTGTTTTAACGCTACGCTAACATAAAAAGTTCCACTACAAATTTGCCGCAAATGGCTGCGTTATGCTGCTTGACAGTGTTGCGCAACACGCTACAATTGCCAAATGATCAAGTCTTTCAGGCACAAGGGTTTAGAGCGTTTCTATACGTCAGGTAGCACTCGA
>JANQJP010000046.1 GCA_028281575.1 Cellvibrionaceae bacterium
CGCAAGTACCCGACGCGAACAAAATTACGCCTCCGATGATGGCCCCCTCAATACCTGGAAATAAAAACCAATTTTCTCTTTCGCTTATCTTGGACGGTGGACTGCCACTCGCTAGTATCGACGCACTTTTTCACGATGTGATCGTCACCAAAGATGGCGGTCAACACCGAATAACGCTCAAAAATCGGCGCGAAGATATGAACCGGGATTTCGTACTTCAATGGCTCGCCAGCAATGATCACCAGCCCGCAGCAGCTGTCTTTACAGAAGAAGTGGAAGGTGAAAAATACGCGATGTTAATGATGCTGCCACCCTATAAAGACACACAGAAAAAACTCTCTCGTGACATTGTTTTTATCGTAGATACATCAGGATCGATGCAAGGCAATTCGATTGTTCAGGCAAAAGAGAGTTTAAGCATGGCACTTAAACGGCTTACACCTGCGGATAGATTTAATGTAATTGAATTTAATTCCTCCCACAGCACACTTTTTTCAAGCCTACAACATGCCGACAATTCAACCGTACAGCAAGCCGTTAATTGGGTCGGCGGGCTGATTGCCAACGGCGGAACCAACATGGCACCCGCCCTAAATGCGGCTTTCGACTCCATTCAAGGCAGCGAACAATTACAACAAATTGTTTTTATTACCGACGGCGCCGTTGGCAATGAAGCAGCACTATTTAAGACAATCCACTCGAAACTAAACAGCACTCGCCTGTTTACGGTAGGTATCGGCTCAGCACCTAATTCGTATTTTATGCGTAAAGCCGCAGAATTTGGTCGTGGAAGCTTTATCTACATTGGCGACCAAAATGAAGTCGCCAGCAAGATGTCCAACTTATTTCTAAAACTCGAAAATGCAATTAGCACCAATATCGACGTGCGCTTTTCCAATGCCGTAGAGCAATACCCATCCTCCGCCGGCGACTTGTACGCAGGTGAGCCTCTGATTGTCAGTGCTAAATTGCTCGGCGACGTAGAGGAAATTACCGTTACGGGCGAACTCGCCGATAGCGCCTGGCAACAGACGATAAATTTACCAAAAACACATATGAATACCGGGGTTTCGCAATTGTGGGCGCGCGCGAAGATCGAGCAAATTGAAGACGATGGCATCACTGGTAAAAAAACACAAGAACAAGTAAAAAGCGACATTATTGAAATATCTCTCTTACACAAACTCGTCAGCCGCTTCACCAGCTTCGTTGCCGTTGAACAGGAAATCGCGCGACCTGCGGAAAAGCAACTTAACAGTCAAGCCCTGGCAAATCAGGTAGCACAAGGTCAAAACCTGCATAAAGTCATGTATCCACAAACCGCAACCACGGCAGAAATCGCCTGGTGGCTCGGCTTGTTCGCCTTCATCTGCTTCATCCTGCTTCGCCGTATGAACGACGAGGAGCTATAAAGATGGACCGCACGGTTAAGTGCATTAACACATTATTTATCGTCGCACTTTTTTGTACCGGAGTCATCGCTTGGGGCCATTCGGCCCTAATTTACGCCAAGGCTAAACTAGCCCAATACCTCATTGCAGATGCTTGGCAAGAAACGTTAGCGACACAAAAAAATGTGAAACCGTGGCCCTGGGCAGACACTTGGCCAGTTGCGACCTTAGAAATACCCGAGCAGGGCATACAACTCTATGTACTCGCGGGCGCTAGCGGCACAAGCCTCGCTTTTGGTCCGGGACATATTGATGGCACGGCCCCCATCGAAAGCACAGGCACAAAAGTGATTAGCGGACACCGGGACACTCACTTTAGCGCACTCGAATTTCTGGACGTCGGTGACACACTCATTCTGCAAGACAAACTAGGTCGCACACAGACATTCAGCGTTATTAGCGAGCAAGTGGTGAATATTAACGATGGCCCCTGGCAAATAGAAAAGCAAAATGACGAACTTCATTTAATTACATGTTTTCCATTTAGTTCCATTGTGCCAGGTGGTCCGCTTAGATACGTAGCAGTTGCCAAACCTAAACTTGATAATCTCGACACCTTAGAAGCTCAAACGACTTTGTATCAAAGCTTTTGATTTGAGCAGCTTTGTCACAGGCTTCTGCTCCGCCCACTGCACGTCGATAATGACCAGGCTAATATGATTTATCGAGTACTCGCGGTAATATTTTTTAAGCCACTCATCTTTTCTAAAGCTTCGGTTTTATCAACCCGCTTCCCGTGCGAAAACCTCACAAAATATACATCACCTGCCTGACCAGTAAATTCTTCAACCACTCTAAAACCATCGACTTTACCGACAACAGCACCAAGCCCCCAGCCAACCTTATCTCCCCTCCCCAAAATAGAGCCGCCTTTACGTGATACAGTAATAAGACCAGGTTCAACTTCGTAAACAGCATAGGTACCTGAATTTAATCGACCGATAAACTGATTGTTAACTGCCACAATATCGGAATTGGCACCTCCAACGAGGCTCGATGTACGAAATGCATATATCGTGACTTTATCTGCAGCTAAAGCAGGCATAACAAACTGCGCTTCGGGAGTACTCGAACAGCTGGCAACCAGAATGAAAATCGCTGAAATAAGCACTTTTACTAGACGATTCATCGATCTTTCCTCCAATGGACTTGTTATCAGTGAACTTTAGGAGATTAGCCTAGTGCCAAAGCCGCTGCAATCCACAACAGAGCGATCACAACTAAAAAAGTAACTAAACGCCGCAAGCCAAAATAGTGTTTTGTAATAAGGCGATGTTTCACAAGCACACCATCAAAATACAATAACACCAGGATAAATGCGGTAATCGCGAATACGGCAAGAAGATCAGGGAAAAACATTACCATAGCCACTGCAGACAAGGTAATAACATTTGTTGCAGCTAAAAAACGCGGCGTTTCTATTTCCGGATTACTACCGGCAAACGCCCAATGTGCCCCAGCGACAAAGCTCAATATTACCGCACTATATACTTTGAAGAAAAAAAGGATAGCCATTTTCGAGACGGGCATGAGTGAAGGAAACGTGAGCAGAAGCGCAACACCATAAAATGGTATGGCTCCAGCGATAGTAAGCAATTCGCGAATCGGGAAGCGTACTTTCGCTAAACCGAGCGAGGTAAAAACGTCTTCATCCGATGCTTCTTTATGCATAAACCACCCCCTCGACACTTTTACGCACTGCACTTTATTTCAGATGCCTTAGATCAAGCCTTGTTACTGCGATGTTTAAATGAACGCAGCAATGCGCTATTATTCCGCCGCTCCTTGGGGGTGGCTACGCGCCTGAGATGGGAATATCCCGAACCCCTTGAACCTGATCCGGTTAGTACCGGCGTAGGAATAGGAAACAGCTTCGACTGCTGCATTCGCGACCCCGTTCGCCTTCAGTTTGGCTGATCTAGATATCCATATCTTTCGCTTGCTTCCGGGTCTCCTATTGAATATTTACATAAGAGGCCTGTAATGATATTTCGTACCGTCACCTGTTTTACATTAATGTCACTTTGCTTCAATGCACTGGCAAACACCGAGGAAGAAGTGTTTGTAACAGGCGAGTTATTGAGCACTAGTGTGCTCGAATTAAGCAACAGTGTTTCCGTGCTCGATCAAAAAACAATAGCGGATCGCGAGGCCAAAAACCTCGAAGATCTCCTCAACCTTGCACCAAATGTGAATTTTTCCGCTGGAGCCTCGCGCGGACGTTTTATCCAAATTCGCGGTATTGGCGAACGAAGCCAATTTGTTGCACCAATCAATCCCTCTGTGGGCGTGATCGTAGATGGCATCGATTTTACCGGCATTGCAACAGGCGTCACCGCTTTGGATACCCAACAAGTCGAAGTGTTTCGCGGTCCACAGGGCACGCTCTACGGTGCCAACGCTCTGGCGGGTATGATTAATGTGGTCGGCAACCGACCGAGTGATAGTTTTTACGCAGAGTTCGGCGCGGGCGCTGGAAACTACGGCAGTTATCACACGCATGCCACGTTAAGCGGACCAATTTCCGACGCGCTTAAATGGCGTTTTGCCGCGCTTAAAAATGAGAGCGATGGTTTTATTGAAAATACCCACCTAAATACTGACGATACAAATAATATTGACGAATTAAGCCTGAGGAATCATTTCCACTACGAGTTAGGCTCCACAGCAAGCCTCGATTTAATTAGTTTTTTTATCGACGTTGACAACGGCTACGATGCCTTCAGCCTGGATAATACCCGTGAAACACTATCCGACGAACCAGGCCACGACCGACAGGAAACTTTGGCTCACGCGCTGCATGTAAACGTCAATGGATTAAGCTTTGCCGATCTAAATACCACACTGAGTATCGCCGACTCCGAAACCGAGTACGGCTACGACGAAGACTGGTCGTTTCGAGAAATATGCGCTATTGATTCAGAGTGTGCTTTTTTTCAATATTCCACAACAGATAATTACGTACGCGAGAATGACAATACAAGTATCGACGTGCGATTGGTAGCGAAAGAAACGGCCGAGCTACAGTGGGCCGCTGGCATTTATCATAGAAACCAAAATGTCGATTTAGCGAGAACCCAAAAAAACAATGACCCTGGCCCTGCCCCAGATTTCTATAGCCCAATTGCTGCACCCAGCATCACACGCTACTTAAGCGACTACAAAACACAAAACACCGCCGTTTATGGTCAAATCAATTTCAGGCTTGTACAAAACTTAAATTTAATGACGGGCCTGCGTCTGGAGGACTTTTCTGCGGAATTCAGCGATAGCGACGGTGCGGAATTCGATCCGAGTGAATCACTTTGGGGCGGACGAATCACACTCGAATATACGAGCAAAACAGACAAACTCTACTACGCCCTGGTTTCCCGCGGTTATAAATCGGGCGGCTTTAACCCAGACCCATCACTCGACGATGAAGTAAAAACCTTCGATACCGAAACCATGCTCAATTACGAGCTCGGTACAAAAGGCCGCTGGCTTGAAGATCGCCTGCAAGCGCAGCTGGCATTATTTTATCAACAACGCGATGATGTTCAGGTAAAGCAGTCGCTCGCAACACCAGTGGACGGTGCGTTTGAATTTACCGATTTTATCGATAACGCGGCCGAAGGCAGTAACTACGGCATTGAAGCAGAGTTGGTATTTGCCGCCAGCGACAACCTTAGCCTATTTGGTTCTTTCGGTATACTCGAAACAGAGTTTCAGGACTTTGTGAATCTCAGCCACGTCGATCGAAATACCGACACCGGCGAGGGTTATGATATGAGCGGGCGCCAACAGGCCCACGCGCCACGCTACCAGTTTTTTGTAGGTGCTGAATTCCAACTTTCACAACCTTTAACCTTCCGGGTCGAAGTTGAAGGGAAAGACGAATTTTATTTCTCTGAAAGCCACAACCAGCGCAGTGAAGCTTATTCCTTATTAAACGCTCGCTTGGAGTATAAACGTGACAATTTTTTAGTGGCATTGTGGGGGAAAAATTTAACCGACGAAACAGTTGCGACCCGCGGTTTCTATTTTAGTAACGACTTCGGCAATGATCCGCGTAAGCTTTACGCTCCTGAAACCTACACTCAGTTGGGTGCACCGCTTACTTTTGGTGTTAGCGCAAATATTAAACTGTAACCGAGCTTTCCCATTAGCTTTTCGTGGTGCGGCTAAAATATATACACCGAAAAAATTATCGTAGCTTAAGCAGGGCACGAAGCAGGGGTTGGCCACTTGTACTAGAGACCTTCACCAGCAGGCGCCCGCCATGAATGGCTGGTGTTAGAACAACGCAGGAGCAGTTGTCGGGATGCTGGTGCAGAGCCTACATGGGTGGAGCGGATGAAAGCGAAGCACTGCTTCGCTCTGCGTAACGACCCTTATTTATGATTTTGGGCTGGGCCTGCTTGCAGGTATTCACGGCGTGTCTCTAGTACAAGTGGCCAACCCCTACGCTTCCGAGATAACGTGAAACTAATGAAATTTTAACTAAAAAAATTGGAGCTAATACGAATGTTACTAAGTGTAGAACTTACGCTCTATCCCCTTCAGGATAACTATTTAGAAATTATCAAAGCGGTAATTGAAAAGTTAAATAGCTTTAGTGAAGTAGAAGTAAAAACATATCCAACAGCAACCGTTATCGTCGGCGATTACGACAAAACAATGCATGTTGTTAGCGACGTCGTCCGCTGGAGCTATGACACTTATGGCAAATGCGTATTTATCGCTAAATTTTTACCTGAATATGACGCAAGAAGTTAATGTTACAAGAAATTATTAGTACTGGCGTTAATGGCTTACTCGGGCAATCTCCCGCAGAAATGCTTGCTGTAAGCCTGGCTATTGCCTACTTAATATTGGCAATGCGCCAGAGCATTTGGTGTTGGCCTTGCGCGTTTATAAGCACAGCGTTATTTACTTGGGTATTTTTTGATGCGCTTCTCTTTATGGAGGCGTTGCTAAACATCTATTACATGGGCATGGCCGTCTATGGCTTCTGGTGCTGGAAAACCAAGATAGCCGATAACGCTGTGTTATCGATTAGTACCTGGCGACTCTCACGGCACGGGTTTGTGCTTGCATTAATACTAACGCTGAGTCTATTAAGTGGTTTTATTCTCACCAAACAAACCGACGCCGCGTGGCCTTACCTCGATTCATTTACTACTTGGGGCTCAGTAATTACAACTTATATGGTAGCGAGAAAGATTTTCGAAAATTGGTTTTATTGGTTGGTAATCGATGCTATCGCCCTTTTCCTCTATATTGACAGAGGGCTTTATCCAAGCGCGGTGCTAATGATGATCTATTTGGTGTTAGTGGTCATTGGCATATATAGTTGGCGCAAGCAGATGCACCAACAGTTGTTCCCATGAAATTGGATCGCTTACACCAAGTCCTGGAAAGCTGGCGCTCCTGGCCAGTTTACCTTCAGTGCAAACCAACCCTGCAAGAGTCACTTTCGCGCGGACGCAGCAACGCCAGTTACCTTATCAACGCCGACGGCGAATTAATGACATTGAGGCTGGATGGTGATTGCACCGAATACCTGGGCATGGATCGTGCGTTTGAAGAAAAAGTATTAACAGCATTAGCTAAAACTGGTATGAGCCATAAACTAATTTTCAGTTCGCGTGAACAAAAATTCAGTGTATTTAGCTATGTAAAGGGACGCGCCTGGTCCATGCAAGATTTTTTGAATCCCCAACAACGCAGGCGTCTGACGCAACTGATCACCCAAATTCAATCTATCACTATCGGCTATCCGGTTAAGGACTATGGCAGGTATCTGGATAATTATATAAAACACCTGGACACACTGGGCCTTCCTCTAGCGCAACAAGAGTTCAGGCGCTACCTTGAATTTAGAACTGAAATCGATACATTTTTCCAGCAAGAATTTAACCCCGTACTTAGTCATCACGATTTGGTTCCCGAAAATATCATTGAAACCAGTGGTGGATTAACGCTTATTGATTGGGAATATGCTTCGATGACACATCCAGATTTCGATCATCGCTATATAGAAAGCCAATTATTGAATAATCCCAGGGAATTACTCGATGGAGGTAGTCTGAATAAACTGATTTATTGGACAAACTATTTATGGGAGCGCACAAATAAAGCAGCACTGCCTAATTAATAGCCGCATCCCTAGCAGCAATGGATAGTTTTTTTACGATGTCTTTTACTTCATCATCAATTTTAAATCCCGATTCCATATGGGCAAGCGACCTGTCCACAGCGGCGGATAAAATATCGAGCAACTGAGATTCCTGGGCATCTGTTAACGCCATAGGTAGAAAGGAAGCTTCAACCTCTTCTACCATTTGATCCAATATCTCGACCGTGTGTTTTTTGTGAGCCTCCTGTTTTATATGAATGCTATCCAAAGCGTTTTTAGCGTTAACCACAGCCTGGCAGATAGCTGAATATTTTTTCCCTGCCGCAGCAGACAGTTCGACAAAAAATTTAAGTTTCGCGTTTGCACCTTCCAACAAAATCATTAGATGATCTTTAAGCGATCCACGCTTCTCATTATCTTCAGGCATATTTTTTATGAGGACAACGATACTTTTCTGAACTACAAACAAACGAGCCCCATGCTCAAAAAATGGCTTATCATGCCCTTTCATTCGCGATAGCAATTCAACTTCAAGCATATTGGGATCGGCACCAGTAGAACCTAGCTCGCTGACAGTATCCTGCTCAAATAGAACAACGGCATTGAGATTAGTCTGGCGCAGTGCGTCCAAGGTAATTTTCATCAGTTCGCTTGAAGTACTCGCTTCGAAGCTCATCCGCATAAAATTAATAATACCGCTCAAATTACCCGACTCAGACATCACGGTGTAAATAAGTTGGTTCGCAGCTTCTGCTTGTTGTTGAAGGTTGGCCTTCCTGGTAACACTTTCTAATGCATTTTTTATTTTCGAACGGAGTATTGCCGGCTCATAGGGTTTTACAATATAGTCTACGGCGCCGAGATCCAGGCCTTTTATAATTTCTTCTGTCGTATCGTTTGCCGACAAAAAAATTACGTCAATATCTTTAAGCCCTGGATCATTTTTTATTTCCCTACAGGCTTCATAACCGTCCTTACCAGGCATATTCACATCCAGTAGAATAAGATCGGGTTTTTTATCTTCAACACGCAATGCAGCTATACCATCATCCGCCGACGTTGAAGCTGTTATGATATAAGTATCATTCAATTCACCGATTAGCATGTGAATATCCTGGGGCGAATCATCAACAATTAGGATACGTGCTTTACTACTCATATCTTTACTCCCTTTTGCGAATCCCACCGAGTGTTGATTCAATTAACGCGTGAATATCTGCAATCTTAAAAGCGTCGTAACTCGATCTAATATTCGAAACAATGGCCTCATAATGTGTTTGCGCCGTACTTTGATAAAGCTTATCGATAAGTGTTTGTGCTTCACCCAGATCCGTTTTCAGAGACACATCTATAGCTTTCAGTAGATCAATAAACTCGCGCTCACTTAAACTTCCCTTAGCATTATTTTTAGCGGCTAAAACAGGCTCCACATCTTTGCTAAGCTTAAGGAGTTTCGCAATCTCTTCATGAAATATGTGTCTGGACGCTCGGTCCGGACGCGCTATTCCCTGCTTAAACTGTTGTTCAATATCCGCCGCTGCTTTGCTTAGCGCTGAAGCACCGATATTCGCTCCAGAACCCTTTATTTGATGTGCCAATTGCTGCGCTTCGCCGACATTTCCCGCGTCTATAAATTGTTCCAGTCGCTCTGGCGCATCTGCCATATTTTTAGCAAGGTTTAGGACAAATTCGATTAATTTAAGCTCTCTTCCGCGCACACGGCGCAATGCGGAAGGAAAGTCAAAACCCTCGACCTCAGGTAGATATTCAGTCGTATAGCGACTTTCCTCTTGATGGATTTTTGTGGCTTCGACAGGTTTGGCTTTTGCCTCTACGCCAAGTAGCTTCGCTATCGTAGTAAGCGCAAAGTCGACATCGATCGGTTTCGTGATATGATCGTTCATACCGGCTTCAAGACTTTTTTTCCGATCACTATCTAAAGCGTGCGCAGTCATCGCTATTATCGGCAAATCTAAAAATTTACCGCCAAAAGAGCGAATAGTGCGACTGGCACTCAGGCCATCCATGCCAGGCATTTGTATATCCATAAGAACAAGATCTACAGCGTTTTCTTGCAAATACTCAACAGCCTCCAAACCATTGTGGCCTAGTACAACATCAAAGCCCGCGTACTCAAACAATTCTTTCGCCACATCAAGATTTACCTGGTTGTCATCGACGACATACATTTTTTTCCCACTAAAATCGAAGCTTTCAACATGCGCTTCTACTTGTTTTTCAGCAACTTCAATACCAGTAATCTTATCTAACAGCTCCCTGTGATGTAGCGGCTTGGTCAATTGAAAAAATTCGGATTGTGTGCCAGAGATATTTTCAAAGTTCACCAGGGTCATTATTTCCATATTCGAAATTGCAAGTTTCTGTACTTGGGCAACACTCTGCTCAAGATCAAACGGTGTATCCTGATCGAGAATAAGAAAACAATTAAAATCGTTTGATATATAGTCCGGATCAAATTCAGTTAAATGCTCGCAGCACTCAAACCAACCCAAACCTATTTCGTGAAAAAATTTTTGCAGATATATTTTTCTAGCACGCGAACGACTGACCAGGACCACTGCTGTCTGAGCCAATTTGCTTTGATATTCTTTAGCCAAACTACGCTCATTGGCTACCGGCAAATTTAAGTGAAAATAGAAGCGTGAGCCCCGATCAATTTTGGAATCAATACATATTTTCGATCCAAAGGTATTGATAATCTTCGAGCAGATGCTCAAACCCAATCCGGTTCCACCAAATTTTCGTGTCGTAGATATATCGGCCTGACTAAAAGCACTGAAAATTTTCTTCTGTTCTTCATCGCTCAAGCCAATGCCGGTATCTTCAACGAAAATTTCCACTGAACCGTCGGCACTTCGCATCGCACCCACAGCAATCTCACCGGCATCAGTAAACTTTACTGCATTGCTTAACAGATTTCCGACCACTTGTTTAATACGGGTAGCGTCGCCGATAAATTCCGATGGCAGGGCAGGAGATACTGCTGTAATTAAGTCCAGGCCTTTGCTATGCGCGTTTGCAGCAAAAGTCTGAATGACGGAATCGAGCGCGGCAGCCAAATCAAAACGCTCCCGTTCAAGCTCGATACCGACACTATCTAATTTCGAGTACTCCAGAATATCATTAATAATCGACACTAACAGATGACCCGACTCAAGCGCAGTATCGATGAGACGTTCTGATTTTTTTTTATCTTCGCAGGTTTTTAAAACCCGCAGCATACCTATGACGCCATTCATCGGTGTGCGAATTTCGTGGCTCATATTAGCGAGGAATTGTGTTTTCGCATGCACGCTAGCGAGCGCTTCATCACGAGCGCGCTCTAAGTCTTGCATCCGCTCATTTACCTGTTGCTCGAGCGACTCGGACAATTTGACTAGCTTCTCGTTTGTCGCGAAAAGCTCTCTACTCTTTTGCTCAAGTATACTCTCGGCTTTAATGCGGGCGCGTTTTTCCCGCTCATAACGCCGCTGCAATCGCGGTGCATCATCCGTCATCTATTTTAGGGTATTCGAGTCAGCTTAAATTCCTCATAGGCGACGCCATCGCGGACCTCACCACTGCGTGAGATATCAATTTTATCTCCGTAATGTGCGGCACAGCCAATAATTAGTCCATGGGCCAAGTCAGCTAAATTACGCGTAGATTCATAATGTAGCGTAAGTGCGTCGGCGCTATGTTGCTCATAACTAAATTTGGGCAATTCCGCATCGGGGTATAACTTTCTTACCTCGACGTGAATGTGGTCGTCGACGTGCGTGAGAAATTCAATAGTGCTCTCACATTCATTAAAAAAATCGGTAAACTTGCTGGCAAAAGATGCTGCCAGATAGGTGCCAAAGGTATAGACCAAATCGGAAACCGGAATTTCGGTCCGCTTGTTGAGCTCGACAACATAAGCGACAAGTTCCTGATAGTCATACGTGCCAACGCTGGTATAAGCGCCACCCGAATCGGGATTCACGACATCGATAAGGTCATCGACCATATCTAAGCCCCACTTGCCTTCTACCATTTCCATAAACTCGGTAAAAACGATACCTTTCATAGGACCTCCTCACGCGATTCACACCGTCTTCTGAGTATAGACAGAATTCGATTAGCAGCGTTTATAATCAGAGGAGGGATAAGGACGTGCAGGCGAGATCAGAGCTTGCGTGCACGCTGAACAATGCCCATCAGATGATAAATAAGCTGCGCTGCGGCGAACTCATAAGCATGGAAACTTTTAATTGGCGCAAACTCCATCAAGTCGAAACCGATAATGTCGCGCTGTTTGGCGACAGACTCAAACAGTGCGAGCGTTTGATACCAACCCAAACCACCTGGTACTGGCGTGCCGGTAGAAGGGAAAACGGAAGGGTCCATGCCGTCAATATCGAGCGTAAAAAACACTTTGGCGGGAAAGTCATCGGGCAGTGATACTGATTGAATGTTTTGCGGAACAAGCGGGTCGGCATCGATAAAACCAACACCGTACTTTTCGCGCATCACCACTTCCTGTTCGCAATACGCACGGCAGCCCAACTGGAAAAGCGGAATACCCAACTCCACTACCCTCGCCATCACCGATGCGTGGCTGAGAGGATTGCCCTCGTAGACGTCACGCAGATCGGCATGGGCATCGATTTGCACAACACCAAAATCGTCGTAACCCGCGGCGATCAATCCCTTAACAACGCCTAGCGTCACGGTGTGCTCTC
This sequence comes from Cellvibrionaceae bacterium, assembly GCA_028281575.1. Classification (GTDB taxonomy): domain Bacteria; phylum Pseudomonadota; class Gammaproteobacteria; order Pseudomonadales; family Cellvibrionaceae; genus Agaribacterium. The sequence goes on from JANQJP010000046.1 coordinate 12,297, forward strand.
CGCCAATCACCACTGGCATATGCCCGGTTTTCGCCACCAGCTCGGTTGCCGCCGCAATACGTTCAACAACATCGGCATCTTCTCCCTCGCAATCCACCACAGGCGCGGTATAAATACCCAGGTCAGCTGGCCGACCTTTGCCATCCCAAAGCTCCAATTGCCAGGACGCCTGCAGAATTGAAGACGGCCCAAGCGCTGTGCCGCCGCCATAACTGACACTGCGCTCAAACGGCACGGGAATGACGTGAAAAAAAGCGTCGTCCGCTTTGGGTTGAGCAATTTCAGAACCTAGAAAATGTGGGTAGCTCGTCTTCATAGAGCTTAGAAATTCCTTAGTTAACCTATGGGGTATTTACGCCGGCTTGTGTGCCCTCGAACCGTTTGCGCACCGGTGCGACGTTCAAAAAACGCATAAATACCTGCGAGCAGGACCGGCCCAAAATCATAGATTTTGAGCGTTACGCGGAACGAAGCGGTGCTTCGTTTTAATCCGCTCCACCCCTGTAGCTTCGCCAATTCATCTCGGCAATTGCTCCTGCATTGCTCTAACACCCGCCATCCATGGCGGAGCATGAATTGACGGTTTTTGAACGTCGCACCGGCACGCAAACACGTGTGTGCCAAATCAAAAGGTCTAGTTCCCCAAAGACTTAGTGAGTATTAACACGCTCTAACTTAATCGTGATTTATAATCTTCGTAACCAAATTCTCTGACCACACGTAACTCATCTGTGTGCGAATTCCACAGCGCAATCGCCGGTAAATTAATGCCGTTAAACGTATGTGTTTTTACCATCGTGTAATGTGCCATATCATCAAACATTAATCGTTGGCCAATCTCCAACGGTTGCACAAAGCTGTAATCGCCAATGACGTCCCCCGCCAGGCAGGTCAATCCACCCAACCGGTAATCATGGGTTTCCTCACTTGCGGGTATCGCGCCGAATATGTCGGGGCGATAGGGCATTTCCAGCGTATCCGGCATATGGCACGTTGCCGAAGTGTCGAGTATCGCCAGCGGCTTTTCATTCCAGGTAATATCCAGCACTTCAGCGACAAGCACCCCACTGTTAATTGCGACGGCTTCACCCGGTTCGAGGTAAACCTGTACATCGTACTTCTGGGAGAAAGCATTAATGACGTCGATCAGCCCGTCCAAATCGTAACCGGGCGCGGTGATATGATGGCCGCCACCCCAATTAACCCAACGCATGTATGGCATTAAATGACCAAATTTTCGTTCAACTTCTGCGAGCGTGCGCTGTAAGGGCGCCAAGCCTTGTTCGCATAGCGTGTGGAAATGCAGCCCTTCGATACCATGGAGATCTTTTGCTTCGAACTCACTTACAGGAATGCCCAATCGGGAGCACGGCGCACAGGGGTCATAAAGCGCAATATGCGCTTCGCTGTGCTGCGGATTAATCCGCAAGCCGGCGCTAAACTCCGGCCGCTGTTGTTTTAATTCCATCACAGTATCTTTAAATCGATACCACTGTGAAAAAGAATTAAAAACACAGTGATGCATAAATGGACCGAGCTGTGCAAAATCTTTTTCTGAAAATGCCGGCGAGAATACATGTACTTCACCGCCGAAATATTCTTTGGCAAGCAGCGCCTCATGCAAACCGCTAGCGCAAGTACCACTCAGATATTGCGAAATTAATGGCGCCAGGCGCCAGAGAGAAAAAGCTTTGAGTGCCGCCAGCACTTTGGCATTTGTTTCCCGCTCGACGCACGCGAGAATGTTTACATTATTTTCTATCGCGACCTCATCGACAACAAAACATGGAGAGGGGACGCGAGACGCATCAAAACGATGAAAGCTGGTGCTGCGCATTACAGTAATTCAAATCCAGGTTCTTCAATCACTGTCCACGAGAGACCGTAGCGGTTCATATCTGCCATAAACGGATCGGGGTCCATTTGTTCAATATTCCAAACACCGGCCTTCATCCATTTACCCTCCAACATCATTTTTGCGCCAATCATTGCCGGCACGCCTGTGGTATAGGAAATCGCTTGCGATTTCACTTCTTTATAACAGGCCTGGTGGTCACAAATATTGTAAATATATACACTCTTGGGCTTGCCATCTTTTAGCCCACTGACAACACAACCGATACATGTCTTACCGACAGTGCGTGGGCCCAAAGTAGACGGGTCGGGCAATAAGTGTTTTAAAAATTGAATCGGGACAATTTGCTGACCGTTAAACTCCACGGCGTCAATGCCGGTCATGCCAACATTACCAAGCACCTCCAGGTGCTTTAAATAACTGTCGCCAAAACTCATCCAGAACTGCGCTTTTTTCAAACTGGGATAATGTTTGGTTAGCGACTCCAGTTCCTCGTGATACATGCGATAAATCTTGTAGGCGCCCACATTTTCTGGGCAGGTAAATGACTGCTTAAGTGACATTGCAGGTGTTTCTATAAAGGCACCGTTTTCCCAGTGCCGACATTCGGCCGTCACTTCACGAATATTTATCTCGGGATTAAAGTTTGTCGCAAACGGATAACCGTGATCACCCCCGTTTACGTCGATAATATCCAGTTGATGAATTTCATCGAAATAATGTTTCGCAACATAGGCTGTGAACACATTCGTTGCACCGGGATCAAAACCGGAACCCAATAGAGCCATAAGGCCAGCACGCTCAAACTTTTCCTGATAGGCCCACTGCCATTTATATTCAAACTTCGCCGTATCGAGTGGTTCATAATTCGCTGTGTCCAGGTAGTGAACGCCGGTCTCCAGGCACGCGTCCATAATGCTCAAATCCTGATAGGGCAGCGCGACATTAATAATCAACTCGGGTTTTACCCGGGAAACAAGTTCGACAAGTTCGGGCACGGAGTCTGCATCAACCTGTGCAGTGTCTATTGGGCGCTCGACTTGCGCTGCAATTTTTTTACATTTTTCTTCATTGCGACTCGCCAAAGTAATATGTTCAAACACGTCGGCAAGCTGTGCACATTTATGCGCAACAACGCCACCAACACCACCTGCACCGATAATTAAAACTCTAGGCATATTAGGTTTAAACCTCGCTATTGGTCGCGTTCAAAATACGTATAGCCATCTAAACTTTCGCGGAATGTGCGCAACATTTGCTGGCGTTTTGACACCGTAATCAGACCACGGTTTACGGCTGCTTCCGCACTGATACGGAAACGCTCGTACAGTTCTTTGGGATTGTATTCAACGTAACTCAATACATCGCCAATACTATCGCCTTGAATTTCCTCGACATATTCGAATTGACCCTCGCCGCCGACACGCACACTTACGACATGCGTATCGCCGAAAAGATTATGCAGGTCGCCGAGCGTCTCCTGATAGGCACCGACCAAAAAAACACCGAGGTAGTATTCCTCGCCATCAAGCACATCATGCAGCGGCAGGGTGCGCACCTCGCGATCTTCACTGGCAAATAAGTCGAGCTTACCGTCCGAGTCACAGGTAATATCCGCAATAACGGCACAATTCGTCGGCTCTTCGTTTAAACGATGAATTGGCATCACTGGAAAAATCTGCTCTATCGCCCATGCATCTGGCAATGACTGAAATAAACTGAAATTCCCGTAGTAAATATCGGCGATGGATTCATCTAGGTTCTGCAATTCGGGCGGCACGCGTTTTAACTTTGGCAAAAGCACGCGGCTTTGCTGCAAAATTTCAAAATAAATATTTTCTGCGAGTGATAATTCCCGCAACTCGAGCTGCCCCTGACGAAACATTTGCCGAATTTCCTCGCGGTAATGCACAGCATCGTTACAGCATTCCTGCACATTTTTTTCATTTAGCGAGCGTAGGGTGTGCCAGATATTCTCGGTGAGATCGCTCGAAGCGTCCGGTAGTTCTGCAGGGAGCTTATTCGCTTTAAATCGGCTGACATCGAGGACGTTGAAAAGTAAAACCGACGAATATGCAATTGTGGCCCGGCCAGATTCAGTGATAATCGTCGGGTGTGCAATATCGTTGGCGTTCATCGATTCGCTAATCGCTTCGACAATGTCCACGCAATATTCTTCTAGGCTGTAATTCTTACTGTGCGTTTCGTTTGTACTCGCGCCCGTGTAATCCACAGCGAGACCACCACCGAGATCCAAATAACCTAGCGGCGCGCCTTCCTTCGCCAATTCAATATAATAGCGACACGCCTCCTGAATGCTCGCCCGGATATTGCGGATATTTGGGATTTGCGAGCCTATATGAAAGTGCATTAACTGCAGGCAATGCAGCATATTCGCCGCGCGAAGCTGATCGACCACATCGACCAGCTGTATCGTCGACAGACCGAATAAAGAGCGATCACCGCTGTCTTCGTACCAGTGCCCCTCGACCTTCGCAGACAGCTTTACCCGCACGCCGATAAGCGGTTCCACCCCCATCAAGCGACTTTGCTCGAGAATCACATCAATTTCAGACGGCGTCTCAACAACAAAGAAGCAGCGTAAGCCCAAACTGAGCGCGTGTAAGCCGAGCTGAATAAACTCCGCATCTTTGTAACCATTACAGACAATACAGGCTTCGGGATCTTGCAGGTGCGACATGGCAATGATTAATTCAGCCTTACTGCCTGCCTCCAAACCGTGGTGGTACTGGCGTCCGAACTTGGTGATCTCTTCAATCACATGGCATTGCTGGTTAACTTTTATCGGAAATACGCCACGGTAATCCGCGCAGTAGTCGAAGCGCTGAATCGCGCGCGCGAAAGCTTCATTTATTTCCGATATACGCTTGTCGAGGATATTCTCGATGCGCAACAAGACAGGCATACTGTGGCCGCGCTGCTCGAGCCCGGCGACAATATCCATCAGCGGGACTTCCTGTGTTGTCTCTGCACCGTTGATTCGGGCACACACTTCCCCGCGGGCATTGACACTGAAATAGTCGAGCCCCCAATCATGGACGCCGTAAACGCTACAGCTTTGCTCTTTAGACCAAGAATCACCCTGAGAAGTCATCTTCAAACCACCTATAAAAACACGCTAGCAACCAGTCGAGTTAACTCGGGGGCGCGCTACTATTGCAGAATAGACACAATTTGAAAAGCGACAATGTTTGTTGTTTCTATGACACGCCCCACCCGGCATTTAGCTTTCACTGAAAGCCGCGAACACGCACGCATTTCAGGCGCTGGCAATGGAACTAAATAGGTACAAACAGTTCAAATCTACGGATAGATCGCACGGGCACATACGACCAACGCTACGACAACTTTTTATGTTCAGCTCGTATTAAGGCGCAATGAACTACACTTTGGTGCCGCTCAACCCCGGGAGTCGATTATGAAAACGCTCTTCCTCACTACTCTCGCCTTGCTCATGGCCGCATGCAGCCATCAGGCGAGTAATAGCCAGCTCACTGATGCCCCAAACGCTGCACAAGGTTTGCACGCCGTGAACAATACGCGCTTCGATGCTTTTTTTGTCGCGCCTGATACCTCGCTTGCGGACTACCGGTCACTTCGCTTTATGCCATTGGATGCAAATGAGCTCGAAATTGATACAAACCGCCTTGAATTTGTGGACCGCAACAAATGGAAGTTGACCCAGAAAGACATCGAAAAAATGACCAAGACCTTTGGCGACCGGGTGTCGCGCACATACAAAAACAATAAGGCATTGTCACTCGCCGAGCATAGCGGGCCGGGCGTTGCAGATATCACGTTTAAATTTAAACGTTTTTCACCAAATGCCCCGAAAGATGATTTAGTTGGGCGCCCCGCTCGACAAAAAGTATTTACGCGAGGTGTGGGCCTACTGGAAATATCCGCGACGATTACAGATTCACAAAGCGGGAAGGTCATCGCCTATTTGGAAGATAAAGAGGAAGTAGGTGAACGTTTTTATCTCGAACGAAATAACCGCGTGGAAAATATGCGCAAGCTTCGTTTGGAGATAGACGGATGGCTGCGAAAGTTAAATCAAAGCCTCGAACAACAAAGCTGAAAACCCGAGGAGTGCTGGCGTACGCCAGCACTCCACTCATTGAATTAATTCCAAAAGCCCAACTGGTACCAGTCTATTTTTTCAATACCTTGATTGGCGAGATCTAAATTCTCCTGAAAGCGCGATGCTTCCAGATATTTCTCTGGCCCATGCTCATCTGGCCATTCAAGCATTACAACCATATCCGGCGACTTGTTATCTTTACGCAGGGTACTGTATTCATCGACAGAGAATTTAAGAACAATTTTGGAACCGAGTTCATCGCGCAAGGCCTGAGTTTCCTTGTAATATTGTTTATATTTTTTCTTATCATTAAACCATACTTTTGCAATGGTATAGCTTCGCTCCGGATAGATATCCACCGCCATCGACTTTTTAATATCGAAGTCTATAACAACCATTTCCTGCCAAACCAACGGACGAAGCGGTTTGAGGTACTCCGTGTAGTTTTTATAGTTTCGCATAGCATTGGACTGTTCAACGGAAGGCCAGGAATACAAACCCGCCGCTCTCATCTTATCCTCGCCCAGAAGATTTTTTGTCACTTTAAAATCTTGCAGAGGTTTAAAACCATAGCTCTCTGCCATCGAAAAGGTTTTACTTAGATAATGCTTACGCAGTTCCTCACCATGTTCCCGATCTTCGACAAGCACCAAAGTCAACCGTTCACCTTTTTTAAACTCCAGATGCGCCGCATAAGCTTGACCCGCACACAAAAAAACGAGCGTGCAGACTGAAAAAAAATATTTTATATACAAAGTTTTACCTGACATGTTCGCGCCCTCAAATTGCCCATAAACATTGAACTCATACCACCGAATGGAGGTGAGCGAAAACCATTGTAACGATTGCACTAAAACCGAGATGGGGTTACTCGGCGAAAGGTAGACAAATTGAGTTGAGCCGCACACGCATACAAACATACGTGGATCGGGATAAGCCTGAGTGTTTATCTATTTGTTTAAGTAAAACGACGAAACTTCGCCCAAAGGCAGCGGTTTGGAAAAACGGTAGCCCTGTAGGTAATCGCACCCAAGTTCTAGCACGTAATTCTGCTCTTCCTGCCTTTCAATACCTTCAGCGACAACAGTCATATTCAACCTGTGCGCCATCTCCACGATGCCCGCGGTCAAAGCCTGATTGCGTGAGTCACTATCGATATGATCTATCAACATACGATCCAGTTTCAATATATCGATGGGAAGGTCAAGCAGATGCGTAATCGATGAAAACCCCGTACCAAAGTCATCCAAAGCGATATGGACCCCGGCATCCCGAAGGGCAGATATTTGCTCGGCACATATTTTCGCATTTTGTACAATTTGACTTTCCGTAATTTCGACACACATATTCTCTGGTGGTAAAGCACTCTCTTTAAACCACGCCAACAATATATTTCCGAAATTGGCGTTACTCAGCTGTAGTGCACTAATATTCACAGCCATGCGATCAATTTTAGTTTGTTTATTTTTCATGGAGTGAAAAAACAGGCCGCAATGCTGAATGACCAGATGGGTAAGCTGATTTATTGCGGGAGTTAGTTCAGCCACTGGAATAAATTCATCTGGTCCTACACGCCCCAGCTTAGTTGAGTCCCAACGCAGAAGCGCCTCAACTGATATCCTTTCAGTACTCTCTGCAGAAATAACCGGCTGAAACCAAACGTCAAACTCTTTATTTTCTATTCCAACCGTTATATTTTCTTCAATCTCCTGCGTCCGAGAAAAATGCGCAGCCATCTGATTTGTGTAAAAGCAGACCTGCGACTCAAACTTATTTTTTGCTTCATACATCGCACAATCAGCATGTTTAATTAACTGATCCAAATCTTTCGCATCGGGATAATATGCAATACCAATTGAGGGACTGGAGAATATTTCATAGCCATTGATCAGGAGCGTTTTTTCGAAAGCCTTAACAATTCGCTTAATTACGGGATACATTTCCTCCTTCGATTCAAGCAGATCAGTAATAACAACAAACTCATCACCACCTATACGCGCAAGAAAGTCGGATTCCCTAACAACACCTGACAGCCTCTTGGTTACTTGCTTTAATAACTCATCACCAAATGCGTGACCATAAGTATCATTTATTTTTTTAAAACCATCTAAATCAAAGTATAAAAGCGCACACTTCTTCTTGGTACGGTTAGCGCGACGCAGAACGTGACGCGCAATATCATTAAAATATGCACGATTTGGTAGCTGCGTGAGCATGTCGTATTTAGCAAGCGACTCCAGTTGATAATTGCGATAAGCCGCATCATTCAACGCTTCTTTTAACTGCATCTCGATTTGCTTGCGCTCTTGCGCATAACGCAGGCTTCGCGCAAGAATTTCCGGGTTAATATTATTTTTCGACAGGTAGTCCTGAGCACCATTTTTTAGGGAGTCAACTGCCACTTCCATATCCTCCTGCCCAGTCAGCACAACAATTGGAAGTGAGGGGTATTTGCGCACAATACTGGAAATATTATCCGTACCCGACTTATCAGGCAAATGCATGTCTAGAATTAACGCGTCGACACGCTCTTTGGATAAAAATGGCATAATTTTCTCAAAACAATCAACACAGGTAATTTCGTATTTGTCTTGATAAGTATGCTCAAGCATACCGATAAATAATTCGGCATCGACAGGATTGTCTTCCGCCATCAAAAACACTGTTTTCTCTGGGTTCACAGCGCCACCTGCATTCCGATTTTCAACAGCTTGCTCCATAGGAAGGCCAACCTCCATATAAATATCAACCGGATTGCACAGCGCTTTGACTGAAAGGGAAAACACACACTATGCTCAAACCGCCCAGCGACGATTTTGCCGCGCTGATACTGCCGCCATGTAAACGTGTGATTAAATCACAATAAGCTAAACCCATACCTAAACCCGGGTAGTTGTCAGGTGCATGTAAACGTTTAAAAGGTAAAAAGATGTTTTCCAATGAGCTCTCAGCTACACCTAAACCATTGTCGCTGACAGTCAAGGCTACACCTCTCGCATTTTTTTGAATCGCTACAACAATTGCGATCTCATGCTTGTCGTCTGCCGGACAAAAACGTAGCGCGTTGTCGAGCAAATGCGATACCAGTTGAGCCAGAAGCGCACGATCCCCCCAAGCCTCTTCTAACGCATTTTCCGCTTCTACCCGTATACCTGATGCGCCCGGCTGCCGCCGATAGTCTGCCAGCAGCTCATCGACCAGGCCGACCAGGGAAAATCGTGTCGCTACGAACTTTCGTGTTGTCAAACGCGAATACGCGACTAAAGCCTGCAGCATATGTTGAGCCCGCACGCCACTTACGTTAATGAGCTCGAGCCAATGCCGCTCTTTTTCGCCAATACTGTCGCCAACCTTTGCTTTTAATAGCTCCGAAAATTGCACAACAGCCCTTAACGGCGCACCCATATCGTGAGTAATACCGTAAATGAGTTTGTCAAACTCTGTATGTTTAGAGCTAGTGGCGTTCTCGCGCTTCATACTGGGATAGGATTGGTAAACCATTGGCTATACATTTCAGACTAGTCCAGGTTTACTCAGTTAGCGTACTATTAAATCAGGTAGCACCACATACTGTTACAAGAGCCTAGGGCATCGAATCGTCACTGTTGTGGCTGAAAACGCGCTAGTTTAGGCGCGAGGAGTGTAGTTTGGTGAATCAAATAAGCGGCGCGCAAATAGATCTCCGCCAGGCATTGCGAGTATTCGAGCTGATTAAAACACGGGGCACCGCTGAAGGCGAAGAACACCACTTCAGGGGACTGTATGCGAGTTCAGATTTCGACGGCTATACGGTGGTGTTGCGCAATGAAAAAGTGACACTCACGATCGGCTTTCACAACAAATATCAGCTGGACTACAAAGACCGCTGGGCCCTCGAAGACTTTAAAGAGAAAATGAGCGCAATCGAATCGCTCGCCGCGCGCACGTAATGCCGCTAAGACAAACAAGTCGCGAGCAATCGGTCAAGCGCATTGGCAAATGCCTGTTTGTCAGCGCTGGAAAACGCCGACGGCCCGCCTGTCACCTCTCCGCTATTACGCATCTCCTCCATAAAATTCCGCATGGTGAGCCGTTGTTGAATGTTGTCCCGAGTATATTTTTGCCCACGAGGACCGAGTACGTGCACGCGCTCAGAGACCAACTCCGCCGCTAGAGGGATATCTGCAGTAATGGCGACATCCCCCGCTTCGGCGTGCTGGCAAATATAGTTATCCGCAACATCAAAGCCACCCGCTACCTGAACTGAGCGAATCAGATGAAAGGAAGGTGTTGGTAAAAACTGATTTGCCACTAAAATCACTTCCAGATCCCGCCGCTGTGATACACGAAACAGTATTTCTTTTACCGGTTTTGGACAGGCATCGGCGTCAACCCAAATACGCATTCACTTTCCCTCAAGCAGACATTGAACAAAAAACGGACATTGGCGCCGACTATAGGTATAATCGCGGCCCTTTTCCACAGCCATCGCCTTTACGGCCCAACTGTGACCACTCCCTCAGGAAACTCAAATGAGCGATAGCACCCCCGCATTCGACCAGTTAGGTTTGAGCGAAAGCATTCTACGCGCACTCAAAGACCTCGGTTATGAAACCCCCTCACCGATTCAGGCGCTCAGCCTGCCGCCACTGCTCGAAGGACGAGATATTCTCGGCCAGGCACAAACTGGCACCGGTAAAACGGCAGCCTTCGCCTTGCCGATTTTGGAAAAGCTCAACTTAAAGCAAAAATCACCTCAGGTATTGGTATTAGCGCCAACACGTGAACTGGCCATTCAAGTCGCTGAAGCTTTTCAAAGCTACGCGCGCTATTTAAAAGGCTTTCACATTCTACCGATCTACGGTGGACAGGGTTATGAGAGCCAGATTCGCGCGCTTAAACGCGGTGTGCATGTTGTCGTGGGCACGCCAGGTCGCGTAATGGACCATATGCGCAAAGGCACCTTAAAACTCGATCAGCTGAAGCACCTGGTACTCGACGAGGCCGACGAGATGCTACGTATGGGCTTTATCGATGATGTTGAATGGGTGATGTCTCACACCCCGGACGACCGTCAAATCGCGCTGTTTTCCGCAACCATGCCGCGCGAAATCGCCAAAGTCGCGAACACTTACTTAACCGATCCTGTACACGTCAAAATCGAGGTTAAAACCACAACAGCGGATACCATCCGCCAGCGCTATTGGCAAGTTGGAGGACTGCACAAACTGGACGCGTTGACGCGCATTCTGGAAGTGGAAGCCTTTGACGCGATGATTATTTTCGTGCGCACCAAGACCGCAACTGTCGAGCTGGCGGAAAAGCTCGAAGCCCGCGGTTACAGCAGTGCAGCGCTAAACGGTGATATCAGCCAAACCCTGCGCGAACGCACCGTCGAAAAACTCAAAAAAGGCGACATCGATATATTGGTTGCTACCGATGTGGCCGCACGAGGCTTAGACGTTGGCCGAATCAGTCACGTTGTAAACTACGATATTCCTTACGATACCGAAGCCTACGTGCACCGCATTGGCCGCACGGGTCGCGCCGGAAGAAGCGGCGATGCGATTTTATTTGTATCGCGCCGCGAAACACGCATGCTGAAGTCTATTGAACGCGCTACCGGTAAAAGCATTGAACCGATGAACGTGCCTTCAACTGCGGATATTAATGAACAGCGCATCCTGAAATTTAAACAAAAGATCACCGAGATACTGGCTGAAGGCAGCGATGACTTTTTCAAAGAATTAATCAACGACCTGCAGCGGGAAACTGACGCGAGCGGCATAGATATCGCTGCTGCGCTCGCGCAAATCTCCCAGGGAGAGCGCCCTTTCCTACTGGAAGATAAACCTGAAAAACAACGCGAGCGCAAAAAAGACGCGCGTGACGATGGCCGACGCGAACCGCGAACGCGCGACGCAGATATGGATACCTATCGCATTGAAGTTGGCCGTCAGGACGGCGTTAACCCTCGCAATATTGTCGGTGCCATCGCCAACGAAGCCGGCATAAATGCTACGCATATCGGCCATATAAAACTGCATGACGACTACAGTACGGTCGATTTACCGTCGGGCATGCCCTCAGAGGTCTTCCATATATTGCGCAAAGCCTGGGTTTGCAATAAACAACTTAACTTAAGCTTGGTGGACGAAGGGAAACAGAGCAAACCCAAAAAGCGTTGGAGCAAAAACGATAAGAAAAAAAGAAACAACCCAAAAGCGAAAAGTAAAAAGGGTTCGCGTAGAACTTAGTGGCTCATTGGGAAAGTTTATGACTGCAGCCTCGAATCGTTAGCGTGTGGGCGCCCGCCTTTTAAAAACGCATGAATATATCCATATAGCTCCGTCGATTCATCCCTGAATCGACGGTTTTAAAAGGCGGGCGCCCAGCTAACTCTCCACAATGCAAAATTTGACTTTCCCAATAACTTGCCAGGCTCTGTCAACACTAATTTAATAGTTTATACCGGAAAAACTCGGAGAGACATGGGTTGGGCACTTGTTTCAACAACATCAAAAAAATAAATGGAACACCAGCTCAGAAACGGAATTAATACTGACAGCTCCTACCGCAAAATTGCAACGGATTTAATTTGTGCCCATACGCGCATGCCGACAGCAAGACCAAGCTTATCCACGGAATGCTGCATAACACGGGCTAACAAAATTGTATCGCCGACAATAAGACGCACAAGCGTTTGTGCACGTTTATTATCTCTGTCAATCGAGTGAATTTTTGCGCTGAGAATATTAGTAATACTGCTATCCTCAGCCTTACTCAACGCAATACTTACATCACTCGCATTCACCTGTACACGGATCGCATCCCCGACTTTTTTTTCTGTCTCAGTCAACCAGATCTCTCCCGACGGAAAAATAATTTTTTGCATGCACCAAACGCTATTGTGCTCTGCGATTTTGGCATCAATTACCGTACAGACGTGATCTTCAAGTCGACATAGTTCTGGCGAGCTTAGTACTTCAGTGAGCGGGCCATGCCGAATTATCCGGCCTGCATGGATAAGGACAAGATAATCCGACAGTTGTGCTATTTCATTCAACGAGTGACTGACATAAATTAAGGGCTGCTTTAATTCTTCCACTAACTTTTCCAAGTAGCGAAGTATCACAGCCTTCCTATGCTCATCTAAAGACGCCAAGGGCTCATCCATTAATAACAGTTCGGGCTGGGAAAGCAGTGCTCGTGCAATCGCAACACGCTGCGCTTCACCACCGGATAACTGCCCAACATGACTTTTTAACAGCTTATCCAGATCAAGCAGTTCAACAACTTCGTCGAAACTGTTTTTTTTCTTTTTGTGTTTTGCCCGAGTCATTGCGTATTCAAGATTTTGTTTCACATTAAGATGAGTGAACAAACTCGGCTCCTGAAATACATAAGCAAGCGATCGTTTGTGTACTGGCAAGCACATTGATGCATCCTGCCAACATTGTCCATTTATGGTAACGCGCGTATTCGGGTGATAGTCGAGGCCTGCGAGCGCGCGCAGCATGGTTGTTTTTCCTGCGCCGGAAGGGCCAAAAAATGCGCTTACTCCTTCGCCAGGTAACACCAGATCCGCTGCTAATTCAAAATGACTGCTGCAAAAATGCAGCTTTGCCACAAGCCCCTCATTCACCGCACTTACCATAATTTTATCGATTTAACTCTGCCAGACGTGTAAAGACCCAATAGTAATAAAAAAGAAAAAATAAGCATCATTGCAGACAACACATGCGCGCGCCGATAGTCCAGCAGTTCAACGTAATCGTAAATTTGTACTGAGACCACGCGCGTTTCACCAGGGATATTCCCGCCTATCATTAAAACCACACCAAACTCGCCGAGCGTATGCGCAAAGCCGAGCACAATCGCGGTGATAAGCCCCGGTCTTACCAACGGCACCGTCACGCTAAAAAAACGGTCGAGTGGTCCAGCACCTAAAGTAGCCGCGACTTCGGTATGGCGTTGTCCCAAAGACGCCATCGAAGCTTGCAAAGGCTGTACAACAAAGGGCAGGGAATATAAACAAGAGCCCAGCACCAAGCCCCAAAAGGTAAAAGGCAAGAGGCCGAGCCCCAAAGTTTCAGTCACGTAACCTATCGGTCCGCTGGGGCCCATTAACATCAAAGCATAGAAACCGAGAACGGTTGGCGGCAGCACCAGGGGCAGCGCAACAAGCGCATTAATCGGCGCTTTCAAAAAACTCGAGGTACGACTTAACCAGTGGGCAAGCGGCAGTGCGATAAGAAGAAGTATCGCCGTCACCACCAAGGCGAGACGCAGCGTTAGCAAAATCGCATCAATGTCCTCACTATTGATTGTCATGGCAATTGATACCCATAGCGGCGAATAATATTTTTTCCCTCCGTCGATTTTATGAAACGATAAAGCTTCAGCGCCGACTGAAGGTACTCTGTGTTGCCACGCTCAAGCAGTACCATTTCCTGCACAATAGGTTTATATAAATTTTCCGGCACCAGGAAAAACTTACTTTCCTCAATTTCTCGGGAAATAATTTGAGAGTATGCAACGAAACCTATATCAACATTTCCGGAATATGCAAAATGAAAAGATTGTGCGACATTTTCTGCGTATACCAATTTATTTTTATTTTCCTCATAACCCGCACCGGTTTTCAACACGTCAATACCCGCCCGACCATAGGGTGCCGCCAGTGGATTTGCAATGGCAATTTTCTTCGCTGAGTTAATTGCTTTCATTAATGGTTCTAGTTGACATCCAGAACCTACGAGAATGGCAAGCCTGCCATGTGCGTATACCACCCGCGAATTGGGGACAATACGTTTTTGTCTTTCTAAGCTTTCATTCAAACGCGGATCGGCCGATAAAAATAGAACGAATGGCGCACCATTAATAATTTGTGCATAGAGTTTCGCTGACGAACCGTAAACGACTTTAACTTCGACACCGTTAAGCTTCTGAAACTCAGCAACTATCTTCTGGAAAGGTGGGGAGAAGTTTGAAGCAACGGCGACAATAATGGATTCAGCGTGTGTCAAACGACAAACCAAAATAAGGAAAATACCGAAGCTCAACGACCTAAACATCGATACTACCACCTAAACGACCGTAAAATTGCCAGCCAGCGCCACAGACGTAAGCAACTCGCAAGCGCAGCTGCCACGTAGGTGAAGGCGCACGCTCGCAGAATGGTTTTGGCAGGTTCAATTTGATCGCGCCTTATATAATCGCCTTCAATTAAAATAGGCAGAGCTTTATAAAAACTCGCATCCCATTCATTTGGCAGTATGATTAGATAGACCAATACAGAAGAAAAAAGCGTAAGTAAACCTACTAAAATGATAACCCCAACAATATGGGGAATATGGATCATCGGCAAAACAACAGGAAGCAGCATCAGAATAGAAATACCAATTTTCTCTACTTTATTTGCAAGTGGTTGGTACTTCTCGCGCAATAGCGCAATGCGCTCGTGACGACACCATTGAATCGCATGGCCAACTTCATGTGCAGCTACAGCAACAGCGGTGAGCGACTTGCCGGCAAATACCGAAGGGGATAGACGTACCATCTTATCCCGTGGATCATAGTGATCCGCCCCTTCTTCAGCCTTCTCAACACCTACACCAGCAAGCTCAAAACGCGTAATCAGATGTTGTGCCAACTCGCCGCCAGTACCGGGAAAACGATCATCTCGCCGTGAATATTTATTCAATACATGCCTAACCCATAAATGAGGCCCGTAAAGCAGGAAGATAACTACAAGGAAAGCTAAGAGATAAACCATGACCAATACCAAGTGCTGAATGTCAAATATATCACGGCAATCAGAAAAGCGCTGTTGGCAACACGTCTCAGGCGGTATCTAATAGAAAACGATATGCGGTAGGATGAGTATCATTACTACTTTCAAGACTCCTATTTCATATTTGGAACAATTGCCGCTGCAGGTATTGTAGTGGCCATAAGTTCCGTTTTTTATTGCCGAGCCACTCATCCGTTTGGGATGCTCGCACGTTGTAAGCACCTCCAGAACAGGTTATGCTCGCGGTGTCGTATCACATCACTCTGTCGCCGGGGGAAAATTATGAGACGACCTTCTATTTCAACACGCGAAACAGAATCAGGCGTCGACCTGAACCCAATGTTAGACGTAGTTTTTATTCTTCTTATCTTTTTTATCGTCACAGCTTCTTTTGTCAATGAACAAACTCTAAGCTTCGGAACAACACCCACTGAAGGGGGCAAAAGTTTGGATATAGCGCCCACCCTCATTCGTATATCCAGCGCAAACGACATTTATATCGATGGCCGACGTGTGGATAATGGCGCAATTAGGGCACTGTTAAGCCAAAAATACGCCGAGCACCAAGAGGCGAGCGCCATTGTTGTTAACGCTCACGAAGATGCAGAGGCGAGAACATATGTTGCAATTTTAGACGCAGCGCACCAAGCCAATTACAGCAGGGTTTCAGTAACAACATTTTCGGAATAAATTGTTACAGGGATTCATCTTTACACGCATTAGAATAAAGCGGCTATCGCCATTACACCTCGGTGGATTTGACCATGAAACAACTCGTTCGAGCCAGCTACATATTGTGTTTACTATTCACCGTTGGTTGCGCAAGCACCGGAGCAAAATCACCGGAAGACAAACGCCAGGCCGTGCTGGCGATGAAAAATGAGGTATTAAACGACTTATACCAACACAAACCCGGCGCGCAGGCTCACGTTGAAAATGCACCGGGTTATGCCGTTTTCAGTAATGCCAATATCAACGTCGTGCTCGCCAGCTTTGGCGGCGGCTACGGCGTTGCTCATGATAATGGTACGGGTGCATACACCTATATGAAAATGGGAGAGGTCGGCGTCGGCCCCGGCTTCGGCGTTAAAGACTTTCGAATTATTTTTGTCTTTAATACCGAAGGCAGTATGTCACGTTTTATTAAATACGGCTGGAACATTGGCGTACAGGCGGACGCTGCAGCGAAAGCGGGAGACAAGGGTGCGGCGCTTGGCGGCGAAGCAACCATTGAAAATACAACCGTCTATCAGTTAACAGAATCAGGGCTCGCACTTCAAGCGACAATTAAGGGTACAAAATTCTGGAAGGACGAAGATTTAAATCAACCCAGCTTTACGCCCGCCAACTAAAACCCAATGCAATTTGGAAAGACAGCATAACGCTCATTTACGGAACTAATTCGGGACAAAAGTGCCTACTATTTGCCTAACACGCCAAGCTGCTGCAATTGAGGCCCCCAACACATTTCTCAATAAACCAAGGCGCTAGAATCGATATTTCTACTCATTTATTGAGGATATAAACATGGAAAGTAGAATTAAGCGCGACTACGGTAGCTTTAAGCGCACAAACTACATTACAGCTACAATAGGAATTTCCATATTAGTCGGCTCATTGATTGCACTTATGGGAATCTATGCACTCATTGTAGAGCTGGTATTGATAGCACTAACCAGCGTACAACGCCTAAAAAACATCGGTGCACCTAGAAAACTGGCAGCTTTTATCGTTATTCCATTTATCGGCTTTGTCGTTCACGGTTTTTGTTTCATCGCACCACAAGGTTGGGCGCAAACTAAAAGAATTGATGGCAAAGGCATGTTTTTAACATTTATCTTTTTAATAAAAATCATCATCCTTTATTACTTTTATATCCAGCTAAGCATTAATTTCGATTATTTTTAATTCGCTGTTTCAAGGTTTTCAAGGCGAATTGGTGACAATGAGACGCAATGCAGAGAGTTGGAGGTGAGAGCACTGTGAAAGTGCTGCTAAAATTCCACTACGCTTTTCTTCGAGTTGCTGTATCTCACTGGCATCAATGTCATTACTTCTTGCGGCAAAGGTATCTAACCGTTGTTTCTCATACAGAAAGTGCTTTTCAACTTGTTTTTTTGCATCCGCGAGTATCGTCTCTTTTTTAGTTGATGAAATTTTTTCCGCCGCAACAAACCACTCCGGCAACTCTCGCTTCTTGCTCTTAACAATTTGACGGGCAATTTTTTTATCGACCTTCTGCAAAGTCTGTTCAAGCTTTTGTTCGGGCAATGCCGCAGCCAAATCCTGACTACCCGACGCCAAACTCAACGTACGTATAGAAAAAGTACTTAAAAAAGGCAGGCAATCTGCGGAAAACTCAGACTGAATAACGATATCAAAACACGCTTCAAGCAGACACTGCCCGGCGGCAAGTTGGCGTGTGGGCAACATCGCGACACATGCTGAGCCTAGCTCACTGTGGTGCAGCAACTCCCAAAGGCCGACAATAAACGGCGCGTCCCAGGAAATAAACAATAGATCTTCACGCGAATTGGCCAATTCGCGATCGAAAGTAAGCTCAACACCTTCAGCGGGAATACCCGGCAAAACAGGGACAAGCATATTATCCGCTGGAATCAGCGAGTAGCGCCCCGAACCAAGCTCTTCAAAATGAAAATTTAATAAGTCACTCGCAAGTTCAACCAAATCCTTTGGCGTATGCTGCTCAAAGTCAGCTATTTGTTTGGCAAGTTCACTCGCTTCGGGTTCGCGACAACTATTTAGCTCAAGCAGCGCATCGCGCCCAACACGAATTTCTTCTTCGAGCTGTTCAGCTCGAGCCTTCGCACGCTTTTCAAGTTCGCTATCAATCGACAGAAAATCACCGGGCCAAAGCTCATCGTGCACTGCCGCCGCAGCGGAGTTCTGCTGTTCAACACAATTCAAAGTATTATGGAACCAGCGCCAACGAGAAGCGCTGTCATCTTCAGATGAAATTAATGCATGAACTTCCACGTCATACTTTTGTCCGATACGGTCCAATCGGCCAATACGCTGCTCAAACACATCAGGATGCTCCGGCAAATCCAAGCAGACAAGCTGGCGGCTAAATTGAAAGTTGCGCCCCTCACTACCAATTTCAGAACATAAGAGTACCCTTGCACCTTGGTCCATATCGGCAAAGTACGCAGCGGCGCGATCGCGCTCGATTAAACTCATATCCTCATGAAATACGGCGGCATCAATGCCGTGCTTTTTCCAGAGATAACTTTCGCATTCAAGCACTTGTTCCTTTTCATGGGTAATAACAAGCACTTTTTCTTCGCTTTGTTTTTTTAACTTAAGTGCCAACCACTCGTATCGCGTCTGCCAGTCCGCACTCTCAATTTCGTGGGCATTTACAACCCGTTTGGGAAACCCGCTGACCGCTAAGCGTGAATTTCTAAACATTACCCGGCCTACGCCATGATAATCCAGTGCCTGAACAAGCAGCTCATCATCATTGAGCCCAGCATCGAGATTAAATTCACTCGTCAGCACCTCTCTGCTCTCAGGTAGCTGCTTAACAAGTGCGTTCAAATGCTCATAACGACGCTCTTCTTTACGCAACTTTTCCGGGCTGTCATATTTAGCAGGGTCTAATAGCTGCAAGCGAGAGAAATGACTTTCAAAACCGAGTTGCTCAGGCGTGGCCGTCATCAATATTAAGTGAGGGCTAGCTGCAGCAAGTATTTTTAACACTGCGAACTCTGGCGAATCAGATTTTAAGTTATGCGCTTCGTCGACCACGACAATATCAAATGTAGAATTTTGTAACGCTTCATGCGCACTCACAAATGCTGAGTGAGGCATTAAATGCATTTGGTTTTCTTCAAAATTATGCGCATCCGCACTGTAGACGACGGGATGGATATTAAAACGCCGAATCAGCTCAACTAACCACTGCACAACCAGAGCATCGGGAACAACAATTAATATGCGGCTGACACGGTGCTGTTTTAGCAAACGACTTAATATTAACCCCGCCTCTATCGTCTTACCCAGACCAACCTCATCTGCGAGCAACACCCGCACCTTATCGCAATTACAGGCACTGTTAGCGACGTATAATTGATGCGGAATTAAATTCGCGCGCACGCCGAGCAGCCCATTTAATCGAGCATTCCACACATTGGTCATGGCAGCATCCAGCGTTCTGCGAAAGTAAAACCAGCTCGCCTTATCCAATTGCCCCATCATCAAACGCATTAAGGGTTGATTAAGCTGGATCTCCGGGCTTAACTGTGTCTCAGGTATGAAGTCACCATTTTCTAATTCGTAAACGAGCAAACCACCCTGATCGTGCACTGTTCGCACAAGATACTCGCCGCCATCTAATGTATTGATATTCTCGTCCGCATGAAATGTCACGCGGGTTAACGGTGCTTGAGCCTGGGCGTAGCGGCGTTCACAATCACCAGCCGGGAAAAATATGGATACAGATCGGGTATCGACTTCAACAACAATACCGAGACCCAGCTCGGGTTCGGAGTCGACAACCCAGCGTTGGCCTTGAACAAATTCAGACATAGAAATGCGGCTTTGAGGAGTGGGGGCGCAATTGTAAGGAGAGCCGGGGGATTTCTCAAATTTGAATTGGTGTACTCCCGGTTGAAACCCGATTCAGGTGGGGGGAGGCCCTTTGACAACCGTCGTCGGCAGGAAGCCGACGCCGAGCAGCCAAGGATGGCTTCATTGCGTGTCTTAGAAAGCTTCACGCCCCGCGAGACTCGGATGTCGAAAATTGAAAACCTATCGCCGAATACGTTTTTTAAAAGGCTTTCTGCGTTGGGGCGACTCAGGCGGCACAAGTGCACCATCGCCTGTACCAATAAGTTCCTTACGTCCCATTTTCGCAAATTCCTCACGCAACAGAGGCCAGTTTTTTGCGTCGTGAAAACGTAACAACGCTTTCTGAAAATGCCGTTGTCGCATATTGCGCGGCGTGTGCACACCACCTTTTTTATAACCAACTTTTTTGAGCGGATTTTTTTCCGAATAATACATCGCCGTTGCTAGCGACATAGGTGAAGGGTAAAAAGTCTGCACCTGATCCAAACGATATTTATTTTTCTTTAACCAAAAGGCCAGGTTAATCATATCCTCATCTTCGCAGCCCGGATGCGCCGCAATAAAGTAGGGAATTAAATATTGTTTTTTTCCAGCTTTTTTTGAATATTTATCGAATAGCTTTTTAAACTGATAAAAACTCGCGATACCAGGCTTCATCATCTTGTTCAGCGGGCCTTCCTCTGTATGCTCAGGCGCAATTTTTAAATAACCGCCAACATGATGAGTAACGAGCTCTTCAATATATTCGGGATCTTCCACCGCTAAGTCGTAGCGCAAGCCGGAGGCAATAGCGACTTTTTTAATACCGGGAACACTGCGCGCCTTACGATACAACTTGGTCGTCTTCGAATGATCGGTGACCAGATTTTTACAAATACTGGGGAACACACATGACAAGCGGCGACAGTTTGCATGAATTTGCGGGTCTTTACAGTTCAGCATATACATATTTGCTGTCGGCCCACCCAAGTCTGAAATTTGTCCGGTAAAACCCGGCACCTTATCGCGGATATCTTCAATTTCCTTGAGAATTGATTCCTCAGACCGGCTTTGTATAACACGGCCTTCATGTTCGGTAATCGAACAAAAAGTGCAACCGCCAAAACAGCCGCGCATGATATTGACCGACGTTTTAATCATGTCATAAGCGGGAATCACCGCACCACCGTAAGCCGGATGCGGGACACGCGCATAAGGCAGCGCAAATACCGCGTCCATTTCGTCCGTTTCCAGCGGGATAGGTGGCGGGTTTATCCAAACTTCACGTGTGCCATGCTTCTGTACCAAGGTGCGCGCATTCTGCGGATTTGACTCCAGGTGCAACACGCGCGACGCGTGAGAGTATAGCGCTCTATCATTGCGGACCTTTTCGAATGACGGAATGCGAATAACCGTTTTCCTTTCATCAAGCTCATGTTGACGCTGCAGGGGCATGGGGATAATGCGCACGGGCTCTTCTGCGCTCGCGGCCGAAGCATTTGCGTCCTGCTTACAACGCTCATCGCCCACGCCTTCCATGGCATAAGGATTTGGAATCGCATCGATATTTTTCGCCCAGTCAATGCGACTGGAGTCAATCACCGTCCAACCCTCCGGCACCGCTTTTTTGGTTACGGCCGTACCGCGCATATCGTGGATATCACTTATCTGCTCGCCAGTTGCAACGCGAGTGGCCAGCTCGATAATCGCGCGCTCCGCATTGCCGTATAGTAAGATATCCGCGCCAGCATCGATAAGTGCGGAACGGCGCACCTCATCGCTCCAGTAATCGTACTGGGCAATGCGCCTTAAGCTCGCTTCAATACCGCCGATGACGATGGGCACATCTTTATAGGCTTCGCGACACTTTTGACTGTAAACCGTTACTGCCCGGTCTGGGCGCCTGCCGCCTTCATTGTTTGGGGTATAGGCATCGTCCGAGCGCAGACGCAAATCGGCAGTGTAGCGGTTGATCATCGAATCCATATTGCCCGCACTGATCCCGAAAAACAGGTTCGGCTTACCCAGGACTTTAAATGCATTAACTGTTTTCCAGTCTGGCTGGCTAATCATGCCGACCCTGAAACCCTGCGCCTCGAGCAAACGGCCGATCAAGGCCCCCCCGAAGCTGGGGTGATCAATATAGGCATCACCATTCACAATGATGATGTCACAGCTATCCCAGCCAAGTTCGTCCATTTCCGCCCGACTCATAGGCAAAAAGGGCGCGGGATCAAAGCACTCCGCCCAATACTTGGGGTATGAGCTCAGGTGCGGAGCGCGCTTTATCGAGGTTTTCATTAGGGCCTGCCCAATCGATGGTCCGTTCAATATTGGCGGCTATTGTAGCTTACGTCACGCAGCGAGCAATTCTAAGCACTTTGGATTGACATCGGGCCCCATTAAATTTTATTATTTTCAGTAATTACTGAAAATACAGCAAATATAAAATTTTGGGAAAGTTTCTCAAATGGTGAACTGTTCACAAAGGATCTTCGTAAGCAAGACAAAATAAAGATTAATGCGCCAATTGTTTAGCCAAACGCTTTGGCCAAATAACTTGAAAGCCCCGTTTTAATGTGGTGAAAGTTGCGGCATACGCGTCTAATCAAGAAGCTCAAAACAGCACAGACAACTAAATAGGCGTTGACTTCCAGCTGCTTACAGGACCCAAAAAGCGTTATCAATTTAATTTTTGGAGTCACCCATTATGTTAGACGTATTTGTTTTATCGAGAATACAGTTTGCGCTAAACATTAGTTTCCATATCTTATTCCCAACAATCACTATCGCACTTTGTTGGATGCTTTTTTATTTTAAGTTGCGCTATAACATCAGCCTTAATCCGGTGTGGATGCGCGCCTACCGATTTTGGGTAAAAATTTTTGCGCTCTCCTTCGCGCTTGGCGTGGTCAGCGGCATTACGATGTCTTTTCAATTTGGCACTAACTGGCCCGGATTTATGGAGAAGGTCGGTAATATCGCTGGGCCATTACTCGGCTATGAGGTACTCACTGCCTTTTTCCTCGAAGCGACCTTTTTAGGCATTATGCTGTTTGGCTTTACGCGCGTACCTAATACGGTTCATACACTCGCCACCTTTTTGGTTGCTGTCGGCACAACATTATCCGCCTTCTGGATTCTCGCGCTAAATTCCTGGATGCAAACACCTGTAGGTTTTGAAATGCGAGATGGCGTTGCTCACGCAACCGATTGGTGGGCCATTATTTTTAACCCATCATTCCCCTATCGATTCACGCATATGTTATTAGCCTCGGGGTTAACTGCCGCCTTTTTTGTCGCTGGTATTTCTGCTTACCGAATTCTAAAAGGTGACCACAAGCACGCGCCGCGACTCGCGCTAAAAACCGCAATTGTTATCGCGGCCTTGCTCGCGCCTTTACAAATATTTATTGGCGATCTGCACGGGCTTAACTCGCTGGAGCATCAACCGGAAAAAGTCGCAGCGATTGAGGGTGTTTGGGAAACCGAAAAATCGGTTCCCCTACTTTTATTCGCCATACCCGACGAAGAAAATCGAGAAAATACGTTTGAAGTAGGCATCCCGGGTTTAGCGAGCTTTATTCTCACTCACGATTTCAACGGAGAAATACGTGGTTTAAATGAATTCGAAGGCCAACACCCACCCGTAGCACCGGTTTTTTGGTCCTTCCGAATTATGATTGCCTGTGGGCTGCTGATGCTCGGTGTGGCTTGGTTCTCAGCATTTTTGCTACTAAGAAAGAAACAGCTACCCAAAATCATGCTTAAAGTCCTAGTAGGCACAACATTTATCGGTTGGGTGGCGACACTCGCCGGTTGGTACGTGAGTGAAATCGGACGCCAACCATGGCTCGTTAACGGCGTATTACAAACAGCTGATGCCGTGACGACCATCGCCCCCACCAATGTCGGTATATCGTTGTTAGGTTATGCCGCAATTTATACTGTGCTGCTCGCCGCTTATCTGCACACGTTGCGCGTAATGGCTTTGCGCGCGGTGAAAGTGGAAGAATATGAAAACTCACCAGCGCGCGGTCATGAAAACTTTATCTCAAATGCAAACGAGGAGGTACAAGCATGATTACAGACGCAATGCTTCCTGTTATTTTTGTAGCGCTTTTAGGTCTCGCCGTTCTTATTTACGCAATACTCGACGGTTACGATTTGGGCGTGGGCATGTTGCTGCCACTGGAAGAAGGTAGCACCTCTGAACGCGATCAACTTATCGCTTCCATTGGCCCGTTTTGGGATGCAAACGAAACGTGGTTAGTACTGGCCGTCGGTATTTTATTAATTGCTTTTCCCGTGGCGCATAGCGAAATTCTTTACGAGCTCTACCTCCCCGTATCACTAATGATATTGGGTTTAATTTTGCGAGGGGTTGCTTTCGATTTTCGTACTAAAGCGTCGGTCGATTTACAACCGCTATGGGATAAATGTTTTAAATATGGTTCTCTACTTACTGCGCTCACACAGGGTTATATGTTAGGTCAATACATTGTAGGTTTTAACCATTCCCTGGAAGCCACTCTATTTTGCGTGCTCAGCGCGTTTGGCGTAAGTGCTGCCTATTGCTATATAGGTGCAGGCTGGTTGGTCATGAAAATGCACGGTGAATTGCAAATAAAAGCAGTAGCCTGGGCCAAACAAGCCGGTCGCATTGCATTTATCGGCGTATGCTTGGTCAGCATCACCAATCCCTTGATCAATCCTGGGGTTTTCGACCGCTGGTTTGATTATCCATTGGTCATGTTTGTATTACTGATTCCTCTATTATGTTTTTCTGCGTTTATTACAAACGAAATACTGTTGCGAAAAATGCCTTTAAATAACGACAGTTATTGCGCGGTGCCTTTCCTGATATGCGTAAGCATTTTCCTACTGTGTTTTACCGGGCTCGCTTTCAGCTATTTTCCTTATATCGTGCCTGACAAGGTCACCATCTGGCAAGCGGCTAGCGCACCAGAGTCACTGCGTTTTATTTTGGTCGGTGCATTAATTGTTGTACCGACAATTTTAGCTTATACCGTGTATTCATATCGTGTCTTCCACGGCAAAGCGAGCGATCTAAAATACTATTAACAAAAAATGTAACTCAGGTACTAATCCTCTCTTTTTAGTGAACGACCCAGTATCAGCAATATGCCCAGCCACACGAGCGTAAAGGTAGCCAGATCTTCTGGCTGCCAGGTTTCTCGATACAGAAAAACTGCAAGCAAGAATAAAAGCGTCGGCGTAATGTATTGGCAAAATCCAACTAAGTAGTATGGAATGCGTTTTACCGCCATGGAAAAGGTAATTAAAGGGATGCTGGTAAGCGGCCCTGCAAGTACAAGCAGAAGAGCCCAATAAACGCTGTTTATCATCATATTTAGTGAATCAGCTGGTGTAAACAATAGCCAGAATATCAACGCAAACGGGCTGAGCACTGCGGTTTCAACCAACAAACCAGAAACCGAGTCTAGGTGAGTACCCTTGCGTACAGCGCCATAAATACTAAATGCCAGGGCGACACCGAGTGCCAGCCAGGGGAAATTTACCAGGTTAGTAAGCTGAAAGCACAGGCCCAAAAATGCCATTGCGATGGCAAGTACAGTCACCGGCCCCAGGCGTTCACGAAATACAACAAAACCAAGTAACATATTGAACAGTGGATTTAAAAAATAACCCAAACTTAATTGCAAGACATCTCCAATTGAAATTGCATAGATAAAAATAAGCCAGTTGATAGATAACAATATGGCGCTCACCGTGTAAGGTGCAAGCGCCCGCCATGAACGAATAACAGCGATAACAGCCTGCCACTTTCGCATCGCGGTGACCAGTGCAAAAGTAAAGACAAAAGACCACAGCACACGATGCACAAGTATCTCGCCCGGTGCAATGCTATCCAACAACTTAAAATAAAGTGGAAATAAACCCCAAAAAATATAGGTTCCCAGGGCTGCAACAACACCGTTTTTTTGAATAGTACACTGCATATAAATAGCTCCAGCGCGACACGAACAAGCCTAAAGTGCTCACCTGGAAAACGCAACTTGCCAGGCAGGCAATGTTGCTGTAAAAAACGCCATTCGTAAATTTTAGTAATCAAGGCGATGACTGGTAACTTGTCAGAAAATTACAACATGCGTTTCGGCGGGATAGAACGCCTTTATGGCCGCGATGCCTTACTCGCATTAGCGCGTTCACACATGGTCGTCGTCGGGTTAGGCGGTGTTGGGTCCTGGGCGGCAGAAGCACTTGCTCGCAGTGGCGTAGGTGAGCTGAGCATTATTGAACTCGACGAAGTGTGTGTGACTAATAGCAATCGTCAATCACACGCGCTGCAAAATACTATAGGCTGTGCAAAAGCAGATGTTGTTAGCGAGCGTTTAAAACAAATAAACCCCGAAATTAAAATAAACAGAGTTCAAGATTTTTTAACAAAGAAAAATATGCGTGACTTGATTCGCCAAGATCAGGATATTGTCATCGATGCAATGGATTCGGTGCATATTAAATCTGCTCTGGTCGCATATTGTAGCGCAATCAAACTCCGTCTAATCGTTGTGGGTTCCTCTGGGGGTAAGCAAAATCCCCAGGAAATAAGGTGCGCAGATCTCGGCCATACGGAAAGCGACCCGATGTTGGCGAAAGTTCGAACACAACTTTACCGACATTATAATTTTTCGCGCGACCCGGGCCGAAAGTTTCGTATCGACGCCGTGTATTCGACCGAACAAATGGTATACCCCAAACCAGATGGCTCAGTGTGTATGGACAAATCTGTCATGCAGGATGGAACAAAGCTCGACTGTGCCGGAGGCTTCGGCTCATCTTCAATGGTGACTGGCAGCTTCGGCTTTATTGCCGCGGCGCGCGCGATCGAACGATATCTGGAAAAGCAATCAATTGAGATTAAATAAACGTCGAAAATTTTTCGTCGTTGCTGCAGCGACATCTGACGGGGCCAGGTTTTTTAAACTCGCGAGCTCAGCGCAAATATAAGGAATACATTCGGGACTGTTCCGCTGCCCCTGCCTGCCCGCCAATGGCATCGACGGCGCATCCGTCTCCAGCAACAATGCATTCATAGGCATTCGCTTTATTGCGTCTCGCGTTTTTTTGGCGCGTGGGTACGTAATGGTTCCGCCGATACCCAGCAAAAAACCAAGATCCATATACTGCTTTGCAATTTCATAACTGCCGCTAAACCCGTGCACTACACCCCCACACGGCGGACGATATTTTTTGAGCACAGATAACAGTTCACTGTGCGCCTTTACACAATGTAAAATCAAGGGGCACTGTAACTTTATCGCCAGATTGACCTGCAATTGGAGAAAGAAAAGTTGCTGCTCCAAGGCCTCACACCGTAACCTATCCAAGCCACACTCGCCGATCGCAACACAAGCTGGATCATTTGTATAAGCCGCGATTTTTTCTTCAAGCATCGCAGAGGGGTTGCCAGAATCCCGCAAACCATCAACATAAACCTCAAGCCACCATGGGTGCAAACCCACCGCATAAAAACACGCATCTATGTCGCGACACAGTGTCTGCGCGCGCTGCCACTGCCCGGGTTCAGTGCCAGAAATAAGAAAATGGACCACGCCCGCAGCACGGCTACGTGCGATAACTTGACTTCTGTCTGCATCAAACTCAGGAAAATCGAGATGACAGTTGCTATCCACTAACGCCAACATATATTTATGCACCTCATTTTATAAACTGCAGATAACTGAGTATCTACAGTTTAGGTTTCTCTGCTAGACTGACAATATTGCTTCGCTCCCATCCTCTTATGAGCGCCATTACCGAAGATCGCCAATTTAATATTTTACTCGTCGAAGATGACCCGATAAATATTCGGGTCATGATCGAATGTCTGGACCAAAATCATTATCAGTTGTTTATTGCAAAAACACGCGAAAAGGCAATGCAAATCATTCGTAATGCCCACATTGATATTGTGTTATTAGACATAAACTTACCAGATGGCAATGGCTTTGAGATCTGCAAAGAGCTTGTCGATAACAAACATGTTTATGGTAATTTAAATGTCGTGTTTATGACCGGCATGGACAGACCTGAAGATGAGACGCGAGGCATCGAACTTGGAGCACTGGATTACATTACCAAGCCCATTAACGGAGCACTTTTTCGTGCACGATTGCAGCTTCAAGCCAAACTAATTCGGCGGACGGAACTGCTCTCAAGCTTCGCACGCATCGATGGAACCACAGAACTTAATAATCGCCGGGCCTTTGACGATCAATTGGAAAAAGAATGGGGGCGAGCGCTACGCAATACCAAGCCTATTAGTTTGTGTTTAATTGATATCGATTTCTTTAAACAATACAATGATACCTATGGTCATCCGGCCGGAGATCAATGCCTAAAATTACTAGCGAAAACACTGAAACAAAAATTTAAACGGAGTTCAGATTTTATTGCGCGCTACGGCGGTGAAGAATTTGCAATTATTATGTACGACACAACGGGGGAGCGTGCCTATAGCCTTGTACGTGATGCATTGACATTTTTCCAGGCACTCGAAGTTGAACACAGCTCGTCCAGGGTATCTAAGTATGTAAGCTTTAGCTCAGGTGTTTGTGAAGCTCATCCAAACGAAGACCTCACACCATCGCAACTCGTTGAAGCAACAGACAAGGTTTTGTACTGTGCGAAAAATGATGGACGTGCACGCGTTTACCTTGAAACGCTTAAAACTTGAGCATTTCCAAAGCCTGATCATAATCAAAATAGTCCAGACGCTCGGTTATTTTACTAATTTCTATTGCGTTTAATTCACCCACAGCGGCCTGCTTAAACTCGTCTGTTAACTCAACAGAAATCACCATATTTTTTTCGAGTTTGTCAATCAACTCTTTTTTAATATCGGAATAGTAACGAGAATAACTCTTTTCTTTATCACCCATGCTATTTGATGAAATTATTAGTTCTGCATCGCGAAATGAAATTTCAGCCTGTTTTACTAAATCCTCAAAGACTAAAGAGTCAACAACATCGTCATTAACAATAAGATCTTCGACCCTAGCTGCGCTTTCCTGCAAAGGTAACATACCGAGGTTCCCACTCACCCCTTTTATACTGTGTACAATATTTCTTAATTCATCCATTTTCCCGGATTCAAAATATTCTCTAGCTTGTATAGCAAAGTTATTATTCTTATTTATATAGGTTTTAAGCACACTGACAAACAGTTGCGGTTTACGTGCAATTGCGGGCCGTCTGACTTCAAAGTTAATGGCTTCTACTTCTGGAGGAAATATTAACTCCGCCGGAGCTTTTACACTTTCTTCGCGTGAGGAGATATTGGAAACTTCGCGATTAATATTGCAAACAACCGCAGCGCCTTTCACTACATACTTTGTTAGCGCCGCTTCGATAAAGCCTGGATCAATTGGTTTACTAATATAGTCCGTCATTCCGGCGTCAAGGCATTTTTGTTTATCTCCCTTCATCGCGTTTGCAGTAAGAGCAACGATGGGTGTATCACGATAGCCGGCCCCGGCATAGCCCTCTCGTATTTTTTTTGTTGTTTCATAGCCATCCATAACAGGCATCTGGCAGTCCATAAATATCAACGAAAATGCCGACGGCGCGCCGACGAGTAACGCCAATGCGTGCTCACCATTTTCGGCAACCTCAGATATAAAACCGAAGTCGGATATCATCAGCTGAATGACTTCCTGATTAATAGTATTGTCTTCAACGACAAGCACTTTTCCAAAATCGGCGTTGCTCGCGTCAATTTTCTGCTCGCCCGTCTTGCGTTTAGTGAGACTTTCCAAATAATTTCTCGTAACTAAAGGTTGGTCAACCGGATTTTCAGTTTTAGTATCCAGCACCACGCTAATCAGTCCGTGTAACTCGTTGCGCATTATAGGCTTTACCAGGTAACCACTAAATCCAATATTCGATAGGTCCCCCACCTCTTCCGCATAACCAGCAGAGCCAATGAGTAACAATTTTGTTTTTTGCGGCGCTAACCCACGTTCAATAAGTGTTTTAGCCAAACCAATACCATCCATATGTGGCAGTTGTGAATCAATTAACGCAATATCAAAATGCTCATCTTCAGTTGTCGAACAAATCTCCATTGCGGCATCCGAAGATTTTGCTTCAGTGACAGACATGCCCCACTGCTCTAGTTGCGCCCGGAAAATTTCACGATTGATATCTAAATTGTCAACGATGAGAACGCGTTTTCCCGAGAGATCAACTGATGGCATTTCTCTCAACTCGCCGCTCGCAATATCTAAATCTACGGCAAAGGTAAAAGTACTGCCTTTCCCTTCAGTGCTTTCTACCCAAATATCCCCATCCATTAATAAACAGAGTTGTTTGCATATAGCCAGTCCCAACCCAGTCCCCCCATATTTTCGGGTAGTTGTCGCATCCAGTTGCGTAAAAGAATCAAATAGATGGTTTTGTTCATCCAGGGGAATACCAATACCTGAGTCCTGAACGGAGCACCTTAACGAATATCGCCCATCGCACTCATTTAACTCCGCAACTATTTTTACCTCACCTTCTTCCGTAAATTTTATTGCGTTGTCCACCAGATTAATTAAGATCTGCCGTAACCTGGAAGGATCACCACTGGCTTGAGTTGTGTCGATTGCGGAGATATCGAATAACAAATCAAGGTTTTTTTCTCGAGCCCTCGGCCCCATGGTGTGCGCCACATCAACGAAAGGTTCTTTTAACAAAAATTCTAACGATTCCAGTTTTAGCTTTCCTGCTTCAGCTTTGGAAAAATCAAGGATATCGCTAATAAGCGCCATTAACGATTCAGCGCTGTCTACAGCCACTTTTAAGTTACGCTGCTGATCCTCAGCCAATTGTGTATTTTGCAGTATTCCCAGCATCCCCAGAACACCATTCATCGGCGTGCGTATTTCGTGACTCATACACGCGAGAAATTCACTCTTTGCTTTACACGCCGCCTCTGCTTTTCGCGAGGCATCCGCCAAGCTTTGTTCGTGTACATCTCTGATATTAATCAGGCGAGCCAACACGTCAGACAACCTACCAATTTCGTTGTCGGCTGAAACGGTTTTTATACTGTTCAACTTTCCTTCAGCCACCCGCCAGACATCAATGGTCAACGC
Organism: Cellvibrionaceae bacterium; assembly: GCA_028281575.1. Classification (GTDB taxonomy): domain Bacteria; phylum Pseudomonadota; class Gammaproteobacteria; order Pseudomonadales; family Cellvibrionaceae; genus Agaribacterium. The sequence continues at coordinate 43,730 of JANQJP010000046.1, forward strand.
TGTAAGCGAACGGCTTAATTTTCGCAAAACTAAAAAGGTGATAAATACCCAAAAGCCTATCAAGCCAGTCACCAGCATAAGCAACTGAACATTATCTGGCCGCAAATTACGCAACAGCGCTCCTTTATTTATTTCGCTGACCAGCAACCAATCTACACCAAAAATATCCAGCGGTTGCGCCAAACCAATTACGCGTAGGCCTAAGCTTTCATACTCGAGCACACTGACTTCAAACACACTTTCGTCGCTGCCTCGCGCTGCGTTCCAGCGTTTTATCTGATCCGAGTCCAGATACCTGTCAGACACGTTGGCACTGACGTCAAGAGAAATACGAAACTTATTATCCGTCCCTATCAAATAATGCTTGGTTGTGCCCTGATTTAGGTGAAGCATTAAATTTTGAATATCACCAAGATGAAAATGCAAGACGAGCAAGCCGGTAAGCTTACCGCGGCTGTCCATCACCGGAACGCTTAGATACCCATTCAAAACATGGGACCGAACAGCATCTGATTCAACATCCGAAAATGCGAGCTGCCGATGCTTTAAGCTATTTTTCGCGGCGACAAAAAGTTTCGATCCGATATAATTCCCATCGAATATATTTGTGCCAGCATTCTGATGTGAGGACGCGCTAAAAAGAATATTACCAGCTACGTCCAAAACGAAAATATCATCAATATAGTCATTAGTAGACGCAAAGCGCATCAGACTTTGTTTATTTGCATTAACGAAACTGCTCCAGCCCTCGGTCTCCACATAGTCGTCCGCAGCTCGGCCACTTTGCACCAAACCTGTACTGAGAGCGCTGACGAAATCACGATTATCGTACGCGAGGTGTTCCAGGTCCGAGCCAAGTCCTGCAAACCAGTCTTGAACCAGCTCCGAGCTTAACTGCGAGGCACTTTGCAGGCTTTTTTCCGCAAACTCACTTCCACTAGCTTGCAAGCTTCTATCAAGCCAGAGCACAAAAGCTAATAGAGACGCAAGAACGAGAGGCAACAACCACACGAGCGCTTGTATGCAAATAGAGCCTGAGCGGCGGGCATCTTTTGAGTTCATTAGGGCCTGTTAACACGAATTTGCAATGAGTCAAACCTAAGCATAGACCAAGCCGCTATCGATATTTACCCGAAACGGCACGGTTTTAGCGTGGTGGCTTTGCATATCTTCCCAATACAGAATACATTGATAAAACACGTGGACGCTGCCCACCACTGACATGAGTCCCTGTCGGCACCACATACATTGGCAACGGAGTAAGGGAGTATGGAGCATGTTCAATGCCCGAGCATTGTAGATATCGAGGCGTCGGGCTTTGGTGAAGAAAGCTACCCTATAGAAATCGGCATCGCCAAGGACAGCGGCGAGCGCTATTGCGCGCTTATAAAACCCGATCAAGGCTGGGTGTATTGGAGTGGGCCTGCAGAGACAATTCACGGTATCACCCGCGAAATGATAGAGCTTCGAGGACGCCCAACTCACCAAATCTGTGAGGAGCTCAACGACTTCTTAGGCGAAACAAATGTATTCACTGACGCACTCGCTCACGATCAAGCCTGGTTATACAAACTCTTTAGTTCGGCAAAGCTCCAACCAAGTTTCCACCTCCGCGCAATAGAATTTATTATGAGTGAAGAACAGTTCAAGATATGGGACGACATGAAATCGCATGTTGCTCAGCAACTGCAAATCGTTCGCCACCGCGCAAGCAGCGACGCTTTTCTCATTCAACAAACCTTTATCCAGTCAAAGATGAGGCTGCGATCTCATTAACCGTGTTACCGGTGCACGCTCACACACACCAGCAAAGAACAGATGAGGTGTGTGCTGCTGCAGCACGGGGCTTTGAGCTCATAGCGAACCTGACCGTTAGCCGTCAACTTCTCTGAAACCCTGGGACAGCCAACGTAGCAGCATTGTCACGCTGATGCGCTTCGCTCTACAACAGTATTCTCTTGGTCATTCAACGAAAAATTTATCCAGCGAGAGTGCTCCTGCCGATAAGCACCAAATACTTCGAACGCTTTGGGCTCGCAGAGCGATCTCGCTTGCTCAAGTAACATTCCCATTTCAAGTCGATGATCACGTTTCTTTTCCTCGGTCCAGCTTTGATAATCCGCCGGGCGATGCAAAACTAAATTAACCATTGAAACGGTTGAGCCTTTTTCAGCTGACACGGTCAGCCAATCAGCGGGATTTGAGTCCGGTAGAATTTTCCAAACTTCCAAGCTGCTTTCTCGTCTCTTTTTCCATTTCTCCTGAGTTTCTAAAACTTTACCGTTGGATTCACCTCTGGCTTGCAATGAGCTGACGAACTCTTGAAATGCGACGTCATCGCGCGGCGGCCATGAGCAATTATGCAGAATGCTAAAGATTATACCTTCGGCTTGCCCTGAATTATCCGTATGAATAGCCTCAAGTGCCGCCTCTAGCACAGCCGCCTTACCTGCCAAGTCGCCTGTATATCTGTTTCGATATTCGAGTTCTTCGACGCTGATTAAAGATCTGTTATCAGCAAGAAATGTTTGTGACTCGGTTGCGACGTTACCTGCCTCCCTTGGCAGTTTGGTGTTTGTATCTGGAAAAATCTGTGGCATAGATTCTTGAGCAACATTTCGCTCTGTTTGTCCTTCGACAGTACGAGTGTGAATCGCATCTGTGGGTGAATGTCACAACAGAACAGCGCAGATAATTATCAGAGCGACGACTGATAGAGTTTGAATTACTCGGCGAATACTAAACAAAAACATACAACTGCATATTAGGCTTGACCCCTGAATTCATGGCGCGACACAAAACCAGTTACATCTATAGCCCAGCCACACCCAATTCGACTGTGCGTTGATTCAGTGATTTTTTTAAAATCTCAATTTCACGTTTAACTCGCGCACTCTTATAAACCAATGAAGTTTCGTGACGAACGTATTGCCCCCGCCTGGAAGCACTAAACCAATTAAATGAACCGACGCACAGTAGGTTTGAATCAATCATAACAACCTTACTATGTACACGTTTAACAAGAATGAGATGAATTCCGTAATCTTTAAGCCATTCTATTAAGGAAAGTAACTGTCTCCTTTTTGTTTTTATTTCGTCATAAGTATCTGCATGGCAATTTAACTCAAAGTCTGTATATATCCTTATGGCGACTTTGCGCATGTGCGCTTCAGACATACTTCGCAAGACAATAGACTCATTGAGAAAATCCTGCCTGATCCAAGGCGTTACAATATGAATTTCATCTAAAGCCTGATTTATAGCGTGAACGAGAAACTGATCGTGCTCTTCAACATTATATAGTGGAGTAACTGCATGTGAAGTAACCAGATCTCTTCTAGGTAAAGCAGGATACTCAATAATATTTTTTGAAGAGCGAAACAAATATTTAGTCAATAATCCTCTCGGTGAAACCTCATCTTGATGCGATGTAAAAACATCCATATCACCAAAGACGAGAAAGTGATCTTTAGCACGAGAGACTGCAACATTGAGCATACTATTAGAACGATCAATAAAATGACCATCAGCGTGTTTGGAGTATACAGGAGAAAATATCACGACAGGTCGCTCAGCCCCTTGAATAGCATGTACAGTACCGACAACCATCTCATCTTTATTTTTACCTACTTTGATACCGTTATTTCTACATGCTTGAGAGATGACATTTGTCTGGCTACCAAAGGGCGTGATAATGCAAACAATATCACTGAGGCTTTTTTTATCATACTTAGACTCCAATTGTTGGCGATTATCAGCCAACCATTTAGCAATGGTTTGTGCCTCCAGTTCATTATATCGGCTGCCGCCAATAGCTTTTTGACACATGCCATCAATGTGCAAGTGCCCTACTGTTGGAAGAGCCTCATTATTCGGTAAGTCTTCTCGTTTATGAATGAGCTTTTCGTCATAACACAACTCATTACAAAAATCGATAATCTCTTTATGGCAGCGCCGATGCTCATAAAGGTACATGCCTCGCTCCATATATTTGTCATAGTGGTAATGAGACAGCATTTGAGCAGATTTCATCACACTGCCACCAAAAACGGTTTTTCCCATATCTTTCAGGTGACAGTAATGATCTTGAATATTATCGTGCGGAAGTAAGCCAATTTGATGCAAATTGCCTATATCAACTTGAGATGAAAGTGACTGAATAGGTTCAATTTGTCGCGTATCACCAATGACGACTGCTCGTTTAGCTAACGACAAAGAAGCACCTGCAAGCTCTGGAGGAATCAGGCCACCTTCATCAACAATGAGCAAGTCTATAAAGTTATAGTTATATTCCGTCAAAAAGTTGCCGTCATCTTCTCGCCTGGTGCCAGACATATGAAAGGGAAGCATATACAAAGTAGAAACAATGCAAGGGGTGACCATCATGCGTCTTTGCCATCGCCTTTGTTTTATCTTAAGGCCATTAGCCCGATGCTTTTCAACTTCTTCCAGTCGCTCCCGAACATCGATCAGCCATCTTCCCTCCCAGTAGTGGACAGTCAGTCTAAACATTTTAAAACGCACTGTTGCATCAAGAAATGTATCTAAATCACTAAGTGTAACGTTGTCAGAGTTTGACAATCCGAAAGCGTTTACAATAGACACCCATACATCTTTACAATTCGCTAACTTGTTAATAGCCGTATTATATTTTTCCTTTGTTTTTTCATAAGACAACATCACCTTCTTTTCTTTTTTAAAAAAAGAAACAAGCTCTTCTTCTATTTTATCGATTTCGATAACATTATCTTCATCATAGAGAGCACCAAAGTTATCCTTGACAAACAACTGTGCAAGACGCTCACGTTTTTTACGAACAGGAGGAAGCCAAGATAGAAGTGCATACCAAATTGATTCATTTGATAAGTATTTTAACCAGTCTGTTTGTGCTTGCCTGATATTGATAATAGCTGTTGAGCATTCCTCCATATCTTTATCCAGTGTTACTACTTTTTCATCAGGATCATCCCCTAAGATTTCGGTATAATCTTCTAATGCAGACGAATAAGCTTCCCAAACAGGCTCAACTCTTGAAAGCTGCTTAGATAAAGAAATAAGCGTCTTTCTTAACTTTTCCACAACATGAGAAACACTGATACTTTTTTCGCTGTTATAAAATCTCTGGGCTTTTTCCTTGTAGTAAAGCTCAGCACGCTCCAAATACGCCTTATTTTCTATTTTTTTGAAAAAATTCTCTGTTTGATATTTTTTACCCGACTTACCCTCTTCATCCTTAGAAGGAAAATAAGCGCCATAGCTGGTTACATCAGGGAGCCATCTTCCTGCCAAGGAATTACTCCCTTCTGAAAAGTCTTTTCCAAAAGCATCAATAACATTGCTCGTCGCTTGGTTATTGGCGGAGGCTGCGATAATGACTGGGGGGTTATCACCTGCAATAGCGGCTTTAGTCCAAAGCGTGGCTACCAGCGACAGTACTAAGGTTGTCTTTCCTGTTCCAGGAGGCCCATTAACGGCTATCATCTGGCCATCTTTAACCGATAAAATATGACTTAAAGCATCTCTCTGCGCTGTGGCTAGGCCGTATCGGTCGCTCGCATGGGCTAAACGCTCTGCAACAAGGCTATTATCACTTAAAGTCTGTTTCAGAGAGGCGATCTTATCGCAGGCGTAAGTATCAAGTAGCGATGCACATGGGTTGGTACGTCTGAGGTGATCGTATAAATTCAATATATGCTGAGCCGCACCTTGTAATTGATCAACCCTCAGGATAAACCCATAGTCAGTTTTTAAATAACCGTGAAGATCACTTAACCATTCACCTGCAACAGCATTCAATAATGTCTCACAATACGACTTGTATTCTACCCAATAACGACCATGAGCTGTGCCTATATTATTTTCATCTTGTTCTAGTTGGTCATCACTATGAAGCAGTTCGGTAAAAGATTCTTTACTTAAAAAAATATCGAGATCTTCTACACTCCCTATTGAATAGGTTTTTGCTTCCAGGGGTTCTAAAATGTCTCGCGGAACAACTGGGGTGGAAGAAGGGTAAAGTCTGCCTGAGCGTGAAAGCGTTGCAAAACATAGAAGTGGTGTAATGCTACTGGGAGAGTTATCATTTTTTTCAGTTCCACGCTCTACTCGATAGATAAAAACGAGGGGTCTAAAGGCCACGAAAATCGTTAGGATTTTCTCATCAATACCGTCAAATAATTTCTCTGTAAGATCACTATCTAGCGATCCTTTCTCAAGTATCTCTGCATCTAATTTATGGAGTTGTTTTGTTTCATTGGTACGGAATGCACCTTGCCCCAGAGAAGTATCCGCTAGAGAATTACGCCAATACGCAGCCCACAATAATGTTTTTTCATTCATTTAAGCTCTTAGCTCCTAAACAGCCATTTTTGGCACGCTTATCTACTGGCATATTGAAAAACAAGTATTCTATGGTTTTCACTCGCACCAACCAGATAAGTGACCATAACATTTTTATAAACAGAAAGGTGATGAGGCACATCGAACTCGGCCCCCCGTTGACGTATAGGCATTTCGGGAAAGACTCCATCGCGCTCTGCGCCATACGGCGAGCACCGCAGCTGTGGAGAACCCTCTGTGCTTGCAGCTAAATACCAACGAGCGTTCATGGTAGAAATCGGCATCATCCATAACTGACCACATATACAGCATATAGAAGAACCCTCCAACGCCTAACCAGCACTAACTTAGATCGGCCAATTTTCGCCCAGGTTTCCAATTACGCTCAATAGAATTTATCATGAGCGATGAACAGTTACAGATATGAGGCGACATGCAATCATGCGTTGTACAACAATTACAAATCGTTCGTCACCGCGCAAGTAGCGATGCATTACTCATTAAACAAACGTTTATTCAATCAAAATTTATGCTGCAATCTCACACAGATACTGAGTGACGATTCAATTAGTGTGAACAGGCTCTAGAACATTTATGAACTCATTTCGAAATAGACCAAGTTGGGTTGATGAAGAACCGCTGATCCAATCCATGCTGCACGGTTTTTTGGACCAGATAGAACGAAATATAAAACCCCTTTTTCGTGTAAACGAAAAGAGCGCGCCTGAGCTCTACGATTATATTGACGACGACCCTAAATATTTGTGGGACCTGGTAAAAACCCTGGACAATGAATACCATGTGGTCACCGTCAAAAAGCAGCGTAGCAAGCCAGGAAGAGACAGTTTCGAAAACGCGCAAATCCTCTTAAACCCCGATAAAGAAGGGCAAATCAGACAGTGGCTGAATCGACCTGCATTTGATCCCTACACACTTACCTGGAACGATTATTTCGATAAGATCGCTCATCTATTTGAGGACGGAGGCACCGCTCTCGAGGCGCCACTGCGTGTCGAAGGAAAAACCGCGGCGGAGGTGCTTCAGGGCTTTGCGCTACTCGCAGCTGCAATTAATACCCCTCAAACCCTGCGCAATCTTTCGGCAAAATGTTTCTGGGGTGATTCAAAATTTCTCGACGACAAACTCGAATTACTTCAGAAACTTTTTTCTCAAGCGAGCCACAATATTCAACCGCGACCGGTAATGATGAATATTTCGCTTACAGAGGACTTTAATGAAGTAATATTTATCGAAAACCTGGATAGCTTCCTAATGATGAAGCAACTAACAGATAAAGATCACCGCTTTGTTAAAACGGCCCTGGTATATAGTTCGGGGTTTAAGGGAACATCGACCACGATTCGCAAACGCGGCGAAGTTGTATTTAGCGCTTTATCACTCGGAAACAAAGAGCAACTGAAAACGTTTGAGTCCTGGTGGTTAAAAAACCACGAACAAAAAATTCATTGCTTTTTTTGGGGAGACATGGACTATGCCGGCCTCAGTATTTTAGCCGCGCTGCGCAAGTCCTTTCCCCAAATCGAGGCGTGGCAACCGGGTTTTGAATTAATGTTGCAGCTTCACGAACAGGGGCTCGGCCATAAAATCCGGGACAGCAAAAAAATGCAGCAACTCGACCCGGGAACCACTGGTTGCCGTTACGCCGATGACGTGTTGCTACCGGCGATTAGAAGCGCTCAACGCTTTCTCGATCAAGAGGTAGTGGCTTACGAAGACTTACTTCGATAGCGTACACAAACCTTATTTCTTTTCACTTATCACGATATCCGCCTGTGAACGCAAGCGCTTTTTTTGGCGAATATTGGCAAACGGATCATCAGCCGGGACAGCCTCTCCATTTTTTTCCACATCGACTTTCGATCTGGGTGATTTGCTAAACGATCCTGCTTTGGATTTGGCAACAAGCCTTCTCACGTGAAACCAATACGCCAATATCACCGCGACAACAAGCAGCCATTTCGCCAGCAATGACCAGCCGAGCATGTGTTTGTTATCACTTATTTGTGCGTACTCGCTGTAATCCGAATGTATCGCAAAAATCAGCACGATAAACACGAGCGCGATGGGCAATACGCTCAGTGCTGCGCCATAGCGGCGCCAGATTGCAGCCAGAAGAGTCCACTTAAGCAACTTGTTTAGCACCTATAACCACCAGCCCAATCCGAATACCGCGGCGATGGTAATGAGACCTTTCTCACGTATGTCAGAACGGATCTTACTCTCTTCTTCGCAAACAATAATCTCAAGTTCGTGCTCAGAAAAATCTTCGGCTTTTCTACCAGCGAGCAAGATTCTCGTTTGCGCTCGGGATATCGCTTTATCACGAATGCTTGCGCGAAATTTTTCTCGCCATTTACGTGGAGAGGGAATGAACTTCATATGGGTTCAGCATCAACTAACACTAAGATGCCGGATAGTCTAGAGGACGGTGGCGACGGATGTAAACTACTTGAGCTTATGCCACAACAAATAGGAATTTAGAGCGTTTCCAATATGTCTCTGCGCGAGACGATCATTTCTTCGTAAGTCTGTAATGTGATGATATCCAAAAAATCGTCCCTGCGCCGGAGCCGGTCAAGCTGCATCTCCAAGCAGGTGATTTCGCGTTGTAATTGCTTACGCAATAAGCTGGTGTCGTCCATCGGAAGATGTAGGTGAGACCGCATTTGAGCTAGTTGCATCATTTTAGCGCCTTTAACCACATGAACCGGTAGCTACCGGTCGATTTTCAATGGGTCTCTTAAGCATAGACAAAAATTGATCAGCACAAAACAAATTCGTAACAATTTTTAGCTTTTTTGAGAATAAAACGCCTAATTAATTGACTTTTTGGCGCTTAGCACCTACTGCGCTAAAACCCCGCTGAAAGCCAGATAAATCGATCTATACAGCGCGCTAGGCTCGGGCCTGCTCCAACCAAAGCTTCGCCATGAAAAGTGCGGCAATAGTACGTGCCTCACTCAGATCATCGCGTGCAATATGCTCCGGAATAGCATTCAACGAAAAGCGCCCAACTTCCATCTCCTCGGGCTCATCGCCGACGAGCTTGTCGGGGTAAAGCTCACGCGCTAACACGATTTGGGTCTTGTGTTGCATGTAGTGAGGGCTGTGGGTGGTGGTTTTCAATATCGTCAGTTTTCGTGCACCAAAACCTGCTTCTTCCTTAAGTTCGCGATTGGCCGCCACCTCAAACGATTCGCCCGCGTCCACGCGCCCCTTCGGAAAGCCCCATTCGTAGCCGTGCACCCCGATGCCATATTCGCGCACCATAAGCACTTCGGTATCGCTAATAAGAGGCACAATTAACACGGCTCCATACCCATCTGTGCGCAAGTACTCGTACTCGCGCTCTTCACCATTGCTAAAGCGCAAATTAGCCGCTTCAACTTTGAACAAACGTCCTTCGCAAACAGCCTTGCGTGTGAGAATTTTAGGTAGCTCAGGCATAATAGCATCTTCATAAACATCAGAACCTGCGATTATAACGCTATGATTGACTGGCAGAGTATCGACACGGTGCTATTAGATATGGACGGCACGCTGTTGGATTTGCATTTCGATAATTATTTTTGGCTCCATCACTTGCCGCAGCGTTATGCTGAAGCACACGATGTTGACCGTGAAGTTGCCGCCGATGAGATTTACCAAAAGATAAGACAGCTCGAAGGTACCTTGGAATGGTACTGCCTCGACCACTGGTCCGAACTCATGCGCATGGATGTGCCTTCGCTCAAAACGGAAGTCAAACATAAGATTCAAATTCGACCGCACGCTGAAGTCTTCCTTGAGCGCCTCAAAGCGCTGAATAAAAAACTTGTCCTGATCACCAACTCACATCGCAGAGGTCTCGAGCTAAAGTTAAGCCTCACCGAAATCGATCAGTGGTTAGATATCATTATTTCCGCGCATGACTTTCGCAGTCCGAAAGAAGACATGCGATTTTGGCAACAGCTCTATCTGGTCGAGCCATTCGACAAGCAACGCACCGTATTTATCGATGACACTCCACGTGTTTTACGCAGCGCCAGAGACTTCGGCCTGGAACATCTTATCTGCATCACTATGCCAGATAGCCAAAAGCCTGCACAGAGCTCGGCTGAGTTCACTGGCATCTCTCATTTCGACGAAATTATGCCGCCACTAGATGAAGTTGAACCATGGCCGATACAACACTAGTAAAAGTTCGTATCGATAAATGGCTTTGGGCCGCGCGTTTTTTTAAGACACGGTCACTGGCCAAGCAGGCTATTGAGGGAGGCAAAATACATATAGATGGACGACGGGTAAAGCCGAGCAAAGAACTCGAGGTCGGAGCCAAACTCGTTGTGCGACAGGGTTTTGAAGAAAAAGAAGTCATCGTCGTATCGCTTGCCGACCAGCGTGGTCCCGCTTCATTTGCGGCCACACTTTACACAGAAACTGAAGCCAGCACCGCTAAGCGGGCACTGCGTGCTGAAGAACGAAAAGCCATGGCGGGCTCACAATTGAGAACACCGACAAAACCGAATACGCGCCAACGTCGCCATATTCATCGTTTTAAACGAGAATTGGACTAACTACTATGCCCTCGGCTCCTCCGAAAGACCTCATACATCGGTTTTTATTCGAAAATAGTGATATCCGCGGTGAAATTGTTAGTTTGGAAAAAACGTTTCACGATGCCATTTCCTCGCAATCAATAGACCCTGCACTTTTGCCAATCTTTGGGGAGTTTTTAGTCGGCGCGTCGGTGATGGCCGACATGTTTAAATTTGACGGCGTCCTCACACTGCAGGCCCGCGGTGATGGCCCAGTGCCAATTATTATGGCGGAAGCAAACACCCAGGGACATTTGCGCGGCATTGCGAAGTGCAGCAATCCAGGTGCTCTCACGTATGACGACAACGATAAACTTCGACCACTGTCGGAATTAGTGGGTACAGGTGTGCTCACTCTCACCTTAGATCCCGCTCAGGGGAAACGTTACCAGGGCATCGTGCCTCTTGAGGGAACCGATCTCGCGGCGATACTAAAACATTATTTTGAGCAGTCTGAACAAATCCCGACTTACGTTTTACTTTTTTCGGACGCTGAACGCTGCGGAGGCTTATTTCTTCAGTGCTTGCCGATGCAAAATATTACTGACCCCGAAAAGCGTGAAGAACTTTGGAACACCGCGATGCAACTCGCGTCGACGCTGACGAAAAAAGAATTTTTTGAACTCGAGCATTCTGCAATCCTGTTTAGGCTTTTCCACGAACTCGACTGTAGAATCTTTGAACCAAAAGCGCTCAGTTTTAAATGCAGTTGCTCTAAATCGAGAAGTGGGCGAGCGCTCCAAGCGGTTGCGAAAGAAGAACTTAAAGCATTAATTGAAGAAAAAGGCTCGGTCGAACTCGACTGTCAGTTTTGCGGTGCTCGATACTCTTATAACAAGGAAGAAATCGCTGCGCTCACGGACGCACCGAATAAAACGCTGCATTAGCAATAACGATAATAATACTTTTGATCAGGTGTCGGCGAAGTGAATTTCTTTTCACCTGATTACATTTTAATATTCAACGCAAGTACAGCAGCTTCCAAACTTTCAATATTGGGTACAACCAGTTCCTCTAAACCCACTTTCACTGCGATCATATCGTATGGACGCAAGTCAGCACTTTCATTTTCGGTAATATCCGGCTCTTCCACACGTGTCATGCGCGGAATATTCTGAGTCAGCAAACCGAGAAAAGGTACTTTTTCTGATAGACCTGTGTTATTTAACACTGCGACCCGACCCCGCGCATTTAGCTTTGGCGGACTTTGCTCGTTAATGGTCTCAAAAGAAACAACTGGCACGCGGAGATTGCGCCAAGGATAAAAACCCAAAAACCAATCGGGTGTATTTGGAATAATTTCGAAAGGTTGAATCGGCGCCATTTCAGCGACGGTCACGGTAGGAACCAACAGAAATTCCTCCACCAGAGGCAACAACATACAGGGAATATCATTCGTTGCAGCTTGTAACTCAATAGGCGTGTCACTCATGATATTTTTCCAACCCGTTTATCTTTTATACTCAAAAATTTATCCGTAATTTATGTTTGACCGAATTCAACTTTTCTTGCCAGTGCTTTAACCGAACCCGAAAAATCGACGCAGCCAGTCATGTTTGCTTCCCGAGGCATGGAATCCACCGCACAATCCTCCAGGGACTGTGTAAGTACGGTACCACCCGCAGCATGCACCAAGCGAACTGCGCCCGAGCCGTCATCGCCCATGCCGCTAAAAACAATAACCGCAGACTTGTTGACAAAGGCACGGGCAACTTTTGACACAACTTGATCGATCGAAGGCTTGTAGCTCCCTTTCCAATGCGCATCTGTTTCAATAAATCTGCGCCCGGCCTGAATATCGAATTCGCGCTCTGGAGATACCAGATACACGGTACCCGCCTCAATCACAACACCATCTTCACAATATCTGACGTGCATATCGCTGCAGCGCTTTACACTTTCAAATAGCGGGGCAATGGCCTGTTCATCAATGTGCTGGGCATAAATATAGGCATTTTTTGCAGCCGCTGTACCGAGCTCAGACAAAAACGCAAACACGGCTTCGGGCCCACCTGCCGAGGCTGCAAGCACCCAAACCCTTTCCGGAACTTTGACGGGCGCAGCCATCTCCTTATCGGCAAGTACACATTCACGAATTTTGTTGTTAAACCACTCAGCTGCGTGCGGGTCGCTAGGGCTTCGCGTATCTGAGGCGTCATCGATCACCGCGAGGATATCGTTGTCATCGAGCCATTTGAGCAAGGTTTCTGCACGCTCGTTGTGATCTTCGATACGCACAAACCAGGCATCAACTTCGGGGTTCAACGGCAGGCTATACGAATCCGTCGACACTGAACACACTAATTGATGTTCTGTCATTTTTACCATCGAAACCAGCGCACCCAAATGTGCTGCAGAGTCGGTGATAATGCCAAGGCGCAGCGACGCTTCGTTCACTAGCGTCTGCATATTATCTGGCAATTTCCCTGAGAAGTTCTTCAATTGCGTCGGCGAGCGCCTCTTCCTGGTAAGGCTTACCCATGTACCTGTTCACACCCAGGCTCAACGCGTGTTCACGATGTTTGTCGCCCGTACGCGATGTAATCATAATGATTGGCAGTTCTTTCCAACGCTGCGATGTACGCAGATTTTTGGCTACTTCAAAACCATCCATGCGCGGCATTTCGATGTCGAGAAGCATCAGGTCCGGCGTTTCTTCCTGCAGCGTCCGCAACGCGTCAACACCATCTTTTGCCGTGATAACGTTGTAGCCCTCACGCTCGAGAAAACGGGTGGTAACTTTGCGCACCGTTACAGAGTCATCAACAACCATGACGGTCCTGACGACGTCGCTCGAATCTGCCTTGACGCCTTCATCTTCAGACAGCAATTCCAGTTGCGCGCGCTTGGTCGCGTCGAGCATCAGATCCGATCTCGCTATTTCCTGGCGCACTAACGCATGGGGATCCAAGATGACGACAACGCTACCGTCCCCCATTACCGTTGCACCCGAAAGTCCCTGCACCGCGCTAAATTGCACACCGAGACTCTTCACCACAACCTCTCTGCTGCCCATCAGTCCATCGACTTGCATGGCCATTGTGTGCTGCGCTGTGCGGACAAGCACAATAGGTAAGGGCAGCGCGTGTCCTTCGAGATTGGAGGTACGACCTGGATAGAGCATGCTGCCTAAATAGCGAACCTTGAACTTTTCATTCGCATACTCAAACTCTGCATCCGGGTTTGAGTAGTAATGTTCGAGCTCAAATGGGCTTATGCGCACAATACCCTCAATCGAATTGAGCGGTATCGCATAGTGATCTTGCCCAATATTGACCATTAGCGCGCGGTTGACGGACAGAGTGAACGGCAGATGAATCTCAAACTCTGTGCCGTGCCCCCATTTAGAGTTGATAGTAACATCGCCACCGAGCTGCTTAATCTCGGCATTAACAACGTCCATGCCGACACCACGACCGGAAATCTGAGTCACATTTTCCGCAGTACTGAAACCCGCATGCAGGATAAACTGCATAATATCGTGGTCACTAAGCTCCGCGTTTTCATTCATTAAGCCACGCTCGATCGCTTTTGCACGCACACGCATAAGGTCGATACCCCGACCGTCATCCGCCAGGCGAATCACTACATTACTGCCCTCACGACCGAGAGTAAGCACGATGCGACCGGTTTCGGATTTACCCGCCGCTACCCTATCATCGGGGCTTTCTATGCCGTGGTCCACTGCGTTGCGCAGCATGTGTTCGAACGGGGGCACCATACGCTCCAACACATTTCTGTCCAGTTCACCTTCGATGTTGTCCAGCTCGAAACTAACTTTCTTACCGAGTTCAGATGCAACCTGCCGGACAATACGGCGCAAGCGCGGCACCAGGCGAGAGAACGGCACCATGCGCGAACGCATAAGACCTTCCTGCAGGGTGGTATTGATGCGACTCTGTTGCAGCAGTGTGGTCTCTGCGTCTTTAACCTTATCATTGAGGTCCGAACGCAAATCCGACAAATCCGACGCCGATTCAATCAGCGAGCGCGAAATTTGCTGAAGCTGGGAATACCGGTCCATCTCCAGCGGGTCAAAGTCTTCATCGTGCACCGCCATCTGTTCCTGGCGAAACAATATTTGCGCCTCGGTTTCAATATCCAGACGCCGGAGCTGTTCCTGCAAACGGTCAATGGTTGAGTCAATTTCATCGAGTGAAATACGGAACTCTGTCACCTGTTCTTCCATACGGGCGCGGCTAATCGATGTTTCACCCGCCAGGTTCACCAGCTCTTCAAGCAAATCAGAATTTACCCGCACAACCTCCTGCGGGCCGGATTTTTTTGCGACGACAGCTGCCATGCGCGGACTGGCTGCAGCAACAGCCGACTCGGCAACGGCATCGCCATCATCCTGCCTGGGCTTGCCAACAAACGGCACAACATTGCTGCTCGCCACTGCTGGCGAGGAGGCTGATGCACCAGCGTCCTCGCTCTCGGATAAACCCTCGGCATCATCAGGCGCAAGAGGCGTCGGCCCAGCCATTATTCCAGATCCACCGAGATAATCTTTAATCGCGGTCACGGCACGGAACATTTGATCCTGGTAATCGTGCACTTGCGAAAATACATTTTCGTCCAAGTAGCCTGGGCTAAGCGCTTCCAGGTAACTTTCGTAGTTGTGCACAAGCTCGCCCAAATTCGGCAAGCCCGCCAGGCGCGCGCCGCCCTTCATGGTGTGCAAGGCACGCTTCATTTCTTCGAGCGCATTGGCATCGCCACTCTCTTCCAAACTGTGAATAGCCTCATCCAGCTCTTCGAATAGCTCGTCGGCTTCTTCGAGGAAAACGTCGAGGATATCTTCATCAAAGTCTTCGGCATCTTTGTCAATGCTATCGAGCAGTACCGCAGCTGGCTGTTCAACTGGAACAGGCGCCGGTTCATCCTCAGGCGAGCCTACAGCTTCGAATGGCGCTTTTTGGGTAAAAACTTCCTGATCACCAAAACTCGCACCTGAGTCTAAATCATCAACCGTCGAGAGCGCCTCATTCTCGGTACTGTCGGGCTCGTCATTGATGGGCTCAGCTGTCGCTGTCTCTTCGTCACTGATGTCAATTTGTTCTGCTGCTTCGTCAAATCCAGCGTTGAGTGGTATTTCGGCGAGGTCCATTCCCTCACTAGAGAGCGCATCTGTATCTGAATCCGACTCACCAGCAGCCTCATCACTAACATCTGCTTTTGGACTCGGCACCCCGCCTGTAACTTCTTCCACCCCGTAACCTTCGGTATCCGAAAGCTCGAGGGCGTCGCCTGCCCCCTGAACACCTTCCTGCGAATCTGCAAACTGCTCTTCTGACAGCGGCTCGCGAATACTCAGCAAATAGGCTTGTAATCCAGCCAGGTATTCTGGCTCGGGCGGCTTGACGTTTTGGCCTGCTGCCACTGCGTCAACCATGTCGAGCAGAACTTCGTGACCCGTCTTAAGTTGATCTGCCGTGCGATGATCAATTTTTGCCAAATCCCCAAGTAGAACGTGATAAATATCTTCCAAAAGCACACTTACTTTGGCCATATCCGGCAACTTCGCTTGCTCCGCACCGGCGGCCAGTGTTTTTAGTTCAGACATCAGCGCGGGAATGCGCTCTTCGCCAGCGGGATCTCGGCACCAACGTTCCACAATTTCGTCGGCGTCGAGTAAAAGCTTCATCTCTTCGGCCATAAATATGGATAAGAGACGCGGATCGACCGGGTTTTCCCCATCCTTTTGAAGCTCTTTCATACGCACGAGATGGCCGACCGACAGCTCGCGCAGCTCCGCCGTTCGCGCAAGGAATTGGTCCAGTTTTGGAATTTGCACGAGCTCTCGGTTTTTGATCTGCTCGAGGCTTATCTGTGAATAGTCGACCGAATCACGCACCAACTGCAAAATATCTTCAGTCACAAATACCTGGAAGGTCACCATTTCTTTCGCGAAGCTTTCCAACACTTCGTACATGCTCGCGATATCATCAACCTGCGCCATTTTTGCACTGCCTTTCAACGTGTGCAGGGCGCGCTGAAGATCGTCAGTGGGGGGCGAGTAAATCGGCGCTGCGGCATCCATGTCAGCGATAAACGCTCGGATAGTCGCCAAATGGGTCTCAACCTCAGAGCTAAATATTTCTAACAGCGCCGAATCTTCAACATCGTCTTCACTTGAGAGCAATAAATCAACGTCAGTTCCGAGTTGTTCAACCGCACTACTTACCTCACTTTCTTCTTCGTCAGCCACAACATCCTGGAATTGCGCATCGAAGCCTTCAGGTATGCGCCCTTCGGCTAACGCAAATGCCCATTGACTATAGAGCGCTGTCTGCTCAGCTACAGGGTTTGGCTGACGCGTGCGGAAAGCCTCTACCATTGGAGGGAGTATAGATGTGACAGCCTGAACGAGCTGACCATGCTGAACTTGATAGTCGATCGTGGTATCGATCACACGGTTGAGCATATTTTCGACAGCCCACGCGAGCTCGCCAATTTCCATCGCCTCGACCATGCGCCCACTGCCTTTGAGGGTGTGGTAAGCCCTGCGAACGACGACAAGCGAATCTTCATTTTCCGGCGCGCTCATCCATTTTGGCACGTACTCTTTAAGGGTGCCCTGAACCTCCTCAGCCTCATCGATAAACACCTCGATAATCTCATCGTCGATGGCCGATTCGTCATCACCGCCAGCAGCAAACGAACTCGGAACAATGGTAGCGCTTTCTTGCTTTTTGGAATCGGAAGGTGTGTCGTCAGAAACAGCTGCCAGACTGATATCGCTCACGCTTGGATTCGCGCTCTCAGTTTTGGCCTGTTGAACCACAGGAGCCCGTTGCCCGCCGACACTGAAGCCAATGTCACTAACGCTCTGTTCGGCGATATCGAGCAGTGAATCAGCGTCCTCACTCATATCGTTGGTTAAGCGCTCTAAGTAGTATTCAACGCTCGCCATTGCATCTGCGAGAGATTCTAAAGTGTCCCATTGAGGCTCGTAATCGTCGTCGGCCAACTTGGTCACAATAAATGCTGAGCAACTTTCGATAACAGCGCCCGCTCGCGGCAGCGGAATCATTTCGAGCCCGCCACGAATATCATTGAGCAATACATCAATATTTTCTAATCGCTCCACGTCCCACTGGGAGGAAATATATTCAATAATGGCTTCTTTGGCTTTTTCCAAACCAACTTGACACTCGCGCAAGACAGCGCGTTTCGCTTCATCGATTTCTATTTTGCGCTCGTTAATGTTGGCAATGTCGCGGTGACGGTCTACTGCTTTTGAAATCGCCTCTAACTTGGAGTCGACTTCAATAATATTTGACGCAGATTTAACAAGCGCGGCTTCATCAAGGCCATTGCGCCTGCTTAGCTCCGCCAAAACATCTGCTTCCTCGATCATTTTTTGTCTTAACTCGGCAATGCCCAGTACGGCCAGAGTATCACCGACACGCTTAACAATAGGCAGTATTTCCACCAGTTCGCTCGGCGCCAGACGCGAAGACAAAACCGTGTCCATATTAGACTTAATGCTTTTCAACTCTTCGCGCAAAGCGATAACGACTGAGCGCACTGCGTCGGGATCGAGTGAAGAGACGTTGTAACCGTCTACGTTTTCTTCGCCTTCAGCGACATCACTGTGTTTGAGGTGATATTCTGCCTGAACCTGCTTTACTACCTCGCTATCTGAATCGGCGAGCGCGACGTAGTACAGCACATTTTTAACCAGGCCTTTTGGCGGTGCAGCATCAAGCGACATCGGTGCGCGCTCAGACAACAGCCGCAGCTCCCGGGCCAGATGCCGTAATAATCCTTGCACCGCAACGCTAAGCACTACCTCTTCACGCTGCAGTGCATGAATAAGTGCTGACGAAATTTTCCACAGGTGCCCACTGCGGGTACCTGCGGTGATAACGACCAGTCGCGCAAAAACTTTTTCCAGGTAGCCAAGATTTTCCCGCACTTTAATATTGCGCAGGACGCTTGCCGCAGCAAATTGATACATTTCACGCAGCTTGGCCGTGACTTGCTTTAGCTTTTCAGTATCGTCGAGCAGAGGGTGACGCACGCCTGTTAAGTTTTCAAGCACGCTTAAGTCGGGACTAAAAAGTTCACTTTCGCTGAGGTAACTCTCTTTCCTAACTGCGCGAATATCGT
Organism: Cellvibrionaceae bacterium; assembly: GCA_028281575.1. Taxonomy (GTDB): domain Bacteria; phylum Pseudomonadota; class Gammaproteobacteria; order Pseudomonadales; family Cellvibrionaceae; genus Agaribacterium. Next base: position 62,785 of record JANQJP010000046.1, read on the forward strand.
TTAATAGTGGCAGAACAGAGCGCGCGGTATCGTCGCGATAAACTTTTACGTGATCTAGATAGATAGGCAACTGCAGGAGTGAGCGCATAAGCACTTCGAGCGCATCTCGCGAGCTCGACACTTGCTTTTCCATAATCGCCTGAGCAAGATTTTCCATTTCTTCGGCGAGCAGTGAAGCGCCATGAAACTCTACAATTTGCAGACTGCCGCGCACTTGGTGAATATGCGTGACACAAAAGCGCAGTTGCGTCGCGTCTTTTGGGTTTTCAACATAGGCTTCAAGCGCCTGACGGGCTTCACTGAGCGTCTCTTCAATCTCGCCCAGTACCCAATCCAGCGCTGCGTAATTACGTTGATCACCCATAGGGGTTCCTACATGCTCACCGTTTTGTTATCGAGCTTTACGTAAGCTTGAACATCGGTTCGCGCTACACGTTCCACCGTTTTATTTTTCCAATCAGTCACTTCACCCAGGCCAATGACCAAAATACCGCCAGGCTTAAGTCGTTTGGCAATGGTATCAAGCACCTCATGCCTTAGCTGAGGATCAAAATACACCAACATGTTTTGGCAATAGATCGTATCGAAATCCAACTTCGGCATTTCTTCTGCGTGCAATACGTTGGAACATGCAAAACACATTTTATCGGCCAATTCATGGTCGAATTCGAAAACACCGGGCTTGCGCTCGGCAAAATATTTATAGCGAAGCGGCGGCGGTAAAAAGGAAAGCTTGCGATCCGAGAACTGACCGGTGCGCGCCACAGAAATTGCAATCCGGCTGATATCGGTGCCCAATACACCGAAATAGGCGTCTTCTTTGGCCAGCTCCAAGGCCTCATTGGCCAGCATCGCGAGAGAATACGCCTCTTCCCCGGTGGCACATCCCAGGCTCCAAATTTCAAAACTTTCCTGCAATTGTTTGTGGACAATCTTGTCCTGCAAATAGCCACAGACGAAATTGAGCGATGGTTGATGTCGAAAAAAACTGGTTTCTTTAACAACCAAACGATCGAGCAAAATTGACCATTCGATGTGCCCATTATTGGCATCGCAAACGCGGGCAAAATAGTCGCCAAAGCTCTCTTCGCCAATTTCCCGCATACGCATGGACACTTGGCTCTGAAGAAATTGGCGTTGATTTGGATTGAGGCGAATACCAACTCGCTCGCGCAACAATTTGCTCCAGTTGGAAAACTCCTGCTCGGATAAATCAGGCGCTGAAGTAAGAGACCAAGTCATGATTTAGCGCACTTAAATATTTGCGTGGCCCTTATCGCGCTCACCGTCGGTTTCGTGAGCATAAGCTTCATCATAATCGGTAAGCATTTCTTCCTCTGTGAGATCAACAACTTCATCATGCAGCGTTTCCACTTCGACGGTATCCGCACTCGCCAAGTCATCGTCAATATCATCAGAATCGACATCGACCTCTAATACTTCGTCTGCATCGAGAACAGCCTCGGCGGTCTCGGCTTCGGCTTCATATTCGGCGAGATCCATAGCTTCGCCCTCGGACAAATCATCAGCCTCAATCTCTTCTGGTAAGGTGAAACCAGATACTGATTCGCTGAGCTCAGTTGCCAATTCGGAAAGGTTACCAATGGATTTCGCTGTCGCGTTAGTACCCGCAGATGTCTGTGACGTAATCTCTTGAATCACGTTCATCGTGTTAGAAATGTGGCCGGCGGAAGAAGCTTGTTGCCGCGCAGCGTTCGAAATGTTTTGAATCAACTCTGCGAGGTTGGCTGATACCGTTTCAATTTCTTCAAGCGCCACACCCGCGTCCTGTGCCAAACGCGCCCCACGTACAACTTCAGACGTGGTTTGCTCCATCGAAATTACCGCTTCGTTGGTGTCGTTCTGAATAGTTTTAACCAGCGACTCAATTTGTTTAGTCGCCGTGGCAGACCGTTCCGCAAGTCGCTGAACCTCATCCGCAACCACCGCGAATCCGCGCCCGGCATCTCCCGCCATCGACGCTTGAATCGCTGCGTTTAGTGCCAGAATATTGGTTTGGTCGGCAATGTCATTAATCAAACCAACGATATCACCAATTTCTTGTGACGATTCACCGAGTCGTTTAATACGCTTCGACGTATCCTGGATCTGTTCACGAATCGTGTCCATGCCGTGAATCGTGTTCTGTACGACTTTAGCGCCGTTGTTTGCGATCGATACTGACCGCTCCGCAACCCCAGCTGACTCCGCTGCGTTGGCAGATACCTGGTCAATTGTCACCGCCATTTCATTAATCGCTGCGGAAGCACCGGCAATTTCCTGCGCCTGGTGTTCTGCCGCCTCGGCGAGATGCAGTGCAGTCTGCTGAGTATCACTCGAGCTAGTTACAACCCGTGCTGAAGTCTCATTAATGCGGGATACCAGGATTCTCAACTGGTCGATGGTGTAATTGATGGAGTCCGCGATCGCACCCGTAAAGTCCTCGGTCACCGTCGCCGTCGTTGTCAGGTCACCGTCCGCAAGGTCGGCAAGTTCATCCAGTAGACGCAAAATCGCGTTTTGGTTTCTGTCGTTTGTATCAGCTGTAATTTTTAGACGCACTTTTGTCGCCTGGTTTAACTGCCAGGCCACCGCAAACAACGTCAATAAAGCGATGGCACCCACCGCAAGCAATACCGTGGTATTGATTTTTCGTTCCGCTGGCAACTGCGTAATTTTGTCGCTCAACGCCGTTAGCGACGCGAGTAGACCACCACTTTCGTCGAGAATCGCACCCGAGGCCTGTCGAGCAGTAAATAGTGCGGGAGATGCCTCAAAAATTTCGCGTACCTGACCACTTACAAAACCAAAACGCTCATCGACTTCCGCTAAACTTTCCAGCGCTTCTCCGTCGGTAATCGGCGAGATATCCATCGCGATATCGCCTTTTTGCATACCGGCCAGTACCTTTCCAAACAAGCTCGCATCAAGGTTAAATTCGTCAGCAGCGCGATCTGCGTCACCGCCCCCTCGCAGCATTTTTTCGACATTGCGGGCGATACGCTCAGCGCGCCAGATTTGTCGCTGCGCCTGGGAGATTTGATCTGAGGGTGCTTTGTTATCGAGAAGGATTTCAACAATATCCGTATGCGTGTTCTGCAACTGGGGAATCGCATCGTTCAGATCATTTGCGACACTGTGAAGAAACAAAATCGTTTCTTTATTATTCAGAATTTTATTTGCGTTACCCAGAGTCGAATTCCAGGAAGACTCAAACGAGGAAACCTGTTCATTCATCATCAGGCGCGTCTGATTATCACTCGACTGCAACATTTTCCAGTTGGCTTCCATTGAACTCACAACTTTCTCGAGCTGCCCAAAGGCCTCATCATTACCCCCGGTGGCATCCTGAGAAAGAGACGTCAGCTGGAATGACGACGCCCGCAGGTTGGCAACCAATTGCTGGTAACGCTGATCGCGCTGAGAGTCTTGAAACAAGACAAACGCAATGTACCCCATGATGACCAACGACAATACGAAAATCGTTGTCAGAGACAACATGATTGGATTGTCTTTTAGGCGAGTTAAAACTCCGGTTGTGTCGGCTTTCATATGCGCTCCCGAGCGTATTTAACCTGTCACTTTGTTCGGCACGAATGCGAACTGCTATCTAGGCGTGGCTATCTGTTGCATAGGCAACAATTTTTAGTTTCATACATGTCAAAAAACTTCTGCCGCTATACCAACGAGGCGTTCGAAAAGCGCTGATCGCCGGCAACCCGGAAAAAGTCCATAACAATCCATGTCTGTGAATTAGTATCAGTATAGCTGCCCGCCAAATAAGGCTGTAACGAACCGGGAAAATCTCCTTCAATTTCCTCGCTGTACCAACTTAATTCAAAATGCTGCATTCCCATTGCCTGCTCGACAACGAGTCCACTGAATAAATCTTCAGTTTCCAATACGAGCACGCGATGATTTTTTTTCTGCTGACCCAAGTGGCCGCCCAAAAACATCGCCAAATCGAATAGGGGCAACAAGCGCCCCCTAACGTTTGAAAGTCCTATCACCCAAGGATGCACACCAGGCAACCGAGTAAAACCTGGAACTTCCATCATTTCGGTAATCTGTCCCATCGGCGCTACACAGCGCACGCCCAAAATCATAAAACCCAAGCCCCGCCAACGGGGTACAGATTCTATTTTTTGAGGCAGACCTTTTGCTGATTGACGACTCTTCGACGCCAAATCGGCAAGTGCCTGGAAGGGCTTTGTTGTCATTATTTACCTAAACACCAAACTTATTAATCGTCTGTATAAGCTCTTTCTCATCAATCGGTTTCGTCAAATAGGCCTTGGCGCCCTGGCGCATGCCCCAGACCCGGTCGGTTTCCTGGTCTTTGGTAGTGACGATGACGACGGGAATATCGCTGGTTTCGGGAGCCTTGGACAGTTGACGCGTCGCTTGAAACCCATTGAGTCCGGGCATAACAATATCCATCAATACAAGATCAGGCTTTTCTGCCTTGGCTGTTGCAACACCTTCCTCACCATTGATCGCTGTAATCACCGAGTGCCCGTTTTTCTCGAGTACACCCGTTAACTTGTATGTCTCCGTTGGCGAGTCATCCACAATAAGTATCTTGGCCATTTTTGCTCCAGAAAATCAGTGTTATTTGATAATTTACGCGGCTTTACTTATTCCCGACATGTGCTTCGATCGCACCGATTAATTCACCTTTACTAAATGGTTTAGTCAGATATTGGTCGGACCCGACAATTCTACCTTTGGCTTTGTCGAACAAACCGTCTTTACTAGATAACATAATGACTGGTGTTGATTTGAACTCGCTGTTATTTTTAATTAGTGCACAAGTTTGGTATCCGTCGAGGCGAGGCATCATGATATCGACAAAAATAATGTCAGGGCGGGTATCCGCAATTTTAGCAAGTGCGTCAAAACCATCAGTAGCAGTTACAACGGTGCATCCAACTTTCTTTAACAGCGTTTCAGCCGTTCTTCGAATAGTTTTACTATCATCAATCACCATCACTTTCAGGTGCTCGAGATTGACTTCCATAATGCAGACCTTAGTTATTGTTTCTCGGAAAATATGTGCGCCTGAATGTAGCGCTAAATCCGTACAAATTGAGAGAGCGAACTTTTAACACAGTTTCCCAGTTTAATCTATAAATGCTTGAAAGAAATAGAAAAGTCCCGATTCCAAACTCGGCCACAGATTCGCGACTGCTTCTTTCGAATACAGGCTAATAAAACTTATAATTGTCCATAAGTCGCGTTTTCGCCAATATCTTTTGACACTTTGATCAACTGTTTTGCGGGAATTCCAATTTTTCACCGTTTTTTGAACCTGGAGCACACATTTGGCCAAACAAATGCGCATCGGCGTCATTATGGATCCGATTGCAGATATCACTTATAAAAAGGACACGACGCTCGCACTTTTGCTCGCTTCGGCGTCGCGCGGTCACGAATTACTCTATATGGAGATGCACAATCTTCGCATTGAGTCTGGACGTGCCTATGCCACTATGCACCCTCTCAAAGTGCACGCAGACGCGAATCACTGGTTTGACCTGGGTACCGCACAAGATCTCCCTTTAGGTGAGCTCGACATTATTCTAATGCGCAAGGATCCACCTTTTGACAGCCAATACATTTATGCAACATACATGTTGGAGCAGGCCGAACTCGAGGGCTGTCTCGTTGTCAACCGCCCGACGAGTTTGCGCGACTGCAACGAAAAAGTTTTTGCTACGCGTTTTCCACAATGTTGTCCGCCCCACCTTGTAAGTCGCGATAGCCAAACCTTGCGCGCTTTTCACAATGCACACAGCGATGTCATATATAAACCGCTGGACGGCATGGGCGGCACCGGTATATTTCGGTGTTCACCAAACGATCCAAACGTGAGTGTGGTAATAGAAACACTTACCAATAACGGCCAGAATTACATAATGGCGCAAAAGTATTTGCCGGAAATTACCCAGGGGGATAAGCGCGTACTTGTGGTTAACGGTGAGGCTATTCCCTATAGCTTGGCGCGCATTCCCGCCCAGGGAGAAACTCGCGGCAATTTGGCCGCGGGGGGAAATGGCGTAGCGCAAGCGCTGACCGAGCGAGACAAATGGATTGTTGCGCAAGTTGCGCCCTCACTGCTTGAAAGAGGGCTATATTTTGTTGGACTGGACATCATTGGCGATTATTTGACTGAGATAAATGTGACAAGCCCGACCTGCGTTCGCGAAATCGATGACGCCTTTGATACGAATATCGGCGCACGTTTGGTAGTGGCCCTGGAAGCACTTAAACAACATGCCTGATAGCTCGGATAGACTCAGCTTTACCCTATTTCTTGCAGCTGCGGTTCACGCAGTCCTTATCTTTGGCGTGACGTTTACCATTAGCAAACGCGATAAAATCGCGCCGACACTCAATATCACATTGGCGACCCACAAAAGCCAAAAGGCACCGGACAAAGCTGACTTCCTGGCGCAATACGACCAGGAGGGCAGCGGCACCGAGAAAGAGGTAAAAGAGCTCACGACAGATCAGGTCGCAAAAATGGCTGACGTTACGGTAAACCAGGTCAATCCCTTACCGAAGCAAAAACGCCACGTTGAAGACAACCGAAAACAACAGCTTGTCACTACCCTTGGCGACGCCAAGCGCAAAATTGAAACCCAGAGTAAAACTGATAAATCGGCCATCAAGGAAGCGTCGGACGCGCCGGTGGAAGTCAATGAGCCTTACTCGCAGGAATATGCGAGCCTAAAAGCTAAATTGGAACATGACAAACAGCAGTGGGCGAACGAACCCCGCATAACTCGGCACACCTCCGTCACAACAAAATCCTCAGACGAAGCGGCCTACTACAATCAGTGGAGCCAAAAGGTGATGCGTGTGGGCAACAAAAACTTCCCTAAAGAGGCCATTCGCAAATCCATCTTCGGCAATTTACGCATGTCAGTCAAAATCCGCGCCGACGGCAGTATCGCGGATGTGGAGATACTCGAGTCATCGGGGCATGCTATTTTGGATGACGCGGCACTCAGAATCATTCGACTTTCTGCGCCATTTGACCCATTTCCCCCGGAAATTAAAAAAAGTACGGACATCTTTGAAATCATACGCACCTGGAAATTCGAAATCACAGGCCTCTCTACATCCTCATAACTCGGCTCAAAGATATCTTTCGCTGTAGGTCGCGTTCTAGCCGATTAAGGGTATTGCTTTATCGTTATTCGGCACCAATAATTAGTCCGTAACTCTCAACACTACTGGTTCGTGGATTCAGCTAACGCAAAGCGAGCCGATTGTGGCGGTGGGCACAATGGGAAAAAATGAACAAAAACAAGCTTTGAACTTCGCCAGCCTAAAAGATCAGTTCTTGATCGCCATGCCGGGGCTGGAGGATTCCCTGTTTGCTCAATCTGTCACTTACATTTGCGATCACAATGAACAAGGCGCAATGGGCGTCATTATCAATCACCCACTCGGCATTACCCTCGGTGATGTATTCGATCAACTGGACCTGATCACGGCACCCAGTATTAGAGGTTTGCAAGTTCTCGCCGGTGGCCCGGTTAACGCGCAACAAGGCCTCGTTTTGCACAGAGATCAGGGCAGCTGGGAAAGCACCATGCGCATTACATCCGAGATATGCCTGACTGCTTCTAAAGACATCGTTGAGGCCATGGCTGAAGATAAAGGCCCTCAAAGCGCGCAACTGGCGCTTGGTTATGCCGGTTGGAGTAGCGGTCAACTCGAAGACGAACTCTCCAAAAATTGCTGGCTCACAATGCCTGCAGATTCTGCAATTATTTTTGATATACCACCCGAACAGCGATGGATTGAAGCCGCTAAAGTACTCGGCGTCGATATCAACCTTATTTCTTCCTCCGCAGGTCACGCCTAGCCGATGGCAGGTTTTACCGCATTAGCCTTTGACTACGGCCTAAAAAATATTGGCGTCGCTGTCGGTCAGTCCCTCATCCAAAGCGCAGGAGAATTAAATGCGCTCAAAGCGCGCGACGGCATCCCGAGCTGGGAAGATGTCGCTGCACTGATCGACGAGTGGCAACCGAGCATTCTGGTTGTCGGCATGCCGTTAAATATGGATGACAGCGAAGGGGAGTTAGCACGTCGCTCGCAAAAGTTCGGCAAACGACTGCATGGCAGATTCCACATCGACGTGGCGTTTGTCGACGAACGACTGAGTACCAGAGAAGCCAAGCAGATTGCGTCCGAGCGCGGTCATCGGGGAGATTACGCAAACGCGCCGGTCGACTCTATCGCCGCCCGCCTGCTGCTCGAGTCCTGGTGGCGCTCACAGTAGGCGCAGCCCATTAAATACTAAAAGTTCCTAAAGTCTCCTGAGTCCTCATCTTGAATCTCAAGCTCATCGGCAGCATGTGACAGGTATTCAGAATCTGTTTCTGAGCCAAGCTTGATTCTAAGACGCAGATCATTCGGCGAATCGGCATGGGCGAGGGCATCTTCATAAGTGATCTCACCCGCATCGTAAAGCTCATAAAGCGCCTGATCAAAAGTCTGCATGCCAACTTCAGTCGAGCGACGCATCAGGTCTTTGAGCTCGTGCACCGCCCCCTTGCGAATGAGGTCTGCAGCCAGCGGTGTATTCAGAAAAACCTCCAGGCAGGCGCGCCGTCCGTTGCCATCGGGTGTGGGAATTAACTGCTGTGCGACAATCGCGCGCATATTGAGCGACAAGTCCATCCATAATTGGTCGTGTCGATCAGCGGGGAAGAAGTGGATAATTCTATCCAGCGCCTGGTTGGCATTGTTGGCGTGAAGCGTACACAAGCAAAGGTGTCCGGTTTCTGCAAAAGCAATCGCGTAGTCCATCGTTTCGCGCGAGCGCACCTCGCCAATCAAAATAACGTCCGGAGCCTGGCGGAGAGTATTTTTAAGCGCCACTTCAAACGATTCGGTGTCGATACCCACTTCCCGCTGAGTAATGACACAACCTTCATGCTGGTGAATGAATTCAATCGGGTCTTCAATAGAGATCACATGACCTTTGGAATTTCGATTGCGATGACCCACCATAGCTGCCAACGAGGTGGACTTACCTGTGCCGGTCGCACCGGCAAAAATAACCAGGCCGCGCTTTGTCATCGCGAGCTCTTTGATAATCTCAGGCAAACCCAATTCATCGATACTGGGAATCGTCGTTTCAATACGGCGTAGCACCATGCCGGCAAGATTTCTCTGGAAAAAAGCACTCGCCCGAAACCGTCCAACACCGCGTGCACTTATCGCAAAATTGAGTTCTTTAGCCTCGACAAACTCCTTGCGCTGGCGCTCATTCATAACGCTTAGCACCGTCTCACGCGCCTTTTCCGGCGAAAGCGGGGTTGTCGAAACGGGCACAATACGACCGTGGACCTTGATAGAAGGAGGCACACCGGCCGTAATAAAAAGGTCGGAGGCCTGTTTTTCCACCATCAACGAAAGTAGGCGATCAAGTTCCATAAGTTTTTCCCAACTGCTGCACCTTAATTGTATTTATATTGCCCAAACTATCCGCTTCCGCCTAGAAGCTTTCCGGCATTTTGGCTTTTTCACGCGCAACATCACGCATGACGATCCTGCGCTCAACCAAATCGGCCAGACATTGATCCATTGTCTGCATACCCACAGAGCCACCTGTTTGAATTGCCGAGTACATCTGTGCAACCTTATCTTCGCGAATCAGGTTACGAATGGCAGAAGTTCCGCGCATTATTTCGTGCGCAGCAACTCGTCCGCCGCCGTTACGCTTCAATAATGTCTGCGATATTACCGCTTGCAGCGATTCCGACAACATCGAGCGCACCATGGCCTTTTCGGCTGCAGGGAAAACGTCAACAACCCGATCAATTGTTTTGGCCGCGGACGTCGTATGCAAGGTGCCAAAAACCAAGTGCCCCGTTTCCGCCGCAGTAAGCGCCAAGCGAATCGTTTCAAGGTCACGCATCTCACCGACAAGAATAATGTCCGGGTCTTCCCGCAAGGCCGAGCGCAATGCTTCAGCAAAACCGTGTGTATCCTTGTGCACTTCGCGCTGGTTCACCAGGCATTTTTTGCTTTCATGCACAAATTCGATTGGATCTTCAATGGTCAGAATATGTTCGTATTTATTTTCATTGATAAAATCCATCATCGCCGCCAGCGTTGTCGACTTACCCGACCCTGTCGGCCCGGTGACGAGTACTAAACCACGGGGCACGGACGCGATGTCGCGAAAGACCTGCCCCATACCAAGCTCTTCCATCGTCAAAACTTTTGATGGAATGGTTCGAAACACCGCACCAGATCCGCGATGCTGATTAAACGCGTTAACCCGAAAACGCGCAACGCCTGGGACCTCGAAGGAGAAGTCGGTCTCCAAAAATTCTTCGTAATCTTTGCGTTGTTTATCATTCATGATTTCATAAATCAGGCTATGTACCTGTTTATGCTTCATGGGTGGCACGTTGATCCTCCTGACGTCACCATCTACACGGATCATCGGCGGCAAGCCCGCCGAAAGGTGAAGGTCCGAAGCACCTTGCTTAGCAGAGAATGCGAGAAGTTCTGTTATATCCATAAATCGCCCTAATCTTTACGGGAAAGTTTGCGAAGCGCGCTACAATAGCCGACTATCGCAAGTCAGTGGTCACAGGCTGCCGCACAGAGACGGGAAAGTTACCACAAGCCGACAGCCGCCGCTGCTGCATGCGTTTGGTAACACATTATGCAGCGAAGTCGAACCAGATTACGTATAAGTATATGCACAGAATTAGCGACACACTATCGGAAGTTAAAAACAGAATACGCGCAGCCGCGTCAGCCTCAGGAAGAAATGAAAACGAAATAACGCTATTGGGTGCTGCCAAAAAACAACCCGCCGAAAAAATAGCTGATGCATACGCATCGGGCATCTCACATATTGGCGAAAACTACCTGCAGGAAGCCATCGCCAAACAGGAGCAACTTAAAGAGCTGGCGATCACATGGCACTTTATTGGTCCAATTCAATCCAATAAGACGCGAGCGCTTGCTTCACACTTTGCCTGGGTGCACAGCGTCGACCGATTTAAAATTGCAGAGCGCTTGTCCCAACACCGCCCCCCCGGCCTTAACCCTTTAAATATTTGTATTCAGGTCAATATTGATAAGGAAGCGGCGAAATCGGGCGCAGACCTGGCTGATGTGGATGAACTCCTGGACAAAATTAAAGATCTGCCCAACTTGTATGTACGCGGCCTTATGATCATTCCACGACCGCGCGAGACCGTTGCTGAACAACGTGACATTTTTAAGTCTACGTCGGTGCTTATGATGCAACTTAACCAGCGACACGCGCTTAACATGGACACTTTATCGATGGGCATGTCCAACGATTTGGAAGCTGCGATTGCCGAGGGCGCCACAATTGTTAGAATTGGCACCGCACTATTTGGCAAAAGGCAGTAACTCGCACTTGAATAACATAGACATCAAAAAAATTGCATTTATCGGCGCCGGTAATATGGCCCAAGCTATTATTCGTGGCCTGATAAACAATGGAATACACACGAACCGACTGTGCGCTAGCGCACCGAGCACGTCGACCCGTGAGAAAATTAATCGTGAATTTGGGATTGCAGCGTACGCCGACAACAGCGCTGCATGCGCAGACGCCGATATTGTTATACTCAGCGTAAAACCACAACGCATGCGGGAAGTTTGCGCGGGTATCGTCTCGCGTTTAGGTCACAAGCCGCTAATTGTTTCAGTTGCTGCAGGAATCCGCATCGAAAGTATCTCCTCCTGGCTCGGTGATTTACCCATCGTGCGCTGTATGCCAAACACACCATCGGCGGTGGGTGCAGGGGCCTGCGGTTTTTTTTGCAATGAATTAACAAACGCAGAACACATCAGACACGTAAATGCCATTTTTTCCTGCGTCGGCATAGCGGTTGAAATACCGGAAGAAAAGTTAATCGATACGGTAACGGCCATATCAGGTAGTGGGCCGGCCTACTTCTTTTTATTTATTGAAGCGATGATTGCTGCGGGAGAAAGACTGGGCCTCAATAACAAAACCGCAACACAGCTGGCCACTCAAACGGCTAATGGCGCAGCTCAATTGGCACTAAACAGCGATGTGGATATTGCCACTCTGAGAAAAAAAGTCACATCGCCAAATGGCACAACTGAAAGGGCATTACTGTCATTTCAGTCCGATGATTTACATAGCATTGTCAACAACGCAATGCAGGCTTGCGCGCAACGCGCTCACGAACTGTCAGAAGAGCAGGAAAAAAAACCATAATGCATTTAGGAAAAAATACATGAACACTACTCAAAACATCCTGGCGTTTGTTATTGAGAGCTTGGGCTTCTTATTTTTAATGATGGTGATCTTGCGCTTCTTTTTACAACTCGTGCGCGCGGACTTTTACAATCCATTTTCGCAAGCCATAGTAAAGGTTACCAACCCAGTACTCATTCCATTACGCCGGGTAATCCCGGGAATCTTTGGCGTTGACATTGCGGCAATTATTCTCGCATTGCTGGTCCAACTACTTATCGCTGAACTTATATACCTCGTCTATGCAGGCACATTTTACAACCCGGCAAATGTCCTCATTTGGGGAGCGCTGGGCATACTCAAGATAGTCACATATATGTATATTGTTTGTTTGCTAGCGTTAGCGATTAGCAGTTTCATTGCGCCCTACAGCCAGCACCCCGCACTGATGCTTGTGCGCGAATTGGCGACACCCATATTGCGTCCGATCCAAAATATTATTCCGTCACTGGGCGGCCTGGATTTTTCGGTATTTTTTGCTTTTATGGGCATTATTATTTTGCAAATGATACTCGACGCCACTGCTGCATCCGTGCAATTACTTCCAGCGCTTATTATCGGCTTTTGATCTGAACAGCTAACACACGAACTAAATATGACAGACATTAGGCCCGACGGCGCGCAACCAGCCTCAGTCGGCATTGTAGTCCCGCAGAAGGTTAAATTTAACGACGGCTTGTTACTCGCCTGTGGACGCACGCTCGCCGAATATGAAATGGTGTTCGAAGCTTATGGCGAGCTGAATAGCGCTAAATCAAATGCGGTTCTCATTTGCCACGCGCTGTCCGGACACCACCACGTCGCGGGTTACCATAGCGACACCGATAAAAAACCTGGCTGGTGGGAACACTACGTCGGCCCAGGCAAGCCTATCGATACAAATAAATTTTTTGTTGTCTGCCCAAATAACATCGGTGGTTGCCACGGTTCGACTGGGCCATCGTCAATTAATCAGGAAACAGGTAAACCCTGGGGATCAAGTTTCCCACATCTGCGCGTACGCGACTGGGTGAACAGTCAAGCACAGCTCGCTGACCACCTCGGCATAACACAGTGGGCTGCCATCATTGGCGGCAGCCTCGGCGGCATGCAAGCCATGCGCTGGGCACTTGAATATCCAGAGCGCCTGCGGCATTGCATTGTGATCGCATCATCAATGCGACTGACCGCACAAAATATCGCGTTTAATGAAACTGCACGCCAGGCAATTACGTCTGACCCCGACTTTTATCGCGGCGATTATTTAGACCACAACACGCTGCCACACAAAGGTCTTTCGGTCGCACGAATGATCGGTCACATAACCTACCTTTCCGATGATGGTATGGGCAAAAAATTTGGCAGGGAATTGCGCTCGGGAACGTTTAAGCAGGGGACCGAGGAACCGGTAGAATTTCAGATAGAAAGTTATCTCCGCTACCAGGGGGATAATTTCTCGCGCGCATTTGATGCAAACACCTATATTTTAATGACAAAAGCGCTCGACTACTTTGATTTGGCGCGCGAATACGACGACGATGCTGCGGCTGCGTTTCGCAACGCCTTGTGTAAATTTCTCGTTATTTCTTTTACATCCGACTGGCGCTTTGCGCCCGAGCGTTCACGCGAAATAGTCAACGCGCTTATGCAAGCGAACAAGGACGTGGCTTATGCCGAAATTGACTCCCACTACGGCCACGACGCATTCTTAGTCCCAGGGCAGCAACGCTACTGGAACCTGTTCTTAAAATACATGAACCAAATTGAGACAGACTGATGCGGCTAGACTATTCAATAGTAGCTAATTGGGTTGACGCCGGTGCACAAGTATTGGACTTGGGTTGCGGCGACGGTGCTTTGCTCGCACGTTTACAACAAGAAAAAAATGTTCACGGTTACGGTGTTGAAATCGATGAACATCATATTCTCGGCTGCATCGAAAACAAAATAAATGTGATCGAACAAGACATCGAAAAAGGCCTTAGTAATTTTAGCGACAAGAGTTTTGATACAGTAATTATGTCGCAAGCAATTCAAACACTGCAGCGGCCAGAAGCAGCGCTTGCGGAGATGTTGCGCATTGGCAAAGAGTGCATCATTACATTTCCTAATTTCGGTCACTGGAAAGCGCGTTGGCACCTCTGCATAAATGGCCGCATGCCGGTTTCGGATTTGCTTCCTTACGAATGGTACAACACACCGAACATTCATTTTTGTACATTTAAAGATTTTGATTTTATGTGTAAACAAGTGCACGCAACGATAATTAACCGTCAAGTTATCACTACGCGTTCGCTGGGCAGATCATTGCAAAATTTACACCCAAATTTATTTGGCGAAACAGCACTTTATCGAGTGAGCAAAAATTAACAATGCAACGCTACATTTTATATTTACTATTTATGTTAGCCGTCAGCACAAGCCTTGCTGAAGAGTATAATGACCATAGCGACTTCGCCGAATACTCCGTTTACTATACTTTGCTCAGCAGTACATTTATCCAACCGGAAGTCGCTGCAAACTACGGGATTAAACGCAGCAAGTACGAAAACCTTATAAATGTATCTATAAGCAGGCGGGGAGAATACGGTGCACTGCCCGGAAGAGTTGAAGGCACAGTCACAAACCTGCTGCAGCAACAGAAAAAACTCAACTTTCTCGAAATCCGGGAAAAAACGGCAACTTACTATATCGCCCCCGTGCGTATCTCCGGCGAGGAAGTAGTGCATTTCGAACTTTCTGTCATTCCAGATGGCGAGTACGAAGCCTTAAAAATGAAATTCAGTAAGAAGATATATTCGGACCCATGAAAAAATTGGTGATGGCCAGCAATAACGCCGGCAAGTTGCGTGAGTTTAAGAACCTGCTGGTAGGCGCAGGCTTTGATGTGCTGGCGCAAGCAGATTTTGGTATTGAATCGGTTGAGGAAACCGGCTTAAGCTTTGTTGAAAACGCTATTCTCAAAGCGCGCCATGCGAGCAAAATGACCCAACTACCGGCAATTGCTGACGACTCGGGCATTGAAGTCGATGCGCTAAATGGTCGCCCCGGCATCTATTCAGCACGCTTCGCAGGCGAAGGCGCGAACGATGAGGATAACAATAAAAAATTACTCGAGGCACTGAACGGGCTCGAGGGCAACCAACGAAGTGCCAGATATCAATGTGTGCTCGTCTATATGCGACACTGTAGCGACCCAACACCGATTATCGCCCACGGACAATGGGAAGGTTTAATACTAGAGACACCGCGCGGTGAGGGTGGCTTTGGCTACGATCCACTCTTTTGGGTACCGACGCATCAATGTGCTTCGGCGGAACTGAATAAAGAAGAAAAAAACACCATAAGTCATCGCGCCGTAGCGATGCAGCGCCTATTAAAAGCCCTGGCGGAAGAGGTGACGCGAAATAATGATCAATAGAATCTCTGTTCTATTGATCGTCATACTGAGTTTTGCAGGCGGCTTTTTCGCCGGCAAACACAGTGTCACGCAAGATATTCCAGAAACACAGAACACCGTGACACTCGCTAGACAACAGTTACCCCAGACACAAAAATCACCACCACCCGCTACAAATACCAAGGTAAAAGATAACGCTCTTCAATTTAATCCGCACTACCCCTTCGATGCATTTAAGCAAGCCATTTCCAGCGGCGAGTACGAGAACGCCGCACAAATTTACTTCGATCAAGATGAGATCAGCGATAGAAAATTACCGAAATATAAAAATTTTCTATTGCGCCACCTTGATGCCAACATCAACAACGATGATATATTTGTCGATTTATCAGACGCTTTCTTAAGCTTTTATTATTATGATACCGATGTATTGTTGCGCGTTGCAAAACACAACATCAGACGCGCTTATTTCGAGGAAGCCGCACAAACTTATGAGTTTGCCTATCAGAACGCGTTCGGCGATTCGTCCAGACACGACGTACGCCAAACCTTCGACACATTCCTTAAAGATCTTGATAAACAATTTGCCAATGAGCAAAACTGGTTTCGTATAATCGATTTATACAATTATGTATATGAGCTGGAGGTCAATAGTAGCCAACACCGATGGCGTTTAGCTGAAGTAAATCTACAATTGGGCAACGCTCACATCGCCGCAGACATTTATAGGCGGCTAAGTAACGACCCGGAATATTTAGAACGCGCGCAGCAGGCGCTTGCCAAGCTCGAACCCAATTCGGAGCACAGTAAATTATCATCGGACACATGGGAATATACGCTACCGCTTACTCGCTTGGGCCAGCACTACATCGCCGAAGTGGAACTAGACCGAGCAAGTTCACTGAAATTACTGGTGGACACCGGCGCATCAATGACATCAATATCAAAAAAACGTTTTGATGAAATACAAGCCTATCATCAGTTCCAGTTTTTAGGCGAAAGCCTGTTCAATACCGCTGGCGGTATAACCAAGGGCAGCGTATATCGCCTGGAAAAACTGACATTGGGCCACTATGAACTTTCGAAAATCAATATCGTCGTACTCGATAGATTTCAGCAGGAGCAGTATGACGGCTTACTGGGTATGAATATTCTGGAGAACTTTCGTTTTCAGCTGGATCAAGATGCGTCCAAACTGAATTTGCGTAAAAGATAGAGGCGAAACATGTAACCGCTTCACCTCTAGTTTGTTTCGTGTCACAGCTTAATAATACACTCTTCGTACAACAATTTTTGCAACTGCATCGCGCCAATCGTAAGCAGATTTAGCCAATTCACCTTCACCGTGAATACCGGCGCTAATATGAATAAAACCTTCACCTTCGTCACCTGGAGAAGCACCGACACCAAAGCATGGAGGACCCGGGATATTCGCACAAAGCTCGTCATTTGTTTCAGAGCCGGCGTCATAGGCTTTAGCATAGTAGGTTCGGCTACCATGACGCGGCAATCTAACCGAGTTTAATGCGACGAAAGTATCGTTGGTGGGAATGAGCATTGCAGCTAAGCTCAGACGTAAATGTCGATTACCCGAAAGTTCTAGAGTAATCGTATTTCCAGGCTCCAATAAGCCATCTGTATTCGCCGTATCTCTTACCAGCGGAGATCCGTCTAGAACAGCTTTTAACGGCGCGATATCGCCCGATTCAGCAATCGTTGTCAACGGTTCACTCGCCACTGCACCTAATTCAAAAAAACTTATAGACGATTTATGTGTCGCAGATAAAATTGGGGTAAACGCTTCGCCTTTAGTGATATTGGTGATCGTCACTTCATACTTCCGCGCGCCATAATAATCTGCAAAAGCAAGACTACTGAGCAGAAACGCCAAAGAAAATGCCATTATCTTTCTTAACATTGTTATTCTCCGTGGAATCAATTGGATAGGAAGCCCATGAGTGGGCATATTCAAGATAGAACCTAGCCTCTGTGAATAAATCACGGAATTATCACTTTTCTATAACATTGTGAGACAATTTGGTGACATGTTGCTTCAGACGCCAAGATCTTAAAAAACTTCATTGAGAGATAGCAACACGAAATGTCACAAACTATTAAGTGTGTGCTAACTACACCTTAAATTTTCTTATTCAAATAGGCGGAAAAAGATGGACAAGGAAAAACACTATAAAGGTTTAGAAAACATGTACCTTGGGGCACCGATCAACCAGTTTTACATGCCTAGGCTAAAAATATACGAAGGTGGCTCAGAAATTGAAATCGAGCTCTCCGAAAAATTCCACCACGCAGCAAATGCCGTTCATGGCTCGGTCTATTTTAAGATGCTTGATGACTCGGCTTTTTTTGCAGCTAACTCACTGGAGTTTGATGTATTTGTTCTGACCACCTCGTTTACAACTTACCTCACACGCCCAGTATCCAAAGGTAAAATGAGAGCTATCGGCAAAGTAGTCAATCTAAATAAAAGCCAATTCATCGCTGAATCTGTTGTTTATGATGCGGAGGACCGGGAAATCGGAAGAGGTAATGGTATTTTTGTCCGCAGCAAACAGTTACTTTCTAACACCGCTGGCTACACCATTAACTAAGCTCGCTTAATTTATCCGTCAAGGAAAACGAAATGAAACAACTCGCGACGCATATATCTTTTATGCAAGCAAAGCAGATGGGGCCTCCACCAGAAGGAAATCTGGCAATACCCGTTTTTGTCAATGACGAAATGCAGACTGAGCTCTATATGCCAAAGGGTATCGATCCACAGACACCACATGATCGAGACGAAATTTACTTTTTTCATTCTGGAAGTGGTGACTTTTACAACGGCAAAGAAAATGTGCACGTGGAAGCGGGCGCATTTATTTTTGTACCCGCCGGAGTAGCACATCGCTTTAGTAATTTCTCAAATGATTTTACTGTTTGGGTAGTTTTTTATGGCTCCAAAAAGGTTGCGTCATAAAAAAATATGGCAACCAAAGGTTTATTGTGATCGCCATACTGCGTATATATTTCATTAATATTCAATGAGTTTTAATTCTAAACGTTGTTTTCCGCCTTTGACCTCAACTATCGCTGATTGAAAACTGGGCGGGCCTTTTTTATTCTTTTTGTTGCTCGAATCGGTAACGGGCTCCCTTGGGATCCCAATCCAGCTTTTGTTAAGTCTGCCATCATCATAAACATCTTGAAAAGCAGTAAATGCATACAGCCCCTCTTCGAGCTCAAAAATCACAGACACAAGTTCTGCATTTTCCGCTGCACTAACGTGTTTTTCCGCCAAGATGTCATTTTTATTCTCCGAGAGCCAGGAATCCTTATTGTCGTAAACGCGCACAATTATTTTGCTTTTAACTTCAGTAAGTCCGGTTACCGTCACAGTTAACTCCGTCGCGATTGTCGGCATTGCTAGCAGCACTATTAGGACAACACTAGCAATACTTTGAGCAACAATTGTTTTCATAAATGTAACTCCTTCGTAGAAACTAGAGAGATATAACAGCGCTGCACACATGCAAACGCGAACCACAGTAAGGATATAAAACCAGCCAAAGGCGTCCACATAAAACCCAAGCCCGATAATGCAAATTTGGTGACTGCAAACGTCGAATAGGGCATCGCAAGCCAATTGGGGAAGTGCAGCGGATCAGCAAGCATAAAAAACGAAACGAAATTTTCTAACGCATCGAAAAAGGGCGCCAACGGTGCAGCAATAACAATAAACCATGCGATATTCTTGATAATCTTGTTATCGGGAACAGATCGATAAGCGGCGATGGTCATACAAGCCAACGCAGCAAACATGGTCAGCATTAATAAAAAATCCAATAGTTGTACGCCGATATATTTTCCAAGCGTGCCATTTTCTAACAACACAGCGTAGTAAGATTTTACTAAGTCACCATTAAAAGTTGTTTGCCCTTCGAAAATAGATACCGGGAACAGACTTGCCTGATACAGCCCTCCCAGCCAAGTCATAGTGAACCGACAAACCGCGAATGAGGCGATAGCCAATGCCCACCACTGCCATGCCTTCAGTGACTGGTCGATCAAGTGTCTTAATTGGTTGATTTTTACGATATACATAAGTGGCCTCCTATTTACATTCCATGGAATACAATATTGCATTCCATGGAATGTATGTCAAGATATTTATTATGGATAACCGAAATATACTTTTGGGCGCCAATATCGCTGCGCTATCTGTCTGCTACCAGCATCTGTCGGCACGGATCAACCGTGCCCTGGAACCGCTTAAACTCAATATGACTCAGTTATCGATACTCAATCACTTCGCACACATGCCAGAAAACGCCTACGAAACGGTAAGCCGGCTGAGCCAGATAATGGAGATGAACCAACCGATGATCACCAAGGCCATTAAAGCGATGGTTGATCATGGCTTAATTATTAAGAAGGCTAGCCCGGAAGACGCTCGCGTCGCCCACCTGCATTTGAGCGACGCAGGGCGGGGCAAGTTAGATGAAGCGCGCCAGCATTGTTATCCGATTATTGCTCAAGCCTATGAAAGCCTGGGTACCGAAGAGCTGGTGCAGATGCTGAATCAATTAGACCGCATCAAAAATAGTCTTTAGGTAGACTCGGAACGCACTTTTTCGACAAAACGTGCAATGTTTTCGGGCTTGAACTCACCGAGCACATTGACAAATACCGCTTGCTCATGACCGATGACAATCGCGAGCACACCATCAATGTGTTCTTCTGTTTCATTCACCATAACCAACACCCGCTCGTGTGCTTCGTTGACGGCTACAATGAGTTGCCAGCCACTCGCCTTGAGCTGTCGCATCGATTTTTCTAGGGCCTGTTCAAGCGGATCGCGCCGCTCTGTCGCATCGTAGATGCGCAGTCTTATCCCTTGAATGTCGTCAAATATCTCCATACCAGCTTCACCGGACGCCGACAGTGCCCAACGAACAGGTTTTAGGGCCATAGGACCCAAGCTTAGGCCAAATCGTTTATCGACACTGCCAAAGCTCGGCAGCGCCATGTCGGCATAACCCGGCTTGGCGTGCAGACCAGCAGTTGCCAAAAAGCAACCCCCAAGTCCAGCGGTAATAAGTACCACCAACGTTATATTCAGTACTTTCACTGCGCTATCCCCATGTCGATATTGAGCGACTCAGTGACCTTGGATATTTGGCTGGGGTCAATTTCCCCAACAACATTAATAAACACTGCTTCACCGCCTTCTTTTGGCTCAACCACCATAACGACCAAGCCATCAATTTTGTCATCCGTCATTCGGCTAAACACCCTGACTTTTTGTCGTTCGTCATTAACACTGACAATCGGCTGCCACTTGTCGTTACGAATTTGCTTGGAGAGGTCTTCGACGCTCACAAGCGCCTTAGATACATCACCCTGGAGCTTATAGACACGTACTTTGACAAATTCGAGCTTAGATAAGAGCTCGGATACTTCTGGATCTTCCCGCTTTGATAAGCTGCTTACCATGCCGATAAGGGTGCTATTGAGATTTACCTCCACCTTCGGCTCGCCGTAGTACTTCGATAAATCCTCAAAGTCGATATGACCTGCCGGGCTGGCCAGGGCACCTAAACTAAACGAAAACAACAGGCACATGCCTGCGCAAAGGCGCTGGAGTTGATTCATCATATTCATTTAAGACTTCCTCTCTAACTGGATGGATAACACAGGCACAAGTGTCGCCTTCTGCATATTTACTCGCAGCGTGGACAGCACGTTATTTTCAACACGTTGATTCGCTTTATTGAGATAGCTAAACGCGAGATGCAAATCGCGCCGCGCCTGCTCCACTTCACTGATTGGCTTATCGCGCCCAACACCGAAGTGAAAGACGAATGCAAATACCGCGACACTCGCTGCCACCACTGCGCCTCTGCGCCAAGAAAACCAGCGCAACTGTTGCTGTTCATCCGCCAAAGCATATAAACGCTGACTTAGATGCTGGGGAGGCTCAACCAATGGAAAGCCATCCTCGTATTCGTCGTCGCTAAATATGCGCTCGAGTAACTGATCTTCATAACGAGTATTCATAGTGCTTTACCTTGCAAATATTGCCTTAGTCGTTTGCGCGCCCTATGCGTATAAACCTTTACCTGGGTTTCGCTCATATCTAATTGCTGGGCCACCTCACGCACAGATTTTTGCTGCATATCCATCAGTGTGACTAACGAGCGATAAGGTTCGTGCAACTGATCGATGGCACGCCTAAGCCAAGCACTTATGTGGCACGCTTCCAAGTACTCCTCGGGTCGCTCGCCGGGTGGCGCTTCAACAAGCTCGGGCAAAAGTGCTTCATGCGGCTTGCGCTGGCGCAATTTGTCGATACAAAGATTGCGCGTAACCTGCAGCAACCAGGGTTTGGCTTTGGCGTCGTCCTCAACGCTATCCATATGCCGCCATAGGCGTTCGTATACCTCTTGAGTCGCATCCTCAGCCTCAGCGGTATTTCCCAATATGTGCAGCGCCAGCGAATAAACTTGGCGCTGATACCGGTTAACGAAGGTCCTAAATCGAAATTTCATATACGCGTTAATACGTGTGCGTTCAACTTTGGTTACAGACATTTTTGCATCGAGCAAATGCTACTTTGTTTCTGTACAATAGCCGCCCGAGTGAAACCCTTCCCACCAGCTTACGGAGCCCTCTATGTCAATCAAGTTAATGAAGGATATCGACCTTAAAGGTAAGTCAGTACTTATTCGCCAGGATTTGAATGTGCCTATTCAAGATGGCGAAATTACCTCTGATGTGCGCATTCGAGCCTCATTACCTACCATCCAACACGCAATAGACGCGGGCGCTAAAGTCATGCTGATGTCACACCTCGGCCGTCCAACTGAAGGACAATACGCAGAGGAGTTTTCACTTGCCCCCGTCGCAGCGAAACTGAGTGAACTGCTCGAGAAAGACGTTTCCGTCGTAAAAGATTGGCAAGCGGGCATTGCGCTAAACGACGGCGAAGTTGTCTTACTGGAAAACGTGCGCTTTAACGAAGGAGAAAAGAAAAACGCTGACGAACTGGCCAAAGCCTATGCATCACTTTGCGACGTCTTTGTCATGGATGCATTTGGTACGGCCCACCGCGCTCAGGCATCCACTCATGGCGTAGCGAAATTCGCGCCGATTGCGTGTGCAGGACCGCTACTGTCAGGTGAACTCGACGCTCTCGAAAAAGCCCTGGCAAATCCAGCGCGTCCAATGGTCGCTGTTGTCGGTGGCGCAAAAGTCTCAACAAAATTAACTGTTCTGGACGCACTTTCAAAAATTTGTGATGTGCTCGTGGTCGGTGGTGGCATATCGAATACCTTCGTCGCTGCGGCAGGTAACGAGGTGGGCAACTCGCTCCACGAAAAAGACCTGATTCCAGAAGCCCAGCGCTTATGCAAAGAAACGGAAGTCGTATTCGCATCAGATGTGCGCACAACGAAAGAGGGATTCGACAACTGGTCTCACACCTCAGCTGTCGAGGAGAAAAAAGATAGTGACGTTCAGGCAGACGAGGAAATCATCGATTACGGGCCGGAAACTGAAGCCAAGGTGGCCGCCATCCTTAAAGACGCAAAAACCATTTTGTGGAATGGCCCCTGCGGCGTATTTGAATTTGATGCCTTCGCCAAGGGCACAGAGCTTATCGCCAAAGCCATCGCTGAGAGCGACGCATTTTCTATCGCCGGCGGCGGTGATACATTAGCCGCGATCGATAAATTTGGACTCGCCAGCGACATCTCATACATTTCGACTGGCGGCGGCGCCTTCCTTGAATATGTGGAAGGTAAAGAACTCCCTGCCGTCACAATATTAAAAGCGAGAGCCGCAGAATAGATTTGGTGAACACGCAATAAGCGCCCTTTTTTACTTGGGCGCTTATTACTGATAAACCCAGAAGACTATTTTTTTACACCGTCCGGCTCTGTTAAAAAAGTACTATCCGAATCGACAAGAGCACGGCCTTCCAAAAAATCCCTGCCTAACAATACGCCATAGATAAATTCGCTGCGATCGGCGAGCGTAAATTGCGTTTTACGCACAGTTCCGTTAAATAACACATCGAGTTCAACAACGACTCGGGCGTCATGGTCACCATCGTGATTTTTTATTTTGACACGGCGTACGCGCGGCTTTTTATATTTAAGTAAATGTACGTTGTCATCAGTATCCGTCAGTCGCAACGTAAATCTTACCCAGCGCTCTCCGCCCTTTCTTATCCGCTTGATATCCTCAGCGTAAATAGATGACGTTTTCGCTCCGGTATCCAACTTGGCCTTGATGTCAAAGGCGTGCTGATCGATACGCACCTTCTCCACCCATCCAGCAACTGCCTTGTCAGACGAATACGGAGGCAGCGCACAGGAGAGAAACATCGAACAAATAACTATGACAAACAGCGCGCGAATCATTATTGGCCCCGGCAAGAGATACACTCAGCATCAATACACATTGCGGGCATCAGTCTAACAAAAACCCCCAAGACGACCCAAGTATTTGCTAAGCTGAACGATACCTAGGCGGACAACTGCAAATGAGTAAAAACAACGTATTAGCGCTAAAGGGCAAGCTTCCCGAACTAAATTTCGAACAGCCATTTAGCAAATATCAGGACGAACCTTATTGCAGCTACTTTAAAATCTACGGTTTTAAGGAGCTCAACGGATTATTTGAACGCCACTACTTCGGCAGTCTCGATCTATGCGGTTATCGCATCGCCACACATATCTGGTTACCGGCAAATCCCAAAGCCAATGTGCTGTTGGTGCACGGTTTATTCGACCACGTAGGCCTTTTTTTGCACGCCGTCGCCGCGTTACTCAAAGATAACTACACCGTCGTCGCATTTGATCTTCCGGAGCATGGTTTAAGCTCGGGAAAATACGGCGAACTCTCTTCTTTTTCCGTTTACGCTAGTGTTGTGGAAGGATGTATTACACATACGTCAGAGCAGCTTCCAGGACAGTGGCACGCTGTTGGGCAGAGCACGGGCTCAGCCGCACTTATGAAACATTTGCTGTTTGATCAAAACCACCGTATCAGCAAGCTAGTACTGCTGGCGCCACTGATTTATCCGCGCTCGTGGCGGAGCATCAAGTTTCTCTATCACCTACTTTCACCTTTTTTACATAGGGTCAGGCGTGGTTTTGAGGTAAATTCTCACGACACTGCGTTTTGTCACTTTCTGGAAAAAGAAGACCCTCTGCAAGAACGCTATGTGGCTGTGCGCTGGGTCGGTGCGATGATGAAATGGGCGAGAGATTTTAAGACAGCCAAAATAAATACCATGCCCGTACTTACTATCCAGGGCACGGAAGATACAACGGTAGACTTCCGCTACAATCTCCAACTACTCGCGCAAAAATACACTAATATGCAGATCGCCAATATCGAAGGCGCGATGCATCACCTGCCGTGCGAAGCACAAAAATGGCGCGATCAGGTATTTAGCACAATGCTGGATTTTTTAAATTAGGATCTGTTAACAGACCCTAAAACAGCACTCGACAGCGTATTGTTCCTTCGACTTCACGCAGCTGCCGCAAAGCGACATCACTGTATTCCGCATCAACATCCACTACCACATAACCCACGTTTTCGTTGGTCTGTAAATATTGCGCCGAAACATTAATGCTGTGCTCAGAAAAAATGCGGTTGATACACGTCAGAACACCGGGAACATTTTGATGCACATGTAAAAGCCGGTGCACATTTTTATGCGCGGGCAGTGCAACCTCAGGGAAATTTACCGAAGAGATTGTCGTGCCATTGTCCGAATATTTTATCAGCTTTTCCGCAACCTCAAAGCCTATATTTTCCTGTGCTTCCATCGTTGATCCACCGACATGCGGTGTCAAAATAGCGTTGTCAAAACCGCGTAAAGGACTGATAAATTCGTCGTGATTGGACTTTGGCTCTACCGGAAAGACATCAATAGCCGCGCCCGACAAATGACCTTCGGCAAGCGCCTGCACCAGCGCGTCAATATCCACTACGGTACCGCGCGAAGCATTTAACAAAATCGCGCCTTTCTTCATCGTTGCGAGTTCTTGTTCGCCAATCATATTTTTGGTCGAGGGAAGCTCGGGCACGTGCAAAGTAACAATATCTGATTTTACAAGCAGCGCATGCAGCGATTTACATTGCCCGGCGTTGCCAAGCGGCAGTTTGGTAATCGCGTCGTAGAAAAGTACATTCATACCCAGTGACTCCGACAAAACGCTGACCTGCGCCCCAATCGAACCGTAGCCAATAATGCCGATGGTCTTGCCGCGAATTTCATAGGAGCCCTGCGCCGACTTAAGCCATTCTCCACGATGACAACCAACATTTTTTGCCGGAATATCGCGCAACAACAAAATGGCTTCCGCGATAACAAGTTCAGCGACAGAACGAGTATTTGAAAATGGTGCGTTGAAAACAACAACCCCATGTTCCTGGGCCGCCTGTAAATCTACTTGATTCGTGCCTATGCAAAAACAGCCAACAGCGACAAGCTTGGGAGCACTTTCGATGACTTCCCGCGTAAGCTGGGTACGGGATCGAATACCAACAAAATGCGCATCTTTTATTTTTTCAATTAATTCGTCACCGGAAAGTGCGGTTTTCACATACTCAATATTGGTGTATCCAGCATGATGCAGCGTTTCCACCGCGCTCTGATGAACACCTTCGAGTAACAGAAATCTGATCTTATCTTTTTGTAGCGACGTTTTATTCAAGCTAGGGCCTATTTAAAACTAATTGGCATCCACTTCAGCTGACTTCAGTGAAGTTCTAATGGGTATGCAGGAAAGGACGCGGATTGTAGCACAGTGCCAGAGCCTGTAACGCTCAAAGAGGCCGATAGATAATGCGCACGCCGTCCGAGGTGCCAAGCAACAGCACATCGGCGGGTTTACGAGCGAACAAGCCATTCGACACAACACCTGCAATATGATCGATCTCAGCCTCAAGCGCCACAGGATCACGGATATCCAGCGCGTGAACATCGAGAATTTCACAGCCATTATCGGTCACCACTCCGTCACGAAGAACGGCGTCACCACCCAGGTCACCGAGCTGACGCACCACGGCTTCGCGCGCCATGGGAATCACTTCTACAGGCAGTGGAAACTTACCGAGCTGGGTCACCCATTTGCTGTCATCGGCAATGCAGACAAATTGCTTCGCGCAAGACGCCACTATTTTTTCGCGCGTGTGTGCAGCACCCCCGCCTTTGATTAAATTGAGCTGGGCGTCTGTCTCATCAGCACCATCAACATAAAAACCCAGAGAGTCGACACTATTTAAATCGAAGATTGGAACACCTGCCGCTTCGAGCCGCGTTGCAGATGCATCCGAACTCGCCACCGCGCCACGAAACCGGGTCTTATGTTCAGCGAGCATGTCAATAAAATAATTGGCAGTGGAGCCCGTGCCTATGCCCAAGATTTCCTGCGCTGACAATTTGGGAACCACATAGTCTATTGCGGCCTTCGCCACCTGCTTTTTTAATTCATCTTGGGTCATGACTTGCCAAGCTTTATTATCCGATTGAATTGGGTTGTTGAACCACTATCTTAATCAATAGCGGGTAAATTTTCTCCCTTCAATTCAATGACTTGCTTGAACGATTCCATTAGTATGCGCTCACTAAACCCCCCTAACAGGTTCGGCCCAAACTTACATGCCTGAGTCCTATATAAAACGCATTCTCGACGCACGTATATACGATCTCGCGGTTGAAACGCCGCTCGATCACGTACCGCTCATATCGGCGCGCTGCAACAATAATGTGCTGCTAAAACGAGAAGACCTTCAGCCGGTATTTTCGTTTAAAGTGCGCGGTGCGTATAACCGTCTACTGCAACTCTCTGAGCAACAAAAAGCCAAGGGCGTCATCGCAGCCTCGGCCGGGAATCACGCCCAAGGCCTGGCACTCGCTGCGCAACACATGGGCATTAGCGCAACAATCGTAATGCCCAAAACCACACCCGTGATTAAGGTCAACGGCGTCAAGCGACGCGGCGGCAGGGTCGTACTGATAGGCGACACTTATGATGAAGCTTCCGACCACGCACATAAACTCGTTGAAGAAAAAGGTCTGACCTATATCCCCCCTTATGACGACCCAGATGTGATCGCCGGTCAGGGCACTGTTGCCATGGAGATTCTGCGTCAATACCCCGGCCATATCGACGCGATTTTCATCCCAGTGGGTGGAGGGGGTCTCTGCGCTGGAATGGCCGCCTATATCAAGTATGTGCGCCCGGAAATTGAGGTCTACGCAGTTGAGCCGGAAGACGCTGCCTGTTTAAAACTCGCAATGGACAAAAAACGTCGCGCAACACTCAGTCAAGTGGGAATATTTGCTGATGGCGTTGCCGTGGCGCAAATCGGCAAAGAAACGTTTCGGGTGCTAAAGTCGACGATCAATGGTGTCATCACTGCCAACACCGATGAAATATGCGCTGCAATCAAGGATATCTTTGAGGATACACGCTCCATCGCCGAGCCGGCCGGTGCACTGTCCCTCGCAGGCCTAAAAAAGTTTGCTGCAGAAAAAAAGTGGAAAAACAAAACGCTCATCGCCATCGACAGTGGTGCGAATATAAATTTTGACCGCTTGCGGTACATTTCCGAGCGCACGGAAATTGGCGAAAAGCGTGAAGCGATTTTCGCCGTCACCATCCCCGAAAAAGCGGGCGCTTATAAAAAGTTCTGTCAACTGCTTGGCAAACGCGCGATTACTGAATTTAACTATCGTTATTCAGACGACAGCAACGCTCACATTTTTGTCGGACTGCAAATATCTCCCGATGGCAACGACCGCGCCGAGATTGTCGACAAGTTGAGCACCGGCGACTACCGAATTGTGGATATGACGGACAATGAGATGGCTAAATTGCATATTCGCCACATGGTCGGCGGACGCGCACCTCAAGTTGAGGACGAAACCGTCTATCGTTTTGAGTTT
The DNA here is from genome assembly GCA_028281575.1 of Cellvibrionaceae bacterium. Taxonomy (GTDB): domain Bacteria; phylum Pseudomonadota; class Gammaproteobacteria; order Pseudomonadales; family Cellvibrionaceae; genus Agaribacterium. The sequence goes on from JANQJP010000046.1 coordinate 91,438, forward strand.
CCCGAACGGCCTGGCGCACTGCTCGATTTTTTAACCAAGCTCGCCGGGCGCTGGAATATCTCACTATTTCACTATCGCAACCACGGCTCGGCGTTCGGCCGCGTTTTGGTCGGCATGCAGGTCCCTGCGGGAGAGCGTTCGCAACTTGAGGCACTTCTAGACGACTTGAACTATAACTATTGGGATGAGACAGACAATCCGGCCTACCAATTTTTTCTGTAAGCGAAGGTGATTTATGAGTGTTCAACGCCGCTATTTGACCGAACAGGACTGCGAAGTGTCGCAATATATCGCTGGGTTTTGGCGCCAGACCGCGTGGCAATTTAACGACAGCGAACTGCAGGCTTACATTGAAAATCTGCTCGATATCGGCGTAACCACAATGGACCACGGCTTTGTATATCAAAGCGAAGCGCAATTTGGCCGCGTGCTAAAAAATGCGCCAAGCCTGCGCGACCGAATGGAAATTATTGGCAAATTCGGCATCCGCCCCATTGATTATGGTGACCTGGGGGCGCATACCATCAATCACTATGACAACTCGGCTGACTATCTTCAGCAATCCGTCGAGCGAAGCCTGACTGATCTAAATGTCGACCACCTGGATATCCTGCTTGTCCACCGTCCGGACTACTTGATGCACGCTCAATCGTTGGCCGAGGGCTTTGCCCGTTTAAAAGATCAAGGCAAAGTGCGTCATTTCGGCGTGTCTAATTTCAGCCCCTCACAGTTCGAGCTCTTACAATCCTGCTGCGACATGCCATTAGTTACTAACCAAATCGAATTCTCTCCGCTGTGCCTTAACCCATTAAATGACGGCACTTTAGACCAGTGCCAGCAAATCGGTATGAACCCGAGCTATTGGTCTTGCCTGGGTGGGGGACGCATGCTTACCGGAACTCACGAACGCGATGTCAGAGTGCGCAACAGCCTGCGCATCGTCGCAGATGAGCTTGGCGCCGAATCACTGGAGCAAGTTATTTATGCCTGGGTAATGCGTGTGCCTTGCGGAGGACTGCCGATCCTGGGCTCAAGCAACATAGAGCGCATTAAAAAAGCCATAGGCCAGGCGCCGGTTCTAATCAATCGAGAGCAATGGTACGCCATTTTAGAAGCATCGACCGGTGCGCGCGTTCTTTAAAGCGCATGCATTGTCGCCTATTTTTTACTGCGTTCTTGCGCCTGAAATAATCGAAAATCACCACTGGCAATTTTTTGCAGCTGATTGACCGGCCAATTGTAGACGTAGATCCACGCATCAATTTCTGCGCCATTTTCAAGTTGAATACGCGTTGTCTCTCTCCGATATTCCCTGGGTTCGGGGTGGATATTACTGCACTGTTCATAATCATCCAGGCGCGCAAATAATTCGGATTTAGCATGAATTTCGTAGACTTCGCCAAAAACTTTAGCTGCGCTACTCGAGGCAACAAAACCGGGATAGGCTCCCACCCAATAGAGCGCGCCAGCGCATGAAGCTTCGGCCACATATTTACAGTAGGGAAGCAAATACTCATGCCTGTTCGGCGACGCGCCTTTGCACAAAGTGCCGTAAACAAATAAATAATCCGAATTTACAGTCATACCTAGAACCTGTTAATAGCCGTGATCTCTAACGGGTACCAAGTATAATCAGCGTATCCACACCTAATGTTATTGACCGAGAAAAAATATGACGCAGAATTTTCGCTGGGGCCTTATTGGACCGGGCAATATCGCCACACGATTCGCCGAATCACTAAATTTTGTCGAAGGCACTTCGCTCTATGCAGTGGCAAGTCGTGATATCAAACGGGCAACAAAATTTGGTGAAAAATTCGGCGCCCGCCAGTGCTATCAAAATTATCAGGCACTGTGCGAGGACCCTCACGTAGATGCAATTTACATTGCAACCCCTCATAGATTCCACTTTGAGCAAGCACATACATGCTTAACCGCGAAAAAACCCGTGCTGTGCGAAAAACCCTTCACGGTAAACGCACGGGAACACCAAATTTTGGTCGATCTTGCCACGCAAAACCAAGTATTCATGATGGAAGCGATGTGGACACTTTTTTTGCCCACCTATCGTCAAATTCATCATTGGTTGAAAGAAGAGACGATAGGGGACACCAAATTATTGCAAAGCAGTTTTGGTTTTGTCGCGCAAAGAAATCCTGTGGGAAGATTGTTTAACCACGAGCTCGCCGGCGGGACCTTGCTTGATATGGGCGTTTATAACGTTGCAATTTCACAGTGGTTACTCAAAAAACCTCTAAAAGATGTACTAGCGCATGCGTATATTGGCGCAACTGGCGTAGATGAAACGATTTCTGTGAGTATGAATTTTGGTGACGGCGTTTTCTCACAATTCTTTTCTAGTTTTCACTCACAACTGCCTAATAATTTCATCGTTAATGGCTCAAAAGGTTCTATATGCATTGGTAAAGATTTTTGGGGCGCCGAAAAGGTCCAGCTTAAAATAGGAAATAACATTGAAACGCTGTCTTTTCCATTTCGAGGACGCGGATTTGAATACGAAATTGAACACGCCATAGCCTGTATTCAAGAAGAAAAAACCGAATCAAACATCATGAGTCACGAAGCCACTCAATCGAATATGAAAATAATGGACAGTATTCGTCAACAGATAGGTTTGCGTTATTGTTTTGAATAAATCTCTAGAGAAAGTTTCAGTTGGCTTTTAAAGAAATCACTACAACCGTGCCACAATATCGGTGAATAAAAAAATGTTGCATCTATCGTTGGTCGACTAATGCTGCAAATTTCGCTTTTTAATCAGAAAAATATGTGTATTATTAGCGCTTAACAAAAAAATATATAGGACCACTCATAGTCAGTCGTTTGTTTTAGTTTCGACGGGCTAAATACCTCAACAACTCCTACTTTTTTATTACTTTTGTTGTGGTGTTGTATAAGCCAAGCGCGGCGCACAAATAATATTTAGCAAACATTGCTTAACTATTTATTGGGAAAGCTGTGATAGAACCATGCGAAGTTCTACTCAGCTGAGGAATAGTTAAGCTGGCGTTTGCAGCAGTTCTTTGTTTTCTTTTTTGTAAATACGCGATTTACGAGGCGCTGACCAAGCCTCTAAAACTCGAATTTTATATGCTTTCGTTATTCGGGGAGGAAGCATTTGGACGTTATTTCAAAAAGACATACCGATGGACTTACTTGGAAATTCCCACGTATCCATTGGACAGCAGTCTTGTTCTACCCTCTGGCAAAACTTTTGATATCCTTTTGCAACGGATTTCAAAAGATTCCCAAGTCGGGTGGATGCATCGTTGTGGCCAACCACACAAGTTATGTAGACCACTTCGTTTTGTATACGCTCATCGCTGTACTTGCACGTCGGCGCGCAAAGTTTGTATCAAAAGTCGAGCATTTTAAGTCCCCGCTGACAGCCAAGATAATCTCTTACCTTGGCGCATTTCCAATTAACCGCGCACGCGGCGGGCGTACTGCGCTGGCAAAAACGGTAGATTTGGTCAATGCAGGCGAAATCGTCGTCATTTACCCAGAAGGTACACGCAGTCGCGATGGCACAATGCAACCATTTAAAACGGGCGTTACATTTGTTCAAGAAAAGACTCGTGCACCGATCGTCCCTATTGGCATATCGGGGGCCTTTGATATTTGGCCAGCTCACAAAAAATGGCCGCGACCAGGCCGGGTGAGCATCAATTGTGGCACACCCATTTATCGCTTTTCAGGTCCCGAGATTCGCGATTCCATAGCAAATGAACAGCACAGAAGAGCTGACATTCTTAAAGAAAAAGTCTCGTCCCTTCTATAAGTTTTGTTTTTGGGACAGCACATATGAACCAAGATCTGCTTCAACGCACAAAACATTTTGCCAATGAAAAGCGGCTGCTAAGTTGGTGGTATGTTGTATCCAGTTTTGCGATTACGCTCGGCTGCTTCATGGCCATCGTAATCGTTGACCACTACATCGCTCGTTTTTTGCTTTCTATTACAATGGGATTACTCTTGGTTCGCCTATTTATTCTTTTTCATGACTACTACCACCAAGCGATTCTCTACAGATCGAAAATAGCAAATGTATTGTTTTGGATATACGGCTTACTCACTCTCACGCCGGCAAGCGCGTGGAGAGAAACTCACAATTTTCATCACGCTCGCACCTCAGTGACCGAGTTTTCAAATATTGGCTCATTTAAAATTATGACGGTCAACGAATGGAACGCCGCATCTTCGTTGGCGCGCCTGTCGTACCGGCTTCAACGACATCCACTGACGATCGCTTTTGGCTGGGTCACGGTTTTTATGATCGGCATGTGCATTCAAGGCTTCACACGCAAACCCCGGGAAAATTGGGACGGCCTCCTCGCGATTGGTGTAAATGCCTTACTGCTTATTAGCGCGATTTACTTCCAGCAATTGGAACTCTACTTTTGGGCCTGGCTGCTGCCTTCGCTAATTGGCGCAGCGCTGGGCTCGTATATTTTCTATGCGCAGCACAATTTTCCCACGATGAAGCTTCGCGCGCGTAAAGACTGGAACTATGTGCACGCGGCGCTGCACTCAACGAGCTTTATTCGCATGCCTAAAATCATGCACTGGTTTACAGGAAATATTGGCTATCACCATGTTCACCACGCCAATCACCGTATTCCTTTTTACCGACTACCGGAAACTATGCATGCGCTCGTGGAGTTCCAAACACCACACGAGACCTCATTAAGACCGAAAGACATTTGGTCCTGTTTGCGACTAGCTTTATGGGACCCCGAGCAACAACGCATGCTCACACGCAGCGAAATTGCATAATAAAAATATGGTTCCCGGAGTATGACCAACTGGAGTTGATTATGGAAACCGAAATAAAAAATACTGTTATCGAACTAATATCCCGGTATTCAGATTGCCCTGTAAGCGAGCTGACAACCGATGTTGCTCTTTCCGATACTGGGATTGAATCTGTCGGCGTCGCTGAACTTATTTTTGATCTGGAAGATAGGTTCGATATCACTATCGAGGACAGCGACGATATCCAAAGTCGTTTTAACTTAGGCACTGTTCAAGACGTAATCAATCTTGTAAGCAGTTTGGCGACGGAAAATGCTTAGTGGATGATCGCATTGTCGTCACAGGCATGGGGGTTATTTCCAGCCTGGGTATGCATCTGTCAGAGTTTCAAACGGCCTTATTCGACGGTAAAAATGGCGTATCAAAGCTTACGCTATTCGACCCTGAGAGTGTTACCAACAACATAGCTGCTGAAATCTGCGGCTATGAAGCACATCACTTTTTTTCCGAAAAAGAACTGCCTTTTTTTGATCGATATGCTCAATTTGCTTTAATTAGTGCGCGAGAGGCGGTAAGTCACGCTAATTTAAACTTTACCGACAATGATCTCGCCGCACGCACAGCCATCCTATTTGGTACAGGTGTTGGCGGCCAGGAAACACAAGACAAAGGCTATCAGCGTTTATATCTGGACAAAGCGAAACGCCTGCATCCGTTTACCGTACCTAAATTAATTCCAAGTTCGGCAGCGAGTTTAATTAGCCTGGAATTTGGTGTTACCGGACCCGCTATGGGCATTACCAGCGCTTGCTCATCTTCCGGCCACGCCGTCGTTCAAGCCGCAATGATGCTCGAAAAGGGGCTCGTGGACGTCGCGATTGTAGGCGGTGCTGAAGCGCCTATAACCTTTGGCTGCGTTAAAGCCTGGGAAGGCATGCGTGTATTGGCCAAAGACTGTTGCAGACCTTTTTCCAACAAGCGCGGTGGCACGATTTTAGGCGAGGGGGCCGCGAGCCTGATTTTGGAGAGAGCCGGGCACGCGGAGCTACGCAATGCGCCTATCATTGCCGAACTCGCGGGCTACGGCATGAGCTCAGACGCCCATCACGCGGTCCAGCCGTCCGTTGACGGCCCTGCATCGGCGATGCAAAGTGCGCTTCTCAACGCTGAGCTCGAACCTAAAGATATCCAATACATCAACGCTCACGGCACGGGTACAAATCAAAACGACTCCGTCGAAACCTCAGCGATACACAAGACCTTTGGCGATCACGCGCCAGCACTTGCAGTTTCCTCAACAAAGTCCATGCACGGACACACCTTGGGAGCTGCGAGCAGCATAGAAGCTGTAGCGACACTCTGTGCACTTCAGCAACAGCACGCGCCGGCTACAATAAATTACCTTGAGCCCGACCCCACCTGCGACCTTGATTACGTACCTAACAGCGCCCGAGCAATGGACATCAAGTACGCTTTATCAAATTCTTTCGCCTTTGGCGGCTTAAACGTATCATTAATTTTTAGAGGTGTAAGCACGCTCTAGTCTTTATGCAGACTCGGCCAAAAACCCACCCGATTGTCGCGCCCACAATCGCGCGTAAAGACCGTTTTGCTGAATAAGCTCATCATGACTCCCCTGTTCAACAATTCGCCCTTGATCAACAACGATCAGTCGATCTAATTCAGCGATGGTACTGAGCCGATGAGCAATGGCGATCACCGTTTTACCTTCCATGAGGCTGCGCAAGTTTTCCTGGATTGCACTTTCAATCTCAGAATCTAACGCCGAAGTCGCTTCATCCAAAATAAGAATCGGCGCGTCTTTAAGTAAGACTCTCGAAATCGCAATACGTTGACGTTGACCACCTGATAGCTTGACGCCACGCTCACCAACATGCGCGTCGTAGGCCTTACGGCCCATTGCATCTTCCAATCCGCGGATAAAATCGTCGGCCGAGGCCTGTTCTGTCGCGCGGGCAATGTCGTCGTCGGTTGCCTCTGGGCGGCCATACGTTAAATTTTCTCGCACAGACCGATGCAGCAACGAGGTATCTTGGGTCACCATACCGATATTGGCGCGCAGACTATCTTGAGTGATATCGCAAATATTTTGACCGTCAATAAGAATGGCGCCTTCTCGTATATCGTAAAAACGCAAAAGCAGGTTCACTAACGTTGATTTGCCTGCACCAGAACGACCGACAAGCCCGACTTTCTCGCCAGCGCGGATCGTCAACGAGAAGTCATCGATGACGTTTTCACCATTGCCGTAATCAAAGTTTACGCCGCGGTATTCAATTGCACCCCGGTCAAAGGCCAAGGGCTTGGCTTCGGCTTTGTCTTGCACAGTTCTGGGAGTCGTGAGGGTGTTCATACCGTCGCGCACTGTGCCCATATTCTCAAACAGCGCAGATACCTCCCACATTATCCAATGCGACATGCCGTTTAGACGCAGAACCAAGCCCATCGCAGCGGCGATAGCGCCAGTAGAAAGCGCAGAAACCGACCACAACCAGAGCGATAACACGCCTACGGAAAAAATAAGCAGCGCGCTTGCTGTCCACACGGCCGTCGTCAGCGACGTCGCCAAACGCATTTGTGGATGTACCGTCTGCAAAAAAGCATGCATTCCGGCGCGGGCATAGTCCGATTCGCGGCGCGAATGAGAAAACAGTTTGACAGTGGAAATATTGGTATAGGTATCGACAATGCGACCCGTCATATCCGAGCGCGCATCTGCCTGCTTTTGAGATATCTGTGCAAGCTTGGGCAAAAAAATACGCAGCAACACAAGGTAGATGACGAGCCAAATCAGAAACGGAATGGCCAGGCGCCAGTCCAGCGCAAAAACAAGCACGACACCACTGACAAAATACACTGCAACGTAAAGAATCACATCCACCAGTTTCATGATGGTCTCGCGTACAGCGAGCGCAGTTTGCATCACTTTGGTCGCGAGCCGCCCTGCAAATTCGTCCTGAAAATAACCAATGCTATGGCCTAAAAGATAACGATGCGCTTTCCACCTCACCGCCATCGGGAAATTGCCGAGCAGCGTTTGGTGCATCAACATAGATTGGATCAAAATCGTTATTGGCAACAAAAAAATCGCTGCAGCGGCCAGCCACAATAAAGTCGCCTCTCCGCCATGAAATAAAGTGCTGGGCTCCTGATGATTGAGCCAATCCACAAACTTACCAATAAAACCGTAAAGCGCTACTTCAAGCACCGCTAGCAAACCGGTGAAAAACCCCATTAGCAGGACATACTTTTCCGCGCCCTTGGCATAGTGCCGACAAAATGCCCACATACCTTTCGGTGGCGTCTGAGGTTCGCTGGGAGGGAAGGGTTCGAGCAAGCGCTCAAAAAAAGAATACATATAAAACGAAATTCCGTATTCCGTAAAACAAGGGTCAGCGATTATGACACAATACCGCTGTTCGTTGCGGTTATATAAACTGTGCGAATACAACGCCCGGTTACACGCGTCGCGAATTTCTGCAGTAGTTAGGTTCTTATTGAATGAGTTAGATTGATGATAGAAACACTAAAAATCTCTGTCACTGGACAGGGCCTCTTTGCATTTACAGATAAAGTCCATTCGCTCGTCGATCGCAGCGGTATTCAGGAAGGCTTATGCACGCTGTTTATTCAGCACACATCTGCGAGCCTTTTGATTCAAGAAAATTATGACCCATCAGCGCAACACGATTTGGAAAACTGGCTGAACAGACTGGTTCCCGAACGCGACCCGCTCTATACCCACACCCTCGAAGGCGATGACGATATGCCGGCACATATCAAAAGCGCACTGACGGCAACAAGTTTGTCGATTCCAATATTCGATAAACGTTTAACTTTGGGCACGTGGCAGGGCATATATCTATGGGAACACAGACGGGCACCAGGAGAACGCCGTATAGTGGTGCATCTCGGCAATTAATTCGTTTTGTCCATCGCGGCATAATCCAAGCTGTAGGCCTGGAAGGCCTCTTCAACATCGTGAAAAATGTCAATTTGCCAGGGCAGGATGTCACCGAGATGACGGTACCAAGCGACGAGCGAAGTACTGGTGTCGTTGCGCCGCACAATCGATGCATTAATCGCTTTCGGGCAGATTCGCGCAACGCCAGTCAAACAACAAATTAGCTCTTGCACCTGCGACGCAGAAATCTCTGTGCGTTCGACCTCCGTCCAATCGCCGATGATGTAACGCACGCTGTCTAAGCGCTCGTCACCACTTTTCTGCAATGACGCGTTAATCAATTCCTGACCATCGACAAAGCCTAGATATCGTGTGTAAAGCACGCCAGCGAGCGTCCAGTTATCCTCGATCACGGGTAGCTAAGTTCCAAAACAAGTAAGACCGCTTTCTTTAAAGCGTAGGCAAGCTCACGTGTTTTTCAATTTCAGCCGCTTTGCATCAGCGCAACCGTATAAACACGCCATTGGCGTTCCATCAAAATTTAGGCCCTTCACTACAAAAAGTAATCGTTGTGAATATTTAATTCCACAGCGACATCAACCGCAGCCATACCGGCGTTTTGCGCGGCACTTAAGCCCAATGGGGAATCTTCAAAGACCACACATCGTGCCGGATCGACGCCGAGTAACTTGGCACAGCGCAAGAATGTGTCGGGTGACGGCTTCGGATCAGCCACCTGATCGGCACCGACCACTGCCCCAAAAGCATCGAGCAATGCGCATTCATTTAGCACTGCATGTGCCTCCTGCGTCTGCGCCCCCGTGCCCACCGCCATAGGCTTTTTACCGCGATAGTATCGAACCAGCTCAGCAAGTGCCGTGGGTTTCACATAGTCAAACATGAGTTCTTTAACGGTTTGCACTTTGAGATCACTGACATCGTTAGGTGTTGCATCGAAATCAATATCAAATTTTTCGAGGACAGCAATCACTGTCTCCAATGTCGGCACACCAGCGAGAGAACGCATATAGTCACGCTCGACAGGAATACCGTATTGGGTCAGTGCTTTCGTCCAGGCTACCTCGTGTAATTGACCACTATCAACAAGGGTGCCATCCATATCGAAAATGAGTGCGTCAAAGTGACCATAGTCGACAGATTTTAGTTTTGATGGGCTCACATACGACTCCAATTAGCATGGTGCTGCGCACTATACAGACAGCAACATACCCGCTCAACGACAAACCACTCGATGCCATTGTAAGACCTGCGGCAATATGTCACATCCAAATTCAGTAGCTAACTGCTAGCATGCGCGCGCAAATATTCTGACACTTGGGGAACGGGAATCATGACAATTTATCGCTCGGTTATTTTCAGTACCTTTCTAGCCCTGTTGGCAAACACCGGGGTGTGCGACTCAACCGACCATGCTAGCAGCCACGCACCGATTGGCGTGATGGGCGACCACACACACAAAAAAGGCGAAGTCATGTTCTCTTATCGCCGCATGCAAATGTCGATGTCGGGAAACCTGCAAGGCAGCGATAACATTTCTGACGATAGCTTGGTGACAAACGTGACCAACCGGTTTGCCGGCATGCCGGGCATGCCCCCGACTTTGCGCATCGTACCTCAGGATATGGAGACAACAATGGACATGTTCGGTTTGATGTACGCACCGAGCAATAGCGTCACGCTAATGCTAATGACGCATTATGTCGATAAAGAAATGACCTTAAAAACCTATCAGGGTCCAACAAGCTTAAATGTGCGCGGGGAGTTTACTACTGCCTCTTCAGGCTGGGGCGACACAAAAATAGCAGCGCTCATCTCCACTCGCAAATCCTCGTCTCACAAGGTCCATTTTAATCTCGGACTAAATCTACCAACAGGTGCTCTTGATAACCGCGACCGCATATTAACGCCAATGGGTGGCACCCCAGAAGTGCGCTTGCCTTACGCCATGCAATTAGGCTCAGGCACATACGACATCGAACCGGGCATTACCTATAACAACTATGGCAGCACCGTGAGCTGGGGCGCACAAGCGAGGTCCGTTATCAGGCTGGGCGAAAACGACGAGGGTTATACGCTTGGCGATCAATACTACCTAAGTGGCTGGGCCCAATATTCCTTGAGCCGAGCTGCAAGTGTCGCACTGCGTTTAAGCGGAAAAACCGTTGCAGAAATTGATGGCGCTGATGCCAATATTATGGGCCCCGTGCAAACCGCCGATCCATCAAATTACGGTGGAGACTTTATCAATCTGTCATTCGGCATAAATTTGCTTGGCCAACAGGGCTGGGTAAACAAACATCGTCTCGCATTTGAATATACCGTGCCACTTATGCAGGACGTTAATGGCGTACAAATGGAGATGGATACTATGTGGACACTCGGCTACCAATACGCTTTATAGACAGTGTAAACAAATAGTTAAAAGAAAAACTTCCTGAATTTTTGCAGTTCCGATTGCAGCTCCTCTAATGACGCCTGGCGAAATCTTACCGTCTGGCCCGGGCGTCGCTGAGCGAGCTGATAGGTATCCAACTGACTGACACTGCCTAGTCTTGGATAGCCGCCAATCGTCTGGTGTTCTGCGAGTAAAACAATAGCCTGACCGTCTGCAGGCAATTGCACATCGCCGATGGTTGTTCCCTGCGATACCAGGCTCGTTTTGCTCTGGGCTATTTGGAAAGTGGGGCCGTTGAGGCGGACACCCATTTTGTTACTGTTAGGATCAATCGCAAATGCATGGCAAAACAAGGCGTCAAGATCGCCAGCGCTTAGGTCCTCGCCCTGATGGGCCAGTAGCAATCTAAGCGTTAATTCTTCGTTGAAATTCGGGATACACTGCCAGTGCACCTTGCGTGTGCGCACTTTTTTCTGAGATGCGTTATAACGTAACAACGCGCCAGAGGCATAGGGCTCGCCAGCATTTGGTCCAAGCCCCTCACGCAGGGTGATAGATCGGCTACCAAGCCGCTCGGCTTCGCAAAACCCATGGCGCACAGCTAAATAGCTGTAGACACCTTCCGGCGGTATCGAAATATCAATGCATGTACCCGCCTCAACAAAAAAACTTGCCCATCCAGCTATCTTCTCACCATTTATTCGCACATTTACCGCAGCCCCTGTTACGGCGACCTGGGCACTCTGCTCAAATGTCGCTGAAAAATTGCCCAAAGTAATTTCCAGCGCACTCGCACTCGGCGCATTGCCCAATAAACGATTAGCCCAAAGCAACGCGTACTTGTCTGCCGCCCCGGCAGGGCTAATCCCAAAGCGCGCATACCCCGGGCGCCCGAGATCCTGCAAGGTGCATAACGCACCGGGTTTTTCTATTGTGAGATAGGCGTACTCAGCTTTTTCAGGCATCAAGCTGTCCACCTAGTGCCAAAAATTCAGATTTATCGACGCTTACAAAACGCACTGTCGCACCAACACTAAGTAAACAAAGCGCGTCTTCACGCTGGGCAGATGGATCGAATATTTTCACAGGTGTTCGGCCAATAATATTCCAACCGCCCGGTGTAGCCTGCGGGTAAATGCCCGTTTGATTGGCGGCAATGCCCACAGACCCAGCACTTACACGAGAGCGTGGTGTCGCCTTGCGTGGATAACATATTGTTGAATCGAGATAACCCAGGTAGGGAAAACCCGGGCTAAAACCCACGGCGTAAACACAATATTCTTTCTCTGCGTGACGTTGCACAATATCTTCTACTGAAAGGCACAAACCCGCCGCGAGCTCCGCCAAATCCAGCCCGGCTTCTGGCCCGTAATAACAGGGAATGTCGACTATGCGACCTCGTTCTGGTGGCGTTCGATCATCCAGTTGCTCCAATAAATTTCTAATATCTTTTTTTATCTGCTGAGGCAGCATCTGATCAAAATCGACGACGACAAGCAAACTGTCATAAGCGGGCACGATATCGACCAAACGATCTGAAAAATTCTCGCGCAGTGAAGTCGCCACAGCGGACACAAGCGCTGCTGTTTTATCGATGTCGCTTGAAATAAAACGCACAAGAAGTGCGTCTTCACTAACGATGTCTATGGAATACTTCATGAATCGCTTGTGCTGCATCGAGCGCAAGGTCTGTGTCGCCGTGGACACATAGTGAATCGACACTTAGTGCCAACCAGGTGCCGGAACACGAAAACACCCCGCCACAATCACGAAAACCGAGCGCCTGCTCCACGATTTGATCGAAGTCCGTATGAACTGCATGAGGCTGTTGGCGAGGAACGAGCGCGCCACTATCGAGATAAGCCCGATCGACAAAACCCTCAAACAATAAATTCACGCCATACGTTTGAGCCAACCCTCTGTGTCGCTCGTTGTCCATACGCGCCTGTAACATCAGATCACATTCAAACTCCTGAGCGAGCTGAAGCAACAGCGTGACGAGGTTCTCACGCGCAAAACAATCCGTATAAAGCGCACCGTGCGCCTTAATATGGCTTAACTTATAAGTGTAGTGTTTACAGACATTTTGGAGAGACTGAACTTGAGCCCGCAGGGAACTTAATAAGACATCTCGCGCAATATCGAGGCTTACCCGTCCAAAATTTTCCCTGTCCGGATAACTAGGATGCGCACCAACAGCAACCGCATAACGCTTTGCCAGACAAACTGTGCTCGCCATTGAATGTTCGTCGCCCGCGTGCCCGCCACAGGCGATATTGGCTTGGTCGACAAACGGCATAATCCTGGCGTCAATGCGTTTATCACCCTCACCAAGATCGCTGTTAAGTTTTAAAGCGTGGCCGGTCAAAGCCCGAGAAATATCAAGACCCAGCCGATGGCAGCCATAGCAACAGCAGATCCCGCTTTATCCAGGGCAAAAAGACCATAAAAGTATGCCAGCGGTGGAAGAAACAAGGTGGTTAAGCCCCACGTATAATCTTCTTTAAACGATAAGAAGAGCATGTACACCCAGCTGCTCAGCAGCAGGATAACGCCAAACGTGATAAGCGATGCAGAAAGTGGATCCATAGTATTCTCGGGTGTATGTTACTTTTGCGCATGATTCTAGCAGAATGTCATCACAACGCTAAGATTGCGATATAGATGCGCGTTTTCTCGAGGCTGCTTAATTCTCCAGCATAAAAGTAACAGGACCGTCATTCGTCAACGCCACTTGCATATCGGCACCGAACACGCCTGTTTCAACCATGGGATGACGTTCGCGCAGCATGCTTACGAACAGGTCAAAGTATTCGCGTGCAAGCTCTGGTGGCGCGGCACACGAGAAGCTTGGACGCAAACCCTTTTTGGTATCTGCAGCAAGTGTAAACTGCGACACCACAAGCAGGGCACCGCCCACTTGTTTTACATTGAGGTTCATTTTGTCGTCGGCGTCGGAAAACAGCCGATAAGACAGAACTTTTTCAGCCATTTTCTCAAGAGACATCGGCTCATCGTGCTTTTGGACTGCGGCAAAAAGCACTAAGCCTGAGCGAATCTCGCCGACAAGCTTCCCGGCAACGCTAACCGAAGCAGCGCGCGAGCGCTGAATTAATACTTTCATTGGATGGGCAAATCACCATTGAGCGGATATCAAGGCGAATATTAAAACTCAACTTAGATCGTCGCCATCACCATTGAGTTCTTTGACTAACTCATTTGTCGCCTTTATAAGCGCATCTGTGATGCTGGGCTCGTTCGCTGAGTGCCCCGCATCACGAATAATGTGCAATTCAGCGTCTGGCCAAGCTTGATGGAGTTCGGTCGCATTGTCGAGTGGACAAACAATATCGTAACGGCCATGAATAATCACGCCGGGGATTCCCGCCAACTTAGCCGCATTTTTTAGAACCTGATCGGGCTCAATAAAACATTGATTGACGAAATAATGAGCCTCTATGCGCGCAAGGGATATCGCGAGATGAGGATCGCTGTAGTTTGCGACCACGTCGGGATGGGGCCGCAAAGTCGCGCAGCGGCCCTCCCACAATGACCACGCCTTCGCCGCGGCCATCTTGGCTAACTCGTTGTCACCCGTTAGCTTTTTGTAATACGCCTGCATGAGTTCGCCACGATCTTCTTTGGGGATCGGTTGCAAAAAATCGCGCCAATAGTCTGGAAAAATTCGATCGGCACCATCTTGATAAAACCAATGTAAGTCCTTGTCTCTGCACAAAAAAATGCCGCGCAAGACCAGGGCCCGAACGCGCTCAGGATACGCTTGAGCATAGAGCAAGCTAAGCGTAGAGCCCCAAGACCCACCAAATAGAACCCATTGTTCTATATCCAAGTATTGGCGAATCTTTTCAATGTCTTCGATAAGCTTGTCTGTAGTATTATCGCGCAGCTCAGCGTGCGGCTTGGAGCGTCCGGCACCGCGCTGATCGAACAGGATAATGCGGTATTTTTGCGGATCAAAAAAGCGTCGGTCTGAGCTGTTAGATCCGCCTCCAGGCCCGCCGTGGACAAACAACACGGGCAAACCGTTTGGATCGCCGCTCTCTTCAATATAAAGCGTATGCATCTCGCTCACGCTCAGATCATGACGCTTGTAGGGTTTAATCTCTGGAAAAAGAGGGGTCATAAATAAGGCCCAAATCTGTCGACAAAGCAAACGGTAGTTCGTTTAGTTTAGTTTCTTTTCGTCGTACATGCTTAGGCATGTTCACACTAATTCTCCGACACCTGGAGTCTGTCGTATATTGCGCCACTTAGAACCGCACACCTTATGTTTAATACCGGTGAAAAAACCCGACAAATTTACTCAAAAATAAGCTCTCGCATCTGATGTTCACAATAAAAACTCTGCGTATCACACACCTCAAGTATCAGATATAAGACCTCAGGAATATCATAAAAAAGCGGCGCGATATCCACCCGTCCGCTCGTCGCAACAGACTCCGGCAGATCGCACTCAAGCGACAAGTCAGCACTGTATTGACAGAATTGATAACTATCTTGCCCACACTGTCTCTGCCCACCACACACAGCTGATGATACTAGCGTGCTATATTCGAGCGAGGGCACGTCGTTTATCCTTAAATCAACGCGATAATTGGTACCAGCACCCACATCCCAATAAAGCTCAAAAAACCCAGAATCTTCAAATGGGGAGATAAACAGAGGCCCGCCGCTCAAATATTCAGAAGTATTGCCATAGGAATCGACGACATGAAATGCATTTAAAACAGGTGCGTGCTGAGATAAACGCTCGCTATATTCACTCGTGTAGTAATGCTCATGACAGGCGGAGAGCGGCAAGACAACCGCCAACAAAGGCAAATTCAGCAACATCATTCTCATAGGTATCCTCCTTTGCTGAGAAACACCTTAAAGAAGCGAAACTGAATCTAATCTGAATCGACGTTTTCTTGATCCATTTTATTTTTTAATAATACATCACCAAAAAAAAGTCCCGCCTCAAACAACAACCACATTGGAATAGCGAGCAGCAGCTGCGAAATAACATCGGGAGGTGTCATAAGCATGCCCAAGACAAAGCAAACGACAACTACGTAACGACGTTTGGAGGCGAGTTCTTTGGCGGAAATAAATTCACCATAAATAAGTAGCAGAGTGGCTATCGGAATTTCAAAAGCAATACCGAAAGCAAAAAACAGCTTGATAACAAAGTTCATGTAACTACTAATATCGGTCATGATAGCAACGCTCTCGGGACCGATAGAGGTAAAAAAATTAAAAACGAGTGGAAAAACAATGTAGTAGGCAAATGCAGTGCCTGCGTAAAACAAAAAAATACTTGAAGCCAGAATGGGAAGTGCAATACGCTTTTCTCTCGCATACAACGCCGGCGCGATAAACAACCAAAGCTGATACAAAATAAAGGGCACGCTAATATATATCGCCGCATATAACGTCATTTTGAACGGCGTCAAAAAGGGCGCAGCGACATCAGTGGCAATCATCGTATTATTTTCAGGTAAAAATTGCTGCAACGGTGCAGCAACAAACTCGTAGATCTCGTTGGCAAAACTAAACAGTGCCAAAAAAACGATAG
>JANQJP010000064.1 GCA_028281575.1 Cellvibrionaceae bacterium
CTCCTGCATTGCTCTAATAAGCTACATCCATGTAGCAATCGTCGTTTATTTGGAATAACCAAACTACTCTCCTCGCGCCTTGATTGGCGTATGTGCAGCCACAACAGTGGTGATCGAATTAGTGTTAACAGGCCCTAGTTCTTTCGGGGAGGGATTGACGGCTAAAGGCGCTCTTGTGACCCTACACTTCGAGCGTAAACTCTCTGAAAAACGCTTCTTTGGAAAATGCTCCGCGGGAAGTGTATTCGTCGAAAAAATCGATATAGACGAGATATCTGGGTGACGACAGTTCTACCCGCTCAACCATCGCAACGCGACCTAAAACGCCTGATTGTCGCTGTCTCACAATCTTGCCGAGCAGCTCAACCACCTCCTCTTTTTTAAAGTGTTCTGACATCGGTAAATCTGACAGCTTGTTTACGCTAACGAGTCTCATAGAAAACTTAATTTTTCGTTTATTCCCTGAGGGACTTGCTCAAAAAATATTCAGCCGCTGAAACTTATCTTTCCCGCGCGAATACCTGACAAAAATCACTCTTTTTCTAATCCTGAATCAGACTCCAACACTTTATCAAGTGTTTATTTTTTTCGAATACCTGTTGTTTTGTTTAGAAAAAAAAAGACTTTTATTATCAATAAATTACAGAAAATTTAATGCGGTGTTGAACGCGTATTTTAGCCATTTCGATTTTTATCTAATGATCTTTATACAACAATGCTGAGGCCAAAACGTTTTTTTTGGCACAAAAACTAACATAATGAGGATAGATAAAATGAAATTGATACGTTATAACAACGCAAAAACTTTGTTCTTCATCAGTGGCATGTTCGGCG
Source organism: Cellvibrionaceae bacterium (assembly GCA_028281575.1). Taxonomy (GTDB): domain Bacteria; phylum Pseudomonadota; class Gammaproteobacteria; order Pseudomonadales; family Cellvibrionaceae; genus Agaribacterium. The sequence goes on from JANQJP010000064.1 coordinate 835, forward strand.
GCAGTTGGATTTGGGACGACACTCACGAGAAAATCCCCAATTCTCAACACCTGCTGCTCGAAGAACCGCTATGTAAAATCGGCAGTAAAATTGATTCAATCAGTACATCCATCGTAGAGGAAATTAGCCCCCTGGGATCGCCTGTCACATTGATCGGCAACTCACTGGGCAGCCTAATCGCGCTTAATGTGGCCAAGATAGCGCCAAGCAGAGTTGAGAGGGTCATTATTTCCGGTTCTGCAGGGTTTGGGGAAGTGAACCTGAACTTCAAATTAAGCCCACACAACGCCTACGAAATAGCCAAGTACCTGGTGGAATTGATTTGCCACAACCAAGAAAAAGCCTCCGACGAAGTCACGCAAAAAACGGCGGAGAGTTTTAAAGATAACACCCGCAATATCGCAAGACTTATGCGGGAAAGTAATATGACCCGGGCGAATGACATACTGGAAAAAGTTCGATGTCCAGTGAACGCTATTTGGGGAGAGAATGACAGGATTACACCTATCGACTCCGCCAGAAGCACATTCGAGAAGTTCAATATTCCTGTGAAGTTAATCAGCGAATGTGGACACAGCCCGATGTATGAAAAACCAGACGACTTCGCTCAACTGGTTTCTAACTATATACACTGAAGTAACATGCCCACGGATGGGCAATTTTCTAGAGACAAAGATTGTACGACTTAATTTTGTTTCTCAGGGTGGTGTGGTTAATTCCCAAATAATCAGCCGTCTCCTGAATATGAAAGTTATTTTCTTTTAAAGCTTCCTTAATAAACTGTTTGTCGACGGCATGATGAAAACGTTTTAAATCCTCCTTAGTCTTGTGCGTCTCTAAAAACTGATAAGCCAGCTTTAAGCGGTCGCAGAAAAAACCAAACCCAATCGACAGGTCAACAACTGTCTTACGAGATATGTAATAAAACGCCAACGATGTGTAAAGCGTTACCAGAGGACCAATAAATACGACCGGGATGGCGTACCTGGTCATGGAAAGCAGCACAATAATAAAAAACGCCACAATCAGCGGTGCAAATGACAAGAGAGCAACGACATTTTTGGACATCAACATCCGGTTTTTTAGGTTTCTTTTAATATTCCTGGAAAACAGCACTACAGTCGCGACACATGAAGATAATATATAGACGTCTAAACACCACGCTAATGGGCCATCGTTATGCAGCAAAGCGTCATTTTCGACTCTGTAGCTGTCAACCATGAGTCCGAGTAAGTGAAAAACGGTCAACACAGACGGGAAAATATAAAGCAAACCGGTCTGATTAACGCTGAGCGTATCTTTAGACAACTGCAAAGCAAAAATCATTAAATGGGTAAAAAAGAAGTAGGCTGATATCAAATAAAGATCTGCAATGTACTCAGCGGTCGCTACTGATATCGAAAAGACGATATACGCTACGGTTTGCAGCAGGTTCATCAACAGCAAATTAGCGAATAGCCTGATTGAATACCATTCGGCCTTTTTGCGATGCAACTTGGCGAGCAAAAGTATACAGCTGAGCGCCGGAATGGCCGGCAAGAAGCTATACAACCAGAGGTTATTGATCATTAAATAATCCTTTCAACGCGTTATGCTCAAGCCATGCATAAGACGTAGCTTCCTGAAGAGGTACATGCACTGAAAGCATGCCTAGGGACGGTAACTATCTTATCTTACACAGCGATAAAGCGATTTTAAAGCCAGTACTGGCGCGCATAACATCCAATAAGATCACAAATTTACCCAAAAATTCAATAATGCACGCATCATAATCTGTATGGATCTACGACTAAATCAGAAAAAATGTCGGTATCAAGGCGCCTGATGGCACCCGACGCCAAGACTCGCGCCACATCTAAGGGCAGTTCTTAGTGGTGATGGTGTGCCCCAGTGGTGAGAAAGGAAAATAGATGAAAGCCGCCAGTAGCAATTAAAATCACGGCGAGTATTTGCCGAAGTATCGGAACAGCGCCAAATACTTTCAATTGACGGCCACCAAACGTTGTTACAAGAAGCCAGGGCAAAGTACCCAATCCAAATACTGCCATGAGCAGCGCGCTGGCCAGGGGAGCTGCTGATGTCATGCTCCAGGCGAGGGTGCTGTATACCAGACCACACGGTAACCAGCCCCAAACCATACCGAACGCCAGGGCCTTTAGAGGCGTCTTAATCGGAAATAGTGAAATCGCCAGCGGCCGGATAAACTGCCAGAGTCTCCCCCCAAGCTTTTCCAAAATAGCAAGGCCTCGCCACACCCCGCTAACCTGTATACCAATGAGTATCAACAAACTGCTCGACAGCACCACGAGCAGCGAGTGAGCCAGCATCGAGTGTTGATTAAACCAACCACTCACGCCACCGGCAATAAACCCAATACTTGTATAACTTAAAATTCTTCCTGTGTTATAAGTGAGCACGAACAAAAAAACTTCAGCGCGCTGTTTACTCTGCTGGGTGGTGTAACCGAGCATACCACTGATACCGCCGCACATCGCCGTGCAATGCAAGCCACCACTAATGCCTATTAAAAAAGCAGAAACTAAATTTGGCAAATCAGGCATGTGTTAATGGCATCGAAATATTATTTTTTAGACGGCTTGTCATCTTGATCGAACAAAATACGGCTGGCTTCTTTATCGGCGTCTTTAAATTGTTCGTTTTCAAGCGCCCAAAACAATGCCCAAACCGCGAGACCGCAAAATATCATCGCCACGGGAATCAAAATATATAAACTAGGCATAACGCTTACCTCAGGAATCCAGGTGACTATGACGCAAGCGAGATGCGTTCAACACCACAATCAGCGAGCTCACCGACATACCTGCAGCTGCAGCCCAGGGGGGCACTAGACCAAATGCCGCCAGCGGCAGAGCACCAAAATTATACATCAACGCCCACGTAATATTTTGCCGCATCACGCTTATGGTGCGTTTTGCCTGATAAAACAATAACGGTATTAACGCCATCGAATTAGATAGCAACACGCAATCCGACTCTTTCTGCGCGAGTTTGTTATTCGAACACATGGCAATAGACACATCTGCCTGAGCCAGCACGGGCAAATCGTTAATACCATCACCGACCATCACAATATTTTGGCCCTGTTCTTGTCGTTGACGAATGTAGTCCATTTTATATACCGGACTGCAGTTGGTTTTTATGTCACTAAAACCAAAATGAGAAAAAAATTTTTCGGTGCCAGATGAACTGTCTCCAGTAATCAAAGCCGGTCGATATACCGCAAGCTGATCAAGTGTAGATGAAACATGATCGCGTAATTTGTCGCGCAACTCATAACACGCCAACCAACCATTTTCATCACACAACCAAACTCTGGACAACTCAGAGATTAAATTGAATTCCGGTGGTGGTTGTTCCGTGAGTGCCTGACAAAAGTCCTGCGAACCAATCCTGATTTTTTTATTCTCCAGCTCGGCCGAAACCCCCTTATTTGTATGTAATTTAACATTGTGTAATTCGAGGGGTTGTGTATTCAAGGCAGCAAAGGCTTTGGCAATAGGATGTTCGGAGTAAGCCTCTAGCGAAGATGCAATTTGGTTGGCTAATTCAACGTCAATACCTTTAGCCACGTGCTGAGCTGCAATACTAAATGTTCCCTCAGTTAAGGTGCCCGTCTTGTCAAAAATAATACGATTAACACGGGATAACTTTTCGATAAAGTTGTCGTCGCACACCAATGCACCACGCGAACGGAGAAAGTTGTTAGTTACAGTTAATGCGGAGGGCACGGCAATTGAAAGTGCGCAAGGACAGCTGATGAGTAATACGGCAAGACTGATTTCAATCACACGCTGACTATCATAGATGTACCAAAAACTGGCGGTAATCGCACTTAGCAGCAAAACCGCCAGCGAAAAATAACGTGCGACGCTGTCGCTAACTTCTTGAAAGCGTGGGCGAGAATGTCGTGCCTGGGAAGCGAGCCGCTGAACCTGTTGCAACCAGGACTGCGGAGCCGTTTTTACGACTCGAACACAAATGGCTTCTCCTTCATTAATAGTTCCTGATAACAAGGTCTCACCAGCTGTTTTGTGCACAGAACGAAACTCGCCATTAACGCTGGCCTGGTTAAAAGTGCCCTGCTCACTTAATAATTCACTATCTACCGGAATAAGCTCACCCCGGTGAATAAGAATACGGTCTCCTGGTTTTACTGAAAAACTGGGTACGTATTCAAAATCGACGTCTGAACCCGGCCGCAGCTTTTTACACGTTTCCGGCATATCGTCTTGCATAACCTGTGCGCTAAAGCGATTTCGCGCGCGATTATCAAGATATCGTACTGCACTTAACAGAAAGACAAACATACAAACTGAATCGAACCAGGTATCACCGGAACCACGGATCGTTGCGACAAGACTTGCGACATAAGCTAAGGTTAACGCGACGACAACGGGGACATCCATATTAATATGCCATTGGCGTAAGCTACGCCAGGCACTTTGATAAAACGGAAACGCCGAAAATAGTAAAACCGGTGTCGTCAGCAACGCAGAAAACCACTGAAGCAGCGACCGATATTCCGCGTCGATACCCTGATTACCAGCAGCATAAAGCCCAATCGAAAACATTCCGACCTGCATCATGACAATTCCGGCCAGACCGATTCTACGTAGCTGTTTTTTTTCCACCTGTGCCTGAAATTGTTTGTGCGCACGCGAAGACCAGGGCGTCGCTTGAAAGCCGAGGTCATTTATATGAGCAACGATGGCGGAAAGTTTTTGTTTATCTTCGTCCCACTCAACGATGCAGGTATTGTCAAGTAAATTGACGTTGATAAAACTAAGGCCGGAAATTTTTTTACAACTGGTTTCAAGCAACCAGGCACAAGCCGCGCAATGGACACCATCGAGAATTAAATGTGCGCGCCGCCGATTAGGCTTACCCTCTACATAATCACAAAAAGGTTCCTGAAATACAGTGTCATCAAACTCTAAATAGGCTTTTTTTTCTATCGGAGCTTTTTGTGCGAACTCGCTGCGCAGAGCATAGTATTGTTCCAGGCCACCTGCCAAAATCAGTTCACAAACCGCTTTGCACCCGATACAACATACCGTCTTTTGTTCGCCTTGAACATCTATTGTTTGATCCGTAATACCATTGAGCTCTAGTCCACAATGAAAGCAGATACCTGCCTGGCTTTGGGAAATATTATGGTTTTGCGTGAGTACCGGAGGGTTGGGGGTCATAGTGCTATCGCGGAGTATCTCCGTCCGCGGAATTAAAGCGCTGCTTAATTTGCCACGCGATCTGTTCTTCAGCGTCAATTTCGACGTAAAGCGGGGTGATTTCCACTCGCCAGTTTGTCGCCGGCATTTCCTGCCAATCCTGTTGGTAACGGGACACGTTATTTTGTTTTTTTATCGGTGACAGCGTCATCGGATAAACGCGGTCTAAGCTTTTATCAAAGGGGTGCATGAGTTTTACATTAAGCATTTGAGGTAGTGCAAGGGGTACTTGCGCCTGCAAATCAACAAGTAATTTTTGGCCAATCCGATCAAGAAAGATATCGGCCGACAAACCATATTTTTTTGCGGTATGCGACTTGCGCAAATCGGTATTTATTGCCAGACCTTCCTTGTAATAATTGTCCTCAACTAACGCATCTGAGTGACGCACGGCAATAAAAATGGTGACGATTCCTGCAATAACGGTTGTTGCCGGTAAAGCAATTAAAAACCAAGGCCAAAATTGTCGATACCAAATCTTATCGCTCATATTCTGAATCTGTCGGTCTGAGAAAACGCGTTTCGGTACTTGTGTTCAATTGTGGATGTTGTTGAGCACGAATATTCACGGTGATAGCCAACACCGGAGATGGATTGGCATCAGGCGCCATACGAATCCGAAAGGGCAATTCCGCCAAGTCTCCGGGCGAAATAAATATCGTATTTTCACCAATAATCTGGCCGGAAGCATTCGTATCCAGGCTCAAAATAAAAGTATGAGCATCATCACTCATATTCACTATACGCGCCGTATAGCTGTTTTCAATGAAATCGTTATCGACCCGCTCATATAACGCGCCACGATCCCGAATAATATCCAGCTCCAGCGGAACACGCGTGAGTAAGCCGTGAATAAACAAGCCCACCATAATACTGATAGCGAACGCGTAACCTAAGACATCAAGACGAAGAAAAAGATTTTTTTGGTCAGAACTGTGTCTTAAGCGGTTTTCAGTAGTGTAATCTATCAAACCACGAGGGTATCCCATCTTATCCATAATGGCGTTACAGGCATCCACACATAGCGCGCAGCCAATGCATTCAATTTGCAAACCTTTGCGAATATCGATTCCGGTCGGGCAGACCTGAACACAAAGTTCACAATCCACACAATCACCCAGGCCTTGCGCTTTAGGATCGATATTTTTTTTACGTGAACCTCGTGGCTCGCCCCGCTGCGTATCGTAAGAAACAATCAGCGTATTGGAATCGAACATGACCGACTGAAAGCGTGCATAAGGACACATAAACATACACACTTGCTCTCGCAACCAGCCGGCATTGAGATAGGTCATCATTGTAAAAATGGCTACCCAACTAAATGCCCATGGGTTCACTGAGAAATTAAAAAAATCGCTGAGTAATTGTCGGGCTGGCGTAAAATAGGCAACAAAGGTGAAGCCTGTCCAAATGGCCAACCCCAACCACATACCATGCTTTAAGGTTTTTTTAATGACTTTTTCCCGTGTCCACGGGCCTTTATCAAGTTTTATGCGTTGGTTGCGGGTGCCTTCTGTACGCTGTTCCACCCACATAAACATGGACGTCCACACAGTTTGCGGACACGTGTACCCACACCATACACGACCGAATAGCTTGGTCACTAGAAAGAGAGAAAACGCACAAATAATGAGTATCCAGGCGAGAAACGGAAAATCCTGAGGCCACAGGGTTAAACCCAGTATATGGAATTTTCTCGCGGGCAAATCAAACAAAATGGATTGCTGTCCACCCCAATCTATCCACGGCATTAAGAAATACCCCATTAAAAGGGGCCAGCCAGTGTAAGTGCGAACGCGCTGAAAAAAACCCTCAATTTTTCGGGTATAGATTTTCTCGCGCTTTTGGTACAGATCGATTTCGCCGATTTCTTCAGGCAGCTGATCTGTAATATCTGCTGTAGGTATTTTCTCGGCCATAAAAACTACACAAAGTGCGAACGAGCAGACGCAACAGACTTTTCTGTAACGAAATACTCGTATCTACTCCATCGAAAGGCTAAATACGTAAGCGGCGAGGATATGAATTTTTTCTTTACTCAAAATCGTCTCCTGAGCGGGCATTTTTCCGTTCCGCCCGTTGGCGAGAGATTGCATGATTTCTGCTTCGCTGCCGCCGTATAACCAAATATCATCGGTTAAATTGGGTGCGCCGAGGGCGATATTCCCTTTGCCATCAAGTCCATGGCAAGCCGCACACATATTCGTGTAAGTTTTGGCGCTGTCGCTGTTTTTATCAACCTCCCCATCGGCCAGTGAGCGCACGTAATTTGTCATGCCCCCCAAACCCTCGCTACCTAGTACGCTTGCCCATGCGGGCATTACGGCGGAGCGACCATGAGTAATCGACACCAAAATCTGCTCTGGCTGGCCACCGTAGAGCCAATCGTTATCGGTCAGATTGGGGTAGCCGACGTTGCCGCGAGCGTCTGAGCCGTGACAGGTCGCGCAGGAATTGGCAAACAGACGCTGGCCTATTTTCATGGCCTTGGCATCCTTGGCAAGCGCTTCTATGTTGACCTCCGCGTAGGCCTTAAAGATATGCTGATATTTTTCTTCAGCCGCTTTAATTTCCTGCTCGTAGCGACCCTCCGAAGTCCAGCCCAACAAGCCTTTAAAATTGCCGAGCCCTGGATACAAAATAAGATAGCCAATCGTAAAAATTAAAGTCAGCAAAAACAAATTTAACCACCAGGCGGGCAAAGGATTATCATACTCTTCGATACCATCGTAAACATGCCCCGTCTTAGCTTCGTTTTCAGCATTCACTGACGTTTTTCGATTGGCAAAAAGCAACCAGCTGACGGCAACAAGAAAAATAATTGTCAGGACAATAATCCATGCGCTCCAAAATGTACTCATGCCTACGCCCTCAAAAATATAACGCCGTTTTTAAGTATCTGAATCATGCCTTGATCAATTTCCTCGTTGTGATTCATCTTCATCAGCGAACGGTAAATTTGCTGCTTCCTCAAACGCACTTTTTCGTTTGCCGCTATACGCCCAAACACAGATGCCAATAAAGGCCAGAAAAATAAACAGGGTAGACAACGCGCGCAAAAAATTAATATCCATACTTCACCTTCATTTATTGGAGAAGCAAACCGAGTTGCTGCAAATAGGCCACCATGGCATCTATTTCGTATTTTCCTTCCACCTCGGCTTTTGCATTGGCAATATCTTCGTCGGTGTACGGTACACCTACCGCGCGTAACGCGCGCATTTTAGCTCCGGTTTTTTCACCATTTAACTTATTCGAAAACAGCCAGGGAAATGCGGGCATATTCGATTCCGGCACGACATGGCGCGGATTGTAGAGGTGGGCGCGGTGCCAATCGTCGCTATAGCGCCCACCGACACGCGCAAGATCAGGCCCGGTGCGTTTTGAACCCCAGAGAAACGGGTGCTCGTACACATGTTCACCTGCGACAGAATAATGCCCATAGCGTTCTGTCTCGGAGCGAAACGGGCGAATCATCTGCGAGTGGCAAACATTACAACCCTCGCGAATATAAATATCCCGGCCTTCCAGCGATAAAGCGGGGAGCGGTTTAAGGCCCTCAATAGGTTCATTAGTTTGCTTTTGAAACATAAGCGGCACCAATTCCACCAGAGCGCCGAAACTGATCGCAATAATAATCAGCACGATCATCAAACCAATATTTTTTTCTACCTTGTCATGATTCATGCGCTGACAGCCTCTGGCGTTTTTTCTTCTGTGGTAGTTTCGTCATCCGTATCTGTGCGCGTTACTGTAAGATAAAGATTCCATGCCATCAGCAACATACCGGCAGTAAAAATGGCACCGCCAATAAAACGCACAACATATCCGGGATAACTTGCTTCAACCGACTGAACAAAGCTGTAAGACAAACTGCTGTCTGCGTTGTAAGCACGCCACATTAAACCTTGGATAATGCCATTTACCCACATGGACGCGATGTATAAGACCGTACCAATGGTCGACATCCAAAAGTGAATATTAATCATGCGAATGCTGTACATGCGTTCGCGCTCAAACATAATTGGCACAAGATGATAAATACAGCCAATGGAAATCATCGCTACCCAACCGAGGGCGCCACTGTGAACATGCCCGATGGTCCAGTCGGTATAGTGCGATAAACTGTTCACTGTCTTTATCGACATCATCGGGCCTTCAAAGGTCGACATACCGTAGAAAGACAGAGACACAACAAGGAAACGCAAAATCGGGTCAGTGCGCAATTTATGCCAGGCACCCGATAGCGTCATAATGCCGTTGATCATGCCACCCCAGGACGGAGCGAGTAAAAGCAGTGACATCACCATGCCGAGGCTTTGTGCCCAATCCGGCAGGGCGGTGAAATGTAAATGGTGAGGACCGGCCCAAATATAAACCGCAATCAGGGACCAGAAATGCACAATGGAAAGACGATAAGAATATACCGGGCGCTCAGCCTGCTTGGGAACAAAATAATACATAATTCCCAGAAAACCCGCGGTAAGAAAAAAGCCCACCGCATTGTGACCGTACCACCACTGCACCATGGCATCTACAGCACCTGCATAAACGGAATAGGATTTGGTTAAAGACACCGGCACCGCGAGACTATTGATAATGTGCAATACTGCCACCGTGACGATAAAGGCACCGAAGAACCAGTTCGCGACATAAATATGTGAGGTCTTGCGCCGGGTAATTGTGCCAAAAAAGAGTATCGCGTAACTCACCCAAACCACGGCAATTAAAATATCAATCGGCCACTCAAGCTCAGCATATTCTTTTCCAGAGGTATAACCCAGGGGCAATGAGATAGCAGCCAGAACAATAACTAATTGCCACCCCCAAAAAACAACAGCGGCCAGGCGATCCGAAATCAGCCGCGTTTGGCAAGTGCGCTGCACTACAAAAAGTGAACTGGCAAATAGTGCGCAGCCACCAAAAGCAAAGATCACGGCGTTAGTGTGCAAGGGGCGCAAGCGACCGAAACTCAGCCATGGCACATCGAAATTAAGTGCCGGCCAAACCAATTGCCCGGCAATTAATACGCCGACCAACATTCCGACAACGCCCCAAACGACAGTCATCACGGTAAACTGGCGTACAACTTTGTAGTTATATGCAGGCTGATCAATGGATGAAGTCATAAATACACTGACCCTTGTATTTTCATTTAATCGGTGAATACAGGCATAAAGCCGTTATCCCATAAAATAACGGTACCGCCCATGATGCACATCAGAATAACCAGGCAAACGGCAATAATTGCGCTGGTATAAAGAAAGCCCTGCTCTTTGGGCATTTTCATTACAATAGGAATACCGGTGTAGAGAAGGTAAACAGACCAACATACGGCGAATACCCCCAAACTTAAATCGAGCCAGAGTACCGGATAAAACCCGACAACGCCGATGATAAATAACGGTGTCGCCGCAAAGGCGCTCACAACAATTCCCTTGCTCGTCGTGGTTTCCACACCGTAAGTTTTAGCCATCCAGCTAATGGAATATCCGACTACAGCAATCGAAATCAGCATAGTGAAATAAAAAGCGATAATGAGCTTTAAAGCGCTTTGCGTAGTTAAGCGGGTCACGCCCTCGCCATCCCCCACAGCCCATCCGGAAACTGTCGTACCGTAATACCATGCAATACCAGGGATAAGCGCAAGAAGCACCGGATAAAGAAGATACGGCGTATATTGGTCAGGCTTGAGGGTAGCTGTTAATTGCCATTGTTTTAGTGGGAAAAACAAAAAACCAAAGGGGTTGGCGATCATAGTGGGTTGACTCTCACTTTATTTTGAAGACCGAGTGAAGACCAAGTAATGACTACCTACTTCAGGTTTAGCCTTTTACCACCGGTTCACAAACTGCTTGAACTCTAGTGCCTCGAAAGGTTCGAGCATTTTACCCACTTAATTTTTCTGACCGATAGCACATTATTCTAAATTCCGATATGAATTTGATGTCAATCAAATCTTGGTTTCTTTTGAGATTTTAAAAGACAAAACTCGGTATGTTTTGCTATACATCCACTCCAATGTTAGAACGTATACGGCAAATTGCCAGGCACAAGCCAGCCACAAATTAAAGACAAAATAGTTAAAGTGACACGCATAGCACGGTTCTACTGGTAGATAGAGGTTCATCTCCACACTCGTGGGGAACACGGCTTGCCAAGTGATATTCGGGATAGCGATATCGGTTCATCCCCACGCTCGTGGGGAACACAAGCGCCGGCTTTCGGATGCGGAGGTTGACTACGGTTCATCCCCACGCTCGTGGGGAACACAGGGGCACAAATATTACTGAGCTGCCCGATGACGGTTCATCCCCACGCTCGTGGGGAACACCTGCTTGCCACGGAACGCGACAACAACATCGACGGTTCATCCCCACGCTCGTGGGGAACACGTGAAGAGGGAGCGATTACCGCAGAGATAATTCGGTTCATCCCCACGCTCGTGGGGAACACCAGGCATACGAACAGCAGTTCAATGACCCTCGCGGTTCATCCCCACGCTCGTGGGGAACACTCAGATATTACCGCAGGCGGTGCGCGTAGAGACGGTTCATCCCCACGCTCGTGGGGAACACCCGTGGGCGACGGCAACGGAAGCAAGCGTATGCGGTTCATCCCCACGCTCGTGGGGAACACTTAATCCAGACTAATTTTACTGCGGGTGAGCTCGGTTCATCCCCACGCTCGTGGGGAACACGTAATCCGTGTCATCATGTTTAAACTCAAACTGCGGTTCATCCCCACGCTCGTGGGGAACACTTGCAGTGTGTTGGTTGCGGGGAAAGTTCTACCGGTTCATCCCCACGCTCGTGGGGAACACCTATCTGCATCACGGTGAAATGGGTCGCCCAACGGTTCATCCCCACGCTCGTGGGGAACACAACCGCGTCGCTTGGCACATGTAATAACACTTCGGTTCATCCCCACGCTCGTGGGGAACACAAATTATGGATGTTAACAAAGCCATACGAATACGGTTCATCCCCACGCTCGTGGGGAACACTGTCGCTACAACATCGTAATAACTAGGTCGGTCGGTTCATCCCCACGCTCGTGGGGAACACTTCGGATACAACCCGAATGCCCATCATGAGTGCGGTTCATCCCCACGCTCGTGGGGAACACATTCGAGCGATCACCAATGTGCGACCCTGGTGCGGTTCATCCCCACGCTCGTGGGGAACACGGAATAATCGATATCGTGTGTCCGTGTTGTGCCGGTTCATCCCCACGCTCGTGGGGAACACCCACACCCCCAGCATTCTTACCCCCAAATTTGCGGTTCATCCCCACGCTCGTGGGGAACACGATATCGCAGATGCGAAAAACAGGCCCACCGTCGGTTCATCCCCACGCTCGTGGGGAACACAAATCAGCGGCGTTTGATCAATATAAATGTTGCGGTTCATCCCCACGCTCGTGGGGAACACAGTACAAGGGGTTTTTGTCAATATCATTCATACGGTTCATCCCCACGCTCGTGGGGAACACCAATAGATAAACAGGCTCAAGCGATTAGTGATCGGTTCATCCCCACGCTCGTGGGGAACACTTGACTACAACCTGAGCTCAGAGTCTGCGGTGCGGTTCATCCCCACGCTCGTGGGGAACACGTTGTAGAATACGAAGCCGAACGGCCTACTATCGGTTCATCCCCACGCTCGTGGGGAACACGCACCTATTCGACGGCGAAGACGTGGGCGGGCCGGTTCATCCCCACGCTCGTGGGGAACACTGAACCTGTTATACATCTTTGCCAGTCCGAGCCGGTTCATCCCCACGCTCGTGGGGAACACTTCTTGACTAATATTTTGAGAGCGCATATGTGCGGTTCATCCCCACGCTCGTGGGGAACACACAGATTTAAAGATCTTCCAAGTCACAGTCATCGGTTCATCCCCACGCTCGTGGGGAACACCCATTTATTGACATTTTGCAATTTAAATATGGCGGTTCATCCCCACGCTCGTGGGGAACACTTTTCCATAACTTAATGTTTTATCAATCAGCCCGGTTCATCCCCACGCTCGTGGGGAACACACTCAAGCGTTTAGTGATTCGCGCAATGAGCGCGGTTCATCCCCACGCTCGTGGGGAACACCGCAATACGCGAGACATGTCAGCTGTTGAGATCGGTTCATCCCCACGCTCGTGGGGAACACCTAGATGAATACGTTAGTCAGGATCAGTTAGGCGGTTCATCCCCACGCTCGTGGGGAACACTGTTTCCGTTTCAACTCTTAAATTGACGAGACCGGTTCATCCCCACGCTCGTGGGGAACACTCGTGCGCGCTGCTTCGTCCCGTGTCGCTTCGCGGTTCATCCCCACGCTCGTGGGGAACACATCCGTGAGTATTTTGAATTGCTCGGCGCTCACGGTTCATCCCCACGCTCGTGGGGAACACTTGTACGCCGGATCGAGGTCTAATCCAAAAGCCGGTTCATCCCCACGCTCGTGGGGAACACGATTTTCGTTAAGCGTTGAAGTTGTAAATAATCGGTTCATCCCCACGCTCGTGGGGAACACGGCAACGGCGATGAATAAATCTGAAACACCATCGGTTCATCCCCACGCTCGTGGGGAACACAACTGGAATTCTTGCGATTTTGAAACTGGTTTCGGTTCATCCCCACGCTCGTGGGGAACACCTCTTCAAACTTGAAACCGCGACAAGTTCGATCGGTTCATCCCCACGCTCGTGGGGAACACACTAAGTATATATACTTGTTTTTAAAGAACAATTTCCCTTAAAGCATTTCTACCAACTATTTACTGCTTTTCCGGGGTGAACTTAACCAGCCTTATCCCATCGAAATCGATCGGCTGGCGGCGGTTTTTTCCGTAGGTAACAAACTCAAAACCAGACTCGGTATTGGTCGCCCAGCTCATCACAACATTGCCATCTTCCGCTAATACATTCACTTGCTCCCAGAGCATTTCTCGAATTCGACGGGAGACATCACCCACGTATACGCCGGCCCTAATTTCCAGTAACCACACGGCTAGCCGACCACGCAAGCGATCGGGAACGGCTTCGGTTACCACAACGAGCATGGCCATTACTTACCTGCCCGGTGGCCGCTATCACCTATGTTTTCAGGTTCAGGAATCGCCGGCGGCTGGGAATCTTCTGGTGGCTTTGGCGGTTCGATTTCGCCAGCCGCCAAGACTTCTTCAATAAGCGGGATCAAGGTTTTGAGGGTACTAGCGCTTCGAAAAACTTCTCGGCATTGCAGTCGCACTTCTCTGTCTGGGTTGTGCGGATTTTTGGCACCTATTTTAAAAGCCACTGGCACCACCGTTTCAAACTTGAGAATGTCCGCAATATCGTAAACAAAGGATAGAGGCTTACCCGAGTGTATAAAGCCAATGGCGGGCGCATAACCCGCGGCGAGGACCGCGGCTTCGGTAATGCCATATAAACAGGAAGTGGCCGCGCTAATACATTGGTTAATCACATCGCCCTTCTCCCAGTCTTTGGGGTCATAACGACGGCCTCGCCATTCCACGCCATAGCGCTTTGCTAACATTTCATAGGTTTTACGAACGCGTGCGCCTTCAATACCGCGTAGCTGATCAATACTTCTTTTTTCCGGCGCGGGTTCACCAAACCTAAGCTCAAACATTTTGCGAACCACTTTCAGACGCAGGGAATCATCCAACGCCAACTGCGCTTGATAAAGCAACTTGTCTGAGCGAGCGCCGCCGGGCTGGCCGGAGGCGTATAAGCGAACGCCCGCTTCGCCAACCCAAATTAATAAGGTCCCTACTTGGGAAGCTAGTTTAACTGCCGCATGACTAACCCGGGTTCCCGGCTCCAACATGATGCAAGCCACAGAACCCACTGGGATAAGCATGCGTTCGCCGTTGACTTCGTCTACGACACAAAAAGCCCCGTCTCTCACGTCGATTCGACCCATGCCCACGAAGATCATGGAGTTTCGATTTTTTATGGGGATGGGTTTTAGGGGGATGAAGGGCATTGCCAAGGCTATTCAATTAACATCTTTTTATTAACATAAGCCCACAACCAAAGCCCTTCGCATGACCAAAACCTTGATAGAGCCGCGCTAGAAAAACTTCTGGGCTATTTACCGTTAATATGCCCTGGTAATCAACACTCGAAAATCTGATATTTTCCTTACTGTTTTTCTTACCCTGATGCTGAGCATAACGTTCTACCTCGGGAACAAAGTCCATACTAACCCCCCATTTTTCAAGGCGTTTCTCATCGGCTATCCAGGCCTTTGCCGCTTGATTGGCCAAGCTTTTGATGCTTTCAGCGTTCTTTTCGCCCCGCTCCTTAGCTTGGCGTTTTGCATGCATTAATACATCATGCCGTCTACTTTTACCTGAAGTTTCTTTAATGGTTATAGTCGGGTTGACCCTTAGCCGAAAAGCTAAACGATCACCCGTGCTTAATTGCGGGCTAAAAGGCTTGGATTGAACGCTAAAAATGGGATTATCATTTTCGGGGGCCAATTGAGATAATACAAAGAATTCCGGTAGACCCGATGCGTGCATGTCTTCCCGATAAATAAAATCTCGACCTTTGCTCGCACCTTTAAATAACTGCCAGATAATTTGATGGGTAGCGTAGACACCCGTGGTTTTTAAATCCAGTAACTCTCTGGCAGTATCTGCGGAGCGCACCAGTGTGACTTTAGATAAATACATTAGCCTTCCTCCACAGTGAGTTGATGCATGGTTCTTTGCTTAAATTGCCAGCGTGTTTTGCTCACAGGCTCATCCCACGGCTGAAAGGTTAATGTACTTTCGCTTGGTATTTGTTCTTTTGAACCTTCCCAAAAATAAGTAACCTCACGTTTTTTGTTTAGCCATAAGGCATCTTCTTTATGACTTCTAGTGATGGCTGGAAATTCATAGTCAAGCGCAGATTTCAATTCATCAAACTCCATCACCACTGGCATTAACGGAAGTGATGGTGGGCATGACTTTCGGCCTAGGCATAGCGAATACACCGGCCTTTCCAATGCAGACTGGATTGTTTCAAGAGAGAAAGACGCCCGATCGCTTAACGAAATAGCGATCACCCATAAACCATCGCAGCGGTAGTCACGGCTGGACAACACAGTATTTAATTTTGCTTCTGACAGCTCGCTTTTTCGCGTTCGATGAAACACTTTTTTATTGTGCGAAGGGACTTGCGTAGTATGGTAATCGCGAACTAGGGAACTCGGCGTACACTGCTTAAACGCAATTAATATACCACTTTGCAAGCCTGCCAATTTCTTTTCATTTTCCCGTTTTATTCCTAGCGCAGCGCCTAATAAGCCAAGTATCGCCGAGCGCGTTGGCTGTAAGCCTGTTGGGCGGTCACCACCGACAGCCGCTTGTCCCCAACTTGCCATCGCACCATAAAGTCTAAACACTAGATATTGTTGCATTGCCAATCTCCTTTTTTAACTGGCAACAAAATCTAATAATTCGGAAAAACTGCCCTCGCCGGTAATGGCATTAATCGCATAGCGCGTATCTGCACAACTTTCGTAGACTCTATCCATTTTTTCAACGGTTGAGTTCAAAGCATTAATGGCCGCTGTCGCTTGATCATCTCCGGCAACCGGTTTTAAGAACGCCACCGAAAGTGAACGCGGTTGTTGCTGGCCTTTTTCTGCCAGCACATAGCTGGCATAAGCCCGTGACGCAAAACTATTTTGTTTGCCCTTTGGCGATACTTTTACAGCGGCTTCGGTTAGGGCTTTAATCGCTTTGTTTGCCAGCGCCTCATCGCCACTCAGGTTGTCTACAAGCAAGGTTTTATTAATGCAAATATTGCTGTAAAAGAGTGCTGCAGCAAAGCTGGATTCACCGATATGCGCCGAGCCAGCATCTTCCGTTTTATCATTTAAATCATCCACAGCGGTAAAGTAATCGTCCTCCACTACCACGCTGTGCACGCTAATGGCATGGGCCACCTGGCATGCCGCCTCGATATTATTTGCCGGGCTGGACGCCAGCATTCTACCGAACATAGCGATATCAACCGCACTGGATTCTGCCTTTAGCAAGTCCAAATCTTCTTTTTCTGGCTTTCTATTTTCTGCGATGAGCTTGTCAACTAGTTCAAAGACAGCCCCCTCTTCTTCCGGGCTAATGTGAACAAGTTGTTCAACTTCGGCCCGCTCTTTTTTTGTATTGATTTTACCAAATACACCCGCGATGGACTCCGCCCATTCTTTTGCATTTTTTTCTTTAATCCCGGCGCTTTCAAATTTCTCTAGCACTTTGCTCCCTAACCTTTTGGTTCTGGTGCCAATATGGCCGGCCATCGCCTCTTCAAATATTTCAGATACACGCCAATTGCGTTTTAAACTTTGGGAGCTGACTCTCAAACGATCAAAACCACCCATGGTTGCCGTTTTGGGTCTACCTAAGTCGTCTCGGTTAAGGTTAGAGGGAGCATAAGAAGTAAGAAAGTGTAATTGGATAAACTGACTCATCATGATATTCCTTTTTTAAATAATTTATTTTTTATCAGAGGCGTGGCGGTAGTAATCCATTGCCCATCTGACGGTGATTCTTTTATCGGCGGACCGAGGCTTGAAATGATAGTGCTCTTCAAACCACCGCGAGATATCCAACGCCAACGAGGCAACGTTAACTTCACATTTAACGAGTTGGACAGTTCGGCGCAGTCGGGTTAGGAGCTCTGCAGGGCTGTTCGCATTTTGCAACTGCGCAAAACGCAACTCGCTCACAATCGGCTTGTCACCTTCGTGCTTTTTCCCCGCGGCCTTGGCCAGAGAATCGTGGATATCTTTTTTTACAAATACCAATACGGTGGCAATCGTAGCCCAGCACTCCATACCGTTTTCATCACTGGCACCGGTAACGGACTCCGGCAAACTTAGCCACAATGACCTAAACCCCTCGGTTAACATGGCCTCATCGACACTGGCACAGCGCTTAAGCTGCGCTTTGTAGTTTGTAGGGGCAGGCGGGATATGTTTTTCCTTTAGCTCTGACGGTGATAAAAACATACTTTGCCACCAGCGAACGACGACTGACTTGCATTGTTCGTCCATCAACTTGCCTCCTTAAGCGAATCAATTTTATTGTTTTTGATAAAGTTTTTAATATCTTTACCGCCATATAACCAACCAGATAAGCGCTGTCGGGCCTTAATACGCTTTGCCATCGAGCGTTCTGCCCCCAATTCCGAAAGCACCAGCTCATCGAAGAGATCCAAAGCAGTATTTCGAATAGAGTTTAACCATCGCTGTGCTTGTTCCGGGGTGAGCGCTGTATCATTTTGAGTAGCGCTATCCACCAGGCTTTTTGCTGTCTTAAAAAATGCAGTTTCGGTTCTTTGCCAGAACGCCACATCGATAAAGGAAAAGTCGCCTTTCACATCTCCAGGTTTTTCAAACCACGCGGATTTAATTTGCGAGCGACAGTGCCACAGCGCATCAACGGCCAACTTTTGTATATCGCGAACATACTCTAATACCTGTTCTTGTTGTTCAGCGCGCATGGCAAATAAGGGGAGTGTTGTTGAATACCAGCCTCGTGCTTTCATGTTATCCATGTCATAGCCGAATACCCACAAATTGGGAATTTGGCCAAAACTTTCGGGTAATGCCTCGTGCACTTCGTAATAGTGATTAACGACGGCGGCACACCGTTGGCCTTGCTCATCACTTGAGAGCGTTAACGCATCCCAGATTTTGTAGTTAATTCCCCCCGGCTGCCCCTTAGCTGATAGGTGTTCTTCTTCTGGCTTTTTGGGGTTCCATTTATACGGTGTGAGCGGATGAGACCAGGTTCCCGAATAATTTCCGCCGTAGTTTTGCGTTTTGTATTCGGACACAAAACTCTCACACTCCTTGCCGGTAATGTCGCATACGCCACGCTCGTTATTTACCTGTAAGCGAATACGGCGTGGCATCGCCCAATACATATGTAGGGGATGAATATTTTTATCTCGGAAAAGAATCTCGTTGCCTTTCTTTTCACTGGTTCGGGTTTTTTCCAACCAGGGAAACACTTCACCGCTTTTCAAGTCAGGATCGTCATAAACCCATTCGTTTTTATTAATGACGTTAAGCCACAACTTATGCCAAAGCGATGCTGGTGAATGCTGCGGAAGGATTAGGGTCGTTAATGGGCCTCCCCCACGTAAGCTGGTCCGGTGACCTTGTCCGCCACTGGGCGCATTGATTTGCAGCGTAAACAACGCAAGCGCGGCCATTTCTAATGACATTCGCTCACCGATGCCTCGTTTAATAAAGTGGTCGGTGTTTAATTTAAGACCGTTCTCACCCGGCGCTTCGATAAGCAAACTTGAAACAGGCACAGACTTCGCAGTATCTAGCGTGTCCAAGTCCTGCATAAACAACGGACCGTCACCCGTAAGATTAAATGCGTGGACAACGCTTTGAAATTGCACTTCTAGTTCTTCACAGCTCGGTGGCCGTTTGTATCTATCAACCCATTCGTACTTATCCACAGGCGCCATCACTGTTTGCAATAAGCCAATGGCAAACTGATAGGCGGTACCCTGGAAATCGGCTCTCGGTAAAGCAAAATCAACGACATTAGGGTCTGATATAGAGGTAATTGGCAGTATTTTTTCGCTGCTATCAACCAGCTTAAATGGCAGCCAGGGGGCTTCGATTAGATTCATTTGTTATACATATCCCAATTTTCATAAAAAATATTCAAGACAAAAACTTCCAAAAGACTAAAAGGCCAACTATCACGGCAATTAAGAAAAGCGTTATAACTCCATTGAGCGACATATTGTCTATTTGCTGCAAAATCATCAGAATGTTTCTCATATAAAAACCATAAGTTGTTAAGAGCTATAAAATGCTAACATCACTATAGCCCAAAAAACAACCTCTAAAGTTGTTAAGAGAGAAAACATAAGTTACATTTACCTCGCTCCCACGACTCATGGGATGAACCGTTGTTAAGAGCAAGAGAAGATTGTTCCCCAACTTTTTGGGGACTAGCTGACTAAAAAACAGCCATTAGCTCACATACGAGCCAAATCAATGATTCCCATAGCTGTGCTATACCCGAAGCTTGCGTCAAATTCCGGTAACCAGCATTGCAGATATTTTGCAGCTCGATTTTGTTGCCTAAACGCATCTACCGCTGCCATATAGTGCTCTGGTACTTGTGCTAACTTATCGGCATATTTATGTTTGGATAACTTAACCGTGCTCAATTGGATGGCATGGTCTTGCATACCCACCCAGGGAATAACTTCGCCATCCCCTGTTGTTTTCAACAGCAGAACTTCCACGGTTTCAATATCGCTAAATCGAGTCGATATATCGGTTAAATCTTCGGTCCAACCAATTGCACTTTTTGCGCAGTAACCATGGCGCTGCCAATCCAGCACAACAGATTTTGCCGCGTTGGCTTTCATACGCTCTTCGCTAATTAGCGTATTCTCCTGATTAAGCAAGGACTCCGGTATTTCGCTACAAGCGTCATCACTGTATACAGCTTCGATAAGTTGCCGGGCCTCTTGTGGCATACGCAGTGCGCCCAGCTCTCGCAATTTGCGAATCGCCAACCAAAGTCTTCCTGGTGAACGATATACAAACTCGGTATTTCTAAAATCTTTCGATAGCCAATCACTTTTTGGGGTTTCATCCCATTCCGGGCAGTGCAGCCATAGTTCTAGCGGTTGGCGAGAGTCTTTAATCCCGTTTTGATATCGACGCTGCTCGTTGCGAGTGTGTCGGTGTAAGCGACCCGTGCGCTGAATCAGGTCGTCAATTGGGCAAATATCCGAAATCATGACATCGGCATCTGCGTCTAAACTCTCTTGAAAGACTTGTGTTGCAATCAGGACTTTTCCAGCACGTGTTTGGGCGTTGCTGTCCTTGCCGAATAACTCGAGCACTTTAGATTCAATACGCTTGCGGTCATTCACAATAAAGCGACTGTGAAATAGCAGACAATCTTCAGGCTTGTTGATTTTTGAGGAGATTTCACGGTACGCATCTAACGCGTCGTCAACGGAATTACGTATCCATACAACGCATTCCCCTCGCTCCACTGCCTTGAGTATCTGATTGACACAGCCTGCAAATGAATGAATAAAATTCACGGCAACGCTTCGACAAACATCTGCCCGACTTTCTAAAGGCGTTTCCGCTAGGGATGGATGTTGATTTAAAGACACTTTGGTCGCTAAGGGGAAAGCGTCATTTGTCAAAGGTTCTGGCACAAGTCCACCCGCTTCCTGCCACACTTTGGTGAGTCGCTGGCGTTGTTTTTTAGACAAGGTTGCAGTTAACAAAATAGCACTGCCACCCTGATGTAGATGAAGTGCCAACAGACTTTCCAGCAGTTCAAACATATATTCATCAGCGGCATGTATTTCATCGAAGACCAAAACCTTGCGGTTTAAACCCAACAAACGCAGGGACTGATGCCTTCTGGGAAGCACCGCCAATAACGCCTGGTCAATGGTGCCCACCCCTACCGGGGCCAATAAGGCCTTCTTTCGGGAATCTGCCAACCATTGGTTACATTGCGCCGTTGCGGTTTGGTCCTCAGGGTTGTAGTAGCTATCGGGGTTCTCCACATTTAATACCGCTTCGCGGAATTCATCATTCATGTCCCTGGCGCTATGCGCTAAGACGATACTGGGGGTCTTTTCTGCATTGCCTAACATCTTCAGATAATGGGAAGCCACTCGGGAGAACATGGCATTGGAAGTGGCCATTGTAGGTAGCCCCAAATAAAATCCTTCTGCCGCACCGGCTTCCATTAGACGATGTGTTAAAGCTAAGGCGGCTTCGGTTTTTCCTGCACCGGTAATGTCTTCCAAAATAAAAAGTTGAGGCGAATCATCGACGGGGACGCTTTCCGCCCAGTGTTGAAGGGGTGTGGGCTCATAGCCATAATATTCTTTGATCGAGCGAAAGGATTGAACATTTATCTTATCAATAAGGTCCGTGGCCTTTAACGCAATTTCCGCAGTTTTTAGCGCTTTCTGCCAATATTCACTTAACGCCATGGGTCTATCGTGATATGTAAAATGGCTGCTATCTGACCCCACCCAGTCAGAGATAACGGCTAATCCGGCAATCTGCCAAGATACAAGCTTTAAGTTTTGCTGCCATTGCTTACACTGCATTTTCTCCAGGGGTAATTCGGGCTTCAGCAATTTTACAACTTCAATGAAAAACGAGTTGGCTGCTTCGAGGTCTTGATCTACGGTAAATTTTTTAATGGAATGAGTGCTTTGCCCATTTACTGGTTGCCCATGATGACCTAGCGAGCACTCCATTAAAATATCCAATGCATCCTTAGCATAGTCATACTCCCTATCTTCCAAGTCGGAGGCCAACTGGTCAGACAAAAGATTTTTTGAAATATGCTGCCAAAAATAAAGGCCCATTCTGTCGTGGCGATATTTCCTTCCATCATATATGTAGGCATCGGACTTTACTAAATAGCCATCATTTGCTTCGTACAAATTTTGAAATGCCGATGCAAATTTTCCCAGATCATGAAGAGCAAAAATAAAAACAAGCAGTTTTCGTAGTTGGTTGGCCTCGATTTCAAGAAATTCAGACAAATCCTTTAGTAGATTTGAGCGCTCATTTAAATAACACCAAGCCACAGCTGCAACATCTAAACAGTGATAAGGCAACAAGTGATAATCTTCACCTTCTTGGGTAGGATCACGCTTGGCTTTACCCCAATAATGCATATATATAGGTATCGATGGCTCCACGATTATTTTCATCCTATTGAATTAACCAAATTTTGTAGAATCGTATCATGGTGATATTGACGTAATGGATATATATGAATATACAGTACCCACAACCATTGCCTGAGTTTTCTCATACAATCTAATGCTTGTTATCAGCTATATATCTCCCACATCCCCCTTAAAATATTGCGTATTTTGTTTTTTAACTTCGCCGGAGCAATCACCTCAGCATTGTTACCATAGCTTAAGATTTCGCGTACAAGTTCACGATCATCACTATAGGGGAACGTTAGAATGAGTTCGTTATCTTCCCATTCGGCATGCTGGTCCGGATGCCAAGACTGATTCGCGACTTCTCTGGCCACTTGTGGGTAAAACCGAATTTTTGCCTGATGCTTGGCTTTACCTGCAAAAATACCGTAGCTTTCCTCAAAATGACGTTTTTGTTTCTCAGCACCTACTTTTTTAATTTGACGCTTGAGTGTTTGACAGTTATTGATCCTCGACAACATAAAGGAACGAAGCGCTTCACGCTTGTGGCAGTATGCATCGAGATACCAGTTATCTTTGTATAAGACTATTTTTAGAGGGCTAATTGTGCGCTCTGTCTTTTTACCGGTGTAATCTTGATATTCCAGGTCTAGCTGTTTTTCTTGAAGTACGGCTTGGCAAACCGTGTTATAGATGTATGTTGAGCACTTGGATTTTTTTATGGGTAGAAATGCGATTTTTGAAATAAAGCTAGTTGACTCGATACCTCTAGCAGACAAAACGCTATGAATCTTTTTCTCGACAAGCTCAAAATCGCGAGAAAGCACTTGGTTTTCCAGCGTTTTTATGACAGATATTATGACGGCGAAGGCCTGCACCTCTTCAGCGGTAAGCCATACTCCGGGAAGTTCAAAGGCTTCCGCATCCCTTGGGATATACATGTAGCCGTGCTGACTTCTGTCATAAAAGACAGGGGCGCTCATTTCATTTCTGAGTTTAGTAACGAGCCTTTTGACAGTTTCTGTGGAGCAGTCCAGGTGTTCAGCCAAGCTTAGCAGGCTGTGCCTACCGCCTTGCTTCAGTATTCGGTGTAGCTTTTGTATTCGGTCAAACTTATCCATGAGAGCAAAGACTCAATATTTGAAGCCTCGTCCAAAAAACAGGTCTGATTTACTTATGAACCAAAAATTTCACTCCAGATTCTTATGCTACTTTTAGTTTTGGCTCGAATCGTCACACGAGCCCCATTCTAATAGATAAAATACTGCCTGCATAAAATATAAAGCGCCAATTTTATAATTGGCACCAAATCAATTGATCCTATAGAGAATTTGAATAAAAACCCTCATGAGAAACCACAAAACGTAACATATTGGAAATATGTAGATAAAACTTGAGTAAAATTAGTTAGGACTAGCGTTAATGCCAGGGATGTAAGAATAAATAAAAACGGAAATTGAGATACAAATTAGGAATCTAGAAACACTAATAGATCGCTGTCTTAAGGTTCTAACGAAAAACAGCATATTTCACTAACAATGCGCTGTTTTTTGCGTATGACGCCCACAAATTTGCCCGGAGCAAATTTGGACGTCGTCACCAGACGACGGGGCGCAGGCCCGAGCCACAGGGATGTGGCGAGTCAACCCGGCGTAGTCCGGCCTTGCTTGCAACGCCAACGCCTGATTTAAAAAATATGAGTATTCAAGAATTGAAATACTTTTTAAAGATGGTGCCCAAGGCCGGACTTGAACCGGCACGGCTTGCGCCACTACCCCCTCAAGATAGCGTGTCTACCAATTCCACCACTTGGGCAATACATAAGCAGTCTAACCTGCTTGAAAACTCCAATTAACGCTGGCCTTGCGGCCAGTTAGCGTGGTCGCTCTCGGACGCCTGTCCTCCGCGACACTCGGGCTCCTGCCCGTCGTCTACCAATTCCACCACTTGGGCAAGGAGAGATATCAATGTTTACTCTTCGGTAACAGGTTCCGAATTGCTATCGGGAATGCTCGGCAAATCTTCCCCGGCAGGAACGCTTAGTTCCTCGAGAACCGGAATGCTCACCTCTTCCAACTCTGGCAGAGGTATGCTGTCATCAACCGTGCTTTGTTTTTTAGCTATGATCGCCAAACTAAAACTGGTGACGAAAAAAAGCGTCGCAAATATTGCGGTGAGCTTGGCAAAAAAATTGCCCGAACCCGTCGCACCAAAGAGCGTTTGTGAGGCGCCCGAACCAAACGATGCACCCATTTCAGCACCCTTACCCTGCTGCAACAAAATCAACGCAATAATGGCAAGCGCAATAATAAGGTGCGCCAATAAAATTAAATTTTCCATTAAAAACCCACTAAAAAAACCAAAACTATTCGGCCGCTCGACATATAGCTAGAAAATCTGCTGCCTTTAATGAGGCGCCACCAACCAGGGCACCATCTATATCTTCTTGCGCAAACAGCGCTGGTGCACTGCCGGGCTTAACGCTGCCACCATAGAGAATCGCGGTATGATCACCTTCGGGGCCGAGCACCTCGCGAATGTAAGCGTGTACTTCCTGCGCCATCTCTGGCGTAGCTGAACGTCCCGTACCAATTGCCCATACAGGCTCGTAAGCAACAACACCTTTGGCAACGCCGCCAAGACCACATCGCTCAGTGACCGCGCGAAGCTGACGACCAATGACATCGAAGGTACGTTCCTTTTCGCGCTCATCGAGCGTCTCACCCACACACAATATAGGGATAAGGCCCTTGGTTGCTGCCGCCTCAAATTTTTGGGCTACCAGCTCAGAACTTTCATTTTGATATTCGCGTCTTTCAGAATGCCCAACAATGACATACTTGCTACCAAAATCGAGCAACATGTCCGCAGAAACCTGGCCGGTATAGGCCCCCGACGCGTGCTCACTAAGATCCTGTGCACCAAATGCGATGTTCGATTGCTCTAATAATTCAGCGGTTTTAGGCAGGTAAGGATAAGGTACACAAACAGCGACTTCCGCCTGATGAACACCGCTCCAGCCTTCGGTCAAACCAGCCAGCAAATTCGTTGTTTGCTCCAAGCTGGCATTCATTTTCCAGTTTCCTACAACTGTAGGCCGACGCATAAGGGCTCCTTAAATTTGGTGGTATTTAAGCGGGCGCAAATCTTAGCGGATAGCATGCTTAGATACAACCGCACAGCACAGGATTTGTACAATTAATTAAGCGACGGCTTTGCCAACGACATCGGCTAACTCGGAGCACAAAACGCTGACTTCATTTTCCGATTCTCCCTCGACCATGACGCGAATAACGGGTTCAGTACCCGAGGGTCGAAGCAGTACCCGACCTTTGCCACCCATCTTCTCTTCCGCTGCTGCAATAGCCTGGGTCACGCCCCGGTGTTCACTTAATTCAACCCGATTAACAACTGGGACATTAATCATCACCTGAGGCAGCATTGGCATGCCGGCACTCGCTTCTGCAAGGCTCAAACCTTGCTCCATCAGTGCACGTAGCACCTGTAAGGCTGAAATGATGCCATCCCCGGTCGTCGTAACATCATTACAAACGATGTGCCCCGACGATTCCCCTCCCAGACACCATTTATTTTTCTGCATCAACTCGAGGACATAACGAT
This sequence comes from Cellvibrionaceae bacterium, assembly GCA_028281575.1. Lineage (GTDB taxonomy): Bacteria > Pseudomonadota > Gammaproteobacteria > Pseudomonadales > Cellvibrionaceae > Agaribacterium. Next base: position 27,414 of record JANQJP010000064.1, read on the forward strand.
CCCCAACTTTTGCTCGCGCAAAACCGATGCCCTCTCGCTGCATAGCCAACTCAAAACCGTAATTTGTCATCAGAGTACCGACAACACCTTTGCAACCAAATTCAGTTTGCGTGCGGTGGTGCGCAATGATGTAGAGCAGCTGATCACCATCTACCACTTTGCCATTGGCATCGACAAATAATACGCGGTCCCCATCCCCATCAAACGCGATGCCCATGTCAGCACCGAGTTCAGCCACTCTCGCGCTCAACGCCTCCAGATGGGTCGACCCACACTTAAGATTTATATTTAAACCATCCGGAGATGCGGCAAGCACATCTACCGAAGCACCCAGCTCAGAAAAAACTTTGGGTGCGATGTTATATGTGGCTCCATTCGCGCAGTCAATGACTATACGCAGTCCGGCCAGACTATAGCCCCAAGGTAAAGATCCCTTGCAAAACTCGATATAGCGCCCTTCAGCATCAACAATCCTTCGCGCCTTGCCCAAGCCTTCCGCCATAACAAGAGGCTGATCGAGCTGCGATTCAATCGCGAGTTCTAACTCATCTGCCAATTTAGTTCCGTGGATATTGAATAACTTGATACCGTTATCTGTGTAAGGGTTATGTGAGGCACTGATGACGACCCCGGCTTTAGCTTGGAAAGTACGGGTCAAATATGCAATGGCGGGCGTCGGCATAGGCCCGAGTAATCCGACATCGACACCGGCACTAATCAAACCCGCCTCTAACGCCGATTCAAACATATAACCCGATATTCGCGTGTCCTTACCGATGAGGACCAAACCGGGCTTTTGACTTTTGCCATGATCGGCCAGGACTTTACCAACCGCCCAGCCAAGCTGTAAAAAAAACTGAGGAGATATTAGTAGGTCACCCACGCGACCACGAATACCATCGGTTCCAAAATATTTTCGCACTCGATTTACTCTTTTAATGCTGCATTAAATTAAAAACTTTTATTATATCCACTGTCTCGGTCACATCATGTACACGCAAAATTTTTGCACCATTGACCAAAGCAGCATAGGCAAACGCAAGACTGCCCGCTAATCGTTTTTGCACGTCTCGATTCAGCAACCGGCCTATCATGGATTTACGCGATACACCAATAAGTATCGGACATTGCTGTGCACCAAGGCTACCTAGTGATCGAAGCAGGGCGAGATTATGCGCGTCTGTTTTACCAAAGCCAATACCGGGATCTAATATAATCTGATCCGCACTGATACCGATTTTTATACAGGCAGCGACACGCTGATGTAAAAATTGCGTCACCTCTTCGACAACACTTGTGTAACTCGGTGCCATTTGCATATGCTCGGGATTACCTTGCATATGCATTAAGCAGACGGGCAGCGCAGTATCCCTTGCAGCTGTGAGTGCACCTTCGCGGGATAACGCTCTTACGTCATTAATTAAACCCGCACCTTTACCAGCTGCTTCTTTCATAACCAGCGGATTACTGGTATCAATAGAAATAACACAATCTATGTTTCGCGCAAGCGCTTCCACAACTGGCAAAATACGATCAAGCTCCTCTTGCTCAGTGACTGGATGAGCACCCGGACGCGTCGACTCACCACCGATATCAATAAAAGTCGCCCCCTGCTGAACAAAACTTTCTGCAAGTTTCAGGCATGCACTCACATCCGCGGAACCATTTTTAAATAACTTGCCGCCATCAGAAAAGGAATCCGGGGTGATATTGAGCACACCCATAACGTGGGGGGAGTCAAACGTAAGCGTTTGCGAATTGAATTTCATGACATAAAAAGAAAAGGGCTGGAAACCAGCCCTTCAGGAGAACACTTATTCTTTGGCGGGCGCACCGATAGGCGCATCGGATTTATCGGCTTTGGACTGTTCGCCTACATCACCATCGTTAGAAGGTTTGTCACTCCAGTTTCCTTCGCCCCAATCTTTTGGTGGACGAGCTTTACGTCGCGCCATCAAATCATGTACCTGGTCCGCATCAATTGTCTCGTATTCAATTAACGCATCTTTCATAGCTTCGAGAATATCGCGATTTTCCTCGAGCAACTTTTGCGCATCCTGATAGCACTCATCAGTGATTCTGCGAATCTCTTCATCAATAAGGTTTGCGGTTGCAGGCGAAAAGTTTTTGCTGCCGCTACCAGGGTACATTCCCTCATCGACACCATAGAGAAGCGGACCGAGTTTGTCAGATAAACCCCATTTCATCACCATGTTGCGGACATAACGTGAGGCCGCCTGAATATCTCCTGACGCGCCAGTCGATACCTGGTCGGGCCCACCCACCATCTCTTCGGCGATACGGCCGCCATAGGCCGTCGTAATTGCACTGAGCAAATAACGCCTACTTTCACTGTGCTTGTCGTCTTCCGGCAGCATCATGGTGACGCCAAGTGCTCTGCCGCGAGGGATAATCGTCACCTTATGAATGGGGTCATAATCCGGAGACAGGTAGCCGACAATCGCATGCCCCGCTTCATGATAGGCGGTCATAATCTTATCTTTCTCACTCATGACCATGGATTTGCGTTCGGCGCCCATCATGATCTTGTCCCGCGCCTGTTCAAACTCTGCCATCGTCACGAGACGCTTATTGGCCCGCGCAGCGAACAACGCTGCCTCATTGACGATGTTGGCGAGGTCTGCCCCTGAAAAACCGGGGGTACCACGGGCTATGATTGACGGTTGAACATTGTCGTCGAGCGGGACTTTACGCATATGCACTTTCAATATCTGCTCGCGTCCGCGAATATCCGGCAAGCCCACAAATACCTGCCTATCAAACCTGCCTGGGCGCAACAGGGCTTTATCGAGCACATCTGGGCGGTTTGTCGCGGCAATCACGATAACGCCTTCATTGCCCTCGAAGCCATCCATCTCAACAAGTAGCTGGTTGAGCGTTTGCTCACGCTCGTCGTGCCCACCGCCATGACCGCCGCCGCGATGGCGACCCACTGCGTCAATCTCATCGATAAAGATAATGCACGGCGCATGCTTCTTGGCCTGATCGAACATGTCTCGAACACGCGACGCACCAACACCGACAAACATCTCGACAAAGTCAGAGCCCGATATCGAGAAGAACGGCACTTTAGCCTCACCAGCAATCGCTTTGGCCAACAGCGTTTTACCGGTACCCGGTGGCCCGGCCATCAAGACGCCTCGGGGGATCTTACCGCCCAGCCGCTGGAAGCGCGAGGGGTCTCGCAGATACTCAACCAATTCCTGTACTTCTTCTTTGGCTTCGTCGACGCCGGCAACATCGGCGAAGGTCGTTTTAACCTGGTCCTCGCCGAGCATCCTGGCTTTACTCTTAGCAAAACTCATCGGCCCGCCACGGCCGCCAGCACCACCCTGCATCTGGCGCATAAAGAAAACGAACACAGCGATAAACAATAAGATCGGGAAACTCGCTACGAGCAGTTTTTCCCACAGACTCGCTTCTTCATCCGAAGTACCTTTAACTTCGACATCCTGGTCCCGCAGCAAAGGCATGAAGTCAGGGTCACGTATTGGGGGAAGCACTGCCGTAAAGGTTTCGTTGTCATATGTCTGTCCGCGGACATGCCCTCTAGTGTTAATCTCGAGCTGTCGCACCTGGCCCTGTTCCACTTGGCGAACAAGTTCCGAATAGCTGATTTCATTAGCTGTTGGCGTTTGCGTGAAATTCTGAAAGACCATGAACAACACAGTCGCTATGACCAACCACAGGATCAGATTTTTAGCCATAATTTTTTTAGACCTTTGCGCATCAAATCAACAGTGCGCAGCTATTTTTAAAATGTAATTTACAAAGTATACGCCTGCGTCGGGCAGGCCACCAATTAATTACAGTTAACTCAGACTTATTCACACTAATTCAGTGACAAAGACCAAATTAACGCGAATAAGCCCTAACCTTTAAATCCCCTGGCAACCAGATAAAGCTCTCTAGAACGGGGCCTTGAGGCACCCGGTTTTCGCGATGCGACCGAGGCAAACGAGGCCCGGCATACCTTCAAAAACTGATCGAAGCCCTCTCCCTGAAACACTTTGCAGACAAAGCTTCCATCGCGAACCAAGGTTTTTTGCACAAAATCCAACGCCAACTCGACGAGATACATGGAAGCCGGCTGGTCAACTGCACTGATACCACTCATGTTGGGGGCCATATCTGAAATTACAAGCTGGGGCTGCGTGCCGCCAAGCGCTGTGAGTAACTGTGAGAAAACCGCTTCTTCGGTAAAGTCGCCCTGCACGAACTCAACACCGGCCAAGGTATCCATAGGCAGGATATCTGACGCAATGACTGAACCTGTTTCACCCACTCTGTCGATTGCTATCTGTGACCAGCCTCCCGGTGCTGCGCCGAGATCAACCACACACATTCCTTTGCGAAACAACCTGTCTTTCTTATCCAACTCCAGCAGTTTATAGCTCGCACGCGAACGAAAACCGTCCTTTTGCGACTGCTTAACATAGTGATCATTGAAGTGTTCGCGCAGCCACCGATGACTGCTTTTCGATTTCGCCATACAAATTAGGTGTATATGTGGTTAACGTGCGCCTAAAATACCACATTCAACTAAATCAAAGCGGGGTAAAGTTGCTATTGTGGTGCTATCAAAAGAACAAATTAAGCAGTTTCGAAGCATTGGTCACGCACTCAAACCTGTTGTTACCGTTGCCCAAAACGGTTTAAGCGAAACCGTGCTGGCGGAACTCGACCGCGCACTCACCGACCACGAACTCATCAAGGTGAAAATCACCATCGATGATCGAAATGCACGCAAAGACATTATTAAGAATATCATCGACCAGAGTGCTGCCGCTTTCATCCAGGAGATCGGTAAGGTCGCGCTGATTTTTCGCAAATCAGACAAACCCGGATTAAAAACATCAAATATTAGGGACTGTTAACAGGTCCTAGTTGAGTTCTGATTCTAGCTTTCGAAATGTGAAAAAAATGGGCAACTTGGGTGCAAGCATTTGTTTGCCCCCTCAAATATAGCGATACTCAGCGAAATATCTACGAAAACGCTATGTTCAAAAGTATTACATTCAAGTTATGGGTTGTATTGGCGGGGATATTACTTCTCAGCCTCGGTGCGTTTGTCGTACTGACACAAATCAGCATCCACAGGCAATTTTTGTCATTTAGCTTCCGCTCTTTGCAAGAACAACTTCCGCCACTGGAAACCACCGTTGTTGAGATCTATCGGCAGCATAAATCGCTCACCCCATTTGCAGAAAACCCTTCTTTGTGGCGCGAAACGGTGTCCAACAGCCTGCGCTTTGCTACACCAGCCGCACCTCCGCGCCAGGATCATAAGCGCAAACGGTTCGACGGGGGGCACTTGCAAAGCTTGCGCAAGAACCAACGGCAGTTTATCCGCTCTCTTGTGTTATATGATAAGAACCGCGACATCGTAGCAGGCCAGGCGAAAAACCCGAAAAAATTCGTATGGCACACAGTGGAACTCGATGGAAAGGTCATCGCGTATATAGGGTTTCTCAAGCCCAAAAAAGTGCTTCGGCGCAGTGAAATGTATTTTATGCGGCAACAATTGAATTCGTTTTACATCGTTGGCGCTGCAATGATCATCATATCTCTTGCACTTGCACTGTTGTTTTCAAAATGGCTGGTAAAACCTTTAACTCAGTTGGGCGCGAGCGCGCGCCGGGTGGCGCAAGGCGACTTCGATTCACGCATCGACTATTACGCCAATGATGAACTCGGCGAACTGTGCCGGAATTTTAACGAAATGTCGGCGCGCCTGAAGGCGAACGACAACACCCGAAAACAATGGGTCGCAAATATTTCGCACGAAATGCGCACACCGCTGGCGGTTCTCAAAGCCCAAATTGAAGCTGTACAGGATGGCATTCGCCCACCGACACCCGAAAACTTAAAACTGCTCGCGAGTAAGGCCAGTGAACTGAGTAGACTTATCGATGACTTGTTTGAACTCGCGCTTTCAGATAGCGACGCGCTGCGGCTCGATATCAGCGAAATCAATTTTGCAGCCTTAATTCAAGGCTATGTTGAAGAGGTTAAACCGCACGTTGAATCTGAGGGTTTTACGATAAAATTTTTAGATCATACAACGCAATCTCAGCGCGTTTCTGCAGACCCGAGACGGCTTTACCAGGTATTTGAAAATCTCCTGCAAAACAGTCTTAGATATTCTCACGCGCCAGGTAGGCTGGAATGGACGCTGGAAGAGTCTAAACACGAATTCCGTCTCTATGTAGATGACTCGACGCCCGCCGTTCCAGAGAGTGAACTTACAAATATTTTCAACCGCTTATATCGCCTTGAGAAATCGCGAAATCGAGCAACAGGAGGCGCGGGTTTGGGATTAAGCCTTTGCCAAAATCTCATTCGCGCGCACCGCGGACATATTCACGCTGAAAACTCACCAATCGGCGGCTTACGCATCGTGATTACATTGCCGAAAAGCGACAGACATTGAGCACTTCAGATGGCTACCGTATTAATTGTTGAAGATGAAAAATCGCTCGCTGAGCTGCTGCGGGACTACCTGCTCGCAGACGGTTTTTCCTGCCTGCTGGCCCACGATGGCAATTCTGCAAGTAGCATTATTACGAACAGTGAGCTTGACATCATCCTTCTCGATTTAATGCTACCGGGAAAAGACGGTCTCACCCTGTGTCGAGAAATCAGAAAAAACAGCGATACGCCAATTATTATGACCACTGCAAAAGTGGAAGAAATTGACCGACTCATCGGCCTGGAAATCGGCGCAGACGATTATGTATGTAAACCTTATAGCCCGCGCGAACTTGTCGCCAGAACAAAGGCGGTGTTGCGCCGCTTTAATCCAGCGCAACACCGCGACGCAAAAATTTTGTTGGACCTCGAGCGAATGAGCGTTACTATCGGCGGCGAGAACATTTTGCTCACCGCAGTTGAGATGCGCCTTTTTGAACTTCTTTTTTCCAACCCCGGTAAAATTTTTTCCCGGCAATTTATCATGGACAATATCTACACCGATTACCGCATTGTAAGCGACCGCACAGTTGACAGCCATGTGAAAAAGTTGCGAAAAAAGCTGCACGAAGCCGCGCCTGCGCTCGAACTCATTCATTCCATTTATGGTGTAGGCTACAAGTTTGAATACCGCTATGCTTAAAAAATCCCTTATCCTTGCCGCACTGTTTGCCAGTGCATGTGCGAGCAAAAGCCCCCTGAAAAACGATAAACAACATTTTTATACACGTATAAGCGACTCGGGTCTAAAACATTTTGAGTTGCGCAATATGCGTAAAAAAAATCAACCACCACAAACACCGAGAAGCAACCGAAAGACCAGCCGCAGCACAGACCCCGCCCAGGTTTATGAATATGCAAAAAAAAGAATGGAAAACCAGGCGAAAGCTGTCATTGAAGAAAATAATTATTGCCGAGACGGGTTTTGGATTATCGAGTTCGAGCGCGACATCGAAGGCTTGTACATGCGTGGCGAGTGCTATGATACAGCTAGCACGGAAGACCGGAAGAAATTTCCAGATACCATCTCGAATTGGTAACTATACCAACTAAAACTTAGAATCAGCTATTTTCACAATTCGTGCATTTTTTTTGCAATTTTGTAGCAGATACTCCCACTTGCCACAGAGCATCTTCATATTGAATACAAAGGAGTATCTTATGTTTAAAAACCTATTATTTGCCCTTTTACTCACCGGTAGCGCCACGACCTTCGCCTGCCATGGTGACCGAGAAGCGAGTATCAAACAAGCTGTCGAAAACCTTAATTTAGACGACAGTCGCGCTGAGCAAGTCTATGCAATATTTGATGAAGCCAAGGAAGAACGTCGAGAACTAAAACGAGAAAGCCGGGAAAAAATGCGCACACTTAGGCAGGAGCGCGAAGAAAAATTGAGTCAAATACTTTCTGAGGATGAGCTAAAACAACTTCGAAAAGCGATAAAGAAATCACACAAAAAGTTTAAGCGATCCAAAGAAGCATCTTAACGGGTATATTTACAGAGAGAGCTACCAAAAGCTGGCGACAGGCTGTCGAACGCCTGTCGCCACTGCGCTTTACGCAGCATCGATCATACAGTGTACTTTCCGGCTCAATTCACGCGCCAGATTCATCATCAACATACCGAACAACTCCGTATCTTCTTCATGAATACGCATGAGTGCTTCGCGGGTAAGTACAAGCAATTCAGCGTCTTCATGTGTCGAAACGATCGCCGAACCAACTTGGGGCTGAATGCCGATAAATGCGGTCTCACCAAAAACGTCACCGCCCTTGAGGCTTGATTCAAGCTTGTGGACGCCATTCTTTTCGACAACAAAGTCAATGCGACCGTTGATCAAGATAAAGATATCCGTCGGCAGGTCGCCTTGCTGGAATACACGCACACCTGCGGCGTAAGAACGCACTTCCAAATAAGACCACAACTGGACCAGTTGATTGGCCGTCAGCGCACCAAACAACGAAATCGAGTCCACATCAAAATTCGAAAGCGACTTGTCCACTTGTTCCAAACTACGTTTATCTAACATTACCGTCACCGTTTCGCCACCGGACGACACTCTAGATTGATGAGCAAGGCTCGGGCCAAAATCCCAGACCTACTGATATTTGCGACAAAAATACTACCTGGCCGATGAACGCAGCCTGAATCATATAGATTCAGTGCACAGTTCTGGAAGAAATCTAAAATTAGGCGGGGATCAATATGAGCCGGTGTTAAAAATACCGACACAAAAGATAAGGCTTTTGGATGACGCGAGTTAGATGTGTTTAACTTCGGCGATCTCGTACTCGATATCGCCGCCAGGAGCGCGCACAACAACAACTTCGCCCTCCTCTTTGCCTATAAGCGCTCGCGCGATAGGAGACGTCACGGATATCTTGTTGAGCTTAATATCAGATTCATCTTCACCGACAATTTGGTATGTGATCTCTTCGTCATTATCACAGTTAATAAGATCGACAGTGACACCAAAAATCACTTTTCCGGTAGATGGAATGCTTTTGACATCAATGATCTGGGCAGTAGAAAGTTTCGCTTCGATTTCCTGGATTCGCCCCTCGCAAAAGCCCTGTTGCTCTCGAGCGGCGTGGTACTCGGCATTTTCCTTCAAATCACCATGTTCACGCGCTTCGGCTATCGCCTGCACGATACGCGGCCGCTCAACTTTTTTAAGCTGTTCAAGTTCTTCGCGCAGGGCCTGCTCCCCAGCAACTGTCATTGGAAATTTCTGCATCTTCTATAACCTAAGTCTCAACTCGCTACTCACTTGCAACTTTCGCTTTTTTTACCTTGGTATGGAGTTCCTGTAAAGGGCGTACTTCCTGTTGTTTGCCAAACCGCAGCGCCATGCATAGCGCGGTGCCCGCGGCAAGTGTCGTTGTGTAGTAAACGTGATTGCTCTCTGCACTGCGGCGGATTGACGCAGAATCCTTAATCGCCTGTTTGCCTTCTGTGGTATTAATGATCAGTTGAATCTCACCGTTTTTTATCATGTCGACGGTATGCGGGCGCCCTTCCGCAACTTTATTCACTGATCTGACTTGAAGGCCAGCAGCCTCAATTACCCGCGCAGTTCCGCGTGTAGCAAAGAGCGAAAAACCGAGGCTGGATAACTCTTTTGCGATTAACACGATGCCATCTTTGTCGAAGTCCCGCACACTCAAAAACGCCGCACCCTTTGTAGGAAGCGCACTGCCACTGCCGGTCTGTGCCTTGGCAAAGGCCTCGGCAAAGGTGTCGCCTATACCCATGACTTCGCCGGTGGATTTCATCTCAGGACCCAAGATCGGATCCACTGCAGGGAACTTATTAAACGGAAAAACTGCCTCTTTGACATTCATAAAATCCGGCACGAGTTCTTCGATAAACCCCTGCTGCTCCAGACGCATTCCCGTTTGGCAGCGCGCGGCAATTTTAGCTAACGAAACACCAATGCACTTAGAAACAAACGGCACTGTGCGCGACGCGCGCGGATTGACCTCAATAACGTAAATTTCACCATCCTGGTAAGCGAGCTGAACATTCATCAGGCCGACAACCCCAAGCTCTACTGCCATTTTCCTAACCTGGTCCCGCATTTGGTCCTGAACGTCTTCAGGCAGCGAATATGGTGGCAGGGAGCAGGCAGAGTCACCGCTGTGGACACCACATTGCTCAATATGCTGCATAATCGCACCGATGACAACACGCTTGCCATCAGACACCGCATCGATGTCCACTTCAATAGCGTTATTGAGAAAGTGATCCAGGAGTACCGGTGCCTCTTCCGACACTTTTACCGCTTCAGCCATGTAGCGGCGCAACTCTTTTTCGTTGTAGACAATTTCCATCGCTCGCCCACCGAGCACATAGGACGGCCGCACTACCAGCGGGTATTTGACTTTCTCGGCAACATGAATGGCTTCTTCAATCGAGCGCACAATATCATTCGGTGGCTGCAACAACCCCAGGCGCTGAATCATTTTTTGAAACAGCTCTCTGTCTTCGGCGCGGTCTATGGCCTCTGGGCTCGTACCAATAATCGGCACGCCTTCGGCCTTTAGCGCCTTGGCAAGCTTTAACGGTGTCTGCCCGCCAAACTGGACAATCACGCCCTTAGGTTGCTCCTTATGGACAATCTCGAGCACATCCTCAAGGGTGACAGGTTCGAAATACAGCCGATCAGAGGTGTCGTAATCGGTAGAAACAGTCTCGGGATTGCAGTTGACCATAATGGTCTCAAAACCGTCTTCCCTCGCTGCCAGCGCTGCGTGCACGCAGCAATAGTCAAACTCAATCCCCTGACCAATACGGTTGGGACCGCCACCGAGCACCATAATCTTGTCCCGGTCACTCGGCGCTGACTCACATTCCTCTTCATAGGTTGAATACATATAGGCCGTCGACGTCGCAAATTCCGCTGCGCAAGTGTCAACACGCTTATATACAGGATAAATGCCCAATTTGTGGCGATACTCTCGCAGATTCTTCTCACTGACACCCAGCAGTTCTCCGAGACGCTTATCGGAAAAGCCTTTGCGCTTGAGACTGCGCATAATCGTTTCGTCCACTTCAGAGAGCGGCATCGATGTCAAAGCGCCTTCAGCACGAACCAAATCTTCTATCTGTACGAGAAACCAGCGATCAATTTTTGATTGCTCGAACACGTCATCGACGCTCATGCCCTTTCGAAATGCGTCAGCTACGTACCAAATACGTTCAGCACCCGGGGTGCTCAAATCGCGGCGAATCTTCGCTGTGCCGTCATCGCCATCCAAATCGAGGCGCGGCTCGAGACCAGCTGAGCCCACCTCCAGTCCCCGTAACGCTTTTTGTAGAGATTCCTGAAAATTGCGACCGATCGCCATGACCTCGCCGACAGACTTCATCTGCGTGGTCAAACGCGCATCGGCGTCGCCGAATTTCTCAAAGGTAAAGCGGGGAATCTTGGTGACGACATAATCGATACTCGGTTCAAACGATGCGGGCGTGGCTCCACCAGTGATATCGTTTTGCAATTCATCCAGGGTGTAACCAACAGCTAACTTGGCCGCGACTTTGGCGATCGGAAACCCGGTGGCTTTAGAGGCCAAAGCCGACGAACGCGATACGCGCGGATTCATCTCGATAACCACCATGCGACCGTTATCTGGATTAACCGCAAATTGCACGTTCGAACCGCCGGTTTCCACCCCGATTTCACGCAGCACCGCGAGCGATGCGTCACGCATAATCTGATATTCCTTATCCGTCAGCGTCTGTGCAGGTGCGACGGTGATGGAATCACCCGTATGCACCCCCATTGGATCAAAGTTTTCTATTGAACAGACGATAATGCAGTTGTCGTTTTTATCGCGCACAACTTCCATCTCGTACTCTTTCCAGCCCAACAGACTCTCATCAATCAACAGCTCATTGATGGGCGATAAATCCAAACCACGCGCGCAGATTTCTTCAAACTCTTCCCAGTTATAGGCAATACCACCACCTGAACCACCCATCGTAAATGACGGGCGTATAATGCATGGAAAACCAAATTCTTTTGGTACTTCGAGCGCTTCATCCATCGTATGAACAATGTGCGCACGTGCCGTCTCCAGCCCGATGGATTTCATTGCTTGATCAAAACGCTGCCGGTCTTCAGCTTTATCAATAGCGTCTTGGGTCGCGCCAATCAGCTCAACACCATACTTTTCAAGTACGCCTTCAGAATGCAGTGCCAGCGCGCAATTCAATGCTGTCTGTCCACCCATTGTCGGCAGAATCGCATCCGGGCGTTCTTTCGCAATAATGCTTTCCACTGTCTGCCAGGTGATCGGCTCGATATAGGTCGCGTCAGCCATCGCAGGGTCGGTCATGATCGTCGCCGGATTCGAGTTCACCAGAATCACGCGATAGCCTTCCTCGCGCAAAGCCTTACACGCCTGAGCACCGGAATAGTCGAATTCGCAGGCCTGTCCAATGACAATGGGGCCGGCGCCAATAATTAATATGCTTTTGATATCTGTACGTTTTGGCATAACTGAGGTTCGTTAAGCTCGCTTATCCATCAATTCAATAAAGTGATCAAACAGGCCCGCGGCATCATGTGGTCCCGGGCTTGCTTCCGGGTGTCCCTGAAAACTAAACGCCGGCTTATCCGTGCGATGTATGCCCTGGAGTGAACCGTCGAACAGTGACCGGTGCGTCGCTTTAAGCGTCGCTGGGAGCGAGGACTCATCGACAGCAAAACCGTGGTTCTGACTGGTAATCATAACTTTGCCCGAGGCAAGGTCCTGAACCGGATGATTGGCACCGTGGTGGCCAAATTTCATTTTTACTGTCTTTGCACCACTCGCCAAAGCCAGCAACTGGTGCCCCAGACAAATACCAAAAACGGGGATATCACTGGCGAGAATCTGCTCAATAGCCTCAATCGCATAAGCACAGGGTTCAGGATCACCCGGACCGTTGGAGAGAAAAACACCGTCCGGCTGCATCGCAAGCACTTCACCCGCAGGTGTTTGCGCCGGCACAACGATTAGTTCACAGCCGCGATCAACTAACATGCGTAAAATATTTCGCTTGGCACCAAAGTCATAGGCGACAACCTTGTAGCGTTTGCCCTCCGGCAGAGACTGAAAACCCGCACCTAGCTGCCAGCTACCAGCATCCCATATATGCGTGTCTGCACAACTCACTTCTTTAGCCAGATCCAAGCCCTGCAGACCACCAAACTCGCGCGCGCGAAGCAAGGCGCGCTCTTCGTCGATATCTCCCGCCATCACACAGGCATTTTGAGCACCTTTATCTCGCAAAATACGTGTGAGTCGGCGAGTATCTATATCGGCGATGCCAACAATTTGATTCGCTTTTAAATAGGTGTCGAGCCGTTGTTCAGAACGAAAATTACTTTCGAGAAGGGGCAGATCGCGAATAACCAAACCCGCAGCCCAAATGCGTTCACGCTCTTCGTCTTCAGCATTAATACCCGTATTGCCAATATGTGGGTATGTGAGGGTGATGATCTGGCGAGCGTAGGAAGGGTCGGTGAGAATTTCTTGATAGCCAGTGATCGCTGTATTAAACACCACCTCACCAACTGCATGACCATCTGCACCAATGGCTGAACCGCGAAATACACTGCCATCCGCTAAAACCAACACTGCAGGGCGTGTTTTCTCGCGGTTAAAATAACTTGAATCTACTTGCTCTTCGGCCAAGTATGCACCCTCCGCGCCTGTATTTATATCTCGCCAAAACCACAGCTTTGGGCCGAACGAAAGAGCCGCACTGATAAAGTTAAGTACGGTTCTGCGACAAAAATGCAGAGTTTCGATCGACGCTTGCAAAAAAGCGAGATGAAGTAAACTTCATCTCGCTCTAGAAAACATGAGACTCTCTCGGCTTTATGTACCCCACTGATTAACGGGTGAATAACAGCGTGAGAGGTTACTGCGTTTGCCTCGGCTGGGAGCGGATTGTAGTCGAATTAAACGGTGATTGTCCATCACGATAGCCCGCTTACTGATGGAACAAAACATCTGTTTCGCGCTTACTTTAATGGGAAATAGACATCCGTCATAAGCTCGTCGTCAGGCACTTCGCCAGGCATATTCATGTAAATCTCAAAAGGCGCGATGTGCTTATTTACCTTTAATTCTTTATTGCGCTGCATCGCATACAGGGTGGACCAGGCATTACCTAAATGATGGTAAGGTCCGGTATGCCTCAAGGTATAAACCTTCGTCGCTGGAATACTATCGATGACAAAGCCATCAGCCACATCGGCGAAGTCGGCGTTTACTGGCACAGCACTGGTGTATTCTGCTTCACCTTTAACCATGTCCCACTTGTGATAAATCGATAAAGCCTGACCTTCGATAACATTTTCTTGCCCCTCTAACGCCGCCATAAGTTTGGCAAAATCCCGTTCCATCGCCGGCCCAATGTCATCGATACGACACTTGGTCCTCAACCCTAAATACCTGCAACCGCTGTAGCTGGTCTCGCCGTTAAATTCGAGCTGGGACTGAACGTGGCCCCGCTCAATATATTCCTTAAGCATCAATAAACCGCGTCGGTAATCCATACCGACAAACGCTTCCATCATCTTTTTCATCCAGAACATGAAAAAGGGCATTGCGCTATCCATCTTCCAGATAAGCTCTACCTCACCCTGCTTCTGAACAAGCTCGAAGCGGACATCTGCTTGCGACTTCCACGGCGTCAAAAAGTGTAAATCGTACTCGACAGATACATTTTCTTCTTCGGCAACAATGCGCATATTGCCAGAGCCCACGCGTTGACCCTGCCAATCATAGTATTTTTCTTGATCTGAGATATTGAGTGCCGCTTCAGGCTCCATGATCAACCATGGCGACCAAACCCGCCACTGATGAAAATCGACGAGTACAGCGTAGATTTCTTCGATAGCTGCGTGAATAGATATGGATTCGACAATCTGCATTTTTGGCATGACAACCCCCCGCTTTTCAAGCCTATAAATGTCTGCGCTCGTGCCACACAAGACGCGTTTCGGGATTTCATACTACGCTTTTTTCGTGACCAAACAATGCACCTGACGTTTGCAGCATTTGCAAAAAAACAAGAAAAACTAGACGCAATCGACATAATTAAACACCCATATTCCCGCGAATTAACTTATGATTTGCGCGCCTGGATGTGGGCTTAGATATTGAAATCAAGGAGCTTCAAATTGAAAAAAACGCATACATTATCAAAACTTTTTATTGCGCTTTGCTGTCTTTGGGCATTTCCGTCCGCCGCGGAAGATATCCAAAAGACAACCGGCAAATGGGAGTTTAGCGGTAACCTCTCCATCATCGCATTAGACGGCGACGCAGCGGTTGAGCAGCGCATTGAAGATGACGCCTGGGGTATCGGCTTCACTGCAGACTATGACAACGGCAGATTTTTGACCTCTATAGGCCTCGACTTAGTCAACTACGGTGACGACGCCAGCTTTACCCAGCGTACCGAAGACACTTTTGGCAACGAGCGCAACAGCGAGTCAGACGCCAGCGGCGTACTCGCGAGCATCGCGTTTGGCCCCCTTTGGAAACTAGGCAAAGATCAGAGCGTAACCACTTTTATACAGGGCGGCTTTGGCCATATGTTTAGCTCAAGCAGAAGTATTTCCAACTGCAGCAATTGCTTTAGCGAGGATATCGACATCGAAGGTGGTCCCTTTGCCAAATTCGGCGTATTAAAAAACACAGGGAGTATTGCTATTGGTGTTAGCTACTATCAGTATCTCGGCGGGGACGGCTTACAGAACAGCTTAAACTTCGTGCTCTCCACACCTTATTAAGAAACTAAATGTGTTCTGGATCACTTGAGATCCAGAACATCCTGCATATCATAGAGTCCTGCGGGCTGCTCAGCCAACCAAAGCGCTGCGCGGATTGCACCGCGACCGAAGGCCATTCGACTCGACGCTTTATGCGTAATCTCAACGCGCTCGCCATCTGCCAAAAAAGATACGGTGTGATCACCGACCACATCCCCACCGCGAACGGTGGTAAAACCTATAGCGTCTTGCGCGCGCGCGCCCGTTTGCCCTTCGCGCCCGTATACGGCAACCTCGCTTAAATCACGCCCGGTTTCTCTCGCAACAACTTCGCCCATACTCAACGCTGTGCCTGAAGGTGCATCAACTTTATGGCGATGGTGCGCTTCATAAATTTCAATATCAGAATCATCACCAAGTACGCGGGCGGCCACTTCCAATAATTTAAAGCAAAGATTTACGCCAGTGCTGTAGTTCGACGCAACCACCGCCGGAATCTGTGCGAGATTTTGATAAAATTCCTGTTTTTGCTGCTCGGAAAAACCTGTAGTACCAATCACCATAGCCTTTTTGTGAGCAGCGCAAACGGCCGAGTGATGCAAGGTCGCGATCGGTGCCGTAAAATCGACGAGCACATCGAAATCATTCACGTGTTCTTCAATATTCGCAGTAACGGCCACACCACATTTTCCAATGCCCGCCAATTCCCCGGCATCGGCGCCGATAAGCGAACTTTCAGGGCGCTCCAGCGCAACGGACAGCGAAGCTGAATCGTTTAAAGAAATCGCTTCAATTAATATTTTTCCCATGCGTCCGGCAGCGCCAGCAACAGCTATTTTTGTTGTCATAATCGTTTAAGCCAAGGTAAATGGAATGACGAAAGAATATTGTTAAAACAAGACATGCTCAACAGAGCAATGTTCGAGCCTTCGGTTGGAGAGAGCATTTTAAAACCATCACTTCATGCTCCGCCATGGATAGCAAGTGTTAGCGCAACGCAGGAGCAGTTGCCGAGATGAAGTGGCGGAGTTCCAAGGATGAATCTATGCGTTTTTAAAATGCTCTCTCCAACCGAAGGCGCCAGGCGAGCACAAAGCAAAAAAAATAGAGCGTTGCCTTACCTAGGGCCTTTTAGCACTAACGAAGACTAACTCAGAGCTTCATATCGCCAAAGAAATTTTTCATTCCTTCAAACCAACTTTCCTGCCGAGGCGAATGCTTTTTACTTTTCATGCTATCGCGCAATTTTTCTAACAAATCTTTTTGGTCCTTCGATAAATTTACCGGGGTTTCCAAAACGACCCGGCACATCAAATCGCCTGTTGTACCGCCGCGTACAGAACTTACGCCCTTGCCGCGTAACCGAAACAGTTTACCGGTTTGCGTCTCAGCAGGTACACGCAATTTTACCCGGCCATCCAAAGTGGGCACTTCAATTTCACCACCTAAACAGGCCTCAAAAATACTGATCGGCACTTCACAATATAAGTTTTTGCCGTCGCGCTGAAAAAACTCATGTTCACGCACGTGTACCTGCACATATAAATCACCAGCGGGACCACCCTCGGCACCAGCCTCCCCCTCGCCAGCCAAACGAATACGGTCACCCGTATCCACACCGGGGGGCACTTTAACTGATAGCGTTTTTGTTTCTTCGACACGCCCCTGACCGTGGCAGGCAGAGCACGGATCACTGATGATCGATCCTGTACCGCGACAGGTAGGGCAGGTCTGTTGAACCGAGAAAAACCCTTGCTGCATGCGAACCTGTCCATGGCCACCACATGTGGTGCAAGTAGTTGGACTGGTGCCGGGCTTCGCGCCAGACCCGTTGCACGTACCACACGAAACCAGAGTGGGCACTTTAATTTTTACGGCCTTACCTTTAACGGCCTCTTCAAGACCCAACTCAAGGTTGTAACGCAAATCCGCGCCACGCGCTGGACCACCACGCCGACCTGCAGCGCCGCCAAAAATATCGCCAAATACATCGCCAAAAATATCCGAAAAACCACCGCCGCCAAAACCGCCTGCGCCGCCCATACCTGCTGCGCCCTCAAGCCCCTCATGACCATATTGATCGTAGGCGGCGCGTTTCTGGGAATCCGACAAGACCTCGTAGGCCTCACTCGCCTCTTTAAATTTTTCTTCGGCCTTGGCGTCGTCAGGGTTTCTATCGGGGTGATACTTCATCGCCACACGGCGGTAAGCTTTTTTAAGCTCCGCATCTGAGGTGCCTTTATCGACACCGAGGACTTCGTAATAATCGCGTTTGGCCATAATTGTATCTAACGTAAAAACCTATTTATTCATTAACAACAAACGCGGGACAAGCCCGCGTTGTTTTTTTGTGCTTTATTTAAAAAGCGACGTTGAGCATATTTTTGCAAAGGCCCGTAACACGTTCGAGCACGTCCAAGTTTTTGTGCATTCGCGTTTGCGTGGCAGCGATACATTCAAAAACCGTCAATTCTTGCTCCGCCATGGATGGCGGATGTTAGAGCAACGCAGCAGCAGTTGCCAAGATGAATTGGCGGAACTACATGAGTGGAGCGGATTAAAACAAAGCAGTGCTTCGTTCCGCGTAACGACCCTTATCTATGATTTTGGGCCGGCCCTGCTTGCAGGTATTCATGCGTTTTTTGAATGTATCGCTGCCACGCAAACGATTCGAGGGCACGAATGCTGACGCGTTTAAGCTAAATGCACCACGGGATATTTATTTATCGTCTTTAACCTCTTCAAACTCGGCATCAACCACACCTTCTTCAGCTGGCTTTTCCTGCGCAGCATCGGTTGCATCCGCCGCACCTTCTGCCGCTTTGCTCTGCTCGGCGTACAGTTTTTGCGCGAGATCGCCAGAGGCATCTGTCAGTGCCTTAGTCGCTGCCTCAATCGCTTCTTTATCATCACCTTTGACAACCTCTTCGGCCTTGGCGACGGCGGACTCGATAGCAGACTTCTCGTCTGCTGTCGCCTTGTCACCCGCTTCTTCAAGAGTCTTCTTCGTTGCATGAATCAAACCTTCGAGCGTATTACGCGCGCTGACCAGTTCTTCAAATTTGCGGTCGGCTTCAGCATTCGCTTCAGCATCCTGCACCATCTTATCGATCTCACCATCGCTCAAACCGGAAGACGCTTTGATGACAATGCTCTGCTCCTTGCCAGTGGCTTTATCCTTCGCCGAAACATTCAAAATACCGTTAGCATCAATGTCAAAAGTCACTTCAACTTGCGGCATACCACGCGGTGCTGGCGGAATATCCGCCAAATCAAATCGGCCCAACGACTTGTTGCCCGAAGCTTGCTTGCGCTCACCCTGAACCACATGAATCGTAACAGCCGTTTGGTTATCCTCCGCTGTGGAAAATACTTGAGACTTCTTAGTGGGAATTGTCGTGTTTTTCTCGATCAACGGCGTTGCGACACCGCCCATCGTTTCGATACCCAACGTCAGTGGCGTAACGTCAAGGAGCAATACATCTTTAACGTCACCAGCCAAAACCGCACCTTGAATTGCCGCCCCCATAGCAACAGCTTCGTCCGGGTTAACATCTTTGCGTGGCTCTTTGCCAAAGAAGTCGGCAACCTTGCTCTGCACCAAAGGCATGCGGGTCTGGCCACCAACCAAAATAACATCGTCGATATCGCCAACGGAAAGATCGGCATCTTGCAGCGCGGTTTTTACCGGCTCAAGTGAACGCGTCACCAACTCTTCAACCAATGACTCCAACTTCGCACGGGTGAGTTTAACCACCAAGTGTTTGGGGCCAGTTGCGTCTGCAGTAATGTAAGGCAAATTAACTTCCGTCTGCTGACTTGAAGACAACTCGATTTTAGCTTTCTCCGCCGCTTCTTTAAGACGCTGTAAGGCCAGAGGGTCATTGTGTAAATCGATACCATTGGACGACTTAAACTCATCCGCCAAATATTCGATCAAGCGAAGGTCAAAATCTTCACCACCGAGGAAGGTATCACCGTTGGTCGAAAGCACTTCAAATTGGTGCTCCCCATCGACGTCTGCGATTTCAATAATCGAAATATCGAAAGTACCACCACCGAGATCATAAACAGCAATGGTGCGGTCACCTTTAGCCTTATCCATACCATAGGCAAGCGCTGCTGCT
Source organism: Cellvibrionaceae bacterium (assembly GCA_028281575.1). Classification (GTDB taxonomy): domain Bacteria; phylum Pseudomonadota; class Gammaproteobacteria; order Pseudomonadales; family Cellvibrionaceae; genus Agaribacterium. Next base: position 47,309 of record JANQJP010000064.1, read on the forward strand.
GTTGGCTCATTGATAATACGTTTAACATCCAGGCCCGCAATTTTGCCCGCATCTTTGGTTGCCTGACGCTGAGAGTCGTTGAAGTAGGCAGGTACGGTAATAACGGCTTCAGTGATGGTCTCACCCAGATAATCCTCCGCCGTTTTCTTCATCTTTTTGAGAACTTCAGCGGAAATCTGCGGTGGTGCTTTTTTATCGCCCTTGGCTTCAACCCAGGCATCACCGTTATCGGCCGCAACGATGGTATAAGGCACCATGGAGATATCTTTTTGTACAACATCATCGCTGAATTTACGACCGATTAGTCTCTTCACAGCAAACAAGGTATTTTGAGGGTTGGTCACCGCCTGGCGCTTGGCACTCTGGCCAACTAGGATTTCATTTTCGTCGGTAAATGCAACGATGGAAGGGGTCGTGCGGTCGCCTTCAGCATTTTCAATGACTTTAGATTTATCGCCTTCAAGTATCGATACACACGAGTTCGTTGTACCGAGGTCGATGCCAATAATTTTACCCATGTAAACTCTCCAATTTAAATGTGGAAGGCCATGGCCTTCAACGTGAATTCTAGTGCAGCCTTTATCAGGCGCTTAGCATTGCAGCTTAATATGTGAACACTTCTCTATTTTTCAAGTGCTTCAGGCATCCGCTTTTGATACAACAACCATCGCGGGACGAACCAGTCGGCCCTGCAGGGTATAGCCCTTTTGAACGACGGTGAGCACCGTATTGGGCTCGACCTCGGTATTGGGAACGGCAGATATCGCTTGATGTAATTGCGGGTCAAAAGGCTCGCCCTCCGGCGCAACTGCTTCGACCTTATGCGTCTTAAGCGTGTCGATGAATGTTTTCAATGTCAGTTCAACACCTTCTCTCTGCAACGCCGGATCTGCCGTCTCCGAGGAAAAGGCGTCGATGGCACGCTCGAGATTGTCGACAACGGGAAGTAAGCCATTAACAAACTTTTCCAAACCGAATTTGTGGGCCTTCTCGACGTCCTGCTCCGCGCGACGGCGCACATTTTGCGCTTCGGCTGCAGCACGCAAGGCCTGCTCTTTTGCCGCGACGAGCTCTTCTTCCAGTGCCGCTATACGCGCGGACAAACTTTCTATAGATGGAGCTTCACCCTGCCCGGCTTCCTGTGATTCCAGAGTCACCTGGTCCTCTTCCAAGGCTTCGCCGACAGAAGCCTGTTGCTGTTCGTCATTGCTCACAATGATCTCCACAAAGTTTTGAGACAATATCGTTTGCGCCAGATATGGGGACACTATTCCTGCATTCAAGCCCGATAAAAAAACATTCATTCAAACCCGCTAGCCAGACATAAAAAAACACTGTATAAATACACAGAAAAACGAGTCGACCATGCTTACTCATCTGCAAATCTCTAATTTCACTCTCGTTGAGCAACTCGAGCTGGAACTGGACAGAGGCCTGACCGCGCTAACTGGCGAAACCGGCGCAGGGAAATCGATTATGCTCGACGCGCTCAGCCTCGTGCTCGGCGATAGAGCCGATGCCGATAAAGTGCGCCAGGGCGCGGAACGTGCGGATATTCAAGCCACCTTTTCCACCGAAAAACTCCCGTTTGTCAGCAAGTGGCTGAACGAGCAGGAACTCGCCGCCAGCGACGAGTGCTTGTTGCGCCGCGTCATTACAAGAGAAGGCCGGTCACGCGCATTTATCAATGGCCAGTCTGTGACGCTGCAACAGCAAAAAGCCCTCGGGGATATGCTCGTCGATATCCATGGCCAGCACGAGCACCAGTCACTGTTAAAGCTTGCGACTCACCTTCGTCTGCTCGACGAATTTGGCCAACAACGAGAGCTCGCTAAAGAGGTTAAACGCGCCTACTACCACTGGCATACAAACAACGAGCGTTTAAATCACCTGAAATCCCAGAGCGACGAAATCAACGCGCGCTTCCAATTACTCAGCTACCAAGTCGACGAGCTCAATCAGTTAGACCTGCAAGTGGGAGAAATCGAAGCGCTCGAAAGTGAACAGAAGCAACTATTAAATCTGGAAAAAATTCAGCAGCATTGCCAGCACGTATTAGATATATGCGATGCTGACGAAACCGGTTTGGTGCCCCGGCTCAACACAGCTCTGCGTTTACTGAATGAACTCGGCGAAAAACCCTCAGCCCTAGCCAACGCGGAATCTTTAATTGAACAGGCGCTGATCAATATTCAAGAGGCCCAGTCTGACCTTGAGCACGAACAGGGTAGCGACGCACTCGACCCTTCACGGCTCCCCGAAATCGAAACGCGGCTTTCCGCTATCTACGACATCGCCCGAAAACATCGCTGTTTGCCTGAAGAGCTTCACACAACGCATAGCCAACTCGCTCAAGAATTAGATCAGCTGCAAAGTGGCGACGCGCAAATCGACCAGCTCGAGCGCGAGCTCGCCGAGTTATCGCAAAATTATCAAACACACGCCGACAAGCTCAGTAAGGCCAGAAAAAAATCCGCCGCAACGCTTGCGAAACGGATAAATGAAAAACTCCAACAATTGGCAATGACCCACGCTAATTTTTACATTGCACTGCACGCGACGAATAATGCGGTTCCGGTGGCCAACGGTAACGAAGTTGTTGAATTTCTTATTTCAACAGCACCAGGCCAAGCACCCAAAGCGCTCGCAAAAATTGCCTCCGGGGGGGAACTATCGCGAATTAGCCTGGCGATCCAAGTGGTCACGGCGCAAACATCCACCATTCCCACGCTTGTTTTTGACGAAGTGGATGTCGGCATAGGCGGAACGACCGGAGATGTTGTCGGCAAGTTACTGCGCGAACTCGGCGAATGCGGTCAGGTACTTTGCGTGACCCATTTGGCCCAGGTCGCCAGCAAGGCACACCACCATTTACGTGTTGAAAAAACCTTCCAGCGGGAAAATGTCAGTTCCGCACTGACCGTGCTGGAAGACGAGGAGAAAGTCCTCGAAATTGCACGTATGATGGGTGGAGCAATCGATTCAGAACAGTCACTCGCTCACGCGCGTGAGATGCTCGAAAGCGACTAACGCAATTTACTGTTACATACCGTTATTGTCCCATTAACTTTTTATGATTTTGCTGAAACGCTTGCATTTAAATGGGCCTCGCTTATTAAGCAAAATACGAGGCATGGATTGGGAGCTTGTATTAGAGACCTTCACCAGCAGGGATGCTGGTGCAGAGCCTACATGGATGTATGCATGGCGTGTCTCTAATACAAGCCCCCAATTCATGCCTCTCCTAGTTAACGGGAGCAATGGTCTAACATATTTAAATATTTATACGAGCCCGGCGCATGCCTTATAATTCGACACCCCCACCTTTTGCTGAACTCTCACTCGATACTGTCATTGATGCGGTTGAAAGCTTAGGTTATTTGAGTGATCTGCGGGTACTGCCATTAAACAGCTATGAAAACCGGGTTTATCAGATCGGGATAGAAAACGAGACGCCGATCATCGCCAAATTTTATCGTCCGTTTCGTTGGAACGATGAACAAATTCTCGAAGAACACATTTTCTCACTTGAACTCGCTAATGCAGAAATCCCCGTTATCCCGCCGATCGAAATTGATGGACAAACACTATTTACATATAAAAATTTTCGTTTTTCGATCGCACAACGACGCGGCGGTCACGCACCCGAACTCGATAACCTCGAAACACTTTTTACCCTTGGTCAGTATTTAGGTCGCATTCATGCCATTGGCGCCGTTAAACCTTTTAATTCGCGGCCGGCAATTAATTTAGAAGGCTTCGCCGTTGATAGCCGTGATTTTTTACTCACCAGCGGTATGTTACCCACGAACCTGGAACAGTCCTATTCAACCGTCGCCGAACAGCTTATTGAAAAAATGCGGCCGGTATTTTCAACTACGAAATTTGCAACGATAAGACTTCACGGCGACTGTCATCCAGGAAATATTTTGACGCGCCCGGAATCGCTTTACATCGTCGATCTCGACGACTGTCGTTCCGGACCGGCAATACAAGATATCTGGATGCTGATCTCAGGCAACATGGATCAGAAAAAACGCCAACTCACCGAGCTTATCGAAGGCTATGAAGAATTTCATAACTTTAATTTGAGCGAGCTAAAGCTAATAGAAACACTGCGCACTATGCGGCTGATGCATTATGCAGCCTGGCTCGCTCGCCGCTGGCACGATCCCGCATTTCCACACGCATTTCCATGGTTTAATACCGAACGCTATTGGGCTGAACATATTCAAGAGTTAAAAGAACAACTGTTCGAGCTTGATGAAAAGCCCATATTACTCACCCCATAAATATTATTTTTACCCATGGTGCATTTAAGAAAAATTTCCTCTCAATTTTGGCACATACGCGTTTGTGTGCCGGTGATAGGTTCAAAAACCGTCAATTCATGGATGAATTGCCGGAGCTACAGGGATGTATTTATGCGTTTTTTGAACCTATCACCGGCGCGCGAACGCTTCGAAGGCATAGATACTGAAGCTGTTAAGCTATATGCACCACGGGTATTATTTTTATTTATGCACGCAAATAAAGAAAAGAATTTTTAAACACTAAGCCGCTTATTCTTTAGTGTCAACAAAACCTCTAGCAGCGCTGCATCCCATATTGATAAATCTTGTTAATCAATTCGCGATTACTGGGCAAGTTTGACAAACATTTTTGCGTAAACTGTTCGGTTTCTTTAAAAAACTGGCTGGATAACGCCGCACTATTAGAACGTTTTTCCGTACTTCTTTGCTGCGTTTCAAAACCCATACCGTAAAGCACATACTGCCAACTCGCTGAGGGAAATACCTCTTCGGCTTGCGGAAAGTCATGCTTATTCGGCGGTTGGTGGCGCCACAAGGACATCAGCTCCTGCAAACGCTCAGGAATACTTTCTCTCCTCACATTATCTATCCAATAGTCACTGTCGACGCGCTTGGTCAATACATAGTGCATTTTTAGAAAGTCGATAATACTGTCCCAGCGATAGCAAAAACGTCGGTTAAAACGTTTAGCCACGATATTCATCACACTTTTTGTTGCAGGCAATTCGTCACTAATCATCGCCGCGGATAGCTCCACTAATACCAACGCAGATGCTTCCAAGGGTTCCAAAAACCCCGCTGACATACCGACAGCGACACAATTTTTATACCAGAACTTTTCTCTATGTCCGGGATTAAATCGGATTTTTCGAAATGATAAAGCCCGCGCTTTTTCTTCGCCAACAGATTGCTCTATATATTTCTGCAACTCATCAGCAGCGGCTTCATTAGAAATATGCGCACTCGAATATGCATAACCGACACCGCGTCGTGTCGGCAAACCAATATCCCAAACCCATCCGGCGCTTTGCGCGGTTGAAATCGTATGAGAAGCTATTGGGCTGTCATCGTGCAAATAAGGAGCGTGCACTGCCCAGGCGGTATCATTAAATAAAATACCTTTTTTCTCTAGAAAAGGAATGCCAAAGTGCTTACCGATCAGCAAGGAAGCCATACCCGAGCAATCGATAAATAAATCACCATGAATATCACCGTGCGCTTTCGTTTCCAGCGCTTCAATATCGCCGTTTTCAGCAGACTTAATTCCAACAACATGATCCAGAATATGTTGCACGCCTAGCCTTTGTTTGCAATGCTTTTGTAAAAACTCTCCCAACTTTCCAGAATTTAAATGATAAGCATAATTTGCAATAGCAGCATATTCGGGCGTGGAGATTTGCTTTGGTGCCCTACCGTTCTCACACAGATGCCCCTGAAAACATACAGCATCGGCAAAAGAAATAGTGTTTTGTAAACTTTGCCAGTGAAATACCAACTCTGCCTCAGAGTATCCATTGGGAATGACGAGAGGGTGATAATAAAAGTCATCTTCAGCACCGTTTACCCATTTGACGAATTTAGCTCCCTGCTTAAACGACGCTTCACATTCACGAAATACATCTGTCTCATTAACACCCATTTTTGACAGTGTATTACGCATAGTGGGCCATGTACCTTCACCCACACCGATTGTGGCAACATCGGGCGATTCAACCAGCGTAATACGCAGCCCCGTGGCCAAATGCGACTTGTGTTCTGCAGCTATAACACCAGCCGTTAACCAACCCGCAGACCCACCTCCCAAGATAACAATTTCTTTTACCGCATCATTCATATTTATTTTGTATACCCTGTGGTCTATTTTAGAAAGCGTTCGTTACTTCTTGCCCTCGAACGCTTGAAGCCAGGGGTAACGGTTCAGAAAACGCATAAATACATCCATGTAGCTCCGCCAATTCATCTCGGCAACTGCTCCTGCGTTGCTCTAACACCCGCCATCCATGGCGGAGCATGAATTGGCGGTTTCTGAACCGTTACCCCTAACTCTAAGCTCAAAATCAACCAACACTGCTTAAGAGAATGTTTTACACACCGTAAGTTTTACCTATTCAAATAAGGCCAGCCCAAGCGCCTATCCCAAAATCACATTGGCGTAGACTTACAATAACTATCAATAAATTCCTGATGAGTCGGCATTTTCACAACCGCCTGATTGACACCCTCTTTTATTTTTCCAAAGAAATTGCCAAGCTCCTGCTCACCCATAAGATCGACAATCGGATGATATTGTTGGGGCATAATGCGCTGCCCCAACATAACCTGCGTCCATGAATCAATTTTAAATAACTCTTTTTCTTTTATTGGAAACGCAGCCGTTTCACGAAAAAGTTTTAACCGATGAGCCAATGATTCTGGTATTTCCATATTCTTGCAGTAACGCCAAAACGCACTATCGTCCCGTTCGGTCGCTTTGTAGTGCATAATAATAAAATCACGCACCTGATCCATTTCCATTTTAGTTTGCTGATTAAACTCATCTAAATGGCTCTGCTTAATTTCACCTCGAGGGAATAAACGTAAAAGACGCAAAATAGCCGACATTGCCAGGTGAATAGATGTCGATTCAACGGGTTCTAAAAACCCGCTCGCAAGACCCACTGCAACACAATTTTTATTCCACGCTTTAATACGGCGACCCGTGGAATATTTAAACATGCGTGGTTCAGTAATTGCTGAGCTCTCTAAATTATCCATCAGCAGAGTTTGCGCCTCGTCATCAGAAATAAACCGGCTGCAATAGACAAAACCGTTACCCACACGGTGTTGTAACGGAATGCGCCATTGCCAGCCCGCATGATGGGCGATTGCTTGAGTATAAGGTCGTGGTTCACCAAAACTTTCCGACTGAACCGCAACGGCCGAATCGCACGGCAGATAATGACCGTATGGCTCGTACTGAGTATTTAAAGCACCTTCGATTAACCGCGCCCGAAATCCTGTACAGTCGACAAATAAATCACCATCGATGCGCCTGCCATCGTGCAACTCTAAGCTAGTAATAAAGCCATTGGTTTTGTCGGTGAAAACCTTTTCTATTTTCCCTTTTATATGTTCAGTACGATTTGCAAGTGCGATCGTCTTCAAAAACTCTGCGTATAAGCCTGCGTCCAGATGATAAGCATAATGAACCCCGTATTTTTCCGAGCCGAGCATACGTTTTGCTTTTGCCGCTTGGAGTTCAAGACAGTAAGCGCCATATTCGTCCGTAAAGCCTTTCTTTAATCCACTGAGCCAAAAATTATGAAAGTCGCAGGCCCAACAATCCTTACCGGTAACACCGAAAGAATGGATATAGCTGTCTCCCAAACGCCCCCAATTAACAAACTCTATACCTAACTTAAAGGTCGCATGGATCGATCGCATAAAATGCTGTTCATCCATACCTAAAAGTTTATTAAATTCTCGTAGAGGAGGAATGGTCGCTTCACCAACGCCGATACGCCCGATTTCTTCGGATTCAATCAGCGCAACTTCTACTTGATTTGCCAATAGCTTGGAAATGGCAGCCGCAGCCATCCAGCCAGAGGTGCCACCTCCAGCAACGACCACGCGCTTTTTTTGAACGTCGGAATCCATAGGCTACCTCATTATTTCGGTGTCAAAAATTTAGTTATTTTGCACCACTATTTTTATTTTTAGCGCGCGACAGAGACAAGTTTAAATTGTTACCCCGTTGCGAATATTAATTAGTTTTTGAACATTATTTATTGAATCTACGATAGAAAACGCATAGCGGAGAAATCCGGCTTGATTAAGCGAAAACAACGCCTCTGCAGTAAGCTGTTCAAGTTTTTCTTCGTTGATGGAATAGATATTCGAGATCTTGAGTTTTTCGCCATCGTCAAACTCGACACTAAGATTCACCGGTTCAATTAACGCTAAGTCGCTAAATGCCTGTATCATTTCGTTGCTTTTTTGAACGCCCTGATCAATTGCCGATAGAATCTGAGAAATACGCACCAACTCATCTGTCTTTTGCCCTTCATCATCAAACAAGCGCTCGCCTACTTCGTGACTTAATCTAGCGTCATCCACATCAACATAAATAACCGCCGTTTTTTCCGAACCACCGTTTACTTGAACCTGCTTAAATCCGATGAGGAATGGTCCCCGTGCAAGCGTATAAGGCACGTAATTTGTTATCCAACGACCATCCTTTAAAAATAGGTTTTTGTCTGCCATCAAACCGAGCATTGCACTTGCAAAAAAACGCCCCGTTTCGGGGTCTTTTCGAAAGAAAATAGGATATTCACGTTGAACCTCCGCAAATTCACTCGGCACAATCATTGCGCTTCCAATATCGCAATTATGTGCATACAACGCCTGAGCATCTAAACGAAGGTTTACGTGTTCAACATGACTTAATAACTCTACATTTGGCATAACATCTATTTTAATGTTTTTATATTTATTTAACGCTGAGAAACATCGCTTTGCACAAGCAAAAAAAGCCGCTACCACAAGAGTAGCGGCTTGATGTTACTCAAGTGCTGAGGTAGCGTCTAAAACGAGTAACGAACACCCAAGGCATAACGTGCGCCAAGCACTTCCATTTCAGTTAACTGGCGCTCGCTGCGACCATGCTTACGCTGGTCTTCTTCGGTAACGTTTATGCCTTCGAAAGATACAAACAAGCCGTCCGTTACTTCGTACGACAAACTAAAGTCAATTTGCGAATATGCTTCGGTAAATTCTGGCTCGTTGCCGGTAACCGCCGTGTCGTTCAAGAACTCGTCACGCCAGTTGTAAGCTATACGACCAGAGAAACCATACTTTTCGTACATAAGCGACAAGTTTGCAGTATCACTGAGGCCCAGCAACGCAAATTGAGCGCCCGAGGCTGGATCAAGTTCTACATCAAACTCCACATCGCCATTTACAATGGTGTAGTTAGCCTGAACACCGAAGCCTGTATCGCCGAAGAAATGCTGCGCGGCCAATTCAAAACCTTCGATGCGCGCATCGTTAATGTTTTGAGGTACACGCGCGGTAAAGATCGCTTCTGGGTCGCCAGCTTCTCCAACGAAATCAAAAGCATTTTCCCATTCTTCAATTGTGCGATCGTTGATATCTTCACCCACGGAATTGGCTGCCACTTGCGAAAATAAGGTACTCGCATTTACCGGGATACCTGCGGCATTTAAGTCTGCAACTGCTTGTTGTGCCCGCGGTCCGTTTGATGGATCGAGGATGCCGTAAATGGGTTGTGGTGTGGGTGCGATACCAACAAAATTGTTTACACGCTTGTCAAAGTAGCCAATTGACGCATAGCTCGCTTCACCGAAATACCACTCCAACGAGAGATCAAAATTGCTCGATTCGAGAGGAAGCACACCAGGATTGCCCCCTGTGGCTGTGCCGGGAACGCTACCAGGTAAAATGGTCGGAATAGATGGACCGCCAGTGCCGATAGAAAATGCCGTACTCAAATTGTCATAAGTTGTGCGAGCAATCGTTTGGCTATATGAGAAACGTGCGATCAGATCGTCCCTAAGATCAACAGCAATATCTAAATTAGGTAACAAATGATCGTAAGTTGCTTCATCCGAGAAATTTTGTGACTGCGCCCCAGCAGGTGCGCCAATGATGAAATCGTCATTACCTTGCCAGGTAAATACGGGAATCGTGATATCTGAGGTTGAGGTGACTGTTGTTGACTCATAACGCATACCAGCCAAAATCGAAACCGGCATATCACCGAGTGTAGATTCCAAATCCAATTGGAAATAGAGCGAGGTAACCTCTTCTTCAACGAGACGATTAACATTGTCATTTACAGAAGGGTCGTCAAATACACTGAAGGTTTCTGGCACTTGATTACCATTAGCATCCGTCCTGGTAACACGTGGAGCGAGAACTGCACCCACCGCAGCTGCATCGCCATAGTAACCAACGGTAAATGGCTGTGCCTGATTGCCACTCACTCCATCAAACCAGGATTGGTTATCCGATGCCAACGAGTAACCGTCAAATAAAGGCGCGTAGTCAATTTGCTCTATTAAATCAGATGGCACATCACCCGGATTAGCAATGCCCCAACCTCCTTCAAGCAGACGCTGTTTCTGCGCTTCACGGCCCAAAGCCTCCATTTTGCGCGTCTCGATACCAAAATCGATACTGCCCGAATCAGAAAATTCGTAAGAACCATCGATACGGATTTGGGTGATATCGGTTGTCGCCGATTCTCTGCGTAAATCCATCACCTGAGAACCAACATCAGCATCGTCCAATACGCCATTGCCGTTTTGTCCAGGCCGGGTGCTATCGTCAAACGTGACCATCATTATAGGAAGGTCTCCAGTCCAATCAGCACCTTGATCCGCCGACACATTGGCACCAATACTTACATTCGCCCAGTTACCATGCTCCGCATTAGGTCGAGTTTCAGAGCTGGAATCGTGCGCATCAAGCGTAAGCGTCAACTCATCAGTCACTTCCCACTCGACGTTAAAACCGACTGAATCCAATTCATTTATCTGATTTTGCTGCTGCAGCCCAAAGCCCAAATCCCGCGCTTGTCGGGGCGCTCCGGAGGTTGGATTTCGCGACTCTTCCCAAAAAAGTACAGGCGTGGGCGATGCAGCATCATCAAACTGTAGATCAGAACGTGGAAAATCCTGGAACCAGGCTGATAACTCCGAACGATTTTGAAATAACTCTTGCTCAGCAAATGTATAGTCGAGTGTAGCGGTAACCTTTTCAGTTGGAGCAAACTGCAAAGTCACCTGCGCGTTGGTGCGTTTGCGCTCTCTATCTGAATGGAAGTAACGGAGAGAAGAAGGGTTACCAATAACCTGACCAATGTCGGGTTCATTGGTGATAACCGTTGCAGGGCCTTCTTGAGTTGTATCCCCAGGCAGAACAATATTGGGATATTGGCCGGTATACGCCTGGTTGCCTGACCACTGATTTACATAGGCGCCTGTAGCCGCGCTGTCGCGCTCTTGATATGAAAAACTTGCCGCTGCACCAAACCTTTTATCGTCGTCAGCCCAGCTTATCAAACCAGAAAATTCCGGCGTAATATCATCGCCGATACGCGTAGTCGTATCGTTTAAAGCTTTCGCGCCAAAAGAAAATTTCAAACCATCGTTATCGAACGGTTTTACTGTCTTTAGATTGATAGTGGCGCCAATACCACCAGAAACAATATTTGCTTTGCTTGTCTTATAAACTTCGACGCCGGCAACACCTTCCGACGCGATATTGTCCATGTCGAATCCACGGGACTCACTCGTGCCACCACCGCCAACACCCTGATCGAGCGACGAAGCAGGCATCATACGCCCGTTTAAAGTAATCATATTAAAGTCTGGACCAAAACCACGAACAGTGATCCGACTACCTTCGCCGTTGCGGCGATCAATAGAAACACCGGTAATACGCTGCAATGATTCAGCTAAGTTTGAATCTGGAAATTTACCAATGTCCTCTGCAGAAATTGCATCTACTACACCTTTGGCTTCGCGCTTGATATCCATGGAGCGTTCTAAACTAGCGCGAATGCCTGTAACAATAACTTCTTCCGTTGGCGCTTCCTGAGCCATGGTCTGAACGCCAACCAACGAAGATATGACTCCCGCTACCGCTGTTGATAATTGATTTTTCTTATGCATTGATTCTGTCTCCCCTAAAGAAGGATCGTTAGCTACTGTGAGCTGACCTTCGCCACCAACGTTTACAAGTAAACTGGTATTCTCGAGCAGGAGACGGATTGCTTCTTCAACAGAATACTCTCCAACCAACCTGTTCGTAGTGACACCCATCGCCGATTCAAATGGGAATATCAGCGTAATATTCGCTTGCTTGGCAAATTCAGTAAGCGAGATATCAGCTCGTTGCTGGGGAATATTGAACACAACGACATCATCAAATCGATCTGCGTGAACAGCCGATGACAATGTAAGCGCTAGTCCAAGAGCCAAAAACCTTGAAGGCTTCGACTCATTATCCGCAGCGGCAAGCGTTTTGCCTGCGTACAGGTTAGACGAGCAGCTTTTATTTTTCCGCCATGTTCGGGGGGACATTTTAATTCGCTCTATACTTTTTCAAATTTTATTCTTTAATATTCAGGCTTAAAAAGCGCGACTAAAAACGCATAACAAAAACACACGTGACAGGAAAAATCCTATAGCAAAGCATAGCACTTATTTTTTACGGTCGAGAGGTGTTTATTGCAGCCGTATGAATAAATTGCAATAAAAAAAATTAGAACTAATTACCTGAAGGCATCGCGAGAAAAGTCATCGAAACACACCTTAAAAACAAGGCGAAAACCATTACGCGCACATCAAAAAAACGCGAACATGGAGTTAAATTATCTATAGCCTATTAACACTAAATAGAACTTAAACTTACACTTTTTTTATCAACTTTATGCGCTTCAATATTAAAAGTTTCTCGCAGCGCAATAATCAAACCGTTGATATCCCCCGCTTTAAACATACCGGCAATTCGGAGGCCTTTAATTGATTCATCGGTGATAATAAACTCAACATCGGTATAACGTGAAACTTCAACCAGAGCTTCCTCAAGCGTCTCTCCACGAAACACAATATTTCCCTGCCGCCAACTCAGACTTGCTTCCATATCATTAGAATCAATCTTATCGACTTTAGCATTACCCGCACCAAATATTATTTTTTCACCCTTCGACACAGAAAGTGAACCTTCAGGCATAGCAACAGGCTTAAAATCCTCTGTTGCAGCATCTATTTGGGAATCTGCCACTAGCACTTTGCCATCAGTAACAATCAGTTCAATCTGCCGTTCACCAACACGCTGGACGTTAAACGCCGTACCAACCGCCTGAACGACTTTGTCTCCAGCAATCACACTCAGCGGTCGCGATTTGTCATGCGCGACTTCGATATGAATTTCTCCACGCTGCAAATAAAACAAGCGCGCGTCGTCCAAATATTTGACGCGCGCGAGTGTATCGGTATTCAACACTAGCTCACTGCCATCGGGAAGCGTGACAGTTGAATATTCTCCAACACCAGTTTCGTAGACACCCGCTTCAAATTTCGAAACACCTAATGCCGCCATTACCCCTGAAGGAAGCTCGGCCTGGGAGAACATAAGCGCACCAAACGAAATACTTACAAAACCAAAAAAGATAGACGCCGCGATCGCTAAATACGCATTAACGTGAGATTTTTTATGTTTGTTATTTTCAGCTTCAGCTTTATGATCGGGGAAGAGTTCTGACAGGCGTGAAAGGCAATCCATTCGATCCCACAAGCCAGCCATTTCAAACAGTATTTCACGGTGTAAATTGCTTTGCGCAAGCCAGAGCTTAAGCTCATTGCGTTCAGCCGATGTTAAATCACGATCAATTTTTGCAATCCACAAACTCGCGACTTCGAGCGCTTGTTCTCTTTTTTCAATAGGCACAATATTACTCATCGCACAACCTCACGATTGAGACCGCGCTGCGCACTTTGCTGTTTTAGAGCGTCATTTGCAGACATAAACTGAGTGCACCGCTTAATTCCGTTAGCGATGTGTTTTTCTACAGTGCTCTCACTAATTTGTAAACTCATAGCAATTTCTTTTTGTGAAAAGCCATATACTTTCTTCAACACAAACGCTTTTCGACACTGCACCGGCAACTGTCGAACAGCCTCACAAAAATGCCCAAACTCCTGATTAGCTGCGACTTTATCATAAGTCTCATCCGCGCAATCATCACGCAACAGCCAGGACACATCATCCTCATTTTCGTCTTCAATACTCGAAACCAGACGCGTTTCCGCCCGCTTCAAGTGGTCCAGGGCAAGGTTCTTCGCAATCTTCAACATAAACGAACGAGGATGCTGAATCTTATCTTGCTTTTCGACCTGGCAGACACGCACATAGGTCTCTTGGACGATGTCTTCCACTTCCTTGGGCGGCACAATATGCGATACAACCCTCGCCAATTTACCTCGAATCGCAAGGAATACTGCGCCCACACTCTCTTTTTTATCAGACATTGGGTGTGCCTAGGTTTATTTTTTCTTTTATACCACCCTTACATAGACGATTAAGCAGAAAAAATCCTCTTAGAAAAAACGAACCTTTATTATAATAAAAACGAATATTAAATATTATTATTAGAAATATATTTTCTTTAACGGTAGTCGCTTACCGCATTTTGGTATCCCAAACGCTTAAGAGGCCATCAAACTTAGATGTTGTTAACGCACCCTAGCTGATCGGTTTCACGTACAGCACCAGGCTGTGCCCGGTAATTTCATACCCGTGCTCTTTGGCAATTGCGAGCTGTAACTCTTCAATTTCACGACTGTGGAACTCTATGACCTTTCCAGTTTCTATACATACCATATGGTCGTGATGGTCACCGCGATCGAGTTCGAAAACCGAATGGCCGCCATCGAAGTTATGACGCTCAACCAAACCTGCAGTTTCAAATTGGGTGAGCACGCGATATACAGTCGCCAAACCGACGTCTTCACCAGCATCAAGAAGCGCTTTGTAGACATCTTCAGCGCTCATATGGCGCACTTCAGAGTTTTCGAGAATTTGCAGAATTTTGACTCGAGGTAAGGTAACTTTCAGCCCAGCCTTTTTTAATTCGTGACTCTCTGTGGGCATAGATCTTCTCCTGCGGGGTTCTCACCTTAGATAAAGCGAAGTATTATCGTCGGCCCGCTAGATTTCGGAAAGCCCTAAATGAAAAAAATTCTCAGTTTCAGTCTGCTTGCCATCCTTGTTACGAGCGTATTAGGATGCTCAAGTCTCCGATTTCCCGGGGTTTATCGGCTCGTCGTCTTGCAGGGAAATTACCTCGAACAAGACATGGTTGATCAGCTCGAGGTAGGTATGAATCGGCGCCAAGTTCGCTACGTCATGGGCACGCCTCTTATTTCCGATACATTTAACCCGGACAGATGGGACTACTATTTTAATATCCGCCGCGGTGAACAGGAGCTAAGTGAATACCACTTCACAGTATTCTTTGAAGGGGACAAACTAGCGCACTGGGAAGGTGAATACGAACCCAAAGCCAAGACAGCAAAAGAACAGCAGGAAGACGCCATTGAACGGACGCGCAAAAAGGAAGAGGCTAAATTTAAATAACCCACCTCGCATTAGGCAATCGCTTCTCGAGGTAAGCGCCGGATCTTCCAATAAGCCAACCACACGCCGGCCAGACCGATAATGGCAGCACCAATATAGGTGCCCACCCAAATACCCACAGGGCCACCCCACTGCGCACCATAGTAGGCAAAAGGCATGGTAAACACGGTAGCCTTGGCGAAATTCATCGCCGTCGCCCAATGTGCAACCCTCAAGTTGTTAAAGAGGGCATTTGTACAAAAGGTAAAACCGGCAAATATAAACATGCTGGACAGCCCCAAGCAAAACCAGCGGATCAAATTTGCAGCATCTCCCTGAGCCTGGAATACAGCGACAAGCGGTTCAGTCAAAATCAATAAAAGCAGGCATGCCACGAGACAATAGAGCAATACGAAGAGCAGACTTTGTTTCAGGGTTTCAAGAATCCTATCAAACTGCCTGGCACCGAGGTTTTGACCGGCAATTGGGCCAACCGAGCCGGACAAAGCAAATAAGCCGGCAAACGCGAGTGGTTGAATTTTGCTGATTATTGCATTGCCAGCCACCGCGCTATCGCCAAACTGGGCCATGATCGCAGTCACATAGGCCACGCCTATCGGCGTGGATAAATTGGTGAACATTGCCGGAATCGCAACTTGAAAATAGTTACGTGCATCAGCCACGAAACAGCGAGGGTCGGGTAGCGCGACAAGCTGATGTTTGCGGGTTACCAGCCAAATGCCATAGGTCAGCATGGCGAAACGTGAAAAAACCGTCGCCACCGCTGCCCCCTGAATACCCAAGCCGAAACCGAAAATAAAGATCGGGTCCAGCACGGCATTTACAACGCCGCCAATTAAGGTCAGATACATCGCCTCCTTGGCATTACCCCGCGCGCGCATCACACCGCTGGCGGCCATCGCTAAAGCCATTAAAGGCATGCTTGGCAGCACAATCACCATATAACTCTGCGCGAGTTCCAGCGCCCGGCCCTCCGCGCCCAACCAGCCGAGCAGCCGCTCCAACATAAAAATGGCGGCCAACATGACCGGTATCGAGAAACAACATATGATAAGAAAGATATTACCGACGAGTTTGCGCGTCTTATCCTTATCTCCTCCACCAACCGAATGCGATACCACCGCGCCACAGGCGATTGACAGGCCAATGCTCATACTCAGAGTAAAAAATAAAATCGACCCCGCGTAACCAATGGCCGCGGCGAGCTCAATTTCGCCCAGCAGGCTCAACCAATACATGTCCATCAGATCTACAAAAAACAGAGAGAGCAAACCCGCTGTCGATGCAAAGGTCATATTGCAAATGTGACGCAGAATGGAACCTTGAGTAAATTTTGCTTGCATGCCTAAAAGTTAAACTTGAGGGTAAATTACACAATTAACGGAACGAGTTAATATCGAGCCCGGCCTTGAGCGGCGCGACAACCCGGTTCATAGAGCTGCATGGGAAAAGGCAGGCGCGTAAAAATACGCTTCAGACCTAAGTACTAGGGCTGAAACTCCACGCTAACAATTTTTGATCGCCCACTATAACAGCTGCAATCGTCGGTTGACTAAAAATACGTTAAACCCGCTGAAATCTGAGCCCAGCTATGAAGGCTATTCTAAAATGTGGTTTTGTGGGCCAATCCAGTTACAACGTTAGATTTTATTGCTTTTTCTTCTAGCCGCTCCAGCTTGTATAGCCGGATTGCAGCGTCATCCGGCAAATATACGTCTAGACTCAAAGTAAATCGCCACCAACCTCCAAACCTAAATGAATATGTATGACACACCTTCGGCAGGAGAGCCGGTCCAGGTCCTTCATATCGAGGATAATATTGCCTACGCCAGGCTGATCAAGGAATCGCTGATCGACGCCGGCTCCAGGAATATCTCTCTGGTTAACAGCGCTAAAATGGGCGACGCCCTTACCCATATAGATGCAAACGATGTCGATCTCATTCTGCTCGACCTTTCGCTACCGGATGCCAGCGGCGTCGAGAACGTCAGAATGCTTCGCAACCGCGCACCCGATACCGCCATCGTTGTGCTTACCGGGACGAGCCATGAAGAAATGGGCTTGCAAGCTGTTCAATACGGCGCCCAAGATTATCTGAGCAAAGACATCTGCGGCGGCGACCTCCTCGCAAAAACCATTAAATACGCTGTTGAAAGACAGCGCAACGAAACAAAAATTCGCGACCAGGCACTGACAGATGGCCTTACTGGCCTTCCCAACCGGGCACATTTTATGGATTTTTTGGGTAAGGCCATGGCACGCAGCCGCCGACTCAATTCCAAAATTGCTTTACTATATTTCGACTTCGATGGCTTCAAACAAATTAATGACAGCTTCGGTCATATTCAAGGCGATAAGTTTCTGGTGGAATCGAGCAAGCGCCTCAAAAAATGCTTGCGCAGCGAAGATTTTTGCGCGCGTCTCGGCGGGGATGAATTCGCCGTCATAGCGGATATCGAACAATATTCCCACGACTACGCCACACCGCTCGCAAAAAAAATTATCCGTGCGATGCGCAAGTCCTTTAAGTTAAAATCTGGCGAGGAAATTTCACCGTCGTGCAGTGTCGGCGTATGCTCTTACGATGGAAACTACGATAACATTAACCAGGACCAATTTATTCAAAGTGCCGACGAAGCCATGTATCGCGCAAAACGTGATGGCGGCGATTGTTATCGCCTGTACGACGAAAAATTTGCCAGCGATAGCATTAAAAATTCGACCTTGATAATACAGTTGCGATCAGCACTCAAAAAAAAGCAATTCTTCCTTGAATACCAGCCAATCATCAATCTTGACTCACCTCACGGAGGCGGCATCGAAGCATTATTGCGATGGACCAATGACGAGGGTCAAAACATTCCGCCGAGCATTTTTATTGGGCATTTAGAAAATATTCAAATGATACGTGCCGTTGGCGAGTGGGTCATCAACGAGGCCTGTGAACAGTTTCACGACAAAATCAAAGATCACTCAGGGCACCCCTGGATTTCGATAAATGTTTCACCGCTGCAACTCAATCAACCAAGTTTTTTAGCCTGCGTCGAACGCAATCTGCAATCCCACTCAAAAAATTACCCCTGGCTGGTTCTGGAAATTACCGAAAATGTTTTTATGGGGGATGCTCAACAAACGATGAACACGCTCAAAAAATTAGTCGACTTGGGAGTGGTGCTCGCAATTGACGATTTTGGTACAGGTTATAGCAGCATGCAATATCTGATGGAACTACCTGCAAAAATCCTGAAAGTCGATCGCTCGTTTGTAAAACAATTGGAGCAAAGTAAATCTCACCAACTCATTACCAAAGGAATGATTCGTCTCGCTCAAGCCCTGGGTAAAAAAGTCATCGTAGAGGGCGTGGAAACACTGGAAACGGCTGAACTACTTAAGCAAATGGGTGCGAATTATTTGCAGGGCTATTATTTTTCCAAGCCAATAAATATAAACGATCTAGACGAAAGCAAGGACCTAGGCTTCGGTACTTGGGGGTAAATGCACGACCGAAAACCAGAATTGCTCTATTTTACTCACGACCTGCACAAAGCTCTGAAAGTCCACCGGTTTGGAAACATAACAGTTTGCGTGAAACGTGTAAGACTTTACGATATCTTCCTCAGACTGAGATGTTGTTAGCATAACGACGGGCAGTGTTTCCAGCATCTTATTACCCCGAATAAACTTCAACACCTCAATACCATTCACCTTTGGCATATTAATATCGAGCAGTACCAAATTCGGCATTACCGCATCTTCAAAGGGCGCTTCTTGCGACAGATATTTAATCGCCCGCTCTCCATCGCTGACGTGATGAATATTTTTATAATTCGCCAACTTGCCGTCTTTAAGCGCTTCAAAGGTAAGGCGGGCATCGGCAGGGTTATCTTCAACAAGCAAAATATCGATATTATTGTTATTGTGTTCGCTGTTATTCATAAGGCTTCTACTTTTCTGGATGAGCAGTGAGAAGCCATAATAACGCTAAAACAAAGCAGCTGCCGACTTTTTAAGCCCCTTTAGGTAGGGAAAACGTAAATGTAGAACCCTCTCCAGGCGCGGACTCCAGCCAAATATCACCCCCGTGAGTGCCGACAATACGTTTACATACGGCCAGGCCAACACCCGTACCGCTGTATTCTCCAATACCGTGCAAACGCTGAAAAATAACAAAAATGCGGTCAAAATATTTTTTCTCTATACCGATGCCATTATCTTTTACTGAAATTTCCCAACGATCAGCTTTTTCAGTACCGCTAATTAAAATTTCTGGTGGTACTGACTCGCGCTTATATTTGAGGCTATTGCTAACGAGATTTTGCATTAAGCGCTCTATTTGAGCACTGTTAGCACGCACGACCGGCAAATTTTCATAGCTCACAATCGCTGCACAAAGATCAATTTGGCGTGCCAACGATTGCTTGACGCTCTCCACAATTTCTTGTAAGTCAACTTTCTGTTTTTCCAGCTTGTCCCGACCCACACGGGAAAACTCAAGCAAGTCGTTAATCAATTTCTGCATGCGCGAGCA
The DNA here is from genome assembly GCA_028281575.1 of Cellvibrionaceae bacterium. Lineage (GTDB taxonomy): Bacteria > Pseudomonadota > Gammaproteobacteria > Pseudomonadales > Cellvibrionaceae > Agaribacterium. The sequence continues at coordinate 67,295 of JANQJP010000064.1, forward strand.
ACCATCGACAATATAATCGCAAAAATCGGCCGCATTTTTATCGAGCCGATCACGATAGCGCCGCGTTAATAATTGCACATAGCTGGTGACAACCCGCAGCGGTTCCTGCAAGTCGTGAGAAGCAACATAAGCAAAACGTTCAAGGTCGTCGTTGGACTGTTTGAGCTTTATTATCGTGCGCTCTAATTCGTCTTCGTATAACTTGCTTGAGTGAATATCTTGAATCGAACCCACCATACGTTGCGGTTTACCGCTTTCATCGCGGGAAGCAATACCTGTCCCGCGGAACCATTTGTACTCCCCAGACTTCGTTTTCAATCTGTATTCCACATCGAAAGGGGTATTTTCCTCAAAATGCCTGTTCACCGCCGCAAAGGTATGCGCCTGGTCACCTGGGTGTAAGAACGCACGAAAGTTTTCCAGCGATGCCGTTATTTCATTCGGTGCATATCCCAACAATTCATAAAATTTTGGCGTCCATATCTCTTCACTTTTTTCTACATCGACCCAATCCCAAATACCCACACTGGCGCCCTCAGCGGCCAGCTCAAAACGCGCCTGCATCGCTTTAATATTCAGCTCAGCTTGTTTTAATTCGGTAATATCCTGGTGGGCGCCGAGCATACGAACAGGCTTACCGTTTTCGTCTCTTATCGCCAAGCCACGGCAACGTATCCACACCGTTGAACCATCAGCATGCTGGTAGCGCACAACTTGATCGTAGGGGTGAGAGGGGTCGTCACAGTGCTTATTGAAGTTTTCAATGCACTGGGCCAAGTCTTCCTGAAAAATAATATCCTGCCATTCGGATACTTTGTGAGACTTTTGCGCAGGGTCGTAGCCCAAGGTGTGCCAAAACTCCGGGCTCATCCACTCGTTATGTTGATCCTCGAGGTCCCAATACCAGAGGCCATCCAAGGAGCCTTTTTGTAAAAAACTGAAAACCGATTCGTCGCTGCGCAAAAGCTGCATCAGTTCCTGTTCCAAATAATGCTTTTGCTCGGGCTGGCTCATACGGTATCCAAAAAACGGACTGGAAGCAGGCGCTGACACGTCAACCTGACACCAGTATTGAGAGGTAACAGAAGTATAGTCAGTGAGAACTTGCCTGTAAGATCGATTCGCCCCAAGAAAGAGCGTCAGCGGGAACAGCACGCCAAAAACAAATGCTCAAGCGCCTCATTTGCGAAAGGTTTGGCTAGCACATAATCCGCGCCGAGCGATAATGCCCGCTGCAGGTCATGCTCGGGCAAACCAGAAACAACAATGATGGAAAAAGACCTGTTTTTGCCGAGATGCCCAAGCAGAGCAAAACCATTTAAACCGGGCATTTGTAAATCGAGCGTCATCACCGAAGGTTCATGCTTTTCACAGAGCCTTCCCGCTTCAAAACCATTGGCGGCGATCAAAGGTTCTAAACCTGCTCGGTGTGCAACACGGGCAATTGCGCGTTGCATTTGCGGTTCATCATCGACAATCACAACACTTGGTTTGCCCGGTAACACGGCCCTCAGCTCATTTGGCACTGGAATACCATTGCGCTCCATAAATGCTAACAAGTCTTTGGGGGCAACGCGATTATCCCGCCGACGGCCAGGCAGCTGGTGCGCTTTCAGCTGCCCTTTTTGAATCCAATTGAGCACTGTTCTGAGCGTAACACCGCAGTAATCCGCCACTTCTCCTGTTTTCAGAAACTTCATTTTGTATTGCTCTAAGACCCGTTCGCACACCGACTTATAGCTGAACAAGGTATTTTTTAACTAAGCTATAAGAAAGCAGTCTTTTAAAAGTTCATGATATTCATGTTATACATTAAATAAATAATTTCAACGAAATCTAGGTGTTAAATATGAGTACTGATGTCGCTCCTGGAAACAAGCAAGACAAACCGGTTGTTTTGTTTGTCGATGACGAAGACTCAATTCTTAAGTCACTTAAACGCTTTGGCCGCACGCGAGGTTGGTCAGTACTCACAGCAGCTTCGGGTGCAGAAGCTCTTGAGGTTGCTCAGGAAAACCAGATTGATGTGGTTGTCTCCGATATGCGCATGCCAAACATGACGGGTGCTGAGCTTTTAATGGCATTTCGAGAAAAATTTCCCGCTACCATCCGTATATTGCTTACTGGGTATAGCGACATCACCGCGTTAGAAAGCGCGATCAACGAAGCACACATCTACAACTATCTGACAAAACCCTGGGACGATTCGATGCTCGCTGAAGTTATTTCAGGCGCCTTGCGTTTTCGTCATTCAGAGCAGGAGCGCGAGCGTTTAGAAGCCCTGACCCAGGTCCAGAACAAAAAACTGAGCAAGCTCGCCCTACTGCTGGATAAGCGTGTAAAAGAGCGCGATATTGAAGTTGAACAGGCACTGCACTTACTTCAGGATTCACACGAGCGTTCGCGCGTTTCGATGCTGGAAGCCTTCGAATCTATCAATCGCGTGCTCGAGTGGCGGGAAACACACGCCCAGGGCCGCAATCAATTCGTCACAAAATATGCCGTCGAAATCGCGCAGCATCTAAAGTTTAGTGAGACCGATATCGAAGCCATACGCCTGGCTGCAATCATGCACCGTATCGGTTTAGCTGCATTACCCGAAAACCTGCGTGTAAAACCGCTCTACTCACTGAATGCCGAAGAAATCAAACTTTACCGGCAGTATCCCTTGTGGGGCGAGCGCTGCTTAAAACACTCGCCGGTTATGAGCGGCGTGGCCCGTATCGTTCGCCAGCATCGCGAATATATTAATGGACACGGCTTTCCCGACGGACTCACCGAGAAAAGTATTCCAATTGCATCGCAGGTGATCGGCTTAGTCACCGACTTCTTTGACGCATATTCGGGCCATGTTGATAAAAAAATTCAAGGCAAAGAGGCCGCACTCGTCTACATCAACGAATGGGCCGGCCGCCGCCACGACAAAGGTCTGGTCGAAGTACTGAACCTCGTTCTGGACACATTTGAAGACGATCGCGAGCAAAATACAGTGTGCATTTCCTCCGACCTCAAATCTGGCATGCGTTTAGAGGAGAACTTGGTTTCCGAGTCGGGAATGCTATTGTTAGCTAAAGGCACAGTGCTTAATGAGGCTCAAATCAACAAGCTCATTGACCACGAACACAAGCATAAAGAAGTCTTTGAGATAGTTATAAGCGTGATTGAGAAGACAGGGAATTCGACATGAAAGGCGCCGTCTTTATCGCATTAAATGAATTTATTGAAGAGCAATATGGCATCGAACTTTGGGAAAAACTCCTCGACGACGTAAAACCCAAATGCGAAGGCATATTTACCTCGACTGAAGACTATCCTGACGAGGAAGTCCGTAAATTTATTGCCGCAATATCCAGCCGCACCGAACTTAGTCCAGAAGACGTCACGAGGATCTTCGGTCGTTTTTTATTTGATGAACTCAATAAAAAATTCCCTATTTTCACAAAAATCAGCAGCGACCTGTTTAGCTTTCTGGAAAGCATCGAAAACGTTATCCATAAAGAAGTGCGCAAACTCTATGACAATACCAGCCTCCCATTGATTACGCCGCTAAGACGCAGCGATACGGTGCTCGAGTTGGAATACAGCTCTCCGCGCAAACTGTGTTTATTAGCCGAGGGGCTCGTCGAAGGCGCTGCAGCGCACTTTGGTGAACGCATTCAACTTTCGCACCCGCGTTGCATGCATCGGGGCGCTGCCAGCTGTCTGTTAGTAGTAGAAAAATTATGACCACGGATTATAAAGCGGCTTATCTTCGTCAAAAAAAAGCACGGGAGAAAGCGGAAGAGTTATTGGAGAACCGCTCGCGCGAACTCTACGACTCAAACCGTTCGCTGATGCAGGCTTACGAGAAACTCAAGTCGCAAAAAGCGCAATTACTCCACCAGGAAAAACTCGCGTCGATTGGTCAATTGAGCGCTGGCGTTGCCCACGAGATAAATAATCCCGCAGGCTTTGTAAAAAGTAATCTTAACAGCCTAAAAAGCTATCTCCGCGATATCAAAGATTACCTGGTTGAAACAGACATACTCGCAGGACAAACACCAGAACTTAAAAACACACTCGATGCACTCAAAGAAAAGATTGACCTCGAATTTGTACTAAACGACATACAGGAACTTACCAACGATTCAATTGACGGTATGGAACGCGTTGCGGCAATTGTAAAAAGTTTAAAAGACTTTGCGCGACCGGACTGCGAAAACCCTCAGCCATATTCAATCAACGACTGCATCCAAAACACGTTAAAACTGGTCAACAGCGAAGTGAAATACCACGCTGAAATTAAAACAGACTACGGCGATATACCCGATCTTCGCGGCCAGGCGGGCAGCATGAGCCAGGTCTTTCTAAATCTAATTGTCAATGCTGCTCATGCCATTAACGAAAACGGCATCATTACAATTTCGACCCGCATTGAAGGACAGGAAGTGATTGCAAGCATTGAAGATAACGGCAGCGGCATTCCAGAAGATATTCGCCGCCATATCTTCGACCCATTCTTTACCACCAAAGGTGTCGGCACGGGCACCGGCTTAGGACTGGCTATTTCTGAGAGCATCGTCCGTAAACACGGCGGTGTCATTCATGTCCAAAGCACTGTTGGCGTTGGCACTACATTTAATATCCATCTCCCTGTGAACACCGACAGTTAGCCCAGCGATAAATTCATGCAAAATTTGCACAAATACCGTTAGGTATATACCATCGCCGCTACGCAAAAAAGTTGTATCGAGCTGTTGCCTCCCGTAACCCCAATACCGCTTTTGCCAAATAACATATTTTTAGACAGGGTGGTCATGTTTGAGCTCCTTTACACCAGTGTTGCGACCAAAAAGCTGCGCGAACCAGATCTCACCGATATCTTGATTTACTCGAGAATCAATAACCAGAATATGGGCGTCACGGGCATGCTGGTTTGTCTCGATCGGCAGATCATGCAGATTCTCGAGGGCGATGAGGAGGCCGTTAAATGCATATTTGATGGGATTCGACGCGACAATCGCCACACCCAAGTCGAAGTGTTCTACCAGGGCTTTATCGATGAGCGCGCATTCAACCAATGGACCATGGCCTTTAAGCTGCTCGAGGGACATGAGGCCAGCAAATTCCTCGTTGGCTACGAGGAATTTAATAAGGATAAGTGCCCGATAGGCATGGTGAAAGACAATCCCAACCTGGGGAAAAAGATGTTCCTTTCACTGAGAAACTTCCTCGAGTGAGGTGTTCGTCAGGCCTTGCGCGCTAATGTCGTTTCTAGCATAAGCTTATAAAACTATCCGTGGCATCTCTTGCCTGCGGACGAATAAAAGCAAAACATTATAAAAACAATAAAAGCATAAGTTTATAAAAAACTGCCTAATACGAAACAATACGATCTACAAATACCAGTTAGTCAAATATTATTCCAGTTTCAAGGCTCTCACTAAATTTTTCATGGGTGGCATCGCGACGCAAAGTGCGAACTTGCCACAAATAGAAGGAACGTAACGTATCATTCAGTGGTGTTGTGCTATTCCGGTAAGCGGTGCCTCGGGAAATAAGTGCTGTCCCACAGTTCCCTTGCAACTGCTGCGGTCTTGCTGGGCTCCATCCTACGTTCCAGTAACAAAAATCAGCAATGACCCGTTCTTTTGTAATGACCTCTAATCGACCATTGCAGGGCGACACTTCAATCTTTTGAAAACCTGGTGCCGTCGGAAGATATAGTCTTGATGGATACAAGTCATGTTGGAGATAGCCCATCCGGTCAAAACCGAGTGTTCCAGCCAGAGGCCAAGCTTTGCTCTCATCGTCCATCAATTGATCAACACTTGGAGGGGTTAGAATAGTCGTTGTACAAAGTGGTTCATTTTTACTGCAAGTTAAGATCTGTTCTCTTGCCCAAAAGGGTTTTAGATGAACGGCAAGATCCTCGTCCGCAATCCTGCCACCTGTACTTTGTGCCCATCGAACTATAGACACCTCTATGCATAGCTTCATCGATATGACAACTGGGGACGTGAAAGATATCAATTCGTCCCCTGGATGTGACTTCTCCAAACTCGCAAATAGGGCTCTACAGGCGGAATTTATTTGCTCGCTTCCACCATCAAAACCGGGAGAGTCTGGAAACCAGTCCGGAAGACGCGGTTTAAGGAATGCTAATGTCGGGTGAAGCGGCAGCGCTATAAATGAATATTCATTTGCCAATTCCGACGGCATACCCCAGATCCGTTTAGCCAACACGAGTGTACGTAGGTATGCTGAAATCGATCGAAGAGCAGTGCGAGCAGAATATTGGCTGACAAATCCATCACCCAACGGCCTTGAGAAGTGCCATGCATCAGCTTGATAAGGCGCATGCGGGTAGGCTGCACTATTCTCGGCCCATTCAAATGCCATTTGTCTAAGGAAGGGAAGCCCCGTTTTATCCGCTAGTAAGCGCATATATGTCCGAAAGATCCTGGGTAAGTCGGTGCCCTGAACGCTTTCAAAATCATTGGGTATCTCAAAATCTTTTGGCACTTCCTGAAGGTTCATTTGGATTGGTGTAATCGACAATCCATAACTCTCGACCAATATGTCTGAAAGCAAAGAAGGCTTAGGGATGCTATCTTCTAACTCAATGCTGGGTGTGTAGTCGTGTCCCTGCGCGGCTATCCAAAAAATACATAACACCTCGACTACTTCTGCTTCAAGTTTGCGCGAACGTAGAAACAGGAGTAGCGCAGATTCAGTTTCTGTTTTTGTGAGTGACTCTCCCAGCCGAGCTGCGAGTTCTTGCATGGCCCACCAACGTGAAGACATTGACGGCCAGCTGAGACTGGCGATGAGAATACGTAATTCGTTCATTGGTCTGACGCGTCAGACGGTGAGAATAGCTCAATTCCCCAGAGAGGTTGAACTAGCGGAAGAGTACGAGTATCGTCAATGACGCAATTAACCATGGCCTCTGCAAATTTAACCGCCTCTTCAATTCGTCCCTGCCTCACGTAAAAGTATACAGCCAGTTCATTAGGAGCGATGCGTTGTGGCATCGGATCGCTGAACATGCTGTATGTCGTTTGCTCTACAAACTCGTCACAACGGTTAGGATAGTATTTGAAGACCAAATCAAACCTTTCGCAAATATTGTCAATGTTCTCCATATACCCATGCCATCCCCCCTTCAATATTTGAGCGCGGACAAGATATTTCCATGCCGCGTTAGAACCGCTCTGTTTTCGCTTTGAATGGAAGGCGAGATCTGATAGGTGCAGAACATCCGTGTGTCGTCCTTCTTCTGATAAGAGCAACCCTTCGAGCTCCGCAATCAACCTTTTTCTCTGACCGTTCGTATCCCAGTGCTGATACCACGCTCTAATCTGGGTTTCTCTCTCTTCGTAACTTATATCTGACAAGCTTTCGAGCAAGTCATCTAACTGTTCTGGTCCAAAGTCAGCGACATTGCCATCATAGTGCTTGGTCTCATCACTGGTCTCTGCATGTTCTTCCCGTTGCAGGACGCCCAAATCCCATCCGTTGTGGTCCTGAAGAATGCGCAATTGATTTTCAGCATTAACGTAGCCTTCTCCAGCGAGTTTTTGAAGAGTATCGCGAATTTCAGATTGTAAGCCTGTACGCATTAGCGCTTCTAAGGACCAACCTTCCTTCGCCCCTTGCTCAACATAAGCTTGCAGACTGTCCTCTGCTAGCGACCAATCCCCCGCATTTGTATGCTCCTCATACTTAGTAACCAATGCTGACGGCTTTAGTTTTGCTAATAGCCTATCAGCCTGACTGATGACATGCCTAGTACCCTTTCCATCGGTATAATCCAATACGTGATGGATTTGCGGAGCGATTCTACTAAGTAACCTACGAGCATCGTCTGCCGCTACATCGGTTAAATAGCAAATTGCGTCAACCGTGTTATTTAACGTTGGATCTTTGCGATGCCCAAAACCTGTCGTCAGCTCCCAAGTCTGCTTGCAGAGTTCTTGGGCATCAGAAAGTAAGTTATGGCTAATAGCTATCGAACAAAGTTGTAGTGGAGCCTGAAGGTAAACACTAGTTTCCTCCCTAACTTCGGCATCAAGCACTGAACGTTGAGTTTGAACGAATTCAGCAGCCGCTTCGTCGGTCATTCTTATTAATGTTCCAGCTGAATATTGAGCACGGAAGGAGGAGCAATCGAACCAAGTACAAGCCTTGGCACGATCCATAGTTTCTTTTGTTAGCGCGACCTCGTTAGTGCTACATAATAGTGTGCTACCAAAATGTACGTCACAAGCGATTCGATGGAGGGCATTTCTAAAGTCTTCCGCAGCCGAACTCATCCAATGATTTTGCCTAAACCTTCTAAATTCAACTGGCTGAAGCAGATTGAAAAGCTCATCGAATCCTACAAATTCGCCGTACCACCAGCGATGAGCTATCTGTAAACCGATCTCGGACAGCGCATCCATAAAATCAGTAACGTTTTCTCGATCTTCATATACGGGAGCTCTCGTAAGTTCGAAATTACTCTGATTCTCTGCCTCAGCACAAAGACCTAGATGTACTGCACTAAAAAACCAATGGTGAGCAAGCTTCGCCAGTTTTTCCTTCTGTTGATAATAGTCATAACCCTCTCGCCAATTTATGGGGATTGGATCATTTAGCTGTCTAGATATTTTGGTTTGTGCCACCTCTATACAAGCAACAAAAGGTGTTCGGAAAAGATCTTTGAAATCATCTCGATCGGTAATGTTTACCCCTGCAACAGCGAAGGCACGCACACAGGCATCGCTGATAACCCTCTTTTTGGACTTTTTAATAATGGATGAGCTGGCAACCTCCATCAAATCATCAAGCTTCCCTTCCTCAACCAAGTTCTGGACTCGAGGCAACCAAACGAAAGGAGCGTTTTGTTCTACTAATTTCACGAGGTCTTCCTGACTCTTTCCAATGGAGCCGAGAAGAGTAAATGCACCGACCAAGAACTTAATTTCATCAGATGCTGCGTTGGATCTGTATCTGCTGGAGAGCCGGCTCAGCCCCCTGAATCTGTGGAGGGCTTCTTCTCCGCATGTCTCTGCCTCAATCAGATTTCCTCGTAAGCGCAAGGCCAATCCAAGCGCAGCGAGGTGCAGGATATCTGTTTCATGTCTAGAGGCGAATGCCTCTCGTATAACACCATCGTTCGTTGTCAGTGTCAGCGTGTAGGTAATGAGCCTGGCCATATCGTCGTTTTGCATTTGAAACTCGCTGCCACCCACCATTCGCGTCTTGAGGTGACCTAGACGATATGCGTCAGCAAATGCATAAGTTTTTAACGCTGCATCCAACGCATCTGATAGTAACGTTTCAAAAAGTACCTCTGGGTATCCCTCTTCAAGCCGAAGCATAATCCAATCACGGGTCAGTCCTCTTATGAGATTTTTCGGATCTCCCAGCTTCGCTTCCACGGTCCACAGCCAATTCACGCGCAGCGATGAAGGAGCAGAATTTTTCAGCCAATTCGCGACAGCAGGCATCAGTTCCTTAACACGGTCATCATAACCTCCTGTTGCGCGCACGAAGACCGCCAAACTCTCATGAAAGACTTTTAGACCTGCAGCTGACGAGTGAAGCAAGTGCTCTACATTCCTTATCTCTGGAGTAGCAGTCTTGATCTCAGCAGCGATCTCAGCGAATGCTGTCCTCGGCCAATAGAACGGAAAAGCACAGACCAGTCGCAACGTGTCTTTCAAGCTGGGAAGAAGATTTTCCCACAGAGATGCATAATAAAACTTCGCACCCTGACTTAAGTCCCCCTTCAACTGCCCTACATCCCAACTCGATAACCTTCGACGTAAATGCTCAAGCTCTGCCGTGGCATATATAACGTGGAGGGGATGACCATTAGTTCTCAAACGGAGAGCAGACGCTGCACCTTCCAGTTGCTCTTCCGCTTGTCTCTCATCTTCAAAGCCAGTTGTGAGCCTACCTTCATGAACGGCTTTGCGAAGGTAGGAAAGAACCGCGTTTTCTGACATCGCGGGCAACGTACGCCATTCTGCCTTAGGCGCGGAAGCGAGCAGATCAGTTGGCAGTTGGGCGTCATCCACGGGTTGAGTGCCGACAAGCAGAGCCACATTATCTGGGCAAGGTATAACCTGAGAAAAAAGGTCATCCAAAGGCTGTTTATCTTGAGCATTGGTACGCCAAACATGATCTAAGCCATCCAGGACTAGTACGAACGGCTTTCCCAACGCTTTGTAATAGGATGCGCAGGCCTCCAAAGATGGACGCAGTCCCCCACCCGTCTTTGGGACATCCTCGTGTAGCTGCGCAATCTGAGCCTGGATAGACTGCTCGACCACGTAGCTGTGCACCCTGTCACGGCCACGCTCACTTGTCGAAAGAAAGTAGTGATGACGAACCGTAGGGATGTCCTGCTCGGCAAGAGTGTCGCACAAGGCACTTAGATAGGTACTTTTTCCGCGGCCAGGTGGCCCCGTCAAAACTATTGTTTTCCCGGCAGCGTTGATTGTCTCTCGAATGAATTCCTGGTGGAAAGTTTCGTCTGGGACCTCGTATCCCTTGGGAACAACAAAGTCTTCCGGTAGGGGGGCAGGAGGCGTTGCACTCAGAATAGAACGAACTTTATCCAGCCTGATCCAGCCATCAGGAAGCGGTGAGCTCTTTTGAATCGCCCAATCCAGAGCCACGTATTTTAGGGTAGCGATCCCCTCTGAGGTTCCATGTTTACGAAGTCGCGAGTCGACCTCGTGCTCCAGCCCAATGTACTCTCTGTCACTGTGCCTAATATGCAGTTGACTGAAAAATGCCTCACATTCCTCTACGCTACCAAGCTCAGTAATGAGCTCCGAGCGCTTTGGTTCCTGAACCTTAGCAAAAGAAATCATCCCACCAATTAGGCAGGCTTCAATAGATGCGTCCGGACGGCGATTTGTCACAAGCGAGATCTCACCAGTACGCTGTGGATCGAGCTTTTTAAAAGCATCAAACCACTTGCGTAGAAACGACCGCGAACGTGTGGTTTTACCTGTTTTCTCAAGCATCCAGTCCCAGCAAAGCAGATATTTTTCAGGGTTCGGTGTGAACTTGACCTGCTGAAGATCGACTAGACCATCGCTTCTCTCAATGACAATATCATCCAGAGCTTGAGGCGCTTCGGTTTTGTCATCGCACTCAAATTTTACTCGGCTGTAGCGTGTCGGTGCATCCAGCCAATCACACAGAACCTTGAGGCCCTGCCTATTTTGATAGATATAGCCAGCCGCAGGAATTGCCGTGGATTTAATGTTCTCAGACCGAACTGGGTCAGGTGATGACTCTATGTTTCCTCTGAAAGGGAGTTCTTGAATCCTTTCAAATTTACTTTGTGTTTGTTCAAGCGAATTCTTATCTGAGGTTTCGACCAACTCAACTAAATGGCGGACTTTGTTAACCATTCCGCGTATTGACGGTGTATCTTCAACATAAACTGAATGGCGAATTCTCCTTAGCCCCAACCCTCGGACACACGCTTTTTGATTCGAAGTACTGCGTATAGTACTTTTGATTTGGCGTATAAGTATTTTCTTTCTATCCATATTCACCGATTATCAGACTAATGAAAAAGCTTGAATGATCTAATCAATTCGTTTGTTTTTTCTGGGTTAGCACTTGTAACGCCCGAAATAGTCGACCAAATGGGATGGCGTTCCACAGGTGTTTTGAGCCAACCAGGCGCTTTTTGACTTGCTGCCCCAAAACTTATAAACAAACTCTCTATATTGTCATCGAATTTTGGCCCAAACCCAGACCTGTTTAAGATAAGCTGGAGAAAGAAGAAGTTTCTCAATGAGCTTTGCCTGGCTGCTTGTCTTTTAACTTCTTCTTAAAATTATTGTCTGCCATATTTGTTCGCTGTCATTGTCGCGATATTTTCTCTTAAGACGCGTAAATTATTACTTTCGGCCGTTCTTGCTTTATCCAGGATCCTATCATGGTCTGCGAGGCCAATCGTCATATTCCGTGCTGCCGGGAATAAGTTATTGAATCGAATCCAAGGCAGCCTGGAGCGCTGGCGCCCACCTTGAAAGAGATGATTCTTTAATCAACACGGAGATGTCGATATTAATCTCATTATCAGAATGGCCAAGGAGCTTAAATGCTCTCAGCAATTGGTCAGGTTCTGTCGTTTCTGGATTGAGAGCTTGTAACGCACGAAAAAGGCGGCCAAGTGGGGCGTCGTGCCACAGGAGTTTAGATGGGGGGACGTGTCTAATGGACACTGAGGCATTCCCAATCTTAAAGGTTTTGCTGGGGCCATTTGTCCACAACTGAGTATGCACGGGCATTTGTGTTTGGAATCGAAGTCGATACAGTTCCTCAACGTCTGTAGTTGTCAGAATGTAGCCTTTCTCTTGTGCCCATGCTTTAGCTAACGCCGCTGGTTCACAGGTCACTGTGATGTTAGGTAGGGATGCTATCGATTTTGGGCGAACGTAAAAGCCTGTCATCACCCGTGTTATGGTGCCCATCTGGCAAAAGTGCTTGATCCACCTCTGGGTAGCGGAACCGGACCCATACCCCTTCAGCTTTCGGTAAGCGATGGGCTGGCCAGGTTCGAACTCCAGTATCCTGACCAATATTTTATCTCTTACCGATTGGCGACTCATTGCGGTGACTCCTGGTGGGTGGAAAGGACACTAATATGGTCTACTCTACGGGTCAACGGGACAGCTATCCACTGAGATATTACTAATGAAAGATCCATTCGTACCATTTCTAATGGAGTCGAATCTCTAACCACTTCATCCCGGCAGGCTAATTGTGACAGTGTTGATCTCCGCGTGTAATCAAGTTTATTTTATTGTTGATATGAGTGATTGCTTTGAGTTGAATACAATCACCACTCAAAGCTTGTTTACTAAATCAATTTGAAATTTTGTTTTCAGGCTTTTATACAAATTAGAGACTTGTTCCAGCTCGTTGTATAGATCCCCAAAGATTTTAAACCTTTTATAGGCCTGCCTTTCCTCACGGTATTCCAAGAAGGTTTGGATTAGTGTTGAAAGTGTAGAGCTTTCTTTTACGACGGCTTTTGAGAAATCAGATATTGATATTTGTTTTCGTGCTAATCTTGGTTTCCTAAAGTCGCTTTTTAAAATGCTTTCCCAACTTGCATTCCAATCATGAATTACATCTTTTTTATCTCGATGGCCCGTCGCTTTAATTATCGCTCCTTGATATGAGGCTGTAAGCCTTCTTAATTCGCGATAATCATTTCTTAGCTGTATTAGCGTATCTATAGCTAACTCCCTAGAGGGAGATTGATCCAATAAAAGCGAAAGAAACGGTGGAACATTTGTCAATTGATCAACGAAGTCCTCTCCAAGATTTGCTACTATCGATTTGCAAATATCTTGAAAGTGATTGTCTAACTCATCAAGTTTGCTAACGTGAAATGGAATAGATCGTTCATTATTTCCTGTCTCGATTCCTTGCAAGGATGGAGGCAATATAATCGCTGCATCTCGCTTTTCAGATATTTCATTGGTTAGCCCAAGTTGCCACAACCTAAGGTGCGCTATAGTAATATCGCTTTCTCCAACCAAGCTTGAATATTCCTCAAGGGTGACATTTCCCCTGTGCTGGGAGAACCATTTAAAGTTTTCATTCATGAGAGTTTCGAAGTTCGTCATGTTCAATGAAAAATCAAGGCTGATACCCCTTCTGAGATCGTCAGAATGGACTAGCTCAGTAGGCGAAATATATTCAAATATTTGTTGATTTGTATCTAATTGTAGAATTTCAGGTTCGTTTTCATATCTCTGAGGAAGTACTATTTTGTCGTAAAGTATATATGCGTCAATAAATGTTGAAACTCGAGAAATCAGTTCTGACGACCACTCGGACATGCATCTTTGAGGCAGCAGGAAATATAAAAAAGTGTCTACCGACCAAAATGGAATGGTGACTTTAGACATAGTTGAAGGCCTCATCTGATTTTTTTGGAGATATTCTGTCAATCAGCTCAAAAATTATTTCTGGTAAGAAAATGTTTGATTTCAATTAGTGTAACCGGGAGCGATTTGCATTGAGCCAATACCGGATAACTCCTGAGGATTAATTAATCTGAATGGATACTCAAATGGATTTAGTGTTCCGTGGAGTGAACAGTCAACGCGAAGATCATTTAACAAGAATCCCACTATTACTGCATTGGTTTGGATATTTTGAACGCATCCACTTTTTACCCCGATATCCAGCGCGTGAGCTTCAGGGTGAGGATGTTTATCATGCGGCATTATTGTTAGGGTCACGGCTTTTTCCCAGTCTATATCCTCGATTTTTGAGGCCTCTTGTCCACAGTCATATGCTTCTGTAACTCTGCTAAATTTGAAGGTTCGGTACTCCGAACTTTTCTCGTCGAACGCTCGGAAGTACCACGCATTCGCGCCTAAAAAAACATAGCTTGGGTGTACAACTCTTTCCGTATTGCCTGATGAGCCGGACGTATAAACAATGCTTGCCTTGGAAGATCCCACAATAGATCTAGTAATCGGCGCAACTATATCTGTTTGAAGTCTGCTTCTTTTTAGCGAAGGTTGTTTCGGGCCGTATGTAGCCAATTGGATCGTGCTCGTAATGGTTCCATTGCCAATTAACTGTAAAGCAGCTTCAGCATCGTAATCTGCCAGTGGAACTATGTCTCCAATTGCCCGATACCCCCCGTTTTGCCCCGACAATAGCTTCATTCGATTGGGGTGTCTGTCGCAATACTCCTTCAAACTTCGGCTCGCTGTAGCTGTGCTAATACCTAAAGACTCAACGAGCATTTCTCGACTTACGCGGCCATAAAAGCATAAAAAACGATCGATCTGCTCTAGTCTGGGGTTTGTACTCACTCTCTCTAATTTCTCCGCATTAAAACATCTTGCCTATTAGCGTATCAAATGATACCCTTTTTATTGTTTTATGTAAATCATATGATGCTTATAGCGAGGTTCGAGGGATAGAGCGCCAAAATGAGTGATCAAAAACTCTTCTTCAAAGACAGCAAGCAGCACTTTTTTCGGCCCCTTTCAGGGAAGTACCGTGAGAAGTTTCGTGCTTGTATACAGTCACTCTATCTGAGCCTCAATGGACCGGAGGCCAATTGCTCTTATCATCTTACTCGTCAGGATCTTCTTGATATCTTTAATCAAGCCCTTGATACGGTGCCCGATTTGGATGACGAGGGTGTTGCTGAGGACATCGCCGACGAAAAAATGGCAACGACAGTGCTTTATCGTCTAAAGACAGATGGTTGGATTGACGAATATCACGATAATGTGGCTATGACCACTGCATTTCGATTTACACCTTCAGGTCGACTCTTTGCAAAATCCATCATTGATGACGGTCGCTCAAAATTCCGTGCGAATCATCGGAATACCCGCAACTCTCGAAATTCACTCAATGCTTATCTTGAGCATGGTGATCCTCATGACTTGGCCGAAGCTTATAGTTTTGCTCAAGAGGTATTCAATGACTTCAACGAATCTATCGAGGAAGTAGAGCTAAAGCAGCGTGAATATGCCGAGGCAGTCACTGAGCGTATGGTGTTGGAACAAGCAACAGAGGAGTTTTTTTCCTACTTGGATAAAAGATTTGTACCAGACGTTTCAAAAATGCTTGGAGATGACTCCATTAAGCGCTACGAGTCTGATATTAATAACGCAATAGACCGCATAAAGTCACTTTCGAATGAGCGTAAAGCCGAACTAGAGCGAGCTATTAGGCTTGAATATCCTGCCTATATGGAATTTGCACAAGGCTCGATCCTCATATGGTTACTAGATCAAATATCTCGGCGAATCGACAATGCCTGTAATGTGAAGATGCCTGAGCTACGGCAAGCACTGGAGTCGTTTACTCGACGCTCTCATACACTGATACAACAGCTTGCTCGCATCCATTCTGGAAGGTATCAAGATGTAGGTCAGATATGTCGACGCTTAAAAGTTTTGGACGATGAAGTTCAGGACAAAATACTGGCTCAATCTAGCGATCAGCTAGCGATGGTAAAGATCGGGCTGGTTAACCCGGATGAAATAAAAGCACCAAGAGAAAGAGAAAAGCGAGAAGCTGATACCAATATACATACTAGAGCCGAGCTTTCCCAAAGAGACAGAGAATTGGCCGCAATCCAGCGTGCTCTTGAATCGGCTTTTTGTATTGAAGACGAGCGCGTCATTCAGGCCATTCTAAAACAACTCGGTGACCGGAAAGAAATTAGGAAGCGCTTTTTAAATATTGGTGGGGTGGATGAACTTTTCGCCAGCATGCATTTCATCTCACTTGCGAGTAATGACCACGAGATGGAAATTGAATTTGAAATCGAAGAAGCAGATGGCGAACTTAAGACCCCGTACTACTGCGGCAGTGACTACCGTGTCATCATAAAAGAGAAGTACTAATGAAAAACGCCTTAGAAGAAGTGTTGCTAGAGCAACTGCGTCTATCGAAATCAAGCATTAATGACTTATCTGAATTCCAAATGGTATGTCACAGATTATTGGCCAATCAAATTTTGTACAGTGAGCACAGCAACATTGAGCGTGATCTTTACTTTCTTTTTAATCAGCTTGAAGGGCCGATATCCGACTTTTTTTCACTGTTGAATTTTACTGTATATCACGACGAAAACGCAGGTTATGCCATGTTGTTTGGTCCAGGCTTTAATGGGCCCAAAATTGAACATTCCGATGATCCTGTGCTAGCAGGTCTTAAACGTAAATTAACTATAGAAGCGGTGTGTCTGGTACTTGTCTTACGGCAGGCCTATGAGGACGCATTGCGATCGGGTGCAGGCTTTGACGAGTTTGGATGCGCCAGTGTTTCGGTTCATCAAATTAATACGCTTTACGGCACTTTATTGGGGCGTAAAGCGCCAGTTTCACTAGAGCGAAGAGATACCTTTGTTGAAGTTAAGTCTCTTCGATTGATTCTTTCCAAGAAGGACGACTGGGATGACCCCGATGGTTGGATAAAGATTACTCCAGTTATTAATTCTTTGGCTTATAGTCGGCTCATTAGAAACATCGATGAAAAACTACCGGAACTTGCTGACTCTGAGAATGAGGAAACCCTAAGCTCAGACTATGAAACCAACGTTCCGGAAGATGAGCAGCTTCTTTCTGATGGATCGAACTCTCATTCCCTTTTTGAGGAATAGTTATGCATATAGATAATCTTTTCGTGCGGAATTGGGCAAGCCTCCCAGATGGTCATTATGAACCCGGGCCATTGACTCTTATCACGGGTGGAAATGGATCAGGGAAAACCACTGTTATTGATGCAATTCAAACCGTCATGACGGCAGCAAGATCCGGATTTTTTCATTTTAACCCGGGTCAAGATGAGTCGTCACAACGGAGTAAAAAGAAGCAGCAGCGTACGCTAGAGTCCTACGCATTGGGATGTGATGATGGATCATATGCTCGTGTCGGTACTCAGGATTGCGTAGTCGGATTGAATTTTACTCCAGGGCCAAATGAAGATGGCGAGCCTTTTTGCGCCATGTTTTCAATGCGCGCGAGTCTCACCGGAATAAGGGGGCAGTATCAGGCTAAACTGGATCATTACGAAATGCATATTATCAGTGGTGAACACGTTGATCTATTCAAAGACCTGAAGCATAGCAAAGAAAGCCGATGGATAGCTGTCGACAAAGAAATGGCAAGGCATCTCAAAAGCACATTTGGTAAAAATAGCTACGGTAAATTCAAGGCCGAATATTATCCTAAAAAAGAAGCATACCTCACGCGTCTTTACGCGAAATTCCAAGGTAAAAAAGGTTCTATTAACTCCGACAATATGAAACAAATGGTGAAATCATTTGTTAAGTTTATGGCGTATCGTCCATTTGGTGATATTGATCAGTTCATGCGGGGATCAGTTCTAGAAGCGGTTGACAACAAAAGCACTATTAACGAAATTTCTTCGATGATGAAACGTATCGCTACGATGCGTCGGGAAGCCGATCACATCGGTAAGGCAATAGTTAATGTCGACAAGGCAATGGAGGTTAATACTGATTTTTTATATCGGTGGCTTAAGCGCCGTGAAAATGATGCTGTGCTATGGCGACTAAAACAGCATCAAGCGCGGCAACAGTATGTAGAGCAAAAACAAAGACAGCGTAATCTTGAGTCAGCAGTTAAGCAAGCTGATGAAAGATTAGTTGCAATTACCAAAAAACTGAAAGAGTTGGAAAAAACTAGAATTGAGCTAACAGCTCGCTGCAAGGGTCATGACGCATACGTAAAGAAAGAGGACTTGTTGGCATTAATTGACGAGGCCAAAGAGGAAATAAGACAAGCGGGTATAAACTTAGCCATACAATCAAAAGTTGTAGAGAGTAATCGAGTCAGTCTGCTAGACATTAATTTCCATATTCAAAATAGAAGTCAATCGCCTTGGGCAAAAAAACTTGCAGATTTTTCGGCGCTGATTTCATCTGCAAGCGTGCTTATAGAAAAAGCAAGTGATCTGACTCGACTGCTTAATAGCACAGACATTCCTGACTTAACTGGAATGATTAAAGAATACCAGGAAATTGAGAGCGCATTAACGCAATTAATCGAAGAGGTAATAATCGGAGATTCCAGTATCGTTGATGCACTCCGTACGGAACTTTCGAGAAAAAATATTGAGATCGAAAAAACTGAAAACAATGCGCGCGATCTTAAACACAATATTGATGACCTCAAAAATAACTCTAAGGTCTCCTATAGTCAGGATACTACACGGGCGGTAGCGGAGATAAAAAAACGTTTTCCTGAAGCTAACCCTAGAGTGCTTGGCGACCAGATTGAAATCGTTGATGAAAGCTGGCAGAACGCGATCGAAGGTTTCCTAAAGGGGTCCAGAGAAAATATTCTTGTTAGCGGAGAGTATGAAGCTGATGCTAGACGTGTAGTTAAAAAAATATCAAAACACACCCGTGTGGTACAGGGAAGCAAGGCTATTCAAGATAGTAAAAACCGCGATGCGCATCATCGAAGTATTGTAAACCTTATGGATTTTACCGATGAATACGCTAGGGCCTATATGAAAGCCAGTTTTGGCAATGTTCAACAGGCCGACTCGCTGGAGGCTCTGAAAATGATTCCACGAGGCTTAACTATGGAGGGGGATGCTGTTAATGCCTACACCTACTTCACTGCCTACGCTTTGGATAAAGAGCTGGTTTGCGGCAAGGCTGCCCGCCTGCGGCGTCTCGTGGCGCTTGAAAAAGAACATGAAATTCAGAAAGAGCTTCTGCGTGAGTTGAACGACCAGGCTCAAGAGATTGATGCCTTACTTGCAGCGCTTGGAAATATAAAGGTTCTGGAAGTTTGCTCTGCGCTTAAGGCTATTGCGGATTCAAAAGAAGCCATTTCCCAGTTTGAAGAAGACCTGGCTGGCCTAGATTTAACTGAACTTGGTGATCTCGAAGAGCGACTGAAGCAGGTGGAAGAGCAATCAGATCTCCTTGGACAGGAAAATACTCAGATAAGTGAGAGTCGCGGTGGTGATATGGCTATTCTCTATGGCCAAAGCCGTAATCCCCAAAACCCTGACGAAAAATCGATTATTAAGCTGGTTAAGAAATTATCGAAGGAAGTTGATGACTTTGAGGAGAAAGCCGATGAATATTTACTTCGCTACGTTGATTGGCGACAGGAGGTTGATCGAGATCTGGATCAGAACTCCATTATTGATCAAGTAATCGGGTTAACTCAGGATGTAGACAAAGACCAAATAGAAACTTTGGAGCGTTCGCTAGGCAGCACTGGTCGCATGGGGCAGTTAATTAATGAATTGCGAGTTGCTGTTACTGACTACAATAGTATCGCCGTGCAGCAGGAATACATCGAAAATGAATTCGAACGCCTTGTTGGAGACGGAGATAAGGGAGTCGACGATGAGCCTTATTTCAGGGCAGCATTAAATAATGATTATCGCTTAAAAAGCCTACATAACTTGCTAAAAAATAACATTTTAGTAAAACAAAAAGACATCCTTCAAAGGGCTCAAGAAAAGTTCGATCACACCTTTACGGTATCTCTTGCACAAGAAATTTTATCTCAAATTGAACGATCAAAACGGACGCTAAAAGGCCTTAATAGCGAGCTCTGTAATCATAAATTCGATGATGAAACCTTTGAGTTTGACTACACAGAAAACAAGGAATTTGCCGGATATCGCCGCTGTTTTGATGAGCTAAAGTTGATTACGCCAGGCGGTACTGGCCAGAGTGTTAGTATATTTGAAAATGAAGAGCTTTCTGAGGAAACTCGCAATACCTTGGCCATCCTTCGTGAGCTGCTATTACAGGACGATGATGCAAAAGCTCACGCCGAACTCGAGCGTATCGCGGACTATCGCAATTACTTCAACTACGAAATTTATAAGATGCCGGAGGGCAAGGATAAAATTGCGCTTTCTACTTACGGCACCGGATCTGGGGGCCAATTGGAAACACCCTTTTATGTCATCATGGCGGCTGCCTTCCAATCCGCGATGGGCTTTCACGAGGGGAACTGTCACTTGCGAACCATTATTATTGATGAAAGTTTCTCCAAGTTGGATGAGAAACGCAGCCGCCGTATTTTGCAATATCTTACAGGTAAACTTGGCCTCCAAATTTTGTTTGCGATGCCTTCAGTCAAATCTGGACCTTTTAAAAGTATTTGTACCAACCAATTAGTAGTTCAAAAAATTAAAGATATGAATCCTCCTCCTGGTTCGGAGCTTAAAACTCGGGTTATTGTAGATTCGCAGACCTTAAATCATGACTCCATTGAGAAAATGTTTGACGGCTACAAAAACAATGTCAGCAAACAAGCAAGCTTGGAATTCTTGAGATTACTTGAAACTGACAGAAGGTAGCTTAATGGAATTTGAATTACAAAAGCCTAACTGGCTGGATAGTCGTGAATTATTATCAGTCGTCCAGAAAATTCTATTTAAGCTTGACAAACAACCAGCATCTGAGCGAACAAGGGATATCATTGTAAACTTGTCCAGCCAGGAGTTTTTTTCTCTCCGGGAGCCTCCACAACATGGCGATGATGAATGGCTCTGGCATCAGGTCGAAGAGGCGATTGCGGATGGAGTATTTGTTTTTGAATACGATAAGAAAACTATATTTGAAAGCTTTCCAACCAGCGGGAAACTCAGATTCCTGTATGAGTCAGAGAATCGCCTTAGGGTTTGGTTAGATCACCCGAGGCCATGTAGTGGTGAAGCTTGGGAGGCAGCATTACATGATGTCGATCCCACAGCGATCAATATAGAGTTTTTGCGCGAAAATCGAATTGAAATCGACGATATGCGAGCCTCTGAAATACTAGCTACACTTCCCTCCATTAAGCAGCTTCTTGAAAAATCTGGTCCCAAAACCCTTCGTCATATAGCCGCCATCCACTTTAAAGGGGCTTCAAAGGCGCTTGACGGGCGGGGAGATTGGTTGGTTAAAGCTATTCGTGTAACACCTGGATTGATAATGCCGAGAAAAGTTCATCTCACGGCATTTACTCAGAATCCAGATATCCGTTCAGTCTTATTTATTGAGAATCTGGATACCTTCGAGACCTGCTGTTCGAATGACCTATTTTCCAATCAATTTATCCTCGTTTATTTAGCTGGGTATAGAGGAACCTCTGAGCGGATTCGAAACCAAGATCTGGTCAGAATCTTTGTATCCGGTAAGTGCACCCAAAGTGTTGCAGAGGGCTGTATTGTTGGTACAGCAGCAAGAGAACTATTTGTTTGGACAGATTTGGATTATAGCGGCCTTGATATTGCAATTTCGCTGAAAAAATCATATCCAGAGCTACAGTTTCTATCCCAGGCATACGATTACATGACAGAGCTATTGGAAGACGGATCCGGACATTCGATCGAGCATGCTTCCAAGGGTGATCAGCGTCCTACTAATCAAAGCGAGCTGTGGGGCATCGGCACGCATTGCTTGGAAGTCATTAAAAGAAAGAAAGCTTTTGTTGATCAGGAAGCGGTAAATTTGGACGATTTAACATACCAATAGTAAACGCTTAGTAGCTTTACTAATTATCAATATTAAAAATCGTTTAACTCGCCGCTTTGTTTTGAAGTGCTATTTAAGAAGCTCGTTAGAGCAATGCATTTATGGATCTAGCCCAGCAACAAAAACATTAGGGACATTCGAATGAGTAAGAAAAAGCGCAAGAAGAACAGAAAAAAGCTTCGCGCACAAAGAAGGAGTTCGGGTTTTCCTATCGAAATACAGCGAACTATGGATGAGAATAGAAAGGTCTATGAGAACGCCTTCCAACTATCTTGTAAGCGTGTGCAGGAAGTCCTCACGATGTACCACCCAGAGGACGTACTTACCGCTCTCAACGTGTCGGATCTTTGGCAACCAAATCGCTCCAGCCAAGTCAAGCACTTGCTGGCTTTAAGTCTTGCTGTGTCCACGCCGGCGGATAGATTCGCCCAAACTCGTATGGCAACTTATGAGGAGTTCGTACGATTCTGTGACACTTTGATTGAGGCGCTGCCAGATCTACCAATGTTGGAAGATTATTTACCGGAAGCTGATTGGGGCGAGGTAAAGATTCTAATTGGGTTAGAGCCTTTTGCCATACTACATGGTGGACCGGTACAGCGTATCGTTGATTTTATGGAAGCTTTTCGCATCAGTCACGCAGGTATTCCCCAAGCCTTGGATGACCTGAACGGAGCGATTCAGTTACAGAGCGAACTCTTGCAACAAATGCCCAAGAATAGTGATGATCAGTCAAGAGATATTAGCCCCGGATATATAGAGGTGCCGCCGGCGTCATATTGGGATGCTGCCATACCTGCTTTGAGGCAATTGTCAGCAGTCGAGCGACTCCACAGTCAATACACCGTAGAGCTGGGGCAGCCTATCACTTGGAGTTGCGCGAGTGAATTTGGCGATGCAGTGATGACCGGTGCTGTTTTGCCTTGGCTAGCAGTCAAAGTTGATGAGGTGCCTCGTGCAGTGTCTCTACGCAACGCGGTGCCAGTCGTGATCGATACTTGGGCAAAGGACTTAAATTTTGATCCAGAACTAATTGCTAAAGAGCTAGGAGCCTACTTAGCAAAACGTATCGAAACTAGCTCATGTCTGACCGGCCCTTTGCTGATAAGGTCACGTCATGAGCGAGTGCCAGCGCCCATAGCGGCGATTCTCATGGATGGATCAAATTTCTTTTTAGTCGTACCAGTTTCACACGATAGGTTAGAGCAAGCTGGAAAAATTGTGGTTGCGATGCGTAGAGTCATGCAGCACGCAGATTGGGTTTTCCAGGTCAACGGAGCTTCTGACGCTTTTCAGATTCGCGATATGCAAGGCATGGTTCCTAGGCCAGAAGCCGTACAAATCATTTTGGTGAACACTAAGGTATCTACAGCTTTTTCATTCATGACGAAACCTAAGGATGATATTCGGCTAATGAGTTTGGTGGATGCTTGTACGATATTTGATTCCATTGTGTCAGTAGATGAACTGGCACAGTTCTGGAGGTACGTGGATGGTTTGGGTGAGCTTGGTGGTGCTACCTTCAGTGACTTGGGTGACCTATTCGGATCTTTTCGTGATGCCCATGCACAGATCATCGAGGGCGCGGTAGTGCCAGACTTCTTGAGTTTGGATCCTCACTGGGGGGCTTCATGGCGCTATGCTGAACTCAGAGAGTTTTGGAGGCAAACGCCGTTTGTTTTTCCGAGCGAGGACAGTGCTTGGAAGATAGAGAAAACCAAGAGTGCAAGTTCACTAAGGTGTGTCACAGCCAAGAACGCTCCAAAAATCGCGTGGTCGTCGGCTATTGGATCAACCACACTTCACTTGATACTCGACGCCAAAGCTGTAGGTCTAGAACCACAGGATGGGAACTTGCTCGAACTCTTTACGCACTGTGCAGCGGACAGCATTGCTGAAAGAGAATTTATTATCGAGCCCTATCTGAAACTTCCTATGCGTCGAGTTAATCTCCATTGTTTTACTGCTGATTATTTACTGGCATCTGATCAGAAAGAAAAAATTCAGCAGGCTTTAACTATGCCTCTTATTGCGGAATGGGGCGCTCTTCCACAGTTAGACGAACACTGTTATCAAGCACGTATCGTTGTCAATTTGGCAAAACTGGCACATGATCTGGAGGGAGCTAAAGACGCATGTTTCGAGGCTTCCTGCTCTATTGCTATCGTCGATAAACTGTTTGGGATGCTAGGGCTGACAATGCCTCCCGATCTACTTAAAGCTCTTGCAGATACCGCGACTCGGCCAAAGCGATTTACCATTGATCAAGTAGAGCGAGAAGTGGATGTCCCGGACTTTACACAGGCTCAAGTGCCTAGACTGGAAGATTACAAAGTAGCTCGACGTGACTTAGCTGTACTGTTAAAAGCGCAAGATGTAGCACCGGGCAAATACACATTAGATGTTGCAAAAACATTGATTAACCAAGCTCGTATAGCTTATCGAGACATGGTACATGAACGCATCCGTACGCTGGATCGTGATAGCCTGCTACGTTTTTGCATTAAGGAATACGATGCTCTAGCTGCGACCTATGACCGAGAGGAGCAACGGATTAAACAGAGCCTTCGTCATGAAGTAGATTACGATCGCGAACATTCTATGGCTGAAGCCCACGAGAAATTTATACGCGAGAGCAAAAACTATCGATATTTGATAGAAACTTCAGTAGTTATTACAACACCACAAGCTTCACCGATTTCTGAGGAGGAAGTTCTTTCTATTTTGGCTATGGTTGATTGGTTATTGGTTTTATACAGCGCCAGCGATGTTTTACATAATGACATCTATGTTGGAGGGCTGCAGGTTGACAGCCAATATGTTCCGGAGGTTTTCTATTCGGATGAGCGATACTTGCAACAAGACCAATTTGGAAAGGAAATGGCAGCTTTACGATTAGGGGTCAATGTGACTGAGGACGACAGGCTTGGTACATCGCTCTCAGTAGACGATTACATCGCGCTACTGGATGAGGCTTTCGAGAAAGACCTTAAGTTTACCTATTCGAATATGCTGCAAGTATTAGCCACACTCATTAAATGGGTGTCGGTTGGCGGTGGAAGAGATCTTGCCTGCGGTTACGTAAGTAACAAACAAGATATAGCAGAACGATCCGTGGTGCCTACCCTGATTTACCGTTTGATAGCGCGTTAGCTGTAATCGAATTCCTTATGCTTGATCCGATGCAAGCATGGCAGCTGATTGGAAAGGGCGTTGTAGAGGAAGACGTCCCCGTTTGGGAGCATTTTAAGCGAGGTAGTCGCCATACCATTCAACCGTTGATTGAACTGCCGAATGGCCAAGTGATTTGGGGGGCAGCACTGGTAGAACGAGCCAAGCGTATTTGGTTGGGGGCGATCTCTGATGGTTACATGCCAGCTGACTATCCCTGGCCGACAATCCGAAAGGCGGTTGGTCAACTTAAGACAGAATTAGAAAAAGCTCTAGAAGATCGAGCATACGAAGTTTGTGCCCGTGCCATACCCTATGTAATCAAGGGTATCGATTTCAAAAGACGGTTTCCAAAGCAACATTTTCCTGACGTGGGTGACTATGATGTGCTGACTTACAGGCCAGAGAAGAACCTTTGGTTGACAATTGAATGCAAGTATAACCAACCTGTCTTTTGTTTGAAGGACACTCGTCGGCTACGGGACCGGATCTTTGGCCGTGGAAGCGAACGCGGACAGCTCTCAAAGATTCAACGGAGACGTGAATTCCTTATAGAAAATGTAGAACAAATACGAACTTTACTAGGATGGCCTGCACCTGGGGATAGGCCTTTTTCCTTAACAGAGCTCTACGTGTCCAAGGAAATGCATTTTTGGTTGCGTTTTCCTCCGTACGAAGTACCCACACATTTTGTTCAAATTGACACTTTAGATGCATGGTTAAGTTCTAAAGCTGCACCAAATGACATCGTCGATGGTACTTCGTAAAAACCTTTTCTTATACTTAGCAGCATTACGTAGAAGGAATACAAAACCGCCGTTCATATATAATCACTAGTTAAACATAGTTGAAACAACCAACGTAATAAATACCGAATCGAAATTAAATAGAGAGCCACATATAAATAGTTAAAACCAAAATTCTTCTGTATGAAAATATATCCACGCGCACCCAAAAAGTTTATCCCGAATCGCGTTATCGCTGCCTAAAAAAACAAAATTTTAGAAAACTATACTTTTTAACCCTTATATCACGATAACAATAAGCTAAGCGCCCTTCTTCCATTGAAACTATTAATTCACAAATACCAAACCCTAACCGATGAATACCTCCTAATGAATATTTCTTTCCTAGTCCTAACTCAAGTTCAGCTTTAACTTTCAGTTTTTCAATTTTTTCTATGCACCCTCGCTTGTCGATCAACCAATTTCGGTTTTTGGAGTCTGGTTTCTGTAGTACGGGAAGCAAATCAGCGTCCAACAACTGCTTTAATTGAAATCGAGATAATTCTAGTTCTTCACATGCCTGTGTAAAGCTCCAGTTAGATTCTATCAAGTTGGCCAATGATTTGACCTCTCTCCTTGAATAATTCGACTTGCCCTTAAAAACTGTAACTGAAAGCTTTAATTGTTGAACATATTTGTATATCCGCTCGGGGCGACAATTCAGTATTTTACAGGCCTCTCGTTTAGAAATCAGATCCCGATTTACAGGAGAAAGGTGAATTCGGGTAAAGCGATTTTCCTCTAGCGCGCAGGGCCACTTAGTTTCGATGAAACGGTCAAATTCAGCTTTGACTCTTGAAACCCCTTCATTTTTCCTTTGTCTGTGTAACCGCTCATGAAGATCTCTAAAATGTTTATTTATTCCTGTTGCCCCTTTTGTTGACATTGGACGATCAATATACTGACTAAGCAACTCATAAAACGTATCAGGCCATCCAAGAAGAATCCTCCACACACCTGTATAAATTTGAGTTACCCACATGTTCCCAAGCGAAACAGGGCGGTATTTGATACCTTTCACCCGACATTGATAATGCGCTAATAAATCAACCATCGACAACGCATCTTTAAACTCCAACCCATGGAGCACTTGCAGAACAGATGTAGGAGCGCTCTTTCCTTCCAATAAAGTTACGAATAACTTTGTAAGTTGAATACTACTTGATTGGCATTTGGGGATTAAGCTCTCAGTAAACAAGGAATTACCATCAAATCGGTCAAGCCTTTGCCTATACCAGCTTAATGGCTTTCCTGTTTTGGTATCCGTGTCAATTAGAGGTACGTTGTGCTTGAGACACACCATAATAGGCAAGAATACCCATTGATAATGGCAATACCCTTGCTCTTCAATACATTTCGAACAGACTTTGGGGTGCTTTGCAATGATATGCGAAGTATCAACCTTGCGTTCAAACCTTCTAAGCGCGAATGATGCTTGGGATATAGATTCTTCCAACCCAAGAGAGCCCAAAAGTGGCTGGATATTTGTCTGCCCTGTAATTAATTGGTGAATAGGGGCTCTGTTATTTTTCCAACCGAGCCCTGCGAAATTAAGAAGATAGCCTATGTGCTTAAATCCGTTTACCTCTGCCACTCTGATCAAATAACTTACTAAGCATTCGTTCTCGTAAATTTTTGGCCTGCATAATAATTTTTTCATACAAGCCTCTCTTTGACCCCTCTAGCTCTTCAAAGAACTTCTGGGTGATGGGACTTCATCAAATATATTGTCCCCCACCACATCAATAAAGTTTCTGTATTTTCTATAATTTTTCGGTATTGAATCCGAAGGATCAGACCAGCCGCCGCTGTAGTATTTACCTTTGGTATACATATCACTTAGCTCTTGGTCATTAAAGATCCCGGAGTCGATAATAAATTGACACATCATTCTGTCAGAGAGATCAGAAAAATAAACTGGCCCAATAACTTCTTGATGAAAGCTAGAATCTCGATAAAACAGGTTAGTATTAACACCAAACATATATGCCTCTAACAATGGACTTACAGAATATGCTTGAGTTCTTGCCCAAGAGTTAAAATCGGTAACACGATATTGGTACAGGCGAAACTTATTCAAAAATATCAGGCTCACTACCTTGACGAGCTTTTCGCTTGCATCACCTTTATCGACTAACGCTTCTATGACTAACTCCAATCTATTCAAAGGGTCTAAACCGCACAAGACATTCACATCTAGCACTTCATCTATACGTTCAAACTGAAATGTAATCTGGAAGCGACTTTCCAAAAATGAAACTACTTTCGGCCACAACTTCGACTCATCGGATGAGTTAGCCGTTTCTTTCGCAAGATCTTTGAGGCTACATCCGGTAGTTTTTCTTATCTCAAGAAATTTTCGAATTGTCCCGTAGCTGCTCAAGCTAAATCTTATAGAACTACTTTTTAATGAATTAATCCGCTCTTCATTGGGCTCATATGAGGCCATTTTTACGGGTTCCAAATCGACTTCATGTATATGGCATTTTTCATATGAATACAAACGCCAATAGAATCGAACGTATGGGTGCTCTTTCCAGCAATGCCGGCATATATCAATCTGATACAGGTTTTTTCCATGAGTTTGTTTCGACAAATTCATTTCGTCTGAGTAAAAGTGTCTTTTTAAAATTAGCTCCAACGCATACTTACATTCGAACCAACCCAAATCCCTATGCTCGCATTCAAGCCGATTAAAATCTCTATCTCTAGCGTCCCCGATTGAAAGATTACTTTTAACTGTCTCACCAAAGTCGTTATTCACATAACGCTCCCTGTAGATCTCTTTAAGTTTTTTCGAGAATGTTTTCAGATCTCTGAATCCATTCCAATACGCTAGACGCATCAAATAGTCGGGAAAGCTTTCATCGAGATACTTTTCCCCTCTGTACAACAACTTCAACTGAAATACAGCTCCTTTTAGGCCACATTGCTCTTAGAGTAAATTTTATTGTTCTTTGCCACCCCAAAAACAGCATACTCGGCTTCGACAACAGAGTTTTTGTTTGCTTGGGTACCAAACCTCCAGCCTGAGTAGTTTACCAACTCCCTCAACTCAATTTCATGTATTGGTAGAAGGAACGAATTACTGTCATCAGGCACACCGTAGCCTTTAACTACACGTGCAAATGTTTCCAATGACATATTCGCTCCCTGCACCTCCGACTCAATATACGCATCTCTGATAAGATTGGCAGTTCTTCGCATATTGCCAAATGTTTGCCCAAAGACCCTTATCGCCATTTCTTGGCCACCCATCTTAATGGCTTTATCGATCTTGTATTCTTCACCAAGCAACGAGAGAAGCCTTCGGTAGTCATCCCTATATTTTTTTTCGCTAATCCTATATGGCGGAATTGAAAAACGGTAAGCGATTCTTTCAGTCAATTGCTCGTTTGCATCGACTAAATATTCGCTCCATGGCATCCCCATAAATACGATCGGCACTTTTGAATCCCGAATAAGGTCTTTAAATAGATCCGCAATCCCGTATAAAACGCCCTTGCTGCGCCGCTCCATAATCACTTGAATCTCATCCAAGATTAGCAGCTCCATTCGAACTGTTATCAAAAGTGTAAGTAAGCGATCGTATAGTTCATCTTTATTTTTCGCTCCTCTGCCTTGCTGGGGGTCACCAATAGCAATTAGAAGCGCACGCAGAAAAGCCTCTGGCGTAGCAACAGACCTCATCTGATAGTGAAGTACAGGGATAACTGTTCTTATATCTTCCTCGTACCGAGGGTACTTTTCCGCGTAGTGTTCAGCAAGGGCACTCTTGCCACTTCCGGATTCCCCTGTAATGAGCATACAAGAAGCCACATCGAATTTATTTTTCTTTAGCCTCAACGAATCAAACGTTTCTATCACGCCTGACAGGAACGGATTTTTAATAAATGGCTTTGGTAAATTAGCTCCCATTAATCAGCACTCCAACCATCAAAATCCAATTCATCGTTTTCAAAATCTGTATCTATTACAGAGTTTTCGTTATCTACAACCAACTTTAATGGCTCAACACCAATTTGCTCGATTCGCGCTGCCTTTGCAGTTGTCACTTGCTTTTTTCGCCTAGCATTTCTAGCATGAGCTTCATCTCGTTGATTCGCGAGCTCAACTTTCGCTTTTAACAAATCCTCATTTTGTAATTTATTTTTACGTAATCTTCTGGCGTGCTCCCTTGTCTTATTATGCTCATATTTCGACATCCCAGAGGCGTAGTGAAAATCCGTACATAACACCTTTAAGTACAATTTGTTTTTTTCATCAAACATATAAATGTAGCCCAGATCAAAAGGATTGTACTTGATTTGAACATCTTTAGGCCCATCTCTCCGCAGAATGTCTTTTAGTAAACTCGAATTATAAAAAAGGTTGAATAACCTGATTCCGCCCTTACGAAGTTTCTTTGTCTTAGTACCCATTAGTATGGGGAACAACTCTTCTTCACTTTCCTCAACAATTGGCACGTCTTCTTCACTATCGGACCAAATTTCATTAGGAGTTCTTTGATTCTGCTCTTCAATAGGTCTATTGTGGTAGACACCTACGATCCATTTGATTAAGTGTTTTTTAAGTTCAGTGAATGTCATTTTTGCGTCTTGAGCTGCATCATAACCTTCCGCACACTCACCGGGCTTCCTTACAACACCAGGCAAATCATCAAGAACTTCCGTGTTTACGATTCCAAAAAACCTTTCTACTCTACCTTTATAGTGGGGTGTTCGGATCGGACAATACTGAAAGACTGAGCCAATTTCATCAGCAACCGATGCAAAATCTTCACCCCAGAATTCATTTCCGTTATCAGTTACTAGTAGCTCTGGAATACCGTGAGCTGGCCAACTCCGATCTTCATTTAATCCGCTCAGGTATTCATCTTTTTTAAGAAAGGCATTTGCGCATGCGATGCAAACTGAACCGAAAGAGGGATTTTCAAAAGATAATTGCAGTCCTAAAACCATGTGAGAATGATGATCGATCAAAACTGTAATATATGGCCTGCCTAATAATGTTCCTAATTCATCATGTAAAAGATGAATGTCGAGTTGCGTATGATCAATTTCAACTCTCTCCAATACTCTCGTCGTAACGATATCGCTACTGGTTTCCGTAAGATCATTCTCGAATTTTTTTCGCCCATCCCTTTGCGACTTAGTTTTTTCATAACTATAGCGCTGCAACCTGTCTTTAACAGACTGGTATGTCGGTATCGGGATATCTAAGGAAGGGTTTTCCAATTTGAGCTCAATAATTTTTGCTTCAACATTCCTGTGGATACTCGCAACGGACGGCTTAGAATTTTTAAAGTAACGTTTCGATTCATTGATAATGACCTCATCAACAATCGATTCGTATCGGCTTTCTCTACGGCCTTTCATTCTATGTTTTGGGTACAACCCTCTCATCTTAAATCCTGCGCCCGCATACGCGTTGTACCAGTTTCTCAATGTTTGCCAATGCGGCGGTGTTTCGCCTATTTCTTTGGCCTTTTCCTCAAGAATCAAACCTACATTTTTCTGCGTGATTTTTGTGATATTTTTATTCACAATCTCTCGTATATATTTGTATCGCCTAGTAGCTTCTATTTGATCCTCAACAGGAAGATCTGCAAAAGTGACCTGCCCAAAATGTCGACGATCGGAGAGTAGCTTGGCTGTACCATTTCCTATACGATCAAGCAAAGCTGATTGATCGAACTCGCATGCTTCTGCTGTATATATGCATGCTAAAATAATGCGTCCTTTACTCTCGCGCTTTATAATTCCCCGCTTAAAAGGTTGAGAATCACAAAATTCAATAACAAGGCCTTCATTTAAAAATATGTGAGACATCGAAATACACCTCCACATTCACATTGAACTTCACGTTCACAATATCAAAATTCAGGTAACCGAAAGCGAGCCAAGAATAAATTTCTCTCGTAGACGCCAGCCCACTTAGAAGCTCCGTCAGAATAGTTATCGAATAGGTTTTTGGGAATTTGCTAGCACAGGCAACTAGCTTCTCCTTATTCAAGGCAGGCCTTTTTCTGTAACGGTGTAGGAGTTTATAGTTCGACAAAGCAGGCTCCACATCAATCTCCGTTTCACCAACCACTTTAAAACCTATATTTTTCTCCGCCATCATTTCTGAAAAGCGTTTGAATAGCACCTGATACTCACCATTTTCAGCCAAGGCATTCGGTTTTACTTCTGTATAACAAAGTTCACCAGTATCAAATTGAATCTTGAAATCAGGGGTATAGGAATGAACCTTTTCAGCAGAGATATCCACTTCAAAGGTTTTTGGCTGGGGGTAGTAGCGAGTGACGCGAGGGTCAAACTCGAGATGAAGGCAATATTTGGCCTCTAGGAAGGACTCAACAAGTATGTTTTTTGCACTACCGCTCTTAGTTGAAGGGAAGCGAAAAATATTCTTGACCGTCGAACGCTTGAGCTTCCGAGCTGGTTCTGGCATGGAAAGTAGCTCCGCTATTGAATACTACTGACCATACCACTTTTTTATAAACTTATACTTTTATTTTTTATAAGCTTTTGCTTTTAATTTATAAACTTATGCTTTTAATGACAGCTAAACCACTTCCGCCAAATCACCTTTGTGTTCAAGCCAGTTTTTACGATCACCAGCACGTTTTTTCGCAAGTAACATATCCATAACCTGATGGGTATCGTCGCCCGCTTGCATCATGAGTTGAACCAGCCTGCGCGTATCCGGCGCCATGGTTGTTTCGCGCAACTGCAAGGGGTTCATCTCACCCAAGCCTTTGAAGCGCTGTACATTGACCTTACCTTTTTTCTTCTCGGCCTGGATACGATCGAGAACGCCCTGCTTTTCACTTTCATCCAAAGCGTAATATACGTCGTTGCCCACGTCGATGCGAAACAGCGGCGGCATAGCCACATACACGTGGCCGGCTTTCACCAGGCTGGGAAAGTGCCGCACGAATAACGCGCATATTAATGTCGCGATATGCAAGCCGTCAGAATCAGCATCGGCGAGAATACACACCTTGTGATAACGCAGCTTCTCTAAATTATCGACGCCGGGATCAATGCCGAGTGCAATTGAAATATCGTGTACTTCTTTAGACGCAAGTACCTCAGCACTGTCGACTTCCCAGGTATTTAAAATTTTGCCTCGCAATGGCATGATGGCTTGAAACTCGCGATCGCGCGCCTGCTTAGCCGAACCTCCCGCCGAGTCACCCTCAACCAGGAAAATTTCGCTGCGTTCAGGCTCTCCAGATGAGCAGTCGGCCAACTTTCCCGGCAACGCCGGTCCGGCCGTCACTTTTTTACGCGCGACCTTTTTACTGGAGCGCACACGTTTTTGCGCGTTGTGGATACAGAAATCAGCCAATTGATCAGCTTCGTCAGTATGCTGATTTAGCCAAAGGCTAAACGCGTCTTTTGCAACACCGGCCACAAATGCCGCCGCTTCGCGCGACGACAACCTTTCCTTGGTTTGTCCTGAAAACTGCGGGTCTGTCATTTTCGACGACAAAACATAGCAGCAGTTGGTCCATATATCGTCCGGTGCCAGTTTGACACCGCGGGGTATCAAATTGCGAATTTCGCAATATTCACGCATCGCGTCCATCAAACCGGTGCGCAAACCATTCACATGAGTACCCCCCTGGGCCGTTGGAATGAGGTTTACGTAACTTTCCTGTACCAACTCCCCCCCTTCTGGCAACCACTGCACTGCCCAATCAACGCCTTCGTTGGAGCCTGAAAAACTGCCGACAAACGCTTCCGCTGGCAGTGTCTGCCAACCGTCAGTCGCCTCGGCGAGATAGTCTTTAAGACCATCTTCGAAGTGCCAGCGCTCTTTCTCGCCGCTGGCTTCATCGTGCAAATTCACCGTGAGGCCAGGGCAAAGCACAGCCTTCGCGCGAAGCAAGTGCTTGAGCCGGGGCAGAGAAAACTTAGCCGTATCAAAATACTGTGGGTCGGGCAGAAAGCGCACGACAGTACCCGTATTGCGCTTGCCACAAGTATCAATAATCTCGAGTTCCGACGCCTTATCGCCGCCCTTATAGCCTATGCGATGCACTTGCCCATCACGTTTAATTGTCACTTCCAACACTTTCGAAAGCGCGTTGACCACAGAGATACCAACGCCGTGGAGACCACCTGAAAACTCGTAGTTTTTATTCGAAAACTTCCCACCTGCATGCAATGTCGAAAGAATGACCTCAACGCCGGGAATGCCTTTTTCTGGATGAATATCAACGGGCATGCCGCGGCCATTATCCGCGACGCTCACCGATCCATCTTTATACAGCGTGACATCGATTTTATCAGCGTGCCCGGCGAGCGCTTCGTCAACACTGTTGTCAATGACCTCTTGGGCGAGATGGTTGGGTCGGGTTGTATCAGTGTACATGCCCGGCCGTTTGCGGACCGGGTCGAGCCCGGAAAGAACTTCGATATCTTCAGCAGAATAATTTGCCATAAGTGCAGAAAACCTTGTGCGCGGCGTGAATTGAATCTGCGCATAGGATAGCGGCATACGCTGCGGAGTAAAGTGCGCTTTTGGACCTTACAACTATGCGTCAAAAAATAAAGCGATTGCTGTCGCATTGACTCAGAGAGGCAGGGAGGGCGTGCTTGTACTCGAGACCTTCACCAGCAGGCGCCCGCCATGGATGGCGGGTGTTAGAACAACGCAGGAGCAGTTGTCGGGATGCTGGTGCAGAGCCTACAAGGGTGGAGCGGAATAAGGCGAAGCGCTGCTTCGCTCCGCGTAACGACCCTTATCTATGATTTTGGGCCGGGCCTGCTTGCAGGTATTCACGGCGTGTCTCGAGCACAAGCACGCCCTCCCTGCCTCTCCGTACTCAAGCACTATAATAGAGCAATGCTGCCACTATTTGCTGCACGTAGATGCAGCATCTGGTTAAAATTTACACAAAACTTTTGTCGTCACACGAAAAATCCGCACCAGGCTAGCCCAAAAGCAAATAAAACTCGCGTTTTCTCGCACTTTAGATCGACGATTACACGCAGCCAAACATCCTGCGATAGAAAAAAAGAAAGTTGGTACACATTCTGCGTTCGCCTTTCAGCCTAAACGGTACGCAACACTTTTAGCAGATGAATTCTTATCAGCAAAACAAATCAGCGCTGGTCATTGTCGGCAACGGCATGGTCGCCGGCCGCTTTTTGGACGAGCTTCTCAAGCGGGACGCAAAAAAATTCGATATTACTGTCATCGGCGCGGAACCGGAGGGTAGTTACAATCGCATCATGCTGTCCTCCGTCTTAGCGAAAGACAGCTCGTCTGCTCAAATAATTCTAAAAAGCCCTGAGTGGTATCAAACCAAAGGCATCAAATTTATCGGCGATACCAAAGTCACGCACGTTGATCGACAGCAAAAATTGGTAACCACTGAATCCGGCGACATAAAACACTATGACCAGCTTGTGCTTGCGACAGGCTCGCGCGCGGCAAAAATTCCCGCAAAAAACCTCGAGTTAAACAATATTTTTATGTTCCGCACCATCGCCGATACCCACGCGATTATGGCAAAGGCACAAACGGCAAAATCAGTTATGGTCGTTGGCGGCGGTTTACTTGGTCTTGAAGCGGCCTATGGCCTTGCCAAACTCGGCGCCAAGGTTGTGCTCGTGCATCGCAATCAAAGCTTATTAAACCGCCAATTGGACAGATCAGCCGCACAGCTTTTGGAAGTGACAATGCAGAATATGGGCATAGAATTCCGCCTGGCAAACGAAGTGACTTCGTTTCACGGCGACACCCAGGTTGAAAGCGCTACGCTAACATCGGGCGAAACCGTCGCAGTCGATATGGCGGTTATTGCAACGGGGATTACCCCCAATAAAGAACTCGGTGTTGATTGCGGTTTAGTGGGCGAGTGCGCGATTGCCGTCGACGATTACATGCAAACTTGTGACCCCGCAATCAGCGCACTGGGCGAGTGTATTGAGCACCGCGGCGCCACCTTCGGTTTGGTCGATCCGCTGTGGCGTCAAGCGGAAACACTGGCCGCGCGTTTGGCGCACAATCAACGGCATGCATTTACAAACCAGTCCATTGCAACCAAATTAAAAGTATCCGGCGTCCAGGTTTTTTCGGCGGGAGAGGTCAACCTGCGCAATGGTTTAAGCGAGGTACGCGTTGAAGATGCCGCAGCAAAAATTTACCGAAAACTATTAATCGAAAATGGCTTAATCAAAGGTATTGTCTTATTTGGCGATATTCGCTCCGGACAATATTTTTTCGAGCTTATGGAAAACCGGGTCAATGTCGCCAAAGCACTGCCCAACCTAATATTTGGCCAAGAATATGTCAGCCAGGCTCTGATAAAAACGCTCGCCGCGTAAACCCCAATGACAGCATTAATAGCAAAAGAAACTCATCAGACAACGTGTCCATATTGCGGTGTAGGCTGCGGCGTTACTGCGGACGTCATCCAGGGCAAAGTAGCTGCTGTCAGAGGCCGCACCGACCACCCTGCCAACGCAGGGAAACTCTGCGTGAAAGGTTCCGCGCTGCACGAAACACTTTCCAGTGAAAACCGCCTGCTGCACCCGTTCGTTCGCGGTGAGAAAACAGATTGGGACAGCGCACTTAATTACGCGGCAAAAAAATGGCAGAGCATCGTCGATGAACACGGACCCGATGCAGTCGCGTTCTACCTCTCCGGCCAACTACTTACGGAAGATTATTATGTCGCCAACAAATTTATGAAGGGCTTTGTTGGTACCTCGAATATCGATACAAACTCACGGCTGTGCATGGCTTCAGCCGTCGTAGCACATAAACGCGCATTCGGCTCCGACGCAGTACCTGGATGCTATGAAGATTTAGAACAGACAGACGTGTTGATTCTGGTGGGTTCGAACACAGCTTATGCCCACCCCATTATTTATCAACGTATTGCCAAAGCGAAAAAAGACCGCGATATTAAAGTCATTGTCTTGGACCCGCGGCGCACAGCGACGTGCGAAATAGCGGATATTCACCTCGCCCTCCGCCCGGGCAGCGACGCATTTTTCTTCAATGGGCTTCTTAGCTACCTTGAATCAAATAACGCCATTGATTACGGCTACCTGCATAAATACTGCGACGGTTTTGAAGACGCACTTGCCAGCGCGAAGATCCAGGTGCCCGATATTAAGACGGCCGCAGATATTTGTGACGTGCCCACAAATGAACTCGAACACACGTATCAATTATTCGCGCACAACGCCAAAGTCGTTACGCTGTTTTCTCAGGGTATCAATCAAAGTTCTTCTGGCGTCGACAAGGGCAATGCCATTATTAACTGTCACCTGGCAACAGGAAAAATAGGCAGGACCGGCGCAGCACCCTTTTCAATAACGGGTCAACCAAACGCAATGGGCGGCCGGGAAGTTGGTGGTTTAGCCAATCAATTTGCGGCACATATGGGCTTCACCGACGACGCAATTAAACGCGTAAAATCTTTTTGGCAGGCACCCAATATTGCCAGAAACGAAGGCTTAAAAGCCGTCGATATGTTTGATGCGGTAAGAGAAGGGAAAATAAAAGCAATATGGATTATGGCAACAAACCCCGTGGTGAGCATGCCCGAAGCAAACCGTGTAAAAGAAGCGCTCGAACAATGTGAGCTTGTTATCGTCAGCGATTGCATGGCCAATACCGACACGGGTGCCACTGCCGATGTTTTATTGCCAGCGACAAGCTGGAGCGAAAAACACGGCACGGTCACAAATTCTGAACGCTGTATTTCTTTACAAAAAGGCTTTATGACAGCACCGGGGGAGGCGCGCAATGACTGGGAAATTATTTCTGATTTTGCCGGCCGACTGGGTTACAAAGATGCATTTAACTATTCACATCCAGTAGAAATTTTTCGCGAGCACGCGGCATTAAGCGGACTGGATAACGAGCGAAATCGCGCGTTTAATATTTCCGGGCTGAGCGATATTTCGCTCGACGAGTACGAGACATTCCAACCCAAAAGCTGGCCGATCACATCACGTGGATCAGAAGGCACCCTGCGCCTATTCGCCGACGGGCACTTTTTTACTGAAAATACACGCG
The DNA here is from genome assembly GCA_028281575.1 of Cellvibrionaceae bacterium. Lineage (GTDB taxonomy): Bacteria > Pseudomonadota > Gammaproteobacteria > Pseudomonadales > Cellvibrionaceae > Agaribacterium. The sequence goes on from JANQJP010000064.1 coordinate 105,320, forward strand.
CAAAGCTCATCCCAATCACCGCAAGACTGCCAAAGAAAACGCCGGGAACCGGTGAATTCATCATGAACACCGGCCGTATTCGCGATCAGTGGCACACAATGACACGCACGGGTAAAGCCCCTCGCCTACTCAGCCATACAAACGAACCCTACGTGCAACTGCATCCAGAGGATGCGAAAAAGTGCGGTATCACCGACAACAGCATCGCAGAACTCAAAAATCAAAGCGCCCGCTTTTTAGGGCGCGCAAAGCTGAGTGATGACCAACGCGAGGGCGAAGTATTTGTGCCAATGCACTGGAATGCCGTTTATTCATCGTTTGGTCGAGCAGATGCGCTCGTAAATGCGGTTACGGACCCTATCTCTGGCCAACCCGAATTTAAGCAAAGTCCAGTAAACGTGCAAACCTACGCAGCGCATTGGCATGGTTTTTTAATTTGCTTAGATGAAATTACCCCCGCATGTGATTACTGGGTAAAAACCACGATCAATAAGGGTTTTGCCTACACGTTGGCAGACCGCGACGAGATAAACGATTGGCAACTGTGGTTAAACCCATATTTTACGCGTGAACTCGAATGGGTAGTGCTCACTACTAGCGACTGCAAATACGCGCGCATAGCCGGCTTTGACAACGGCGTTTTGGCAGCGGCCTTATTTACCGATAAAAACATCGACAAATTACCCGCACACGTGTGGCTGGCCTCTAAGCTCGGCACAAAACTTTTACCGGGCGAGCGCTTCACCTTGTTGGCAGGTAGTGATGGCGACGATAGTTACTCGCCAGGCGCGATTATTTGCTCATGCTTTCAGGTAGGCGAAAACCAAATCATTGAAGCCATCGACGCGGGTTGCCGTTCACCCGAAACACTGGGCAAAACGCTAAAATGCGGCACTAACTGCGGGTCCTGTATACCCGAACTCGCGACACTTATTGAAAAAAATACCGAAACTATTTCCGCGTAGCACTTTCAAAAAAGTCCACGATGTCCGGCAACCACCGGTCATAATTTTCAAAAGTGTGGTTGCCCCCATCTTCAACTAACTGTCTGGCATCCCGGTAGCGTTCACACGCCAGACGGTAGTCGAGCACTTCGTCGCCTCGCTGCACCATCAACCAATATTTTTCCGGAAAGTTAAGCGAGGCGCTTTCGCATTCGGCCAATACGTTCAAGTGCTCAGTATTTAACGTATAGCGATGGTCGCTGTAGTAACCTTTCAGTTCTTGGCCAACATAATGAGAAAAAAATACGTGGGGTGATACGGCAGGGTTAATAACAACCGCTTTTTGGGCCAATCCGCTTTCAACCAAGTAAGACGCCCAGTAACCGCCAAGCGAACTGCCAATAAGGTGGGGTTTTTCATCGATACCCGTAAGCAACTCAATCAAGTGCGACCTGATCTTATCCGGATAAGATGAAAGCTCCGGGCAACTAAAACGGATATCTGGACGATGTGCAGCGAGCCAGGCACCCGTTGTCTGAGCTTTATGTGAGGCTGGTGAACTTAAAAAACCGTGTAAATAAATAATATGCATGAGTAAAGCACTAAGGCTGTTTTTAATGTCGCCCGCACCTTACCATTGTCTCTCGCTCATGATGAAGCCCTAGGGCCTGTTCGCCTCACTCAGATGCATTGGCAAACTTCAATATTTACACTACTGGCGCTAGTCGCGTTCGCCGCTAACTCAGTACTGTGCCGCAACGCGCTCGCGACCGAAGCGATAGACCCGGGAACATTCACTATCATCCGCCTGAGTTCAGGTGCTTTGGTACTGATCTTACTCTGGTTTGCGCGCGGTCATCGCAAATCCTCACCCGCCCGAGGCTCATGGCGGGGCGCATCTGCGCTCTTTGTCTATGCCATAAGTTTCTCCTACGCCTATATCTCCCTCGACACCGGGACCGGTGCGCTCATTCTATTCGCAGCCGTGCAGTTTACGATTATGGGCGTGAACCTATGGCAGGGTGCGCAGTACTCACCGTTGGAATTCATGGGTATTGGCTTAGCGTTTCTCGGCTTTATCCTGTTAGTTGTGCCCGAATTAAATACGCCCAGTATATCGGGGTTCATACTTATGACCCTGGCAGGCATCGCCTGGGGCGCTTATACGCTCTATGGCCAACACTCTAGAGACGCGCTGGCGGATACGGCATGTAACTTTTTACGCACGTTGCCGATGGTACTGGTGCTTCTCGCGCTGATTTACCCACAGGCCAACGCGACACTCAGCGGCGTTGCCCTGGCAATCAGCTCGGGTGCTCTCGCATCAGGCATTGGCTATGCGCTTTGGTATGCAGCGCTTCCCCGACTGGCTCTGATACTGGCAGCGCTCCTGCAGTTGGCAGTGCCGATACTCGCCAGCATTGGTGGGGTCATAGTTAGCGCAGAATCGATTACTCGCGACCTTATTATTTCCTCGGCACTTGTGCTTGGCGGCCTTGCCCTTGTAATTACTTCCCAAAAGCGACAAAGCAGTTGAACTATGCATGGTGATAAAAAAACAAATATCGTATTAATCGGCATGCCGGGAGCGGGTAAAACAACCATAGGCCGCGAATTGGCGACACAACTGGACATAGCATTTATCGATACCGACACGCTGATCGAAGCCCAGCAAAACCGCTCACTGCAAAACATCGTCGACAGCGATGGTTTTATGCCATTGCGCGAAGCTGAAGCCGCCACAATTCTCGCCTTAAATGCACAAAATACCGTGATTGCCACTGGCGGCAGCGCTGTCTACAGCACACCGGCAATTGAACACCTTCGCAGCCACGGCTTAGTTATATTTCTCGACTTACCATTAAGCGATATTGAAGCTCGCATTGATAACTTCAGCTCCCGCGGCCTCGCGAGACAGAAAAACCAGAGTTTAGAAAGCTTATATAACGAGCGCTATCCATACTATCTGAGCAGCTGTGACCACAAGTTAGCGTGCTCGGGCTTGAGCGTGGGCATCATTTGCGCAATGATAACGGAACTGAGTGGTCGCAAATAAGCGCCCCGAACAGCTTCACAAATGCCCGATTCAGCCACGGCGACAGAGATATGGATTTAGTCGTCACAGCGTTTTAAGGCACTCTTGAATAATCAATATGTAGAAACACCACCATGCTAGTCCACGCCAGAAAATCCAACCTAGACGAGCTATTGAAACTCGTTAAAAAATATCATGAATATGAGGGCCTGCCTTTTTCACGCAGTCATATTCAAGCGACACTGTTGCCTCTATTAAAAAAAGAGTCTCAACAGGGTCGGCTTTGGTTTATTCAGGAAAAGGATAAAAACGTCGGCTTTGTCGCACTGTGCTTTGGCTACAGCATTGAGATGGGCGGCACCGATGCGTTTATCGACGAGTTCTTTATCGAAGAGAAATATCGCTCCAAAGGGCTCGGTACGAAAGTACTTAAACGTGTTATTAAGGAAGCCAAAGCGCTTAAGATAAAAGCGTTACATCTGGAAGCTAATTCAAAAAACAAACATGTCAGCCATATGTACCAAAAGCATGGCTTTACACCGCGCGATAAATTTGAATTATTGAGCTTAGCGCTGTAATACGTATAGTATTATTCGAACAATCAAACGACTCTATCCTGGCACGTCGCAAAAAACTAAACCCTGGACAAAAACTCTTCCAACGGTATAGGCCGACCAATACTAAAGCCTTGACCATAGTCGACGCCCATTTGGGCAATAAGCCCCTCGATACCATCGCTCTCGACATATTCGGCGATGGTTTCAGTTTCCATTAAATGGGCAATTTTATTAATGGACTTTACCACTTCTTGATTAACAGGATTATCGACAATATCGTGCACGAGAGAACCGTCGATTTTTAAGTAATCCACTTTCAAATTTGAAAGATAATTATACGAGCTCATGCCGCTGCCAAAGTCATCCAATGAAACTTTGCAACCAAGGCTTCGGACCTGATCGATAAATTCCTTTGCCGTCCCCATATTCGCTACAGCGGCGGTTTCGGTAAGCTCAAAACCAACATGGGAAGGTTCTATCGCATACTCATCAAATTTGTCCCTCACAAAGATCAAAAAAGAGGGTTCACCAATCGTCGCACCCGAAACGTTGATAGAGACAACAGGAAAATCGTGTTGCGTTTGTTTTTCAGTCTTATAGGTATTTATTGCTTTAAACGTATTTTCCACACCCCAGCAATCAATCTGACGAATCAAACCATAACGTTCAGCCGCCGGTAAAAATTTATCAGGAAGTAAAAACTCTCCTGAATGAGTAAACATGCGCAGAAGAACTTCCCAGTGCATTACATTGTTTGTCTGCAGCGCTTTAATCGGCTGAAAATACAGGCGAAAACGATTGTTTTCCAAACAGTCGTGAATATCTGACACGACTTGCATTTGCATATGCTGTAACTGCAGCTCCTTATCACCCTGTGTGTGCACTTGAATTTTATTTCCACCGGCATCTTTCGCGGCATAACACGCGGCGTCTGCCTGGCTTAGTAATTCGGTGACATTCGATGTATCTGCTGTGATCGGCACAACGCCAATACATACGCCAACTTTAAACAATCTCTCATTCCATACGAATCGATAGTTTAATACGGCGTCTTGTACTTTACGCGCAATTTTTTCCGCGACATAAATATCGCAACCATCCAAAAGCACACCAAATTCATCGCCTCCCAAACGCGAAAGTGTGTCTCTACTTCGCAAGGTAATGGCAATTTGTTTGGTAATTTGACGTAAAAGCTCATCGCCGGCGAGATGGCCACAGGTATCGTTAATGACTTTGAATTGATCTAAATCCAAATAAAGTAGTACCGAGCGTTTGTTTCCGCGTTTGGCATTCACCAAAGCTTGCTCCAGACGCACCTCCATTTCATGACGATTTACCAGACCTGTGAGCGCGTCATGTGAGCTTTGCCACATCATTTGCTTCATCGCGTTGCGCTTTTCGGTAACATCATGAAATGCAATTACGGCACCCGTTATTGCCCTTTTTGCATCGCGTGTAGGTGATACTTTGTATTCGACAAAAATATCTTCACCGTAGCGCGCCTTGAGCAAAACCGCTTCCTGAGAATTTATTGTTTCATCACCGGTAACGGCGATACGCGCGAGGTTACCGAGAGCCTGCGTTTCGTTTTCCAGCAGGATAAGCACGTGCGACAGGTCTTTTCCGACCGCTTTTTCACCTTGCCATCCCGTGAGTTTTTCCGCCATGGGGTTGAGATATTCGATATTGCCATCCGCGTCCGTTCTTATAACTGCATCGCCTATCGCATGCAGCGTCACCAGCGCACGCTCTTTCTCGAGCTGCAGAGCCTGCTGCGCGTTATGTAAATCTGTTAGATCAGTAAAACAAAGGACGGCTCCCGCCACCTGCTTATCCGCAGCGTTAAACGGCGATATCTGCAATCGATACGCAGACGTGCCCACCTCAACGGTCTGAACACTGATTTCATTATTTTCTATCACCTGCAATACCGATGCTTTCAGCCCTGGTATTTCGTTTCGCCACGGTATAGCCGTTAACATGTCCTCCAGGCGAACTTCATCGAGCGGAACCAGGCGGTCTAACGCTGAAACAAAGCGTGTAATACGGAGTTTTTTGTTGACAGCCAGCAACAGCAACTCCCCACTCTCCTGAATATTCGCGAGGTCTGTGGCAAGATCTTCCAGCTCTTCACTTTTTTTCTGAAGTTCGTCGTTAGTTGTCAGTAACTCTTCGTTTGAAGAGCGCATCTCTTCGTTCGCGGTTTGCAGTTCTTCGTTAGCGAGTTGCAACTCTTCGTTCGTTGCCTGGAACTCTTCGTTTGACGCCTGCAATTCCTCGTTGGTTATTTCGAGTTCCTCGATAACGGTTTGCAAATTTTCACGTGTTGTAAAAAGCTCTTGCTCCAGAGCGACTAATACCTGACCATCATCGGCAGGCTTGGCATCTGAACCAGCGGGTGACGGAACTTTTTCCAAGCGTTCAATAAATAAAACAAGCCAACCATTATCCAAATCATCAAAGGGTTGCACTTTCATATTCAGCGCAACCAGATCGCCATCCAATCTGATAATTTCCCGATTTAGTGATGCGACTTCCGAACACCCGTCCCTTCTGGCTTTAAATATAAGAGCTCTTAATAAGACACGTAACGGCTGAATGACCAGTTGCAACAAATCCGTTGACACCTTGCCACCGGTGATCTTTAAAAAATCGTTGGCGGGCCCTTCGGTGTACATAACGTGATTGCGCTCATCGATAAGGAAAGTCGCAGGCGCATAGTTTCTGGTAATTAAGTTCTGTACACGATATCCGAGTGAATCACCGGTTCGCCTGGGAGGGTTTGACGTTCTGCCCTGTAGATCTTGCAACTTTTGACCGATGGGGATAATACCCAACATCGGTTTGGTACGATCGTGATTTATTTTTCGATAGGTTTTGCTTTGGCGTTCGGTTTCGGTAAACAAACCTTCAACACTGGCAGCACTTTCTGAACGACCTAAGAAAAGGTAGCCGTCTCTTCTGATACTGTAGTGAAAAATCGAGAAAATTCGGTCTTGCAATTGACTATCAAAATAGATGAGTACATTTCTACAGGAAATGAGATCTATTCTGGAAAACGGTGGGTCTTTAATAAGATTGTGCGTGGAAAATATCACGTGCTCACGCAGACGCTTTATCACTGTGTATTCGTTATCATGACGCAAAAAATACTTAGACTTTATATCGTCATCCACATATTTAAGCTGCGCCTCGTTGAAAACACCGAGTCTCGCTTTATTAATTAAATCCGAAACGATATCTGTAGCAAAAATACGGTAATTTCTCTGTGGGATCTTTGAATTTAAAAACAGTTCTTCCAACAAAACAGCTATGGAATAAGCCTCTTCACCACTAGAACAGCCAGCTACCCAAATACGGATTTCCTCACCGCTTCGCTTGAGACCAATATCCTTGAGCACATCATTTAATTTAAAAAAATGCTCCTGATCCCGGAAAAAATCGGTGACAGAAATAAAAGCGCTTTTCGCAAATATTTCAGCCTCTTTTGGATTTTCCCTTAGATATTGAAGATACTGTTCGAGAGTGTCGGAACGGACAATCGACATACGGCGCAAAATACGACGCTCCATTGCCGAACGTTTGTAGTGACTAAAATCAAGACCTGTTTTTTCAAGAATCTGCACGATCACCGCATTCAGCTTATCCGGATCTTCAGCGTGCAGCGACTCTGGGTTTTTGTCTCTTCCAGCGGCAATTGAGCGAATCACTGCACCAATCTGTTCGACAGGTAACACCAAGTCAACACTTTCGCTGCGAATAGCCGACTGCGGCATCCCTTCATACTCAGCGGTATCGGGAGACTGAACAATAACAACACCATTCGCCGCCTTCAGGTCTTTCACCCCACGCGCGCCATCACTGCCTGTGCCGGAGAGAATAACACCAACAGCTTCACCACCTTTATCCGTCGCCAAACTGGAAAATAGTAAATCTACATTGGGCTTTGGGTGGGCATCTTTTGGAGGAAGCTCCAATACCATTTTGCCTTCGCGGATAATGACGTTTTTATTTGGCGGCGTAACATACAGAGTGCCGGCCTGCGGCATAAGCTGATCCGCCGCAGCTTCGACTTTTATTTTTGCGTATTTACCGAGCAGATCGACAAGCATGCTCGCATGCGTTGGAGAAAGATGTTGCGCCAATATATAGGTGGCGCCAACATCTGGTGACAGTCCCTTAATCAGATTTCCTGTGGCTTCTAAACCCCCGGCGGACGCACCAATAGCAACATATAAAAGCGAAGAAGGTTCCGCTTCCATAGTTGATTTGGATGCTTCTTTGTGTTGACGCTTGGGCATAGGCTATCAACTGATACTGCGGAAATGGAGCAGAATTTTGTATGCGAGCTGAGGCGTATCGACGAAAGTGTTAACATCAAAATCGGGACTCATAAAATCGTTTTTGCCTTCAAGTTCTGATGCGTCAAAACCATTTAAGTTTTGAAAGCCCATTGACCATTCAGAGAACTCTCGCGCTTCCAGGTCCTCATTAATGAGTGTCCGTACTCGACGGTGGCGGGGATCATCTTTTATCCGATTATAGAGCTCAACCACTTTCGCCTTGCTGCCCTCGAGTACTTGCACAAACGCACTATCTTTGTAGAGCAGCATGCCAGTAATTCCGACGGACGCATTAAAGCTACGCGCAGTATCCAAAATATCGGTGAGATCATTACTCGTTGGCAGGCGGGTGGCTTCACTGACGTAGGCCAGGTGATACAAATCAGTCATATTCGTCACCGAAGGTGAGCAAAAATCAGCGATACGCCTTTATTCTCTGATTTTTTGGTCCATGTAAAACTCGTTCATAAAAGGTAAATAAATTATATACCATTCTGGACAAACCATAGGCTCGATTTTTTTTGGAGCGACTTGGAACACATAGCTAATCGGAAGAAGGCGGCAACTCAGTTGAGTACAACACCTGACTTATCTGCCAATCCAAAGACGTAAATTGCTCGGCACTTAATCGCCAATCAACGGAAGCGGCATTTTCAATAAGCTGCTGCGGGCAGAGCGCGCCGCAAATGATTGGTCCCACCGCTTCCTGCTCTGCAAGCCAATTAATCGCCAGTTGAACCATGGGTTTTTCTGATTGTATTGCAAACTCAGAAACTGTTTCAGCCAGAGCACTGTACCTGTGCCAACTATCATTGACGAACTGTGGATTGGACTTGCGCACATCGCCATCCACCCAAGTATTCGGATCAAAATTTCCGCTTAACAGTCCTTGCATAATCGGACTGTAGGGTAAAAACGGCAGCCCTTTGGATTTACAAAACGGCAGAATTTGATCGCGCGTTCGATATGCGAGAGGAATATTATGGTAATGCGACGCATTGTGTTCCAGTAGATTATAGAGACCTTGAACACAATCGAGGGCTCCTCGCATATGCGCCGCTTCAATATCATAAAGCGAAAAATTTGTTAACCCAATATAGCGAATCTTGCCTTCTCGGCGCAGTTCAAGAAGTGCCTCGAGACTTTCCTGCAGCGGCGTATCAGGGTCGGGCCAATGCATCTGGTAGAGATCGAGATAATCCGTCGCCAGACGCTTCAAACTCATATCGATTTCACTGCGTATGCTTTCGCGGCTTAAGTCGACGCGAACTTCGCCACTGCCTTCCCAAACGAGTCCACACTTGCTCGCCAGAAATACACTCTCACGCCGGCCGTGAATGGCTTTGCCAACAAGCGTCTCAGCATGACCACACCCATAAACTGGTGCAACATCAAATACGTTTATTCCAAGATCCAGTGCGGCGTGGATGGTGGCGATCGACGTCTGATCGGAGCCACCGGTCCATGAGTCACCCCCCGAAAACCCCCAGCAGCCGAGACCAATAATGGAAAGCGGCTCATTAATTGTCGAAAAGTTTTTATAGCGCATCACTTTTGCTCTCATGCTATTCAACGATGTCAAAAGTCGCGCTAAGCAAATCTTCGTCTCTAGACGAAGCGCCAATCATTAATTCAAAACTTCCCAGCTCAACAACGCGCTCAAGCTCCGTATTCACGAGTGATAAATCGTCGTATGAAAGCGAAAAACGCAGTTGAGCACTTTCACCCGCTTCAAGTTCGGCTCGCGCAAAGGCTTTTAATTCTTTCATTGGCGTGCTCACCGAACTCACAAGGTCATTGACATATACCTGTGTAATTTCAACTCCGCGACGTTCACCGATATTTGTTAATACCACTGTGACTTCTAGATGCTCATCTTTTTTGAGCACAGGTTTTACGACACTTAAGTTTGAGTAGCGAAATGCCGTGTAAGAAAGCCCAAAACCAAAACTAAAAACAGGTTCCTCAGGTAAATCGACATAGCGCTCTCGCATATCCAACTGCTCGGCCAAAGCAGCGTGCCAACCGCTATATTTGTTGTAGTACACCGGTAATTGACCCGCGCAATGCGGAAAAGAAATTGTTAATTTCCCAGAAGGGTTATAGCGCCCAAATAAAATTTCCTCCATTGCCACCCCCGCTTTAGGCCCGGGATTAAATGCGCATAAAATTGCATCGGCATTATCTTTTACCCAGGGTATTGCGAGGGGTTTAGACGCAATAAATACCACTGCGAGTTTCGTGTCTGTTGCTTTTACTGCTTCTAACAAGGCTTGCTGATGCCCGGACAACGTCAGGTTAGCACGATCAAAATACTCACCGTATTCGTATTGAGTATCGCCAACACAGGCAATCACCAAATCGGCATTGGCTGCAGCCGCTGCAGCTCGCTCAACCTCGTTGAAAGTATTGTCCGCAGGTGCTGCGCCAGCCACATATTCCACGCTAAAATTATTTTGCGCAGCAGACGCTGTTAATGCACTCAACAAGGTAACTGTTTCGGCTGAATGCAAACCTAAATTAGACGAACCGGGACCAAAGGACCAATCGCCCAATTGCGCTATTTTGCAGTTTGCATTTGCGCCGACGACTAATATTTTTTTACATGTCTTAGCATTTATAGGAAGTAGGTTGTCGTTTTTTAACAGCACTATCGAACGACGACTTGCTTCCAGAGATGCATGCCAGGATTTCGCGTCTCTTTTTGGTATTTTCCGCTTATTGTTTTCCGGCCCCTCGTCGAACAAGCCTAACCTGAATTTGCAACGTAATATGCGCTGGACAGAATCGTCGATGCGCGCTTCGCCAATCCTTCCCTCATTAACCAGTGCAATGGCATCGTGAAAAAACGACGGCGTATTCATGATCATGTCGTTTCCAGCGAGCAATCCTTGATAGGCAGCCTCTTTAAGGTTCTGCGCCACCCCCTGTTTATCCACTAGCGAACCAATATTGTTCCAATCAGTCACGATAAACCCATCCATATCCCATGTATCTTTCGCCACATTTTGCAGTAACCACTTGTTTGCCGAACAAGCCAGGCCGTCGATGGTTTGATAGGCCGTCATCAATGTTGCGGCCCTGGCGGATTTCACTGCTTTTTCAAAGGGTGGCAAAAACAGGGATTTAAGCTGGCGTTTCGAAAGGTTTACTTCATAGGCGTCGCGCCCACCGAGCGCTTCACCGTAGGCCACATAGTGCTTTGCACAGGCGAGTATTGCATCTTCACCTGACAAATCGTCGCCCTGATAACCTTCTATCATTGCAGCAGCCAATTCGCCAACAAGCCATGGATCCTCGCCAAAGGTCTCTCCCACTCGTCCCCAGCGGGTATCGCGGCCAAGACACAGCACTGGCGAGAAAGTCCAATGCATACCACTGGCGCGCACCTCACTGGCGGTGATTCTGCCGGCTTCACGCAGCAGCTCAGTATCCCAACTGCAGGCCATCGCCAACTGGCTGGGAAAAACTACGCTGCCGTCCTCAAAGCAATGGCCGTGAATAGCGTCGATACCGAAAAGCAGAGGAATGCCAAGGCGCGAATTCAACGCACGCTGCTGCAACGATGTACATATTGTTCCACTGGCATGGAGATAACTGCCGATATGCCATTCTTCCAGGAGTGCGATATTCGCTTCGTCGTCAGCGGGCAACTGCATCATTTGGCCGACTTTTTCTTCAAGCGTCATCCGCGCAAGCAGGTCAGCGACGCGATCTTCGATAGGTGCCAATGTATTTTTATAAACTGCCATAGTCATGTTCTCACCTCGATTTCAGTGCAGCACCCATATTAAACCGTTCAAGTGCGACAATTTATTGCTTATCCGGCCCAAAATAAGCACTATTAAGACATGCACACTTACAACTTGCGCGATCATCTAAAGTACCCGGACCTGCCTCTGTGTATCCAAAAGGGTTTTCACAACCGGGCATTTCATACGCACAACCACGACTTTGGTGAGCTCGTTATTGTTATGGAAGGTACGGCTGTACATCGCGTCGCGGCGAAAAATTACAACATTTGTGAGGGTGACGTGTTTGTCATTAACGGGGCATTACCGCACGGTTTTGAACGTGCCGACAAGTTGCGCCTATTCAACATTATGTATAACTACACCAAGCCAATCTTTGATAAGCCTTCATTGAGAGCACTGCCAGGCTACCAGAGTATGTTTACCATCGGCCCGAGATTGCGTGGCAGAGAAGGCTTTCGCAGTTGGTCCAATCTGCAAGGTGAAGATAGAACAATCGCCAAACGACTCGTGAGCGACATGTACGCTGAATACCAAAACGGCCTAGCGGGCTTTAGAGAAATGCTCATCGCTCAGCTGCACCAGCTGTTGGTTCACCTCGCGCGCTGTTATCAAGCGGACACCGGCATCCAACATCGAGGCCTTTTGCCTTTAGCGCGCGCCATCGCTTTTATGGAGAACAGCTATACACAACCCAATATTGGTGTTGAGGAAATCGCCAACGTCGCTTGCGTAAGCACGCGCCAGCTCGCGCGGCTGTTTAGCCGGTATATGGATAGCACCCCGATTCAATACCTGAGACAAATGCGACTTAATCGAGCGGCTGACTGCCTGCGTTTTGAACCCGAAAAGCAAATTAGCAGCGTCGCCTATATATGTGGTTTTAGCGACGCCAATTACTTCACCCGCGCTTTTAAACAGCACTTCGGCTTGAGCCCTAGGGATTATCGGTATAAGTATTCAGCGTGACGGGATATATTTACACGTACGATTAAGATAAAAGGTGATAACAATGCGCGCCCATCGAGTAGCGTTCTTTTCACTTGTTTTAATTACTTTAGCGGCCTGTGGCGGTTCTAATGATGGAGGCTCTAATGATGTGGTTTTTTCAGAGCCTGATGAAACAACGGCTCAAATGCAAACGCCACCAAACACCAGCACAGGACAAGAAGAGTTTTTGTCTGCAGTCACTGGCATTAGCTACCCGGTCGATATCTATTTGCCGCCAAACTACAGCGACGATGGACCAGCACTCTCGGTGATTTATGAACTCGATGGCCAGTGGGTTTCAGAAAGTCACGCCAATATTATCAGCGCATTAAATAAAGAAGTTATTTATATCGTGATTCATCAGGGCCCGGAAAACCGTCGTTTCACGGATTTTCTACTCCCCGGAGCGGAAGACTATTTTCAGTTTTTTACCCAGGAGTTTATTCCCCATATTGAAAGTCGCTTTAACATCGACCCCGACAACAGAACACTCGCCGGCGCGTCGGCCGGAGGCTTTTTTACTGCGCTGGCGATGTTAATGGACGACCCCATAAACCCGGTATTTAATAATTATTTGTCAATGGACACGCCTTTTCTGTCGGCCCAATATTCACTGCTGATGGGCCTTGAAGAAAATCGTTTTCTCACAAGTCAAACCATGGACGTCACCCTGATTTTAACTGGCGCCCTTTTACCTGCAAGCATCGGCGGCTTTGCCGATGAAGTGGATGTCTTTCAAGAACAACTGGAGAACAGAAATTACAGCGGACTTGAAATTGTGCGCGAGGACTACGATGTCGATCACTTCGGCATCGCAGATCCATCGTTCAGCGATATGCTTGAGTTACTCTTCGAGTAACACAGCCAAACTTCGTTCCAGTAAATAGACGTCAACACTGCGCTATCGCGGCGTTGTTATTCGAGGATTGCCTCGAGCGCCCCGGTCACATATACCAGCGGCGCGTTCCAGTTAATGGCGATTTCGTTTGTACTATAACTGCACCAATCATCCAGGTAAGATTCTGCAGGTAAATTCGAAGGGTAGTTACACGCGTCTTGCTGCCCGCTATGTGGTCCCCCCGCGAGCAAGCCAGGTACAGGGGCGACAATGCCATCTGCGTCGGACGGCCGATGGTGAATCCCCATTGGCGTTTGTGCGCCAAAGCCTGTGACGAAGCTAAAGTCCGTTGGGTTGCGACCGAGAACATAGTCCAGATTAGCCAGCGCATGATCTAAATAACGCGTGTCGTTTGTCTGTTTATAGCCCTGAATTAACATCATGCTTTGATTGAGCGCCACCGAATTGCTGCCCCAGACAAAATCGCTGAAGCTGGTGCCCATGACAACACGATAGGCGGACGCCGACGAAGTAGAGAGGCTGTCCGCCAGCGCTACAATGGTCTGACGAATGTCATCAGTATCCGCCACCGCGCTCAAAGAATCCCGATGATGGCCCAGGGACATCCATCCCAAAGCCATAACACCACCCCACCACGGCGTGCTGGGAGCAGCGCTATACGACGCGAAATCAGCATAGTATTCGTCGGTATTCGTTGTGATATAAAGCTCCGCCGCTGCCCAAGCGAACTCGTCGTTATAGCCCGCATTTGCGTATTGACCGGTGCTGACATCACTGGGTTGAACATAATGGATACCGGGATTTGTCTCGGCCCAGAGCCAGGCACTTTCTGCCGCGCTCAGCAGCTGAGCCGCCACTCCTGGGAACTCATTTGAATAGTTGGCGTAGACACGGCTGGCAACAGCCATGACAGCGGCAAAATTAAGCGCTGCTGCGGTAGATTTCTGTACGACATAGCGCGGCGCGTTGGCCTGATCAGGCATAACTCTGCCGCTGAAGTTAAGCGTCGTGAGCTTGTGATAAATACCACCATCAGCTGGGTCCTGCATCGTCAGCATCCACTCAATATTCCAATACACTTCATCCAAAATATCCGGAACGGTATTGACGCTCTCGGGAATATTGGTATTGAGATTTTCATAAAACTCAGGGAAATGCTCATACGCAGCAAGCAAGGTGTAAGTGCTGATACCTGAATTAACGATATATTTGCCGTAATCGCCGGCGTCATACCAGCCTTTAGGCGCGCTTATTTCAGTACCCTCAGGTCGCGCTGCCGATGCGGCGGAACCGTGAACCATGACAACGTCATCGGGATGCCCGGCATTGCGCAGCCACTCGCCTGCGTAGGGCTGAGTCAGTTCGGTACTGGCACGATTAAAATAAAACGCTTTCAACGCGGCGGTGTTGAGTTCAGCGTGCGGTGAATCAGAAATGGTAAAACTGTGCGATTCGTTAACGCCGGCGACGTTTAACCTGTAGTCCCCAGGCGTTTCGAAACTAGAAAAATCTGCCACTTTTACGTCGTCATCAGAGAAATTTCCCCAGCTCTCCGCGACAGATAGCGCGCCGGAAAATACTGTTGTTGCATCGTCGGCAGTTACAAGGTCAAAACTGGTCGCCGTCGTCGCCGGCACAATCGCCACCTTGTTCTGCAACGGGTAAAAACCGAGCTGATTTAGCTTTATAGACTGGTTAGACGTATCCGGCGGCCCTGTAGGCGTTGGCGAACTGGTTGGCCCCGGACTTGGGCTCGGTGAACTGCCCCCGCCACCTCCACCGCAAGCGCTTACCATCGCCACCAGTGCCAATACAATTGCCGATAATATTATTCTTATAATATGCATTTCACGCCTCCAGACTGAGAGGCCTTAGCGACCCCTTTTCGAGACAGCCACTCTATCACTGCTCCCTTCTTAATCAAGACACTCGCTCCACAACATCGATTGTCACGCGAAAACGCCACAGCCCGAGTGGAATCCCCCAATACCCGGGGCAGCAATTCCGGAAACACTAGCGTCGCAATGCTGTATCAGCTGTCACTTACGCATAATTTGCAAAAAAAACTTGATTCTGACAAAGAAGCGGGGGTAAGCTCTACAGGAATTTGGCACCGAAAGCCACATAGCAATTCCATGGATAGGCCACCATAAACTTTCCAGGGGCTTGCGATAATGCATACAGATTTCGAAAATAGATTAAAAGATTTAGTAGAAACTTATTCCCATCAAATAGCGGAACAGAACGCTCTGTCCAGGCGCGCTAGAGAAAAAACCTTGACCGCCGAGGACGTCGAATGCTACCTCACCAACATGTTTTACGTTTTCGCCAATACATTGCCGGCGTGTCACTACGCATTAATTATTTCGCGAAGTCGCAACAACGAAAAAATGGCTGAGTTCTGCGTTGAAAAAATGGAAGATGAAAAAGGTCATGAAGTGTGGGCGCAGGACGATCTAAAACACCTTGGCATTGCCAATGGCCTACCTAATTTTAACCTGGTGTCTCAGCAATCCAAAGACCTGGTGCAATATGGTCGCGATGTCATAGACATAGATGAGAATTTTTTCTCCGTATACACCTTTTGCTTCGAATACCTTACGGTGGTCGAAGGGCCAAAATTATTGGCGCAACTCGAAGAGCTCGGCTTTTCGCGAGAATCCATGTCTGGCCTCGGCTACCATGTTGATCTCGACAAGCACCACATTGAAGACGATATCAAAATTATTTTGGACACGATGCGCGAAAATCACCCCGAAGCCATGCTTGAAGTCGCGCGCAAGACAATGGATCACTTACATAAATTTTTAGAATACTGCGTTATCCACTAGCTGTATAAGCACCCGATGAGCGCGCTCAGATAATTACACCAATAATATATCGCTGAGGTATCGCAATGATTTCGAGTCTTGATATTCGTGCAAACCGAGAGTCACTTACAGAAACACTGCGCACGCATGGCTATGTTGCGTTGCGCGGACACGACATAGATAAAACGGCTATCAGAAATTTCCAACAACTGGCGGAAAATTTCTTTGCCCTGCCGTTGAGCACCAAAGCGCAATATTTTGATCCAAACAATGGCGCTTTAGCCGGTTATTTAAGAATTCCAGGCGGCGACGACCACTATAGTTCAGACGTTTGCGAATTTTGGAATGTGCTATGTCCCACCCAGCTGTCAGACAAAAGCTACCTTCGCCCACAAAATCCCTGGCCCAGTGAAATTAACCATTTTAAGGAGACAAGCTTAGCGCTGTATTCACAAGCCGATGCCCTCGTGCATGAATTGCTCGGTCATGTTTCGGCGACGCTCACAAGCGACGCAAACTATTTGCCGGGCCTAATTGATGACAGCTGGACAGCACTGCGAATGATGCATTATCCACCGGCTTCGGCAGAAGTTGCCGCCGAAAAACTGAGAGGACAGGAGCATACAGATATTACAATGCTCACACTATTTTTAGGCGGTACCGACGAAGGCTTGGAAATTCTTGACGCAGATGGTCACTGGCAACCAGCGAATCTGGCTGAGGGGGAAGTACTCATCGCGTGCGGTGAAATGTTGGAGCGTTTAAGCAATGGTCTGTTTCGCGCTGTCCCCCACCGCGTCGTGCAAAGCCCGGAGTCTGTTAAGAAGCAGCGGTTTAGCTTTACGCTTTTTGTTGCACCGCGTCCCGAAGTTTCACTTGCACCGCTAGCTCAGGCGATAGAGCAAAATGGGCCGGATGCGAAATACGAAGACATAAGCAGTGGCCAATACCTGGCGCAGAGAATTGGTCTCGGTGTAGTGGAACTTGTCGCCGGACTGCGCGCGGCACTCGATCAGGAAATTGCACATAGTGAAACACATTTGGCGGCGAATACAGCCAATTAAAAATTTCAGCCACGCTCAGGGCTAAATCTTACTTTGGGCGAAAAAAATAAAAACAAACAAAGGCTGACGTTAGTGATATGGATGTGACTATGATAGGAGCGGGAAAATAATAACCCAATAGTCTTAATTGACATAAAAAAACCGTGGAGACAAAGCATGAAAAAGAAGTATGCATTAGTTTCATTTTAATCTAGTACACATTGGTCTCCTTCGGGAGACCATTTTCTCTTCGATGACGCAAAAAAATAACTACAATAATCCTATGACGTCTAACACCCTCGACCCAGAAACCATCATACAACAGCAGTTTACCCACTGGACTGTTTTTGATCGCTTCGAAGCATCAGAACAATTTCACGATCTCAATATTCACTTGAGCGGTATCGCAGCAAAAAATACTTCTGACGCAGTTGCAACCGGCAGCGCTGGCAGCCTTATTCAAGCGGAAACACACCGCGCTAAATTCGAACTGCTCGAGCGCATGATCATTACCGATGCCATGGAAACTCCCAGCAATTCCGTCCCACTGCTAAATAACACATTGGAAATCGACGGGCGCAACATAAGCATAGAAACGCTCTTTCCTGAATCACCGTCGCCCGAACACTATCAATGGTCAAAATCAAATGGCATTGCATTGCATACTTCACTGGCCAAGGCTTGCGAATCAGCCAGTTTAGAATTGGTCGAGCGCGATCAAGTACTTGCAAGCTGGTACGGTGCGAGTTGTCCCCAGTTTATTGAAACCGCGTTAATCAACGACATCAGCTCTAAGTTAGAGGCTTTTTACATGACCGTTTGCGTTCGCTTTAACGATGAACTTGCTTTCGCTAACGGTAAGCCCGTTTTTGTCTACGGTGTGTTCCTACTCCCGCGGGATAATCATCACGTGCTCCATATGGGATTCGGTGCCGCATTTGACGAAGAACTTGGCATTTTAAAAGCCAAGCACGAGCTAGTGCAGCGACTCGGCTTTTTAAGCGATGCAGAGCCAGTGGAGGAACTGGTCGAAGTGGAGCCAACGCCAGACTTTCATTTGGAGTACTTTCTCCAAGCTCATACATATGGACACATTGCAAACTGGATAAACGGTAAGTTTTTTCAGAAGGAAAAGAAGCGAACGCCCAGCACAGAAAATCAGATAGACTATGCACTTATTTATGGAGGCAACAAAAATAACACCGCTGCTACAGACTTTTTTGTCGTAAAAGCATTAAGCCAAAACCTGATTCCACTGGTATTTGGGAACCGGGACTATTCAGCCTACTTAGATACTGCGCGAGGCACCCAGATTCACCCAGTCTCCTGAAAACCGCAGTATGCAGTTTGGACGCGCCGAGTGAGCTTCTTCTCTTCTATCTCTACTCATGTCAACCGAGAGTAATTCGCCTGAATGACAGCCCCAGGTTGTCTATACTGAAATCAGGTTTCTATCTGTTCTTTCGTTAAAACCGCTCCACTTTGCTTCATATTTCATTTCGTCGACTGGACACGTACGAGGGTATTTGCATGATCAATTGGTTAACGAGCCAATCCATGGGAGTAAAAACCACCATTTTGCTAGTAGCACTGGCTGTACAGGTATTTACGCCTATTTTCGGCGCGATCGAATTGTCCAAAGCCACCAAGTTTACATTCCTCGAACGCGAACATATCGTGCTCACCAACCTGGTTAAAGAGCGCCTCGACGACCTCCATAAGGAAAAAGACGCCAATGCAACAAACCAACTACTGTTTGCGCGCTCCTTCAATCGCGAAAAAATGGGTATCAAAAGCCTCATCACTGAAATTAAGAAGCAGCCGGAAGAATGCTTGAGAACCGTCAATATGATGGAAGTGATGCTCTTTCGCATGGTCGGTTTTGGCAAAGCGATCGACCTTTGTCATGAAGATATTAGAGACACCAATGAAGCGCTGACGTTAATCGCAAACTTTGAGTCCGGCAGAAACACCGATAGAACACTTTTAGTACAGCAACTGGACCCGATTATGGAGAAAATATCGGAAACATCGCTGACCTTTGCCAATATCATTCCGCAGATTGTTGCTTTTGTGCAAACACTGATCGTGGTCATGATTATTACCACTTCGGCGGTAAACGCATTTTTGGTATTTACCATTATGCGCGACCTTAAATGCCGTATTTCACTTATTGCGCAGAAGTTTAAACATATTAGCGAAACCAACGACCTGACCATGCGCACCGACTTATCGAATGCGACGCAAACAAGTAACGACGAGGTCGCGCAAGTCTGCAGTGCATTCAATAAAATGATGGGCAAATTTGAATCGGTGGTACGATCGATCACTGAGAATAGTGACAAGCTCACCGAAGCAACTCAGGCTTTGTATCAACACTCTGAAGCAACTAACGCGCAAGCTAATCAACAGCACACAGAAACCGATATGGTTGCTACTGCGGCCACTGAAATGGCGACGGCAGTCGAAGAAATTGCACAAAACACTAACCACGCGGTAAACGCGGCACAACAAGGCTATGACCATGCCCAGACAGGACGCAATGCAGTAAATACCGCAATTGAATCCGTTAACCGGCTTTCAGGCGAACTCGAAAAAATGGCCGAAGTCGTCTCTCAACTCGATACAGATACAACAGCCATTGGTGGTGTATTGGATGTGATTCGGGGTGTTGCCGAACAGACCAATTTACTGGCACTCAATGCAGCCATTGAAGCCGCGCGCGCCGGCGAACAGGGCAGGGGCTTTGCCGTGGTTGCCGACGAAGTTCGCTCTCTGGCATCGAGAACTCAGGAATCTACTGAAGAGATTCATCAGATGATTGAGCAGCTTAGAGCCGGTGCAACACAAGCAGTAGAAGCGATGCAGACAAATAAAGATGCTGCAGCATATACCATCAGCGAAATTAATGTCGCGGGTGACACCTTGGCCAATATATCCGGCGCCACTGAAATGATCCGAGATATGAGCTTACAAATCGCCACCGCGACTGAAGAGCAAACCGGCGTTGTTGGCGAAATACAAAAGAATTTAACCAACATTCAAGCGCTGTCTGAAGAAACCACACAAGCGGCATCGAATATTCATAGTGCTTCAGAAAATATTTCCAGCTCGACGGAAAATATGAAGGGGGCGGTGAGTACTTTTATTATTAGTAAATCTTAACAAACACTTTATATCGAACTTTTTAGGCCAAGGTAAGATTTATCAATAATCTGTAGATACCTCGAAATCTGCAACGCCGCATGCTTCAAACAGCCTTATAAACGTCTCGACTATTTCAGGAGGCATGTCTAGACTTATACTGAAGTTGTTATTGTCGTGCTCCCACTCCTCGAACAAAAAGCATTCCATTCCCAAGCCGGAGTTTTCGACGATGGCATCCACAGCCCGTTTTGCTGATTCACCAAATATTCCAATAGCTTTTTGAAAATAAGCTTCCTGGCACTCATATTCAAGTGTTTCACATATATTAATCCACTTATCTATATCTTGATCTTTAACAACAAACGAAAAGCAAAAACATTGTGACATTTTCCAGGTCCCGTGCCTATCGACGTACGTACGGATATTAGACAGTGGTGAGTCAGCACCAACAGAATCCAGATAATATATTAATTTTTCTGCGACTTTTTTTCGCTCACAATTCAGTGGTGATAACGTCTCACAGTAATGTAAAGACTGTTGAATCAGCCTTCCTATCATTGCATAAATTGCTCCCCAATGTTCGCGATCAAGCGTTTTCTTTTCCATTTCATGTTGTTCAATCAGTGTTGTCGCACTAGACAAAAAAGTTTGATCAAAAAATATTGGGTCGATATACTCAATCATCGAAACGAAAAAATCTATTTTGGCTAACCAAAACCGGTACGCAGGAATATTCTCCTTTGCAACGCGTTTGTCAGGAACTTTCATAGCAAGTACCAGACGCTGCCCTAGCACTAAAAAAAACCATGTTTTACGCACCCATAAGGCTCGGGGCTTCTCTTCTCGGCCGATAAGCGTGGGCATTTTTCTCGACGGATCGAAGACCTTCCCAAAAAAGAAGTCAAATAACTCTCCTCTTCTCTCGTATGACAGGCCTGGCCAATTTTCAATATTCAAAGAAAATAAAGCGATAATGCTGCCGAACTGTGATTCATCGCATACACGCTCATCAATGAGAGAAAAACAATTCTTGATTGCGTCCAAATTTGAAGAGGGAAAATACTGAATTATCGCGCTGGGATACTTCATAACATAAGTGTTCAACTTCCCAGTAAAGAAGTAAGACTTAATTGCTTCCAGCTCTTTTTTATTGTTGTTAAGCGCAAGCCTGGACTCGATAGAAAGCCACAACGCATCACGCGACTTCATCCACTCTGGATCATTTACAAAACTTAAATCATATTTCATTATTATCTTTGCGTCAGCATTGACCTATTTACCCGAAATAGCGTTTTCTGTTGCTTAACCCTCTGTTGGAAAACTTAAAGCCTTAAAGCTAACACCCACTGTACCACTTGTGCTTTAAATTCAGGGTAGTGACAGCTTAAAGCTGACACCCACTGTACCACGTGCGTTTTAAATTCAGGCTAGTGATGTAGCCTTCTTTAGCGTGGGTGTCACGTTTAATTCTGTCACGTTTAATTCTGGTTATTTCTCCAACTTAACCATGACCATGTAACGCGCGGACGGCATGCTCAGGGTCGGCGTCTAAGATTCGCAGCAAGGTTTTAGCGGGGCCGGTGGGTTGTCGGCGGCCTTGCTCCCAGTTTTCCAGTGTTCGTTTACTCACGCCAATCAGCATGGCAAAGCGATTCTGACTCAAACCCACTTTTTCACGGATCACCTTAACTTCTGGTTCCGGAAACTCGGTCACTCGGGCAGCGGCTTTTTTGCCTTGGACGATTTCGTCCATTTCCTGCACGCTAGCCAGCAACTCATCGAACATTTCATTTTTCATCTGACCACCTCTCAACTATCAGTTTCAGTGCTTTCTTCTGCTCCGGTGTTAGGTCTTCCTGTTCACTTTTCGGATAGACATACAACATGTAGATATGCTCGTTCTTCGTCATCCAGTAGTAAATCGCCCTAACACCACCACTTTTACCCGTACCTTCAAGCTTCCAGCGAACCTTTCTCAAACCACCAGTGCCTTGGATGATCGCGCCCATATCAGGCCGATTTACCAGGGCTTCTTGCAGCTCTTTGTATTCGTCATCGCTCATCAACTCTTTGATGCGGCAAGTGAATACACTTGTCTCTATGATTATCATAACAATTTATGATACGCCAATGGCGTATTATGTCTAGTTTAGTCTTTTTCTGCAGATTTTGCCTCCAACGCAAACATCAGTGCTTCTTCTGTGGCTTCTGGCTCGTTATCAGCCCTTACTCGAAGTGGCGCGCTACATGTGGTGAGAATTTCAAAGCTAAAGGATTTGCCATCCTTAGCGTGGATGTCTCTTTAGGGGTCGGATGTCTTTTTAGGGATCGATAAAGCAGATATCTGCCCCATTTTCCAGAACTTAAAGCTGACACTCTCTATACTACGTGTGTTTTGAATTCAGAAGTAATGATTTGATTTTTCTTAGAGTGGGTGTCTTATTTATTTTTTACTTAGAGTGGGTGTCTTATTTATTTTATTTATTCAAATCTGACACATCCATGTGTGGATATTTAAAGTACATTTAAAACTCTTTTGCTTATTTAAAACCGATACCGCAACTGCAAGCTAGCTTCAAAAGTGAGCTCGCTTCCTTCGTCAGCGATAAGCGGACTGTCTGCCGCATCGCTCAGATAGTATTCCATATCCATACTGCCAAGCAGACTAAAACGATCCGAAAAATAATACTCGCGGGAAACATTCCATGTGAGCGACTTTAATCCACTCCCAGGCTGATAAATTGCGTAGCCGGTGCGCTGAGATTCTTCGGCGGTGATACCAAATTCTGTATGCATATATTCACTGTCAGCACCGCTTAAATCAAAGGTGGTGCTGGTGCGCCAGCGCTCATCTGCTGAGAGCCGATCGTAACCGGCACCTATAAACCAGACCAAGCCCTTATTGGCATCTCCGGTGAGATCCGGTTGTAATACGCCATAAAACGTCATACTCCCCATGCGTCGGGCCAACATAAACTGGCCTTCTACCGTCGCATCGATAGTGTCTAACCCCGTCAGGGTAGAATCCTCCTCATCTTCTCGCCCTTCTTCATACTCTAAGAAAGCAAGAAGTTGCATGTTCTGCGACAACTGAAAGGTCGCACCCAGCTCACCCAAGCTGACGTAATAGCGATGCCCGCCGCTTGTTCGGTAAAGCGCGCGCGCACTTATTGCCAACCCGGATATATATTTATCTGAACCGGCATATGTCGGCTCGTATTCAGGCCCGCCACCAAGCTCAAAATGCCAACCTGTCTCAAAGCCCGACGCATACCACGGGCTATCTGGATTCAGCGACAATGGATCAGCGGCGTGAACGGGTGTAGCAAAACATAATAAACCCAACAGAGGCAGTGCATTTAACGGTTTCAGGGATGCCAAAAACATTGTTCAATCTCCTATTCGGTAAGCATTACGCAATCAAGGTGTTGGATTGCAGCCTAACGAAAGAGCAGCAATACACCATCCGACAGTCGTCCCATCAGCGCTGCCGCCGAGGATAAAGCAACGACGGTTTTGGCATCGAACATTTGTCCTATGCGCTCTGCGCACAACTTCTATAAACTAGCCGGAACACACTTTTGCGCTGACTTGCGCCCAGTACGGTGGGATACGTGAATAAGATCTTTGACCTGGAACGCACCTTGGTAGGCATAGCGTTGGCGGTGATATTTTTTTCTGCGCTCTTTGATTATGCAGAAGACATCTCAGAAGGTTCCAGCCATATGAACCTGATACTCGATACCTGTTTAAATATCTTCGTGATGGGTACACTGATATATATTTGGCACAAACGGCCGCGCGCAACACAATCTCGCAATCGTCACCTTGAGCAGGTATTAAAACGCTCCCACAGCGATTTAAAACACTGGCAAGAGAAAGCCTCAGAGCTGTTAAAAAATTTGGGCGAAAAAATAAACGAACAGTTTGATGACTGGTGCTTGTCTCAGGCTGAAAAAGAAGTCGCCATGTTGCTAATAAAAGGTTTGAGCACCAAAGAACTCGCGTATTGTAGAGGCACTAGCGAAAAGACCGTCAGACAACAAGCGAGCCAAATATACGCAAAAGCAAATCTCGATAACCGCGCCGAACTTGCAGCGTTTTTCCTTGAAGACTTACTATTGCCCCCATTGCTCCGATAGACGAGAATAAATTCAATCATGATTAAAAAACTTTTTCCAGCAAAATAGAACGCAAGACTTAAAGCTGACACCCACTGTAACACTGGGTGATCAGTTCTCCGGTTAGCGCCAAGCGTGGGGAGAAGTCAGATGTCCACCATAAAGAAGCGCTTTTTAGCGGTGCGTCTGACTCTCCATGTAGCTACGCAAGAGCTTATTGATTCGAGTCTGGTAGCCTGCCCCTTGAGATTTAAACCACGTTAATACGTCTGCATCCAATCGCAAGGTAACAGGTTGCTTTGGTGGCACTTTGATTTCGGCATTCTGGAAGAAGGCATCATCCAGCTCCGGGATGTCGCTGGTGTCGATGTCTTTGTCTTCCATCTCCGCCAGGTGTTTCCAATCAGTTTTTGATACTTTGCTCATAACTACGCACCTCGTATTTAGTTGCTTTTCGAGCCGAGATAATACGGATAGTGTCTTCGTATCGCTCTACATAGACCACAACGCCAATGAGCTGATGCATCCACCCAATGCCCACCCAGCGCTCTTCTTCATAGTCTTCTCGGTCGTCCAACAAGGTCAACATCGGATGATTGAACATGTCTTTGACGTCGGCAAAATCGATTCCGTGTTTACGGATGTTGGTTCCGTTCTTGGCCTCATCCCATTCAAAGTGCATGACAATCTCTGTATTTACATTTGTACATACATCTTACTCCAATGTTTCGTTGTCGTCATCATCTGATTCAACGGCTAAGAGTGATGTAACTTAAAGCTGACACCCTCTGTACCACGTGCGTTTTAAATTCAGGGTAGTATGTAGCCTTCTTTAGAGCGTGGGTGTCACGTTTAATTCATATATGTCTTATTTATATTTTTCAATCTGCTCAATAACCAGAGGCAAATTTTCTTTTAGCGATTCCAAATGAAACGACAAATGTTCGACAAGCTCACTGTCAATCTCATATAACACCCCCACCAATGACTCCTTATTAATTTTTTCATCACCCTTGGAGATCAAATGGGAATCAATCAAAGCCACATAAGATAAACATATCGCATAAATATCAGAAAGATCTACGAAAATTGCGCTTCCTTTGAGATCTTCAGAAATATATGGCTCAATAGCTCGTCGAAAATTTTTTGCCAAATCAACTTCGTTTATTAATCGATCATTTTCCATTTGGAAGACGCCTCCTTAACCTCTCCACTCTTTCCTCGAACGCTGTAATTTCTTTTTCCCAATGTTTCCTATCTCTCGAATCTGGATCTTTATCAATTTTCTTTTTATGGTCTTCAATCTGTTTTTCTAACTTAGTCTGACACCCACTGTACCACTTGCTGGCTATGTCAAATAACTGTATATTCAACCAGCATATGGATAGATAAACCTTCAAGGACGAACCATGCCCAAACCCCGCAAACAGCTTATTTTTCTCGACGCCACACCCTATTACCACTGCACTTCGCGCTGTGTCCGTCGCGCCTTTCTCTGTGGTATTGATACCGTCAGTGGTCAATCGTATGAACACCGTCGCCAATGGGTGGAGGAACGTATTGTGTTTCTCGGGCAGGTCTTCGCTATAGATGTATGTGCTTATGCGGTGATGAGTAATCATCACCATGTGGTGTTGCATATCAATAAAGCCCAATCTTTAGCCTGGACAGATTTAGAGGTGTGTGAACGTTGGCATCAGTTGTATAAAGGCACATTACTCACCCACAAATTTCTCCGCGGTGAGACCTTGTCTGCCGCGGAATCTCATGTTGTCAAAGTGACACTGGATAAGTGGCGTTTACAACTCTGTGATATCAGTTGGTTTATGCGGGCCTTAAACGAACCGATTGAACGCATGGCCAATGCAGAAGATAAGTGTTCTGGGCGTTTTTGGGAGGCACGTTTTACGTCCCAAGCTTTATTGGATGAAAAAGCCTTAGTGGCCTGTATGGCGTATGTGGAGTTGAATCCTGTACGGGCCTGTCTGGCAGAGACGCCTGAAACCTCTGACCACACATCCATTAAAAAACGTATTGAGCAGTTTAAAACAGATGCAACGCAACCACTGGATTTAGCCGCATTTGTCGGTAACCCTCGCGAACCGATGCCACCGGGTTTACCGTTTGCATTTAAGGATTATCTTGAATTGGTGGATTGGACGGGACGGCATATCCGAGACGACAAACGTGGGCATATTGCCCAGGCACACCCCCCGATACTGGATCGGCTCGATATCGAGCCTGACCGATGGCTCACGTTAACTACGCAGTTTGAGCAACGCTTTTCGAGCTTTGTGGGGAATGAGGAAAAACTGAAACGTGCAACACAGTTATTGCACTATCAACGCACACCGGGCTTGGCGCGTTGTCGAGCGTTTTTCTAGATTCTTCTTTTTTTAAATAGACATACTCCAGACTATCCGCAAGGGTGGGTAGGTGCTCGTCTGAAAATTGGGGTTTTCATCCAAAAGTAAAATCGTACTACTTTGAAAAGCGACTGCGGGTCTTTACATCACGCTGAAAGAAAATATCAAAAGTCATGATTTGATTTTTCTTAGAGTGGGTGTCTTATTTATTTTTCAGTATTTTTCAGTGGGTGTCTTATTTATTAGTAGGTGTCTTATTTATTAGTATTAGTGGGTGTCTTATTTATTTTACTCACCACCGAACACAGCCGCTAAACATAATAAAATCGATTTAATTGGTGATAAGCCTGAATAAGATGGCGCCATCAACCAACACGAGAGTATAACCAATACATGAAGCCAAAGGTGACGCGACCGAAACACCACTAACAGCTAGGAGAAAAACCGATAGAACCTGTACTCCTATAAACATCACTCGAGACCAGCTTGTTTTAACAACAAGGCTTACCCTGGAAGTTACGCTAATTACAAGAATAAAAATCGAAGTAATATTCGTAGATTCAAATATCGCACTTTCCCCATTCCTAACGAGTAAATTTAGAATTTCATAGTCGTAAAGGTAAAGCCAAAAAAATGGAAGCAGGTTATAGATCAAAAATAAGGCAAGTGATACTAAAGCTAAGACCCTAATATCTGAAATTACGCGGACATTACTTATCATCATATTTATCGCTCACGACTTGCTCAGGGGTCTGATTTTTCCATGTTCTTTTTTGACCTATACTCGGCTTCAGCCCTCTTGTTATCACCATAACTCCCCCATCCCCATAGATTTGAACCACCAACACTACGATTTTGCATCCTTCTAGGTTGGGCTGGAGTATCGTCTGATATAAATAAATAAAAAATTGGGCCCAAGAAAGGAATAAACAGTACTAGAGTCATAAGCAATTTAACTGCCATATGACCCTTTTTTTTAAATAACTTAACACCAAGAAAAACAGCATAAATTTCTATTGCAAAAAAACAGATAATTAAAAATGCATTTTGAGCTGCTAAATCGGTCACTCTATAACCTAGATGAGTCTATAATTCTTTTTTTATAGCAATAACAATTTGGGTCGTTTTTAGGGCTGTTTTTAAATGACGGCCCCGGAGTTGGACAACTGCTTGGAGGTTGCGTTGAAATACAATCACAAACTTCGACCTCAATCCACGGTAACGTGCAACCGAGAATCAAACCACAAGTCCCTCCACCAGTCTTTCCTGTCGGAAACGCGTGAGAATTATCAGGTAAGCTATTAAGAGCGTCATGCAATGCTCGTGCTTCTCGTCCAAGTGGATATATCCTTATTATTCTTGGTGGAAGAGCAGGTATAGGGGCTAATGTTTTTAGGCCCAAAGGATCAACGTATCTTAATGGGTTCTGAAGAACGTAACCGTAAGTATTGATGCCGCCATTCAATCCAATAGGATCACTTTGGAGATACCTCCCAGTACTCGGATCATAAGTCCTAAAATAGTTGTAATAATACCCACTCTCAACATCAAAATACTGTCCCGGAAACCGAATATTATTTTCAATATCCGCAACCAGTATATCCACCTCACCGAACGGAGAATAAATGGCTTCCCAAACAACATCTCGGTCACCATCCGCAATAACGACCGGCGCTGAGATATGGTTGGTGTAAACGTAGAAGGGCTCAAACGCATTACCTAAATCGCCTACGAATTCAACGTCACTAAATACAATTTGGTTTGAGGTCGAGCCCGATGCGTAATAACCCAGCAGTGCATCGCTCGGCAAATGAATATCAATAGACACGCCCAGTTGCTGCCATGACTGCCCGTCACTAGACGAGTAAACGTAAATAGAATTGGCATTTCGTTCCAGTCGCACATAGGCGTCACTTGTTTGATAATGTTGCGTTTGCGTCGTTCCGCTAATACGTCGCGCAACGCTAATAAAATTTTCTTCGGGCAGAGCAATGGGTGTAACAATGTCACCATGTAATAAAATTAGCGGCTGCTTAGCATTTCTCGTAACTCTTACATAATCCGCTGCTGTACTATTGTTTGCTTTTATTTCAAAACCTGCGGCTACACCCGAGGCAGAGCCCGTTAAATTCGACAAGTTCGCCGAAATTTCCGTATCTCCGTTTGCTGAACGATAGGCGTAATAGCCGTTTTCGATATTAGCGCTGGTCGAAATTGTAGCAGTCGTTCCATTTATCGATAACGCTGGCGACGCGTTACCGTTGTCATCAATAGAAACCCAACCATCACGGGAATCCAGTACGGCAACCAAACGCCCGTAGAGGTAGATATAATCTCGGGTATAACCACCACTTTGTTCAGATAGCAATTCGCCATCCACACCGTAGTGATAATACGTATATTTGTTAGCGGCTACGTCTAATTTGTGCACACGCTCGCCAAAGGCGTTGTGACCGTATTCGGTTATCGCGCCAGTTGCCTTATCAGTTACGGATACAAGGCGATTTGTCGCATCGTAGCTGTGACTTAAGGTATCGGAATCGATCAAATTACCCAGAATATCAAAATCGAGCATACGATGGGTATTGGGTCCTACAATGGATATGCTCGAACCTGAAGCTATATCCGTGTAAATATAATTATCCGTCGCGCCATCTCTGATAAATGATTCGCGATCGCCAATTAAACTGTAATTGAAATCTAAATTACCATAGTCACCTGTAGCCGTATCGAGACGGTGAGCATCATCATAGGTATATGCTTCAAGAAAGTTCCGATTTCGTGAACTGTGATTTATCGACGAAATATTGCCGAAGCCATCAGACAACGTGTAATCAAGATGCAATAAGCCGTGTGATACCGCAATATCATCTATCTGATAGCCATCATCCAGAGTAAAGCTTTGCGTAGTACCATTAGCAAAGGAAATTGTCTTGACAGGGCCAAATGGATAATAACTCACATGAGTTATCAACGGCGCACCCAGCGCAGAACCTGCTCGACGAAAACTGACTGCACTTATTCTCCCCAGGCCATCGAGACTGTATTCCAACTCCAAGCCCGATGGATAAACAATACCATCTAATTCGTACGTGCGCGTATCGAGATTATACGACGTTGTACTCTTGTTACCCTCTGCGCGACGAATGTCAACTTGTGCATTCAACCTACCATCCTGCACATAGTAAAAATTGGTTTCCCGATGTTCACTTACAACACGGGTGAGCCGACCTTTACTCCAATATGCGCTGGCAGCTTCACCAACCACTGGCTGATTTGTTTCTGGATGATAAGGTTGATCATATGTATAAGTGATATTTTTATCAGGATCATTCGGGTAACTTATGCTTGTTAAGCGCGACAAATCATCGTAATCGTAAATAATTTCTTGCACACTTGTTGGGCTATTAGGGTTTGAGTCATCATAACCACGTAATTCGCGCGTCAAATTACCTGCTGCATCATAATAATACATTGTCTTGCCGGTATCTGGGCTCGTGCGTTCGAGAACATCGCCAAAACCGGAATAAACAAACGTTGTTTCACGAGATATGGCATCTTTATGATTATTTACATTAACAGCAGTGTCATAATCTAAATCAGTTGTACCGGCAGCAGGTTCAGCAATTGCATCAAGCTGATTAAGAGGCGTGTGTGTCAATGTAGAAATAAGGTCACGCGGCGCGCCACTGGCATCAAAACCATGCTGTTTGAAAAACTTGAGATTTGAATTGTTGTCGTAGTTGAACTCTTCAAAGGTGGAAGCATCTACATCCGTCCCACGCGAACGTTGATAAAGGCGGTCCAAGCCGTCAGTAATCGACTCTGCTTGGTAAACAACTTCCCCCGCAGCATTCAAATATTTAATAACTGTTGTTTCAATCGCGACAGTAGTATCCCTATTGATTGTATAGTCTATCCTTTCTCCAAGATTATTTTCTATATAGTCAATTTCCTCTGAGTAACCTGCAACATTGCCCTGCTCATCGTCAACTTCTAAATAGCCAATCCTAATCCATGAACCATTTGGATAAGTAATTTTTTCCAACCTGTTTAATATTCGGTTGTACTCAAACATATATGGCAAAGAAGTTTCTAATTTAATCGACTTAATTAAAGGCCCGTGAGCACCATACCAATATGTCAGCATCGTGTTCACACCATTTTCATCGGTGATAATTCCCGGTTGCCCCCAAGCATTGTGCTCTCCATAAGTCGTCGATAAATTTTCACCATAACTTAGTGAAATCATATCACCAGCTGCATTGTATGCAGTCACTACAGCGTCGCCATTTCCTGCTAGTGGACCGTCTACAGTCATCGTTTCAACCCGCAAATTTGTCGGCGAGTCATGGTAAGTGTAGCTGTAATCCCAGCGACGCAATTCTAGAGCCGTGCGCTGATTCGTATTATCAATCTGGGCGACGGATTTAAGCCGATTATTATCGTAATACTCGTAATTGGTAATTAAGCCCGGCGTATTTATTTGTTTAATCTGCTGACTTACATAAGAACTTGAAGAGGTATTGTCACTCCAGTCGTAAGATACTGTTAACTCTTCCGTCTCACCTTTTGCGTAGACGATGGATTTAATAAACCCTGTTTTACCCTGACCTCCCTCATCAAAGTATTCGAATTTGGAAATAAAACCCCTAGCATCTGTGACGGTTTTTTGTTGTCCCCTTAATCCCGAGGCTTCTCCTCTTCCATAATAAGTAAAAGTGTTACCAGCTCGTGCACAATTTTCAGAGTCCTCGCCCGTAATTGAGATAAGCGGCGATATTTCGTCATCCTTGATAAAACCATAGGTGGTCGTTTTACCATTAATATTGGTAAAACTTCTCAAATCGTGATGGTCAAAACCATTTTCAGCTTCAGTAACACCAAGTTGATTCGCCAGCGTCATTCCATACATCGGCCATTCACGACTGATCGCCACATCTTCCGACGACTGCAGGCCATGATAAGCTTTATATGCTCGCCCCTTTGGCTCATATATCCACCCGGAGAGGTGAGACGAAGGTGAACCATCTCTAGAAAAATCCGAGAGCGCCGTTTGATAATGCCATTTTGTATCGGGGGAATCATAATCCGTTAAATAACGAAAATGACCGACGGTCTGCTGTGATCCATCTGGATAGGTAGCCACAATACTTTCTAGCAAAGGGGTATTCCAATTGGAAACATTGGTAACTGGATTAAAACGCCAACTAAGGTTTTCGCCGACAAGTTCCATATCCGTCGAGAACTCAACAAATTGAACTGGATTCGACTGTAAATGGGAAGAACGGCCAGTAATGAGTAATTGTTGCCCGCTAGAGTGGGTGACTATTAACTGCTTATTTGCACCAAAAGTGCGGCTAACTGTATGCGATACCCCACTTGGCGACTCTAGTTTGGAAAGATATGCGTTGTAATCTATTCCGTTCGAATTGGCTCCCGAAGCAATTATATCGTAGTGTTCTTTAACGCCATCTTCTGCCCGCGCGATAGTAATAGATTCTATACCCGCGTAATTACACTGCTTCCGGGCATAACAATTGATTCTATATGTCACCGAGATTTTATTGGTTCCGTCAATAATATCTGGCGTAATGGTATTGCTGTCCGGTTTTTCTTTTCTTGCTACAAATGGTGTTGTGTAAGAGTGATAACCGACATCATTGGGGTAATCGTCTGAGAAAGCCTCTCCCCCATTTAGTTCGTCGACATAATATGAGCGCCAACTGCCATCTGCTTTCCTCAGTTGAAACAAGGTAGCTCCGTTGCTACCTGAGGCATAAGCTTCACCTCTCTGACTATAGCTATGAGACCAATGTCCGTAGTAACCCCCATTGCCCGCTGTTCGACTGTTATAGTGCCAACTAAACTCAAGAGGAAACTCCCCACCTCCCTGATATACAGGGAAATTTTGGTATTTGTTACCGGTGACAATATTTATTGGATTTGGGACATTTAAACAAGCCGCGTTACCGAGGTGTTGGTTGCCAAAATTTATCCCAATTGCCCCCGGAAAGACCACCGTAGAATATAATGACAAAATAGCTGTAATAGTCGCATAACGAAAAAACTGCCCCATTTGATGCTGATCCTTTTTTATTCCAATTCAACGACATTCATCTTGTAACCCAAAGGCTGTGGCGCATTATTAACGCCGACACTTTTCCAACCGAGTTCTGAACCATAATAGGCCTCAATGACAATTTCAAAAAAAGCGTTTAGAAAACGAGATATAGGCGTTTTTTGAGCCATGAGTCTAGTCAGTGAAGCTTCGTCTGGAGGGAGAACAACGTCATTTAGTGCAGTCAACCCCTGAAAAAAACCGCGCGCGAATTTTTTATCCTCCACCAGTTCTATTAGAGCATCCCATACTGGTTGACTGTCCGCACCTGGGCCATCCTGATCTTCAGGCATAAGTAAGACAAGCCATTCCCGACATATATTTTTCCAATTTTTTTCGTCAACGGCTTTCTTAGACTGCGATAGGGTATTTTGGGTGGCGGCCAGCCCCCCCAAAAGCGAAACATGAATAAAGTAACGTCGATCCATCTATGTACCCAAGCGCCTGGCAAAACGTTGCCCAGCATAATACGACAGCACCTGGACAGGAAGAGAGGGGTGAGCAACGACACCACTCGGTAACGCAGAAGAATCTGTCACCAAAATATTTTTGTAACCTCGCAAGAGCAACTCGTCGGTTAGCGCCGATGTTTCTTCATCTCCACCCAGCCGACACGCCCCCCTTAACATCGCACCCGATAGCAAGGCGCTAGATACATTAGGAGATGAAAGCTCTTCTCCACCTGCAGCTTTGTTCCACACAAATAGCTTTTCTTGTAAAAGCCTCAACTTATTTTCCAAAGAAGAAGTATCAACGGAAAAACGCTTTTTCCCATGCATATCAATACCGTTTTTGTACTTACTTTCCACTTCGACAAACCCGGCGAGTACCGCAACCTTTTCATAGTGCTGCTTCATCCACTTTTTTATTCCAGCAGCACCAAAATTACTCGCGTAAAATTTGGCTAGCGATACAGGCCCCGTTATACCCGCCAAATTCCGCCCTTGGCACAAAACTACCCCTTCGCGCTCAAACTCATTTACAATTAAATCTATGGGTACACCGGCATATCCCTTGTGACCGTCCGGAAGAGAAATGATATGACTGTGAAGTAAGCTTCCAGTAAGGTACCTACCAACACTGGCATTTCCCAAGCCGTTGGGCGCCAATGCTTGCTTGCTCTTTCTAAGTAAAAATGGCGTTTCAAGCGGACCAGCTGCCAAAACACATGCAGCGACATCTATGCGATGCATTTGCCCTTTTTGTTCATATTCAATTGCCCCAACAGTATCGCGTTCCGATAAGAGAATATTTTTAACATATGCGCTACTTATGATCTCTGCCCGCCCAGTTTTTTTTAATCGCGGAATCCAAGTGTTATCGACGCTTCCTTTATCTCGCGGCTTACACCCAAATACACATTGCCCACAATAGTTACATGCGGGCCTGCCTGCGGATGGCTCCGACAGAATCGCGACTGGCGCGCGCGCGATATCCCAACCCATTTTTCTGCCTGCTTCGAACAACCGGCTTGAAACCGGGTTCAATGGATGCGCAGCTTGCTCACCCGGCGTAACTTTTAAAAACGAAATAACGTTTTGTGACGCTCGTTCAAACTCAACGGAATCCAGACCCCATGATGCTGTGACATTTTTGGGTGGCAGTTGCGAGACGCCTTGAAAATAAAGCGAGGAGCCTCCCAACCCGATAGCTCTCTGATATTCCACGGGACCGCTCCACTCACTTTCCCCCTTCTCCCACGGCAGAGGGCTTTTTTCGAAGTTATAAGCATCTGTGTGACTGTTTTTTGTATGGTAGGCTGTACCTCTATCCAATACGACTACCGAAAACCCCGCTTCCGCAAGCACACAAGCGGCTGGCAACCCTCCATGCCCACTTCCAATAACAGCAATAGGCGTATTTACTCCCGACATAAAACTCACTTATAACAACCCATTTCAGCGCAATCTAAACGCATATGAATGAAGCGTATAAAAATGCAAAAATTTACTGAGAAAAAGATTGGTAAAATATAGACGTATGTTGAAACTGCTTTTATTTTCATCCATGACTACAAATTTTAATTTTCAGCTTACAAACTCTACAAATTATGCGGCACCCAATCGCATTTAAGCGCCATACCTTTAGTTTCTTTTGGTAACAACTCTAGCTAATTTCAGCAAAACTCATAGAAAATAAACGAGAGTTCAATTTAAGCCCTCTGTTTTTTGAGCAATTCGCAACGAACCGTACCACGATACAATGTGCCAAAACAAGCACAGAAAATACTATAATGCAGCACACCCGATACCTGCGTAAACTCGGGCTTAGATCGCCAACTATGACACATTAATGACAACCTGCGGACCCCGACTCACCATGCGCCTATTCATTCTAGTCTTCATCGTTTCACTTTCGACGACTCCAATCGCCTCTGCTGCGGAAGATTATTGGCAGATTTCTATTTCCGGCGGTAGCGGCATCGCCGACGACCCATCTGCTGAATCAGACGAGGATATCGATATCGAGGCTGGCGGTGTCTTCCACCTGGTCGCCAACCTCTATGACCGTCAAAATGATGATGGTGCAAATCTTTACTATCAGTTTTTCTACGGATCTAACACACTCGATACAGAAGTGAATGCAGGCACCAACGCTGCCTATGAAACCGAACTGGAAGCGCATCACCTGCAAATCGGCGGCGTATATGAATGGCGACCTGAAAAGCGGTTTCGACCCTACTTTGCCGCAGCGGTGGGCGCGAGCCATTACATCCCCGAACAGACGAGCGACGAAACCTATCTTTCGAGTTCTGCCGCGCTCGGGGCAAACCTTTGGTTTACAAATACTCTGGCATTGAAGTTTGAAGCGAGAGCGATTGGCACAGTTTTTAATAGCAGCTCATCTATTTTTTGTAACGAAGATGATTGCTCGCTGGGCATAGACGGCAGCCTTTGGTGGCAGCAGCATTTAAGTGCCGGCGTCACCTGGCAGTTTTAGAAAAATTTATTTGAAAAGGCTGGGTATGGCCAATTAAAACCGCGCGGGTTTAATAACCCGTAGCGGCCATATCGATGGAATATGTTTTTTCCGCGATGCGACTTACACGCGTGTTAAAAGTGCCATCCTCACAAAAGCGATAAGTTCGATAACCCGGCATGGTTTTATCAACTTTAAACTCATCTGACTTTGGTAAAAACTGGACACACGTAGAAGGCGTCGCAATAAGTGCAACATCGTTGCGACGCGCGCTAAATTCCTGATGGATGTGTCCCCAGGAAATAAGTTTCACCTGGGGATGTGCGTCGGTGATTGCAAATAAATCTTCTGCGTCATCCACCACATATTGATCAACCCAAGCACTGCCAACAGGTAGGGGTTGGTGGTGTAAAAAAATTGCCGCCGGCACCTTCGGCTGATTGCTTAATTCACGCTCAAGCCTTGCAAGCTCATCTGCCCCCAGGCGTCCGCCTTCCTCACCGGGGATGCGGGAATCGAGAAAAATAAAGTTCCAACCACTGGCGTGATAGTTGCGCTCGACCGGATGACAACCGACGGCAATCATATTTGCGGGATCATCGTGATTGCCTGGCAGCCACGCCAGTGGCGTCTCGGGAAAATAATCGTCAATAATTTTAAGAAAGCGCGCGTACGAAATAGGCCCGCCGTCATTGGAAATATCACCTGTCGTAACAATCAAATCGGCTTTTTCATCGCGCTGTATGGCACTGAGCACATCGTGCAGGCTCTGATCGGTGTTCAAACCCAGCAACCGCTCATTCGGTTGACTGCCGAGATGACAATCCGTGATCTGGACTACGTTAAGTTCACCCATAACCGTTGTTCGCGCTTTCTCGCCAATCCTTGCAACCTTACTACTCATTCGGGGCCACCACTGACAAATTCATACTGTGAACTTTATAAAAGTGTGGACCGAAATGACACAATAAGAAATCTAACTGTTCCCCGATACGAGAACTGAATCACAAATATCTGGTGGTACTAATCCGTGATTGAGACAAAAATCGAGCCATTCCCCCAAAAACCGATTTAACGCAAACTTTTCGTCTGGCTGGTACATTTTGGGATTTGGGTAGTCATAACTCGGCTGCCAGTGGCGATGTTTATCCCAAGCCGTAATTTCGGCGACATCTGCGTCGTGACACAGCTTCAGTTGTAGCGCGGGTAACGCCATATCGCCGCTGACCTGGACCACATCAATCATCGAAGTGTAGGGTGCAGATTCTTTGAGCCGCATATGTATTTTGATAGATGCGTTGCTACCTATATCAAAACGCCATTCGGTTCTGCCTTCACGCAAACCGGGGAGGATTTGCAGCAGACGCGCATAGTTTATCTCGCACTCAGCAATATGACCTGCAAGGTCAACTGAATGGGTCTGGCGGCATTCCATGAACGGTTTATTCAAGTGAATGATCTCGTCTTAATAGTGGGCGCTGCATTTGTAACCACTGTAAACCAATAATAGTGGCTGCATTGTTCGCGCGCGAATCCAAAACATGGAGAAAGACATCTTCTGCATTTAACACATGCAGACGAATATCCTCGCCTTCAGCCTCCAAGCCAAAGACACCAGCAGCCGACTTAAGGTCGCAGAGCGCGCAATACAGGTGGATCTGCTCGCTGCAGCCGCCCGGCGTCGAAAAATACGTTGATATATGAATGAGTTCGGCCCGCCCTATCCCAGCCTCTTCTTCCAGCTCACGCAGCACCAACTGCTCGGGCGTTTCACTGCCCTCAATCATACCTGCGACCACTTCCAGACACCAAGGCCCATGTCTGGACGCGAGCGCACCGATGCGAAATTGGTCTACCAGGCCAATCAAGTCGTTTTTGGGATCATAGAGCACTGCGGCGGCGGCACTGCCCCGCTGAAACACTTCGCGCGAAATGACCTCACTCCAGCCACCATTAAACAAGCGATGTTTTACACGCAACTTAAGCATGCTGAAGAAACCCTGAAACACCGTTTTCTGCTCAAGAACTTGCACATCTTCAGGGCTAAACTGGCTAGGAGGTATCGTCATTTCGAGGGCCTGTTCACACTAAATTCGAATAACGAAGCAGTTTAGGTAACTGAAATGTGACTGTAAACATAACGTTTTCATCACGACGTAATCTACAATCGGATATTGGGCTCTAATTTTTTTGCTTGCACTATAATTCACAAACCTCTGACGAAAAATTGATCAATTATGGTCGTAGCACCTTCTTTTGATTCCTCGTTATATACGAGTGCGCAACGCAGTGCCTCCCGCAGGCGCGATGACGCGGTGCTGCCCGTTGAGCAGAGAAACAACCGCAGCGAGGACAAGCCAAACAACACTCAGGCCGGCCTGGACCAGGTCCGTCGCCAACGCGTTTCACAATTAAACGAGAGCGATAAACAACAACCTTTGCAGCAACGCCGTCCGATTAGCGCAGAAGAGGCACGGACCGCGACCCCAGTTAACTTTGATCGCCGCGGCTTCGATGCAACACAGGTTTTCGCGCAAATACGTGAAAACGATGACGCTCCCGCGCTCATCGACATATTTGTATAACGTACTTCGCTACAGGCATTACAGCAGTATTCAGAGGTGCCTTAGCTTAATTCAAAGCTTCCTCAACGATTTCGTAACAGTTCGTGACAATTGTCAGGTAACCTTTTGTCATTAAGCGCGTTATCATAATCATCAATCATTAGGTCGAAACATTGGGAAATCAAATGAGACTTCAGGTCCTTGTTACAAAGCTTTGCCTCTTAATGGCGGGTGCGATAAATCTTGTACCGACGGGTCATGCGCAAACACTGACCGACATCTACGCGCAGGCCGTGGAAAATGATCACGAATTCAAAGCTGCTCAAGCCGCATACCGGGCAGGCTTGGAAAGTAAAAAGCTTGGCCGTTCGGCCCTGTTGCCAAAATTAAATGGTCGCGCCAATTGGGAGGATAGCCATACAGAACAAAGCGGCCAAGCGGCGAGCGCGAACCGTTTCGTAGTCACCGAGAACGACAGTACAACTTCCGGTTACACCATTAGCCTTGAACAACCATTATTCGATCTCGCCGCCTGGCACAGCTTTAAAGCGAGTAAAGCCGGCGCAAATCTCGCTGAAGCACAATTCAAAAGTGAAGAACAGTCGCTGATTATCCGCACAGCTCAGGCGTATTTCGACACGCTGCAAGCAGTCGATAATTTACAAACCTCACTCGCTGAAGAAGAGGCGCTTAGCCACCAACTCGAGCAAACACGTCAACGCTTTGAAGTGGGCCTCAGCGCGATTACCGAGGTACATGAAGCACAGGCCGTCTATGATTCATCCGTGGCAGATCGCCTGATCGCGGAGGGTCAGCTCGGCATTGCCTTTGAAGCGCTCGAGGTACTCACAGGTGTAACTTACGTTCAAATTGCGCCGCTCAAGGGTGCTTTTGAAGCTGTTCCACCGCAACCACAAGCTCGACAGGATTGGGTAGCGCGCGCACTGCAAAATAACTACAACCTCGAAGTTGCTCGCCTTAACGCCGAATCTGAGAAAGCGAATGCAAAATCAAAAAAGGCTGAACATTATCCCAAAGTCACGCTGTCAGGTTCGTATAGCGATAGAAACGAAGATAGTACAATAAATAGCTTGATCTCCGATGAGGTCGATACCGAAAATCAAACCATTGGCGTCACGGTAACGGTGCCTTTTTATAATGGCGGTGGTGTTTCTGCGTCGCGCCGCCAAGCACAGCAGCTTGCCATACAAGCGCGCGAGCAATATCTAAAATCGCGCCGCGATATCGTGCAAGCGGCACGCTCACAACACCTTTCAGTAGTCACCAGTGTCGCGACGGTAAAAGCGCGCAAGCAGGCCGTGGTTTCCTCTGAAAGTGCGCTCGAAGCAACACAAGCAGGCTATAGCGTCGGCACGCGGGATTTAGTCGATGTGCTCAACGCACAGCGAGGCCTGTATCAGGCACAGCGCAATTATTTCACCGCTTTATACGACTACATTCTCAGCTCTCTACGGCTTAAGGAAGTGTCCGGCATGTTGAGCGTGGAAGATATTGAACAGCTAAATTCCTGGTTGGATGCGGCAAACCCTGTAAGTAAATCTGCCGTGTCTTTGTAAACCCAATAACAGGGGAAGCGTTATGCAAATACCGTTAACTCTCGGGCTCGTTATTACAGCTTTTACATTATCTGCATGCACATCAAATAAACCCGATCAAACCGTGCCCCGGTTTAGCGCAGTATTATCTGAAGTGACCGGGCAAAATGGTCGGGCTTGTGTGCGAATTTCCGATATTCGAAGTTATGGCACACGCGACCGCGGCAGGGTTATTACCATCAATGCACGCAGAAAATACTATGCTGCAACAACTTTATATCGCTGCAGTGAAATTGATTTTTCTCACCAAGCCCTGTTCGACGGAAATTTCCACGAGATCTGTGGGAACAGCACCAGCTATATCATCGCAGGCGGAGAGCGCTGCCCGATACATAAAGTTTTCGAATTCGAAAATAGAGAATCTGCAACAGATGCAATTAATCAAGCGGCAGAGAAACGCGAAAGCATTAAAGCGGCTATCAAAGCGGAAAAAGCTAGTAAGCAATAAAGCGCCTGGCAACAAAAAAGACACTTAAAACTATGTAGCATTTAGAAAAATATTTCTGTTCGTTTTGGCACATACGCGTTTGGGTGCCGGTGCTACGTTCAAAAACTGTCAATGCATGCTCTGGATGCGGGTGTTAGAGCAACGCATAGCCACATGGATGTGGTGTATTAGAATAACGCAGGAGTAGTTATCAAGGAGCAGTTATCGACGACTGTATGGATGCAGGAGGTAGAATAACGCAGGAGCAGTTATTGAGAGGAATTGACGGAGCTACAGGGGTGAAGCGGATTCAAGCGAAGCACTGCTTCGTTCCGCGCAGCGAACCTTATCTATGATTTTGGGCCGGTCCTGCTCGCAGGTATTCATGCGTTTTTTGAACGTAGCACCGGCATCCAAACAGTTTGAAAGCACATATGCTGAAGCTTCTAGACTAAAGCCTCACAGGTATAAATAAACACTATCGGTTATTATTTAACCCACCCCTGACAAATTCTGATTGCATACGTATTCTGTACTCTTCACCTGCGACGTTTTTAACTATCAAATCTACGCTAAACTACGTTGATTACAGTGGTCACATATGGGTCGCTATGTGCTCACTTTTGCTTTACTTCAAAATTTAAACTTTATTGTCAGTGACTTATCGCATTTCCAATCGCTTAGCTATAATGCTGACAAATTTTACCGAACATAACCAATGAAAACAGACACTCAACTAGAGCGGCTCTACAATGAAATTCGCGAAGTTATCCTCGCGAAGCAACACCCGGTTACCGGCCTGCTGCCCGCGAGTACCAGCATCAATACTCACGGCGACTATACCGACGCCTGGGTACGCGACAACGTCTATTCCATACTCGCACCGTGGACCTTGAGCATGGCTTTTCGTCGCCGGGGTGAGCACGCCCGTCAGGACGAATTAGAACAGGCGACAATTAAACTGATGCGCGGCCTGCTGCAGTCTATGATGCGTCAGGCATCAAAAGTTGAGGCATTCAAACACACACTAAACCCGATAGATTCGTTACACGCAAAATATGATACAAGCAGCGGACTTACCGTTGTGGCAGATGACGCGTGGGGTCACTTACAGATAGATGCAACATCCCTGTATCTCTTGATGCTCGCTCAAATGACCGCGTCGGGTCTAAGAATTATTCGCACCTATGATGAAGTCGATTTCGTCCAAAACCTTATTTATTACATTGCAAGTGCCTATCGCTGCCCGGACTATGGGATATGGGAGCGCGGTAATAAAATTAATAACGGCAAAACCGAAATTAATGCGAGTTCGGTTGGCATGGCCAAAGCGGCATTGCAGGCATTGGATGGATTAAATCTTTTCGGTGAACACGCGTCGCCACGCGCTGTCGTTCACACTATCGCTGACGCCGTATCGTTAGCACGCAATAGCCTGGCCTTACTCTTGCCACGCGAATCCTTATCCAAGGAAGTCGATAGCGCGCTATTGAGTGTGATTGGCTTCCCCGCTTTTGCCATCGGCGATGAAGACCTGGTGACAAAAACACGCGATGAAATCCTGCAAAAGCTCGGCGGCAACTACGGTTGTAAACGCTTTTTATGGGACGGACATCAAACCGCGATAGAAGACCCTCACCGGCTATATTATGAACATTCTGAACTCGCCAATTTTGAACACATTGAGTCTGAATGGCCGCTGTTTTTTTCCTATTTATATATCAATGCGCTGTTTAACGAAAACGAAGCGACAGCAAAATACTATCGCGAAAAAATCGAATCCATTATGGTCGAGGTGGACGGCGCCAAACTTATTCCCGAGCTTTATTATTTACCGGAAGAAAATACGCAAGCAGAAAAACAAAAGCCCGGATCACAGCAGCGCGTCCCCAACGAAAATGTTCCACTGGTTTGGGCACAGAGTATTTATTATTCAGCGCTACTGATCGACGAAGGTTATGTACAAACGAGCGAAGTTGATGCCCTAAATTTGCGCGGCAACACAACACGTTTTAATCGATCACAAGTAGCTTTAGTTATTCTCGCCGAAAACGAGGATGTCAAAAAACAACTCGCGGAAAATGGTGTTATTGCAGAATCTTTGGGCGATATTGCGCCAGTCAAAGTCATTTCAGCACCTCACTTGGTGGAAGCCTACGCTCAGGTGGGCGCCAATAAACCATTGCAATTAAGCGGCCGCCCACGCAGAAGATTACAAAGCCTGGCAACATCACAGACTTACGATATTAACAAACAAAAATGCCTGTGTTTGTCCTGGATTCAAAGTGAAGAAGCTGACTATCGTATGCGCGATGCGGAACTGGTCTCATACAAAGTCAGGAAAGAAATATCGCATATTCGAAAACACTGGTTAAACTCGGAAGCTGCGGTATTTACTTTTATGGTCACTCAGGAGCTTTGCCGTTCTTCCTCGTCAAACACGCTATTTACCGCACTTAAGCATTTTCAATTGCGTGCCAAGGACGAAAACGTTGGATACGCTTCTGCAAGTCTGGCTTACCGTGCGTCACGCGAAAACAAACTGCATGCGCCTAATATTTGTTTAAACCCGATTCACGAAAAACAAACCGTCGCGAAAAATAAAGCACCCAAATCGTTCAAGGAAATATTGGCCTTGGGTAAAGCTCAGCAACACGAAGCTTACACCGCAATTTTAGCGCTACGCGAAGCGAGTTCTGATAAAACGGATTTACAAAACGACCTCGCATTCTTGTACGAGCATGCTCAGTCTCATGCCTGCTGGCTAATAACACGTTTATGTTTCGCTCAATTGGGAAAATCGCATACGGATCTGGCCGACTATTTATCAGTACTTTCGGCAAGACAATTTTCGATTATTGTCGGTTCCGATAAAAACAGCGAGTTTTCTTTGGAGCCGTCACTATCAAATGCGGAAATTGTTTCCACGCTCGAAAGCATTTCCGACAGTTCAATCGAACTGTGCTTATTGCAAGAAGTGCTTTCGTCAATTGGTGCGCTACAGCGCGCCCGACCACGTATTTTTGAAGGTCTGCGCTCTATTCAATTGCACAACTTGCTAAAGCTATGCGCGGCAAAAACCAAAAAATGGAATTTGGAAAGCGTGTTGGAAATCGGCGCACTCAGTCCGGCTGAACTCATGGGAAAAATAGAAAACATTTTGGAATCTCAACACTCAGTTTTTACCAAAGGACTGCACGAATACTTCCCCACCGGAAGCGAGGACAACTCGCAAGGTGCCTCGTTGTCAAACATTGCAATGGGCACAGACTGGTTTGAGTGGCGGGTCGAGCGCGGTCTCATTGTCAGCCTGGATCGTGAATTTTTGCAGGCGATTTGGAAGAGCCTGGCGCATGCACGTTACTTGGTATTTGGTGATTCAGCCAGTCAAGAGTGTGTGATTGACTGCGATCTCGTGCGAAGTTCAATGACCCCCGGAGAAGAAATTTTTGCCCACCTTATCGATGACTCCATTCAAACCTTGCATCCCGCTTACTATAAAAGCGCCATTGTAGAAGCCTTACTGGCCTTTACCCGCTTCTGTGAAAAATACCCGAATGTGCGGTTTGAACAGCATTTAAACCTCAGTGAGCAACTGGAAATCGCCGCTGAAAGTTTTTGTTCACATGCGCGACAACATTCACCGTCTTCACGTGATATCGATACGCTGTTACTGGAACCACCCGAAGTGTTGCAATCCTATTTAGAGAAAGCGCTAAAAGAAACGGCTGAAAGAGCATTGGATAGCCAGCACACGCCCACCGCCTAATGCACCAAATATGAGCATTTCTCCAGAGCTTGCAACTTAAAATAGCAAGCTCATTTTCTCCCTAAAGCGCGCAATTCAGGAAAAACCAATAAAAATCATTGGCTTAGCGTCAATAAAACCCTGTGGCATATGCATTGCACAACAGTATTACGATTTTAACAATCAGTAATACTATAGGGGTGCTAAATGAAATCTGTGTTTTTGAAAACAATGGCTGGTGTGCTCATCAGCATTCTCGCAATAACGTCGGCGCAGGCAGCGCCACTTAAAATTGGTTATTCCGATTGGCCAGGCTGGGTAGCCTGGGAAATAGCCATCGAAAAAGAAATGTTTAAAAAGGCGGGTGTCGACGTTGAGTTCGAGTGGTTCGACTATGTCGCAAGTATGGATGCCTTCGCTGCAGGTCAGCTAGACGCTGTGACGATGACAAATGGGGATGCACTGGTCACCGGCGCAACCGGTGCGCAAAGTGTCATGATCCTTATCAACGACTACAGTAACGGCAACGACATGGTCGTCGCTCGTCCAGGGATTAAAAACGTCAAAGACTTAAAAGGAAAAAAAGTAGGCGTTGAAATTGGCTTCGTTGGCCACCTGC
This sequence comes from Cellvibrionaceae bacterium, assembly GCA_028281575.1. Classification (GTDB taxonomy): domain Bacteria; phylum Pseudomonadota; class Gammaproteobacteria; order Pseudomonadales; family Cellvibrionaceae; genus Agaribacterium. The sequence continues at coordinate 150,301 of JANQJP010000064.1, forward strand.
TCCTTTTGAATGCACTCGAAAAAAATGGCTTGACCGAAGCTGACGTCGAACTCGTAAACGTCCCAACAAATGAAACACCGCAGGTGCTCGCTTCCGGAGATGTTGATGCCATCGTCGCCTGGCAGCCAAATTCAGGGCAGGCACTTAAATTAGTTCCCGGTTCAAAAGCCATATACAGCAGCGCCAATGAACCCGGTTTAATCTACGATGTACTCGCCGTTTCTCCATCAAGCCTAGCCGCGCGTAAAGCGGATTGGAAAAAAGTGGTTGAAGTCTGGTACCAAGCTGTTGCATTTCTTAAAGACCCAAAAACTCACGAAGAAGCTGTTGCAATTATGGCCGCACGAGTCGGCCTGGAACCCGAAGAATATAAAGGGTTTATTGACGGCACCAAAATTCTGACACTCGATGAAGCTAAAGTATTTTTGAAAAAATCAGAGGGCTTCAAATCTCTCTACGGCTCATCAAAAATTTCTGACGATTTCAACGTAGCGAATGAAGTGTACAAGACACCTCAGGACATCGATGCCTACATTGATACCAGCCTGATGCTCGGCCTTTAATTTCGCGTTTATCTCTGCACCGAGTCCATTCGGGCTCGGTTGCACCAGGGCTTGTTGATACTAATTGGATTACATTATGAGTGCCGTAAAGTTATTTGCCGTCAGAAAAACACTCGATGCAAAACCCCGGCTTACCGTGTCCTTGCTGAGTTTCGCTCTACCTATTGCCCTCTGGTGTATCGTGAGCTATGTGCCTTTTATCTGGCACCCGATGATGGAAATAGAACAACCCGGATCGGTCTCATACTTTAAAGAAGCAATGCTCGTTGAAAAAAAACTGTTTGATGAAGAAAAAGCTTCTGCGCTAGAAAATAACCTGGAAGTGCCTACCGGCGTGAGGGCCAACCCAATTTATTTGCCAGCGCCGCATGAAGTTATCAGCGCATTTTATACGTCGTTCACCACAGAGCCTCGCCGACGCAGCGAAAAATGGCTGCATGAAAGTTTATGGGACAGTATTCAGGTAATTTTTTGGGGCTTCGTACTGTCCTCTATAATAGGTGTTCCCCTTGGTATTCTCGCAGGTACCTACGATTTTTTTTCGCGCCTGTTTGAACCTTTTATAGAATTTTTTCGCTATCTGCCAGCACCCGCGTTCGGAGCGCTTGCCGTAGCAATTCTAGGTATTTATCAAGCGCCTAAAATTGCTATTATTTTTATCGGTACTTTTTTCCAACAAGTGCTGGTGATTGCAAATACCACGCGCAAACTAGACAACTCTTTACTCGAGGCGGCCCAAACCCTGGGAGCAAAGAACAAATCACTGTTGTTTAGAGTAGTCGTGCCCGGCGTTCTACCCGACCTCTACCGGGATATGCGGATTTTACTCGGCTGGGCATGGACCTACCTTATCGTCGCTGAATTGATCGGGACCAGCTCAGGCATCACATGGTTTATCACGCAACAGGCACGCTACAAAAATTTCGATAATGTATTTGCGGCAATCATCATGATTGGCATTATCGGTCTCACATTTGATTTACTACTTTCTACTTTAGGTAAGCGACTGTTTCCCTGGCAAAAGCCCGAAGCTAAAATTTAGGCGAAGATATTATGAATAATGAAAGTGAAATAGCACTACAGGATTATCGCCAGCAAAGTGACGCCGTCAGAGATCGTTTTGATCGATTAAAACAACGGCCGGTGACTTTAGAAGTTAAAGCGCTGAATAAAGTATTTAATACATCCAAAGGTCCGGTCACAGCGTTAAAAAATATTAACTTCAAAACGCATAAACGCGAATTTGTGTGCGTCATCGGTCCTTCCGGTTGCGGCAAATCGACATTAATCAGAATTTTAGCGGGGCTGGAAACACCCAGCAGCGGCGAGATGTTGTTAAACGGCGAAGCTGTGCACGGCCCCTGTTCAGACCGCGGTATGGTTTTTCAGGGCTACACCCTGTTTCCCTGGCTGACGGTAAAACGCAATGTCATGTTTGGTTTATTGCAGTCCGGTCACGGACGCCAAGCCGCAGAAGAACAGGCTTTGCAGTGGATAGAACTTGTCGGCCTCGCCAAATTTGCCGATGTTTATCCGCGTCAGCTATCTGGTGGTATGAAACAAAGGGTCGCCATTGCCCGCGCGCTGGCCAATCAACCCAAAATTTTATTGATGGACGAACCCTTCGGTGCGCTGGACCCGCAGACACGCCAAAAAATGCAATCTTATCTATTGGATATTTGGCAGAACATCGACGTCACAATTTTGTTTATCACACACGATTTAGACGAAGCGATTTATCTCGCCGACCGCATACTGGTGTTAAAGGCCCACCCGGGAGAAGTACAGGAAGTCATTGAAGTTCCCGTCCCGCAGCCACGCAGCCCACAACAATTTCTCAGCGCAGAATTTTTGGCAACCAAGCGTCGGCTCGAAGAACTAATTCACCCACCAAACGAAGGTGAAGCATTTTCTACTGAAAATTTAAATATGGTGCGAATGGTACACGTCAACGACGAAGTACCGAGTGTATTTTGAGGTAATAGCATGAACACAGAAAACATAGAAAAAATTCGTCAGGAACTATCCGCAAAAGGTGTGAAATATTGTTTGGGTGCCTACGTAGACATCCACGGCATTCCCAAAGGCAAGGTTGTGCCGCTTTCGCATCTGGAGCACATGGCACACGGCTCAGAATTATATACGGGCTATGCCCTCGACGGCCTTGGCCAGGAACCAAACGACGATGAGATAGCTTCAGTTCCCGATCTCAATCATATTATTCAACTGCCCTGGCAACCCGAAGTTGCGTGGATGCCTGCGGATAATACCTTTAAAGGCGAGCCCTATGCACTCAATACACGTGTCGCATTAAAAAATGTATTGAAACAAGCGGAAGCCATGGGTTTTGGTTTTAATCTCGGCATAGAAGCCGAGGTGTTTGTCGTTGCCCAAAACGAAGACGGCGAGCTGGCTATCCCTAATCCCGATGATAAATTAGTGAAGCCTTGTTACGACGCCCGCGGCTTTCTCCATCAATTTCGTTGGTTGGACCGCATGGCAACCGCAATTGACGATCTGGGTTGGGATTTGTATTCATTCGATCACGAAGACGCGAATGGTCAATACGAGTTTGATTTTATGTACGCCGACGCACTTACGACCTGCGACCGTTTTATTTTTCTGCGATTGATGGCCAAAGAGTTTGCTCGAGAGGAAGACTTACTCGCGACGTTTATGCCGAAACCTTTTGCAAATAAAACTGGCAATGGTGCGCATTTCAATATGTCGCTTTATGACCTGGAAACCGGTCAAAATGTATTTAAATGCGACCCGGCAGATGACCCCCACGGTTTGGGCCTGACCGATATTGGCTACCACTTTATTGCTGGGATTATTAAACACGGGCGCGCACTGTGTGCCGCTTTTGCACCGACGGTAAATAGTTATAAGCGCCTGGTTCGTCAGGGCGATATGCCGTATTTTACCTGGGCGCCGGTATTTAATTCTTTCGGTTCCAATAACCGTACCAACTCTGTTCGCGTGCCGATGAATGGTGGGCGGTGTGAGTCGCGCAACGCCGATGGTGCAGTAAACCCCTATTTGGCCGCAACGCTTGCGCTGGCCGCTGGCCTCGAAGGGGTGCGCGAGAAGCTAAATCCCGGCGCGCCACAGGAAGATAACCTTTATGAGCTTTCCGAAGCCGAGCGACGGGACCGGGGTATTGAATTCCTGCCGCGGACACTCGACGAAGCGGTCGATGCATTTCAAAGTGACCCGTTAATTGCCGCAACACTCGGCGAAAGCCTAAAAAGCGAGTTTATTAAATACAAACGCGAGGAATGGAACAGCTACCACAGCCAGGTTTCGCAATGGGAAATTGAGCGCTACAGCCATTTGTTTTAATCGCAAATTGACTATTTTCCAGGACGTGTAACATTAATATGGATAAAGAAAAGCTGGTGCGCATCAGTATTTCGCTATCTGAAAGTTTACTGACGCAATTTGACGATATGTTGGATGAGCGCCAGTTTGATAGCCGCTCACAGGCGGTGTCAGATATGATTCACCAACAACTCACTGAACATCGTAAAAACGTTGGTGAAGAGGTGATGGCAGGTACTATTAATTTGGTTTACGACCACAGTGTGCCCAATTTGCAAAAACAAATTGCTGAACTCCAGTACAAATATATCGACGAGGTGATTAGCTCGTTGAACGTGAATCTGACACATACGAACACTTTATCGGTAATCTTGGTTCAAGGACCGGGGGCGAAACTCAAACGTATTGCCGATGAAATGATTTCCCGGCGCGGGATTATTACCGGTAAAATGTTGCTCAGTACCGCAATTATTCCTCCGGTGCACCCGCTTCCACCTTTAGATTTAGATAGTATTGGTAATTAATAAAACGTTGATATACTTTTTTCAACAGCCTGTTTACACACATTCTTATACTCGGTGGGACGACCCGGCGAGGGCTTTGTTAAACGCGGGACGACCCGCAAAAGACGACAACTATGTTTGACACAGTTCTAATCGCAAACCGCGGCGCCATCGCCGTACGTATTATTCGTTCGTTAAAGCGCCTCGGCATCAAGTCCGTCGCGGTTTACCATCAACAAGATGCCAACTCCCTTCATGTTCAACATGCTGACGAGGCGATCAACCTGGGGGACGGCAACGCAGCGAGCACTTACCTGGATGCAAATAAAATTATTGCCGCTGCACAACAATGCTCAGCGCAAGCGATTCACCCTGGCTACGGTTTCCTCAGCGAAAATACCGAATTCGTATCACTATGCGAAAAACACGGTATCACTTTTATCGGACCAAGCCCTGAACAAATCACGCTTTTCGGTTTAAAGCACCAGGCGCGAGAAGCAGCTGAAAACGCTGGCGTACCACTCGTGCCAGGCTCACCGCTGTTAAATGATCTCGACACCGCACAGTCCTGGGCCACTGATGTCGGCTACCCGGTAATGCTAAAAAGTACCGCCGGTGGCGGCGGTATCGGTATGCAGGTATGTCGTAACCAGGAAGAACTTCAAAACGCCTGGGATTCCGTTAAACGATTAAGCGCTAGTTACTTTGCCAACGACGGTGTGTTTTTAGAAAAATTTATTGCACGGGCGCGCCATATAGAGGTTCAGATTTTTGGTGACGGTACAGGCAAAGCCGTTGCCTTGGGCGAGCGCGACTGTTCCGCACAGAGACGCAACCAAAAAGTCATAGAAGAAACACCCGCACCAAATCTTTCTGACAAAATGCGCCAGGCGCTATGCACAACAGCCGAACAACTTATGGCGTCGGTGAATTATCGCAACGCAGGCACCGTCGAATTTATCTACGACGCTGACAGCGACGCATTTTATTTTCTCGAGGTCAATACACGATTACAGGTCGAACACGGTGTCACCGAACAAGTGTGGTCCATCGATTTGGTTGAATGGATGTTAAAACAGGCCGCCGGCGAACTCGGTGACATTCACCAATTAAAAGCCGGGCTTGAACCAAAAGGCCACGCGATTCAAGTGAGAATCTACGCGGAAGATCCTCAGGCAGATTTTCGGCCAAGCGCAGGTCTTTTATCGAAAGTAACATTTCCACAACGCAGTGAATTGCGTATAGACAGTTGGGTTGAAACAGGTATTGAAGTGCCGTCGCTGTTTGACCCAATGATTGCAAAAATTATCGTGCACGAAAGTGATCGGGAGCGCGCACTAAAACACTTAAATACCGCGCTCGATGAGACGACGCTTTACGGTATCGAAACCAATATAAACTATTTGCAAGCCATTATCAGCGACGACATTTGTCAACGCGGCCGCTTACTAACAAATACACTCGCGACCTTTCGTTTTAACGCTTTGTCGATATCTGTCATCGATGCGGGAACGCAGACAACCTTGCAGGACTTTCCAGGGCGCACCGGACTATGGCATGTCGGTGTGCCGCCCTCCGGCCCAATGGATAGTCTCAATTTTCGCCTCGCCAATGCCTTGCTCGGCAATGCGCCAAACGCAGCGGCGCTGGAAATTACTTTAAATGGCCCCAGCCTCAAATTCCATTGTGCAACAATTCTCGCGATATGCGGCGCGAATATTAATGCTCACCTGGATGATAAACCCGTAGCGCTTTTCCAGACCCATCAAATTGCCGCAGGACAAACACTCCACCTGGGTCAGATAAATGGGAACGGTGCGCGCTGTTACCTCGCAGTCGTCGGCGGCTTTGACTGTCCCGACTACCTCGATTCAAAGTCAACCTTTACGCTCGGGCAATTCGGCGGCCACAACGGTCGCGCACTGCGATCGGGCGATGTTTTGCATTTGACCGGCGCAAATACAGAAATAAAAGCGCGCACCATCGACGCGACGCAACGCCCCCTCTTACCCGACGTTTGGCAACTGAGAGTCATTTACGGCCCACATGGCGCGCCTGATTTTTTTACCGAAGAAGACATTACAGATTTCTTCGCGCACGAATGGGAAGTGCACTATAACTCGAGCCGCACCGGTGTGCGTTTAATCGGCCCAAAACCTCGGTGGTCTCGCGCAACAGGCGGCGAAGCCGGCCTGCACCCGAGCAATATCCACGACAACGCCTACGCATTCGGCACTGTAGATTTTACCGGCGACATGCCCGTTATTTTAGGACCGGACGGTCCCTCACTCGGAGGCTTCGTTTGCCCCGCAACTGTTATTCAAGCCGATTTATGGAAACTCGGCCAACTTAAAGCGGGCGCAAAAATACAATTTATTCCCGTCAGCATGGAGCACGCGGTGCAAGCCGAGCGGGTACAACTGGATGCGGTAGCAAAATGTCACGCGGACAATACCCACTTACCACCAACGACCGTTACCAGTCCTGTACTTGGTAAATCTGAGTTGCACGGTGAAACTATCGTATACCGCGCTGCGGGCGATCATTTTTTGCTTGTCGAACTCGGCCCGCTCGAACTGGATATCGAACGCCGCTTTAAAGTACATGCGCTGATGCTTTGGCTCGAACAACACAGAGCGGACGGTATGCGCGAAATGACACCGGGCATTCGCTCACTGCAAATTCACTATGACTCGCAAATAATTTCTGTCGATGCACTGATAAATCTCGTAAATAAAGCTGCCGATGCACTTGAGCAAAGTAACGAAGTCTCCGTGCCCGCACGTATAGTGCACCTGCCATTAAGCTGGGATGACGAAGCCTGTCGCGAAGCCATCGCAAAATACGAGCAATCCGTCAGACCGGGCGCCCCCTGGTGCCCGAGCAATCTCGAATTTATTCGTCGAATAAACGGTTTACCCGACGTTCAGGCGGTAAAAGATATCGTGTTCAACGCGTCATACTTAGTCATGGGTCTGGGCGACGTATATCTCGGCGCGCCTGTGGCGACCCCCATTGATCCGCGCCATCGACTTGTCACCACAAAATACAACCCAGCACGCACGTGGACGGCGGAAAATTCCGTCGGCATTGGTGGCGCCTATTTATGTATTTATGGGATGGAAGGACCCGGCGGTTACCAATTTGTCGGCCGAACCTTACAAATGTGGAACCGCTATAGAAAAACTGAATTTTTCGAACAACCCTGGCTATTACGTTTTTTCGATCAGATTCGTTTTTATGAAGTAAGTGGCGATGAGCTGAAAAAAATCAGAGAAAATTTCCCCCACGGCCGCTATCCAATAAAAATTGAGGAGACGCTCTTCGATCTCACTGAATATCGAAAATATTTAGACGGGCAGGCACAACAGATTTCAAAATTTGAAAACCAGCGGCGCGCCGCGTTTGAGCAGGAACTCGAACAGTGGCGCCTGGATGGTCAGTTAACTTATGAACAAAGCGAAGCAAAAGAAGAAATGCTCGCAGATGAGCTTCCCCCAGGCTTGCTTGCTGTACACAGTCCCGTAGCGGGAAATGTCTGGCAGGTGGAGGTAAAACCGGGAGATGTTGTCGAACGGGGCCAACGTCTAATGATTTTGGAATCCATGAAAATGGAAATCGATATTCACGCACCGAGTTCCGGTATCGTCGACGCGATTAAACGCGACGCTGGTCAACCTGTTAGCTCCGGGCAGGCACTTATTTGGTTATCCGAAAATGACGATGAATGATCACCTCTTTCCTATTAGTTTTTTGTGATGCTGCTGAAACACATGAACTTAAAGGATCACGCTATTTACACAAGATCCGAGGCATGGCTTGGATCCTTGTACTAGAGACGCGCCGTGAATACGTCCATGTAGGCTCTGCACCAGCATCTCGACAACTGCTCCTGCGTTGTTCTAACACCCACCATCCATGGCGGGCGCTTGCTGGTGAAGGTCTCTAGCACAAGGATCCAATCCACACCTCTCCGAGTTATCTGGAAGAATTAACGGAACAACAACAATGAATGAAATCAATTTAAGCCTTAAGGCGCTGAAAGCCAGTTATCAAAATAAAGTGTTCGAACCGCGCTCTCTGCTTTCCAAACTGCGCGAACAGGCCTTGGCACAAGCTGATTACAACGCCTGGATTACGCTGCTAAGTATGGAAGAGCTTGAGCCTTTTTTTCAGTTGCTCGACGGAAAAACGCCTGACGAGCTTCCGCTTTACGGTGTGCCATTTGCCATTAAAGATAATATTGATCTCGCTGGGATAACGACAACGGCCGGCTGCCCGGATTTTAGTTATGTCGCTCAACAAAGCGCGCCTGTCGTCAGTGCTCTTATTAAAGCTGGCGCTATTCCTTTAGGCAAAACAAATCTAGACCAGTTTGCCACAGGTTTGGTCGGCACACGTTCGCCCTACGGTCAGGGCAAAAATGTGTTCAACTCCGAATATATTTCCGGCGGCAGCAGCGCGGGCTCTGCAATCGCAACAGCGCTCGGCCAGGTGAGCTTCGCGCTCGGTACAGATACCGCTGGTTCTGGGCGAGTTCCCGCTGTCTTAAATAACTTAATTGGCCTGAAACCGACGAAAGGACTTCTCAGTACAAATGGTGTTGTTCCCGCCTGTCGCAGTTTGGATTGCGTGAGCATTTTTGCACTTGTTGCAGAAGATGCTGCAACTATCTTTGATGTCGCGGCCAACTATGACGCCAACGACGCCTACGCTCGAAAAAATACCTACAGTAATATCTCCCGTTATTTTTCATCAAAGATCAGCGAGCCATTTACCTTTGGTGTACCCAGTGAACTTGAATTTGAAAATAACGATGAATGCAGGTCACTTTACGAAAAAGCTGTCGCCGCACTTGAAACGCTTGGAGGCAAACCGGTTTCCATTGATTTCACACCTTTTTTAAATGCAGCGAAATTATTATATGAAGGACCTTGGGTAGCAGAGCGCTGGCTCGCGACCCGAGAGGTCGCAGCGGAAAGTATGTTACCGGTCATTAGCGATATTATTGGCCCCGGAAGCACAGCATCAGCTGGCGATACATTTGCCGCGTATTATCGCCTGTCCGAACTGAAACGCGAATGCGACAACATTGTAAACCAACTTGATGTTGTGCTAACACCGACAACACCCACATTTTATACACGTAAAGAAATTGACGCAGATCCGATAAAGCACAACTCGATTTTAGGGACCTACACCAACTTTATGAACTTGTTGGACTATTGCGCGGTGGCAGTACCCATAGGCTCAACCGTATCGAAAGTGCATTGGGGCATTACTTTATTTCATTCCGCATTTACTGATATTCGCTTATTAAATATCGCATCCGCTCTGCAAAACCACTTTGCTCATTCGCTTGGTGCAACAGGCTTTTCTCTCGCGCAAAATACAATTGAAATTCAAGCGCCTTCTGCACCTGCGTTTATTGATGTTGTTGTCTGCGGGGCCCACCTCGAAGGTCAGCCGCTGAATTGGCAGCTCGCCGAACGCAATGCAACATTGGTAGCGAAAACAAAAAGCAGTACACACTATAAATTGTTTGCACTAAAAGATGGCAAGCGCCCGGCAATGGTGCGGTCAGACACCGATGGTCAAGCTATTGAAGTAGAAGTCTGGCGCGTACCTCAAGAAAATTTTGGTAGTTTCGTCGCAGGCATACCCAGCCCTTTAGGCATTGGCAAAGTTGAGCTTGCAAACGGCTTTTGGTTGAGCGGATTTATTTGCGACGCCCATGGCCTTAACGGTGCGCAGGACATCACCGCGTTCGGTGGCTGGCGCGCCTGGCTTAGGGCCTGTCCGCACTAATTCGGTCGTCACTGCCGAGGGCCAAAATTTCTGACCGCAAGACAACATGAACGCTGTGTAGTGATTCCGCATGAGCGAGTGTTAACACAGCAGGCGGCAATTTTGGTCCGGCCCCAAGGGTTGCGACTAAACAAGCGCCACTTCGCGTTGCTCGTCGTTCATTTAGCATAACCAAACGTCTCCCCTCGCACCTTGATTGGCGCTTGTTTAGTCACAACAGTGATGACCGCATTAGTGTGAACAGGCCCTGGCAAAAATGAGTAAAAGATAAATAAATCTGCCTTAGTTCACATATATGAAATTAATCTTATCTAGTCTTAATGGATCAATTCAAAGCCGATTTTTTTTGTGGCATATTGGTTGCTCAAATCTGTTTGAAAAACAAATCACTTGCTGATCAAAACGTCAAAAGCGTTGCGCATCAGCAAACCAACCGTCAACGGTTGACCCACCAATTTACAACCCAAAAACTGGTAAACGCTCATGCAATTTACTAAGCCTATGATTGACCTCGTCTACGCCATTAGACGGGCATCTCCCTCGGACCTAAAACCTTCCATCAAGCTCACAAACCCGGACCTTTTTGACGAACTCAAAGTGCTTTATTACAACGCAGCCAGCACAGTTACCAAAGCGCTTATTAAAGAGCTTTTTCATCTTGCGGGCCCCAACTGGGAATCGCTGTTGCGAGCACAGGAATCTGATTTACCACCGCAAAATGTCAAAGTTTATCGCGGTCTTACGATGTTCGAAGATAGACCGGAAAATAGCGAAAAAAAATCTGCAAACCTCAAAAAGCGCGTCTATCGCGGACAAGTCGTGCACGCCTAGCTTGCAGAGAAATAGCTAAGACCAAAAATGATGTCAGGCTGCTTCGCAAGTCGCAGCAATTACTTCGGTTGCGTCTGCTTTAACTGTTAGCCCTATAACGACTTTGCCGACGCAGATATTTTTACTGGGATTGATTTAAACCCAGGCGTTTTACTGCGTTCGTCTATCGTGCTCGGTACAAGCACGTTGGCCTCGGGATAGTACACCATCGTATTTCCTGCGCGAATATCATAAGGTTGGACACGCAAACCTTGCATGACACCAGTAGCTGTGGAAACGTCTACACTGTCATTTCGGACCAAGTTCATTTTCATCATATCTTCGGGATTCATCATTAAGACATCGCGATGCTGCTGTCCGCGATAAGTGTCTCTTTCGTCATAAATAATGGAATTAAACTGCCCTTCGCTGCGCACACTTGTCAACATAAACTCACACGTGTCTCGTCGTGAAAATGGGCGATAATAAAAACGGGCCTTGCCATCATCCGTATTAAATATTGGTTTATGATAGGCACGACCGTCGATATGAAACTCTGTTTTCGATGCGTCTATGGTTTTTAACGCGTCAAAACCTGGAATGACTTTTCCGACGAATTCCCGAATTTTTTGATGGTCCCGAAATATTGAAAAATCCAGCTTATCTTTTTCGATAAGACGTTCTCCCAGGCAACACACCAATTCAATTTCAGACCAGAGTTGCTCAAACCGGGGAATCCCCCCATCACTCAAACGCACAAAATTAAACATTGATTCTTGTGTTGTCGCTTGTTTTTCCTCGTCGCGCACCCGAACCGGAAAAACAATCACTTCCCCATCCACACCATGTACATGACTCATATTGAGCGTGGAATTAATAAAACATTTGAAGGGAACCGTGTTAAGCGCCTGTGTAGCAAAACCTGTGTCCGGATTCGAAGCAAGTAAGTTACCACCCAACATCAGTGCCACATCCATTTTTTCGTCGGCAGCGGCGCGCATACAGGCCATTGTGTCCAAACCCACTTGCTTGGGTAAACTTGTCGCTAGCTCCAGTTCAATCTTTTCCTCAACGGCCCGTTTAAGACTTGGCGTAAAGCCCATTGAACCGGTGCCCTGAATATTACTGTGTCCACGCAACGGCAAAAGTCCCGAACCCGGCTTGCCGAGCATACCGCGCATCAAGGCCAGCGCAGCCAGTGTTTCAATATTCGCAACGCCGTGAAGATGGTGTGTAAGTCCCATGCTCCAGGAAAATATTGCATTATTTGCATGCGAATACAGTTCCGCAATCTGCTCGATTTCTTGTTGGGAAACACCACTCGTCGCAACAATATCGGCCCACGAAAGACCAGCCACTGCCGCACTAAATTCGGGAAAACCGTGACAATACGATTCGGTAAATGTTTTGTCGAACCAGTTATTTTCGATTAGTGCTTTGGCAATTCCCTGCATAAATGCGAGGTCGCCACCGAGGTGCGGCTGAATATAATGACTGGCAACAGAAGCACCAGCGGTCAGCATGGATCGCCAGTCACTCGGCGATGCAAACCTCAGCATACCCGCCTCCTTCGCTGGATTCACCACAACGACCTGACCACCCCGACGCCGACACTTGATCAGCGATTTCACAAAACGCGGATGGTTAGACGCAGGATTAGCGCCAAAAACAAAAATGACATCAGCCTTATCCAAATCGTCATAGCGAACGGTTGCCGTTGACGTGCCGATGGACGACGCCAAACCCACACCCGACGCCTGATGACAATAATAAGAGCAATTATTTATGTTGTTGGTGCCATAGAGTCGCGCGAGCAGTTGCAGGGTAAACGCGGCCTCATTTGAGGAGCGACCGGAGGCGTAAAAGAAACTTCGTTCTGGTGAGCACGCTTTTAATTGTTCCGCCAACCTGGCAATAGCGCGTTCGTAGCTAATAACGGAATAATGCGAATCTCCCGCCGCTTTATACAGCGGCGTGACAAGACGGCCGAGATCTTCGAGCTGTTTGCCAGAAAATGACGATAATTCACGGATATCGTGTTCGAGAAAAAACTGGTTTGAAATACCGCTGCGGATATCACTTAGTTGTGATTGAATATTTTTATTACAAATTTCAAGCCCGCGCCGGGCTTCGTTCCTATAACCACCATTTTGGCCGCCGGTGCCAAATGCGCAGGCTTTACATGCATTCCTGGAACGTACCGCGCGGAAAAGGTTTAGCGGGCCAATCTTCGTGGCATATCGCACGACACTGCGAATAGCTTTAAAACCTCCGCCGACAATCATTCCAGGCTCCAAATTAGCTAATCAAAAACACCGCTAAGGTAGCGCCATCGACAAATAAGCGCAAATAAAAGCCGTTAAATAATTGCATAGCCTGTCAGACTCTGGACGGAGCGGCTCCACCTGTTCGACTGGCGGTGACTGCATGCACAAACATGAATCACACTGCCATACGGCGGTGGAGCATCACTCCCACCGAAGCCCCGGCGACAGCAGCACTAGATCAAATTCAGTGGCCGCGTAAGCAATATTTAAAGAATGTTCGAAAGTGGACTTATAACTGCGTTGCCACCCATTTGAAGTACATGCGTATAAATTTGCGTAGTTCTTACATTCGCATGCCCGAGCTGGTCTTGAACAGTTCTAATATCTGCACCCGAGGCGAGTAAGTGGGTAGCAAAGGAATGTCGCAAAGTGTGAGGCGTGACGGATTTAGAAATGTTCGCGCGTTTCGCAGCATGTCGAATCGCTTTCTGTAAACCACTTTCATCAATATGGTGTCGGCGAAATACGTTACTTTCTGGATCAACGCTTAGCTTGGACGATGGAAAAAGATAGTGCCATCCCAGTTCCCGATTAGCATTAGGATATTTGTGGCGCAAAGCTGTAGGCATCCATACTCCGTCGTAGGACTCATTGCGTAAATCGAGTTGGAGATAATGCTCGGCATGTATAATCTGATTCCTGAGATGTTGGACGAGCTCTGGCGCCATCGTGACAGTCCTGTGTTTGCCGCCTTTACCATTCCAAACTCGGATGCACTTATAATCAAAGTCGATATCTTTCACCCTTAACCTAACGGCTTCCATCAGGCGCAAGCCACTGCCATACAGTAATGCAGCTAACAAAAAATACCTGGCCGAAACTTTTTTCATAAGCCTTGCCATCTCATCCTGTGTGAGTACAACCGGTAATTTTCTCGGTTTATGGCTTTTGACAAAATTAAGTCTTAACGACAATGGCTTTTTAACAATATCTTTGTACAGGAAGTTCAACACATTCAAGACAAGTGCTTGTGTCTGAGGAGCGACATGGCGATTCAGTACCAAGTGATTTAAAAAGGCCTCTACATGAGAATCGTTCATCGAAGCAGGGTGGCGTTTTTGATGAAAATTTATATACCGTCGAATCCAAAGCGTATAGGTTTCGATGGTGCGTTTTGCATAACGCCGTTGATACATGTATTCTTCAATGGAAGATAAGAAAGGGGAAGATTTCATATCACATTAACTCCCTGTTAGATTGTGATCATACCCATACGCTAACACTGTTTTAATATACAGTAAAGTGTGTTTTCTTTCTAAGAGCATAAACGAGGATTATGTCGCTATTTGTATGCCGTCGCTATAAAGGCTAATAGACTGAAAAGCTCGACCAGTCGTGCACTTATCGTTTGTCAAAATGGTATTACAATTTGTGTGTTAGGCGGATATTTTCCGCATTTAAATACGGATTTTTTCCGTCTAATAATATTGTTATGCATAAAGAGGTCATGGAAAGTATAAAGCCCAAAAGGTATATATTTTTATCTTCAGTTTCGTCGTTTATTCTACCTATACTGCTGATAATTCTTTTCATCTTATTTGGTTTAGGCCCACCTGAATCTGATTCGGGTGAGGTTCAAGGAGTAGTATTCACAGTAATGACGTTTCCTTTTATTTTTGCGTTTCAGCTACTCGCATATGCACTATTGGGTAATGCTCAATTACGTAGAGAAAAGCCCTCAAAGCTAATGGGTGTTATTGCAGGTGCAGTATTGTCTGTTCCACTTACAGTATTTGCCTTGTCTATTGCATTAGTAACTGGTGCTACTATTTTTCAAGCAGTATTTGGGGCTATTTCCTTTATGTTTCTTCCTCTATTATTAAGTTTTTCAGTAGGGGCAATGGTTCAGTGTTATTGTATGGGGCGTCATGCATAATAGCACTGTTATGTGTATTGAGAGGATAAGGATGACCCAGAAAATTCCTAAAAAGAATTTACCTAGCCGTATATTGGTAATAATTTTAGTTTTGGTTTTTCTCTGGGCCTTAGTTGGCGCTGCGTTTGGGGTAGTAATTTACAGTGCGAAAATTAACTATCAATGCACAACTGTATTTGATTACATTCAACACCTTTATCAAAACCATTTGGTCTTGCTCGGCGGGCTCGTAGTTTTTATTATTTACATCGTTCAGTTAGTTCGGTGGTTAATATCAATAGTCACACAAGAGGTCAATAATGAGCAAAACACATAACAACATGCTCAATTTTGTTCCGGCCGCCAAAGACGCGGCCTCCACGGGACAGCCTACGCGATGCTTCGGCTGCCCATTAGCAAAACGTTATATGTAAATATGAACCCACAAAATTTATATACCTCATACAATAGATCGCTTCACGTATTTATTATGTGTCTAGCATCATTGCTGGGCCCATTCTTCGTTGCATCGGGTATAGACCCTGAATACAAAAGAAACTTAATATTTGGATTTTTATTGGTTGGGTATTTGGCCTTCCATTTATTTAAAGCTTTTCCAAACAGGAAATCTTTGGGTAAAACCGATAGGTTTGCATTTTTGTGGGTTCCTCTTGCCCTATTGCCATTAGGTTTACTTCTAAGTGTAATTGAGCTTCTACCATGAAATTTACATATAACAAATTGCTCAAGTTTACTCCGGCCACAAAAAGCGTGGCCTCCGTGGGACGCGCAAAGAGCGCGCGCCCCTTAGCAAGGCGCTAAGTTTTATACACAAATATTTACCATATTAATATAGAAATCAATCACTTATACTTATCCCCCGTGTAAATTCTTTAAAACACGGTGGATTTATGCAGGAGTGGATTAAAAACGAATTAGAAAATCAAGTGATGGGCGATCTACGATTAAATAAACGTTTAGGTTTTCTTTTAGATACGCTTAGTGTTGAACCTAGCAAAAGCATTCCCTGTGCCAATGACACTTGGGCCGAGACGTTCGCTGCATATCGTTTTTTTGATAACGATAAAGTTAATTTTAATTCGATTATGAGCGGCCATAAGGCGGCATCGCTCAATAGAATTCAGCAAGAATCTGTCGTGCTGATTCCACAAGACACCACATTTTTAAATTTCGCTACTGACTCCCACAGTAAAGAAATGGGCACTTTGCGTGTCAAAGACGCCAATCAACAGCTCCTTCATGCTTCAATAGCGATTACCCCCTCAAGAGTCAATCTAGGCGTTATCGAAGGTAGCATGTGGCAAAGACCAGAAAATAAAACTGGTAACTCAAGAAACACAAAACCAATTTCTGAAAAGGAAAGTCAGCGATGGATAGATCATTTTGCCACAGCTTGTGACGTACAAGCTGCCTCACCAGATACCACTATTGTCAGTATTGCAGATCGAGAGGGCGATATTCACGAGTGGTTTCAATATGCTGAAAATATTCATGAAAATAGTCGAGCCAGTTATATCATTCGAGCGAAGGCTAATCGCACCATCGCGCTAGACGATGACGAAACGTAGTGCTCGGCGTTGGTATCTGTTAATGCTTTTCCTTTAGGCTCACGATATAGTTTTGCAGCTGCACAAGATGGGCAGAAATTAAGATGATGAACATTGA